>JANMPU010000092.1:0-43186 GCA_031369985.1 Sphingomonas sp. | reverse complement strand
TTCGGCCAAGCGCGTCACGATCGACAAGGACAACACCACGATCATCGACGGTTTGGGTGACAGCGATTCGATCAAGGGCCGCACCGAAGCGATCCGCCAGCAGATCGAAAACACCACCAGCGACTATGACAAGGAAAAGCTTCAGGAGCGTCTTGCCAAACTCGCGGGCGGCGTTGCGGTCATCAAGGTTGGTGGCGCGTCGGAAGTCGAAGTCAAGGAACGCAAGGACCGCGTCGACGATGCGCTTCATGCTACGCGGGCCGCTGTCGAAGAAGGCATCGTCCCCGGTGGCGGTACCGCGCTTCTCTATGCCACCAAGGCATTGGACGGCATGAAGGGCGTCAATGACGACCAGACCCGCGGCATCGACATCGTCCGCAAGGCGATCCAGACGCCACTGCGCCAGATCGCGCAGAACGCAGGTGTCGATGGTGCGGTCGTTGCGGGCAATCTGCTCCGCGAAGGTGACGAAACGATGGGCTTCAACGCATCGACCGATGTGTATGAAAACCTCGTCAAGGCCGGCGTTATCGACCCGACCAAAGTCGTCCGCACCGCGCTTCAGGATGCAGCCAGCGTTGCCGGTCTCCTGATCACAACCGAAGCGACGATTGCCGATGCGCCCGAAGACAAGCAGCCCGCCATGGGCGGCGGCGGCATGGGCGGCGGCATGGGCGGCATGGGCGGTATGGATTTTTAATCGCGGCTCGGGGCAGCGGATGCTGCCCCGGACTCGCGATTAAAACGGACGGCGGGGCGGAAGCGTCCCGCTTCCGATCCCGACCGACGAAAGCGGCGGCTTTGCCGTCGCCCGCTCACAAAGAAAAAAAGGGCCGAAGGACGCAATCCTCCGGCCCCTTTTTTTGGTTGCCACCCACGACGCACTGTCACCCCGTGCTTGACACGGGGCTAGGCTCCCTCGGGCACACGTCCGACAACGAAAAGCCTAACCCCGCATCAAGTGCGGGGCGACGGTGTGCAACATGGAAGCTATCGACGAGATTTGCGCCACTCAGCCCTGATTTGAGGTGGCACGAATTTTGTCGTCCGCTCAGACAAGATGTTGAAAAGGTTTTGGTATTAGCCGATTATCAGAGCCCACCGTCAAAAACGATGACGGAGATACCGTTTGGGTCAGTAAGGTAGAGATAAGAACTGCCCCAAGGTCTCGCCGTAGGCCCAAGGCATTCTATCGTGGGCGGCAACCCCGCCTTGAATGCCGCAAGATTGTCGGTTCGAAACTGCAAACTGAGGCCGGAAAATCCATCGGACTGCGGGCCTTTATAAATTTCAAGTAGTGCTTCTCGCCCATCGCCTGAAAGAGCGAGGATGCAGCCGACATCGTTCGCCTCCTGCCACTCCTCCACAACCCGCATTCCAAGGCAAGTGATGAAGAAATTGCGCGTTTCTTCAAGCCTCGGCGTTGTGATTTTCGTTTTAAGTGCTGACGGCCACATCGAAACCTCGCCAAATTTTCTTCAGTGTAGGTGTGACGAATGTGCATGGTACGGAAAAAGCTTGCCGTCGCACACCCAGTTACGGCGCCACCCCATTCTCCACCACCACCGGCACCACGGCGTTGGCATCCAGCATTTCAGCCGCGTCATTCAATGCCTCGGACTCGCTCCGGCTCACGCCGCCGACGGTGTCTGCGCTTGGTGAGCCACAGGCGGAAAGGAACAGGGCCAAAATCAAATATCGCATCTGCACTTTATATCTTTACGGCGCACAATAAAAAAGGGGCTACCCGAACAGGCAGCCCCCTTCCTAAAAACCAAAAGCGAGAAGACTTATTTCTTCATCGCGTCGCCAGCGGCTTCAATTTTATTGCCTGCGGTCGACATCGCGTCGCCCGTTGCGGCTTTCATTTTGTCAGCCGCCGAATCGATTTTGTTGCCAGCCGCATCGGCGGTGTTGGCAACCGCGCCCATGGCATTGTCCGTTGCAGCGTCCACGGTGTTCATCGCGTCACCAGCGGTTGCATTCATATCCGACATGACGGCGTTTGCCGCCTGGCCGGTTTCGTCAGCAGCTTTCTTTCCGCAAGCCGTCAGCGCCATCGAAGCGGCAAGAACAGCGGCCAGTGCAATTGTCTTTTTCATAATAGGCTTCCCTCCATAAAATCCCCGGTGCAACGATTGGTCGCGCTAAATTGTTCCGGTCAGGCCGGGAGATATCGGGTCGGTAAAGCCTTGGCAATATAGACTCAGCACTGTTCTGGTTGACCACATATAAAGAATTCTTTATATGTCGATATATGGTACCGATTATCGACATTTTCCGCGCGCTTGCCGATCCGACGCGGCTTCGGATTGTGGCATTGTTGCGCGCGATGGAGCTCTCTGTGGGTGAACTTGCTCAAGTTCTGGGCCAAAGCCAGCCGCGCGTTTCACGGCACATCCGCATTCTGGTCGATTCGGGGCTAGCGGTCCGGCGCAAGGAAGGGAGCTGGGTTTTCTTGGCTCCCGCGCCATCGCCGCTCGCCGTGCCGTTGCTGTCGCTCCTTGACGCAGCAGAAGCCGACGAAGGCGATCATTGGACAAAGGCCGACACCGCGCGCCTTGCCGCTGTTCGTGCTGATCGTGCTGCGGCGGCCGCGCAATATTTTGCCCAGCATGCCGACCAATGGGACGCGATCCGTTCGCTCCACGTCGCCGACAGCGCAGTTGAAGACCGGATGCGCGCGCTGCTCGGTGCGTCGGTCGGGCGGCTCGTCGATATCGGCACCGGCACGGGGCGGATGATCGAACTTTTCGGGCCGCTTTCGGATCATGCCATCGGCGTCGACCGCAGCCCTGAAATGCTCCGGCTCGCACGCGCCAAGCTCGACGGCCAAAGCGGATGGGAATTGCGGCAAGGCGATATCAGCGGGCTGCCAATGGGCGATGCGTCCGCGGACACCGTGATCCTCCACCAAGTCCTGCATTTCATTCCCGCGCCCGAAGCGGCGTTGGCGGAGGCCGCGCGTTTGCTCGCGCCCGGCGGGCGTTTGCTGGTCGCCGATTTCGCTCCGCACCAGCGCGAAGAATTACGCACACAAGACGCGCATGCCCGACTCGGCTTTTCGGATGCACAGATTGCGGGATGGTTCACCGCAACCGGCTTGACGCTTACCGAGACCGCGACGCTCGACGGCGGCGAACTCACTGTCAAACTCTGGCTGGGCACGCGCCCGCCGATTAAGAAGGCACTTGCCGCATGACGCTTACCCTTGCCCAACTCACCGAAGCGCGCCGCGCGCTCGCCGATCCGATGTTTGCCGACCTAGCGGGCGATGCCGAAGTCTCGTTCGAATTCTTCCCGCCAAAGACGGAAAGCATGGAGCAAACGCTCTGGTCCTCCATCGAAACGCTCAGCCCGCTGGGGCCGCGCTTTGTGTCGGTCACTTATGGCGCGGGCGGATCAACGCGCGAGCGCACGCACAACACGGTGGCGCGCATTGCCCGCGAAACGTCGATGCCCGCCGCCGCGCATTTGACTTGTGTCGAGGCGACGAAGGCCGAGATCGACGAGATTGCCGATGCCTATTGGGACGCTGGCGTACGGCACATCGTTGCCCTGCGCGGCGATCCACCGACTGCCGGAAAGTCGTTCGAAGCGCATCCGCAGGGCTATGCAGGAGCCGCCGAACTCGTCGAAGGATTGCGCAAACGCCACCCGTTCGAAATCTCGGTTAGCGCTTATCCCGAGACACACCCCGACGCCGCGACGCCGCAATCAGACCTCGATAACTTCAAACGAAAGCTGGACGCCGGCGCATCACGCGGGATCACACAATTCTTCTTCGAACCCGAAACCTTCTTCCGCTTCCGCGATGCAGCGGCAAAGGCGGGGATTGATGCGGAAATTGTCCCGGGCATCATGCCCGTCACCAACTTCGCCGCAATCCGCAAAATGTCGGCGATGACCGGGACGAGCGTTCCGCCGTGGATGGGGCGGCTATTCGAAGGGCTCGACGATCACCCGCAGGCGCGTCAACTGGTCGCGGCGACGATCACGGCCGAACTGTGCCGCCGCTTGTATGCCGGGGGTGTGAAGCACTTCCATTTCTACACGCTCAACCGATCGGAATTGAGCTATGCGATTTGTCATATGCTTGGGTTGCGCGCGAAAACGACGCCGTTGGAGCAAGCCGCATGACCACTGTTCGCGAACGCTTTCTCGATGCCGCGTCGAAGCGTATCCTGATCACGGATGGCGCATTCGGAACCGAAATCCAGAACTGGAAACTCGCCGAAGCCGATTATATGGGCGACTTGGCGCTGGCAAAGGATGCCAAAGGCAATAACGACATCCTCGCGCTGACCAAGCCTGACGTGCCCGACAGTATTACCCGCGCCTATCTCGCAGCGGGGTCGGACATCGTGTCGACCAACACCTTCAGCGCGAACAAGTTCAGCCAGGCCGATTATGCCGCCGAACATCTGGTGCGCGAAATCAACATCGCGTCGGCACAAATCGCGCGCAAAGCCGCCGATGAATATGAAGCAAAGGACGGTCGTCCGCGCTTCGTGGGCGGCGCCATCGGGCCAACGAACAAGACATTGTCGTTGAGCCCCGACGTCAACGATCCCGGCTATCGAGAAATCGATTTCGACTATTTGAAGGACGTGTACCGCGAGCAAGTGGATGCCCTGATCGAAGGCGGCGTTGACTTCATCCTCATCGAAACGGTGTTCGACACGCTGAATGCCAAGGCAGGCGTGATGGCGGTGCTCGAAGCGCAGGACGCGCTGGGCCGCAACATTCCGATGATGATCTCGATGACCCTGACCGACCTGTCGGGCCGCAACCTGTCCGGCCACACGGTTGAGGCGTTCTGGTATGCCGTCCGCCACGCCAAGCCGCTGACCATTGGTCTCAACTGTTCATTCGGGGCGCAGCAGCTGCGCCCGCATGTCAAAGTGCTGAGCGCCATCGCAGATACGCTGATCATGGTGTATCCGAATGCCGGCCTGCCCAACGATCTCGGTGAATATGACGAACTGCCGCACGAAACCGCGGCGCTGGTCAAGGAATGGGCCGACGCGGGGCAGGTCAACATCCTTGGCGGTTGCTGTGGCTCCACGCCCGCACATATTGCCGCGATGGCAAAAGCAGTGTCGGGATTGCCTGCGCGGTCGGTTACGTCGCCGCCGGTTGCAACGCGATTGGCTGGCCTTGAGCCAATGACGCTTGCTGCCTGATCGGACCCCCCATGACCAATCCCGTCCCCACTTTCGTCAATATCGGCGAGCGCACCAACGTCACTGGGTCTGCCGCGTTCAAGAAACTGATCATGGCAGGCGATTATCCCGCTGCCGTCGAAGTCGCGCGCCAGCAGGTCGAGAACGGCGCGCAGATCATTGACATCAATATGGACGAGGGACTGCTTGATTCGCTCGTCGCGATGGAAACTTTCGTCAAACTGATCGCTGCCGAACCCGATATTGCCCGCGTGCCGTTCATGATCGATTCGTCGAAATGGTCGGTTATCGAAGCGGGCCTGAAGTGCGTCAGCGGCAAGCCCATCGTCAATTCGATCAGCATGAAGGAAGGCGAAGCGCAGTTCCTCGAACAAGCGCGCAAGTGCATGAATTACGGCGCCTCAGTCGTCGTCATGGCCTTCGACGAAACCGGCCAGGCAGACACCGAACTGCGCAAGGTTGAAATCTGCGAGCGCGCTTACAAACTCCTCATGGGCATCGGTTTCCCACCCGAAGACATCATTTTCGATCCCAATATTTTCGCGGTGGCGACGGGCATCGAGGAGCACAACAACTACGCCGTCGATTTCATCGAAGGCGTGCGCGAGATCAAGAAGCGCTGCCCGCATGTCCATTTTTCGGGCGGGCTGTCGAACCTGTCATTCAGCTTTCGCGGCAACGAACCCGTCCGCCGCGCGATGCATTCGGTGTTCCTCTATCACGCGATCCCGGCGGGTCTCGACATGGCAATCGTCAATGCCGGACAGCTCGACATCTATGACGCGATCGACCCTGTGCTGCGCGAAGCCTGCGAGGACGTCATTCTCAATCGGCCAGCGCGCAACGACAATGAAACGCCGACCGAACGGCTCGTCACGCTCGCCGAGAAATTCCGCGGCACCGACGCCGCGACCGAAAAAGCCGCCGAAGAATGGCGCGGCTGGCACGTCACAAAACGACTCGAACATGCGCTGGTCAAAGGGATCGACATGTATGTCGTCGATGATACCGAGGAATGCCGCCAGCTGTTCCCGCGCCCCATTGAAGTCATCGAAGGGCCATTGATGGACGGCATGAACGTCGTCGGCGACCTGTTCGGCAGCGGCAAGATGTTCCTGCCGCAAGTCGTCAAATCAGCGCGTGTCATGAAAAAGGCGGTCGCGCACCTCATCCCCTTCATCGAAGCTGCGAAGGAACCCGGCGCGCGCGCCAAGGGCAAGATCATCATGGCCACCGTCAAGGGCGACGTGCATGACATCGGCAAGAACATCGTCGGCGTCGTGCTCCAGTGCAACGGCTATGAAGTCATCGACCTCGGCGTGATGGTGCCGTGGACCAAAATCCTTGAAGCGGCGAATGAGAATGATGCCGACATTATCGGGCTGTCGGGGCTGATCACGCCGAGCCTCGACGAAATGGTGACAGTCGCCGAGGAAATGCAGCGCGCCAAAATGTCGATGCCGCTGCTGATCGGTGGCGCGACGACGTCGAAAGTGCACACCGCGCTGCGCATCGACGAAGCCTATAACGGCCCCGTCATCCACGTTCTCGACGCCAGCCGAGCCGTCGGTGTTGCAACCGCGCTGGTCAGTGACACGGGCCGCGATGCCTATGTCAAAACCTTCGCTGATGATTATGCCCATGTCCGCGAAATCCGCGCGAGCAAGGGCCAGAACGCGCTGATCGTCATCGAGGACGCGCGTGCCAATGCGTTCCCGACCGACATGCACCTGAAGCCGCCACCGCCCGAACAACCCGGCGTGCATGTGTTCGAAAGCTGGGACTTGGCCGATCTGGCCGAAGTTATCGACTGGACGCCATTCTTCCGCGCATGGGAATTGCACGGCAACTACCCGGCGATCCTGACCGACGATGTCGTCGGGGAAGCAGCGCAGGCGTTGTGGGTCGATGCGCAGGCCATGCTCAAAACGCTGATCGACGAAAAATGGCTGACCGCGCGCGGTGTTGCAGGCCTGTGGCCGTGCCGCCGCGATGGCGATGATGTCATCGTTCACGTCGCTGAAGGAGCCCACCCCCAACCCCTCCCGGAAGGCCGGGAGGGGAGTGATAGTGCATTTCCTTCTCCCCTCCACGCCTTCGTGGAGGGGCCGGGGGTGGCCCCTTCCGCCGACTTCGCTCACATCCGCCTCCCCTTCCTCCGCCAGCAGATTGCGAAACGGGAAGGCCGCCCCAACATGTGCCTTGCCGATTTCATCGACCATGACGGCGACTGGATCGGCGGCTTTGCGGTCGGCATTCACGGGATTGAACCGCACCTCGCGCGGTTTCAGGCCGACAAGGACGATTATTCGGACATCCTGTTGAAAGCCCTCGCCGACCGTTTTGCCGAAGCCTTTGCCGAGCGCCTGCACCAGCATGTTCGCCAGACGCTCTGGGGTTATGCGCCCGGCGAGCAGCTGACCAACGATGCGCTGATCAAAGAAGAATATCGTGGCATCCGTCCCGCACCCGGCTATCCGGCGTGCCCCGACCACAGCTTGAAGCCGATCCTGTTCGACATGCTCGATGCGCCCGCGAATACCGGTCTGACGTTGACTGAATCCTTTGCAATGCTGCCAACTGCGGCAGTTTCAGGTTTCTACTTCGGGCACCCGCAAGCCGAATATTTCGGCGTCGCGCGCGTCGGTGAAGATCAGCTGGCGGATTATACCAAGCGCCGCGGCGTCGATCCCGAAACGGCACGCCGCTGGCTGCGTCCCAATCTGGATTGAGTCAGTGCACCCTGTTAAGAGCTGGATATGAAAAAACTTCTTTCGCTTTCATTGGCCTTGCTGGCTGGTCCTGCCATCGCTCAATCGGGCGGTTCGTTCACCATTGAGGAAACCGGACGGCAATACGGTCGTCTTTCCGACGCGTTCGATGCGATTGGCAAGGGTCAGGGGACCGTCATCGTCGCACCCGGCACCTACAAAGACTGCGCTGTGTTTGGCGGCCAGAACCTCACGCTGCGCGCCGCGACACCCTCGACGGCAATCTTTGATGGCGGCGCTTGTGGCGGAAAAGCAACGCTGGTTTTGAATGGCGGGAACGCGACCATCGACGGAATCGTGTTCCAGAATATCCGCGTGCCCGACGGCAATGGTGCTGGCATCCGCCTCGAATGGGGCGATTTGCGCGTTGTCCGCTCGACCTTCCGCAATTCACAGCAGGGCATTTTGGCGGGTAGCTATGATCGCGGCGTGGTCACCATTGAGCGCTCGACCTTCTCTGGCCTGGGTGGTTGCCCCGAAGCGGGGTGTTCGCATTCAATCTATATCGGCAATTTTGCCAAACTGATTGTGTCGCGGTCGCGCTTCGAAAAAGGGACCGGCGGTCATTATGTCAAAAGCCGCGCGCCCGTGAATGAAATCACCGACTCGAGCTTTGATGACGCCGGCGGACGCAACACCAATTATATGATTGATTTGCCAGCGGGTTCGGTCGGCCTCGTCGCGCGCAACGAATTTGTGCAGGGGCGCGGCAAGGAAAACCATAGTGCCCTGATCGCGGTTGCAGCCGAAGCGCGGGACAATCCATCATCGGGCCTGCGGATTGAGAACAATGCCGCGTCACTGGCACCGGGCGCACCAACCGGCCCTGCCTTCGTGGCAAACTGGAGCGGCGAGAAGATTGCGATTGGGCCGAATAAACTCGGCGCGGGGATTAAGGCTTACGAAGCGAGGTAAGCCGGGCGTTATATATACGAATCTGCGCTCCGGGCCTGACCCGGAGCTTTGCGACTAGGGTTGGATATTCTTCCAGAGCTCCGGATCAAGTCCGGAGCGCGAAGTGGCGGTGACAAGTCACTTGTAAAGTGACTACGCGCTTTCGATCAGTTTCAATCCTGTCGGTTCCTCGCGCGTCAGGCGTTTCACACGGCCATCGACTTGCGCGCCGGTCTCGACGCTGACCGAATCGTAACTCAAATCGCCGGTGATCCGTGCAGAGGATTCGATCGTCAGCACTTTGGCAGCGACCGTACCCGTGACGGTTCCCGCGATCTTGGCGTCGTCGGCCGTGATGTTTCCGTTCACTTGCCCCGAATTGCCGATGATCAACGATCCACACGCGACATCGCCGTCAACGCGGCCGTCAATGTGCAAATTGCCCTGCCCGCCGACGTTGCCCGTGATCGTTACTTCAGCACCGAGAAAGCTCATCGAGCCGCTGCCACCAGTGCGCGCCACGGGACGCTGCTCATTTTTGTTAAACATGCTCACGACTCCACCCTATGACGTGCGACGTTTCAGCAAATCCTGCGCCAGTGCAAGCCCGCCTGCGACGCCCGCATGATCGCTCAACCCCGGCGGCACGACGAAACGTTCGGGGATTGCGACATAGCCCCCCAGCCAATGCATCATCCGTTCGGTCGCTTCGGCATGGAAACCAGGCGTCTTGGCCACGCCGCCGCCGACGACAATGCGATGCGGCGACAGGGTGAGGACGAGGTTCGCCAGCCCCTGCCCCATCGCGTCCATCACCAGCGCCCGCCCCGGATCGCCGGGTTCAGTGTGGCTCAATGAATGCCCCAGCCGCGCCATGACTGAGGGCCCCGCGACCAGCCCTTCGAAACAATCACCGTGGAAGGGGCAGGCGCCGAGGAAGTCATCCCCCGCTGTTCGCTTGAGGCGGATATGCCCCATCTCAGGATGCACGCGACCGTGCAGGGGGACGCCATCAATGACGAGGCCGCCGCCCAGCCCCGTGCCCACCGTCAAATAAAGCCCCGCCGCACAACCTTGCAGCGCTCCCCAGCGATACTCGCCCAACGCTGCACCATTGACGTCAGTGTCAAACGCGACGGACACACCTGTGGCTTCGGCAATGGCAGTCGCGACGGGTGTGTTCGACCAGCCGGCTTTGGTTGTCGCAGTGATGTTGCCCCATTCGGGCGATGACTGGTCGAGGCACACCGGCCCGAACGATGCGATGCCGACTGCTTCAAACCCTGCATTGGCGCGAAGGAAATCGATTGCAGCGCGGATCGTGCTTTCGGGATCGGTGGTCGGGATCACAGCCTCCGCGCACAGATCATCAGGACCCGTGCCGATGGCAAGATTGATTTTCGTCCCGCCCAATTCAACGGCAGCGACCAAGGGAGCGTTCATGCAGCCATCCTGTTGGGGCGGATCAGATCTTCGTAAAGCGCAAAAAGCTCATCAAAATGCGCTTCCATCGTGCGGACATTCGGCGCGTCGGCAACCGCACGGGCGCGGGCTTGCGCACCGCCCGTTTCAACAAAGGCGGTGATTGCCTCGGCGGCACTCGCAGCATCGCCCGATACGTACGTCCATCCGCCCGCCAGCCGCGCCTGATCCGCTGCACCGCCGCCATCGGGGGCAATCAACGGCAGGCCCGACCGGCGCGCTTCGGACGCAACCATGCAGAACGTTTCAGCCTCGCAGCCGTGGATCAGCGCGTCGGCACTAGCAAACAACCGCGCCAATTCAAGCCGGTCCGAAATCGGCGAGAGCAGCTGGATATGCGGATTGTCCGCCGCTGCTTTCGCGACGCGCAGCCGGTCGCGACCATCGCCGATCAGGACAAGGCCAATCGGCGCATTGTTCCCTGCCGCCGTGACCGCCTCCACCACCATCGGCCAGCGCTTTTCGGGCGCATGCCGCCCCGCCGCGATCAGCAGCGTCGCGTCGGGCCCAAAGTCGCACCGTTCGAGCAACCGCGCGCGCAATCCTTCATCGCGCAACTGGGGCGAGAAAATCGCATCCGCCACACCCATCGGATTGGTGACGACATTGGTCATCCCGCCCTCAATCAAGCGATCCGATAGGGCCTGTCCGGCCGTGACCGTCACCGCAAACATCTTGTCGAGCCGGATCAGATGCTTCCAAAACCAACCGAATTGCTTGTCGATCGTCTCGCGCGTCGCAATCCCGCCGAACCAGCGATAAGCATAGGCCGACAAGGGATCGGCATGCATGATCAGCGTCCGAGGTGCCGACCCCGGCCATTCGCCCACCAGCCGCGCACTGCGCCACGGCGACGACGCTTCGATAATGTCGGGTTGCTCCGCATCAAGCGTCGCATGCAGCGCCACTTCGTCGCGAAAATAATGATATTTTCGATCTAATGGAAATTTGGGCTGATCGAGGAAAATGATCCGCGCGTTCGGCCCGCGTTCCTCGACCCGGTTTTCGGGGCCAGGCGCGATGATGACAATCTCGTGCCCCGCCGCCGGCCCGGCGATCAGCTTGCGATCAATATAGGTTTTAACGCCGCCGCCTTGGGGCGAATAGAAAGCGGCGACGTCAACAATTTTCATGGCGGACTATTTAACGGGTCCGAACGACAATAGTCCACTGCGATAGAGCATGCGGACGTTGACCGGCGTGACCCCGCCGTTTGTGGCAACGCGGCCAATGGCAATGCGCGGCTTGGAGGGACCAAGCGAATTCGGGTTGCCGCCAAAGCCGACGCCATCACCACTGAAGCCCTTGTCGAATTTTCGATCATTGTTGCGGTCGTGCAGCAGCGACAGTCCAAAAGTACCAGCCGAGGGCGCGCGGATGCACAGCTGCACATTGCCCGATGCGGGCACGTCAACCACAACGCGGCGGAACGTCTTACCCTGATTGATCAGGATATTGTCATCCTGAAGGAAATCGGTGTCGTTCGCTGGGTAAAGCTCTGCCTTCATGGTTCCCGCTCGGTCCTTTATCCCGGTCACGGTGACCAAGAATGCCGGACCGGGCTCACCCGAACGACACCGCCCTTCGGCAATGCCAAGTGACGGCGTCGACGGCACTTGCGCCGCCGCAAATGCAGGCACGAGCAACGCAGTCAGGATCAACAACTTCTTCAACCTTCAACCTCCTTACCCGCGCGTTTGATTGTCACGAGATCACCGATGGCCAGGATCGCAGCAGCAACGAGGTAGATCACCAGGATCAGGATTGTCACAACCCCAACGACATGCTCAATCGCGCTCCCTTTACCGAGGAACCAGATCACGATGCTTGCGAAAATCACCTCCGGGTTCACAAACAAGGGCAGCCGCGACGCCATCAATTTCGCCGTCGCGAGCAGCGCCCACATGCCGAATGCGATCTGTGGCGAATAAAGGCTCCATGCAACGGCAATGAGGCCCGTCGTTGCCAGAACGCGGAACAAGTGGACGCTCGCGATCCACCACAACGTCCCTTTCGGCAGGCTGAACAAGCGTTTACCGAATGCGACGATCAATATTGAAACCAGAACGATCACGCCGATTGACGCTGCAATCGCCGTGCCCGCCGCGCCCAGATTGAGCGTTCCGATATAGGGCCAGGCAAAGGCCATCAGCACCAATGTGCAGCCATTGCCGACCATTGCGGACAGGATCGTCACGTCCTTCACCGCGCCAAAGGGTGAAGTTTCCATGTTCAGTTTCTTGCGCGCCCAGCCATAGAAATAGGCTTCACCGAGGAGGTCGAACAGAAGCGCATTGCCGACTTGTTTGCGCGACAACGCGACGAAACCCTCGGCGGGGATCCCCCACAGGCGGCGATAGATCACGAACTCGGCAATGATCGGCACGAAGAAATAAGAAAGGAGGACGATCCAGAAAATCGGGTTTGTCGGTATTGCCTCACTAATATCGATATCGCGAAGCCGCCAGCCAATCGCGCCGAGCAGCGCAACCGACAACGCCGGCGTTGCCCATTGCCAAAGTGCCGATTTGCGCACCGCAAGCGGCAGCGGATCGCCGGCGTCGATATTGGCTTCGGGAGTTTGGGTCAGCGCGACGGCTCCGGTTCTACGCCCTTGCCGGGCTGTTGGCCGCGCGCCTTAGCAACAAAGTCCATGCCAGTAAAATTACGGGTCATTCAGCCAGGTGGACAATGGTTGCGGCATCGGGCTTCGCTGTGCCCGCGACGAGGGCCTTAAAGGCTTCACCAGCCGCCTCTAGGCCGTTGACCGGCGCAATCCGCACCAGTTTTTCGGCATCGCCCGCAAACGCCCCCCAGCTATCGGCAACGGCGCGAACGAAAGCCTCGGCCCCCAGTTGAGCAATCGTTGTCGCGACATAGCTAGGGGCAAAAAACAAGACGGGCTTCGGCCCCGGCATATCCGCGCCCGCCCCGCTGCGATCATCCCAGTGCGTTAAACCAACGAGGCACGAGTATTTAAGGCCATCCCCCAGCGCTTCATGTACGGAACGCAACACGGTACCATTGCCGGCAAAATCGACAGACACGGCATTCGCTCCGGCCAACGCGTCCGCCCCGTGATACGGCAGCACCCGATCATACAACCCCGTTCCACGGACGAAATCCATATTGCCGGTCGACGTCAGACCAATCCTCGCAACGCCGGGAGATTGTGCGCGCGCCACATGGGCCAGCGCCATTGCTGTTTTCGATGATGCGCTCGTCATTACCAACGTTTCGGCGCCGTGCCAGCCCGCGCCTGCAAACATCGTCTGGATCAACCAACTGGTCAGAAATAACGGCTCGAACACCGCGCGAACGTCCTCGCGGTCGGCGCGATGCCCGGGGTCTGCGGCAAGGCGCCGATATTGATTGTAAATCATCGGCAGGTGCGACCGGTGCGCCGAACGGTCTATAAAACTAGCCGCTTTTACCGAGTCCGGAGTCACCACAAGATGTGACGCCATTGGCAAATAGCCATAAACCCGTTCGCCGACCGCAAACCCCTCAACATTTGACGCCGCGACGTGGGCATGTCCCCACACCGGCACAATCCCGAAACCGTCCGCGGCTGGGAAAAAATCCCAATATTTCATGTCGTCGCCCATCGCCGCGTAAGTGACATTGTTTGCGGTCACCGCGAATTGTTCGACAGCAAGCAAAACCTGCCCCCCGCCGATTGTGGGCGTTTCGCCGTCCCGCGTTTCACAAGCATTGATATTGTCGCGACGGACAAGAAATTCGGTCATGGTTGTGGCCTTTCGGGCAAGCGCCGATTTAACCAAAGCATAGGGGCGCAAGTGCGTCCCGTTCAAGCGACGATTTTTAGGCGATGATGGGGTCCGCCCCGCCACGCCCGACCATCAGAATGGCAATCGCATCGAACAGCGACTGCATCGACACTGGCTTAAACAAAACTTCGTCTGCCCCCGCCGCCATGCACTTCTCGCGCAGGCCTGCTGCGGCATCGGCCGTCAGGACAATCACTGGCAAACGCGCCTTTTCGTCGATCCGTTGACGAAGCTCCGAAATCGCAGCCATTCCGTCCATGCCGGGCATCCGCAAGTCCATGAGGACCAGATCATAAGTGCCGTTGTCGATCATGCGCAGCCCTTCGCGCGCGCCATCGGCTTCGTCCATATCGACGCCTGCGACGTTCAACATGTCCTTTACCACACGCCGATTCATCGCATCATCTTCGACGAAGAGAAGTTTCATGCCGCGACCGGAAGCGGCTCTTCGGCATCGCCGAACACCGCAAGCAATGCCGATTTACTCAGCGGTTTTGCGAGTTTTACGACGTTCGAAGCATGCCCGGTGTCAAAATCCCCGCCGATCAGGACCGTCGAATGATTGGCAGCATCAAGCAGAACCGACAAGTCATCTACCGCCGCAACGTCCGCAATAATCCATTCGGCACCCGCACGATCAGCATCGCCGCGTGCAGCGGTTTCGTCATCGGCAAACAGCACAGCGTCGAACCGTTCAGATAGAATAGCGCGCAATATGCCGCGGGTCAGCGGATTGCGTTCGACGACAACAACCGTCCTGCGATGCTCAGATGCGATGCCCGTATCATTCGCTGCCTCGACCAACGGCAAATTGATCGTGAAGGTTGATCCCTGCCCCCGTTCGCTGTCCACGTTGATGTCCCCGCCCATTGCACGCGCCAAATTACGACAGATCGCGAGGCCAAGGCCCGTTCCGCCATATTTACGCGTTGTGCCGCCATCCACTTGTTGGAACAGTTCAAAAATAGACTCATGCCATTTCGGGGCAATGCCGATGCCGGAATCGCGCACCGAAATTTCGACCGACCGGTTGTCATTTTCGCCGGTTGCACGCGCGGAAAGTTCAACCTTTCCCTTATCCGTGAACTTCATCGCGTTTGACATCAGGTTGGTGACGATCTGGCGGATGCGACTTTCATCGCCTTCCATCCTCACCGGGCAGTCGTTCAGGTCAAGGACCAGCGAAACGCCTTTGGCATCAGCCTGAAGTTGCCAAAGTTCCGCAACCTGTTCGAGCGCAGTGCGCAGCTCAACGGTCCCGCTGCCCACGGCCAGATTGCCCGTATCCATTTTGGCAACGTCAAGAATATCGTCGACCAGCGTCCGCATCGCTTCGCCCGCGTCGTGGACAATCCCGATCCGGTCACGCAACTGCACACCCAGTTGGCGGTCGGCGAGCAGAACTTGCGTCATGCCCAAAATGCCATTGAGCGGCGTGCGGATTTCGTGGCTGGTGGTTGCAAGGAATTCCATTTTCGCCACAATTGCTTTCTCGAGGTCGACATTGGTCCGGGCGAGTAACAAACGCCCGGCACGTTCTCTGTTACGGCTGCGCGTGATCAGGATTAAGCCGCCGCTCAGCAAAACCAGCGCGAGCGCGCCCCCGGCGACGACCGCAATCAAGAAGTTGCGCTGAAGCTCGAACTCGCGCGCTTTCATCTGTGCGATGCGCGTGTTCTGGTTCACGAAATCGAACCGCGCGGCCATGAGCGCGGCAGCATTAGTCGCGGTCAGCTTTGACGTGGTTTCGTCGAGGCGCAGCACGGCCTGAAGATTTTTATAGGCAAGCGCCGAATTGCCAAACGCGCCATAGATTTTTGAGGCGTTGAAATGCGTTTGACGATAGTCGGCGTCACTTGTTTCAGGATCGATCCCGTCCAGCGCTCGCGCAATTGCCGATGTTGCCGTCTTTACATCATTGCGCGCAAAGGCGATCTGCGCGCGCAGATCCCAAAGCCGCCACGATTCCTGCGTTTCATCCATTCCGCTCATCAATGCGAACCCGCGATCGACATTGGAGGCTGCGACATCGTATTGCCGTTGAGATACTTGCGACTGCGCAAGATTTACGAGCACGCGGGTAGTGTATTTCGAGCTTTTAAGTTCCTCGGCGATTTTCAAAGCCGCACGAAACTCGTGCTCGGCTTCCTTGGGCTGCTCCATGAATATATGGGCCATCCCACGGTTGTTGTGCGACGACAGCAACATTTGCGGGTCGCCGCCATATTCCTCGTCGGACTGTTTGAAATAGCGCAACGCATTCGCGCCATCTCCGCCATCGACATACAACTTCGCAATGCTCTGGAGCGCAACCGCTTGTGATCGCTTATCACCGACGGCGCGGAACAGCTTATAAGCCATTTGGAAATCACGCAGCGCGCCCTGCACATCATCACGATATTGATGAACGCGGCCTAATGAGAGAGTCAATTCAGCCATCACTTTCGTGCTTAGTTGCACCGACTTGGCCCGCGCAAAGCCGCGTTTCACTGCCGCCGCTGCCTCGTCGGTTCGACCAACGCGAATTAACGCGCGGGTCATCAAGGCATCAATATCCGACAGATAATTGGCACGATCGCTCCCAGTCACTCTCTGATTAACCAGAGTGACAGATTTTTCGGCAATCGCAATCGCGTTTTCTGGGTCGACACTCAATTGTTTGCGCACCTCCGCGATCATCGTGTCGATCTGTCTGTCTTGAACCGTTTGCGCCATCGAAAGCGACGGCGTGAGCATCAACAGGAAGCAAAACAGCCGCGCCAACACTTTCATGCGCGTTTCCAGAAACTTGCCGGACGGTGCACCGTTGGTTCGACGCTGGTTTGCAGCGATTCAAAGCGGTATTCATCCAGATATTTCTTGAATTTGGGCAGCTCGAGCGGCGGACTGATCAAATAGCCCTGCACCATTTCGCAGCCCATCACCGAAAGCAGCGCGAGCGCGGCGGGCGTTTCGACGCCTTCGGCCGTCACTTCCATTTCGAGCGCATGGGCAAGGTCGATAGTGGAGCGGACAATAAGCGGATCACGGTGGCTGCTCGTCAGGTGCGTGATGAACATCTTGTCGATCTTCAATTCGGTCGCTGGAAGCCGCTTAAGATAAGCAAGCGACGACAGGCCCGACCCATAATCATCAATGGCAAGCGTGATACCGATGGCCGCGCACCGCTCAAGATTGGCGATGGCAAGATCAGGATCGCGGATCACGGCAGTTTCGGTAATTTCAAAACCAATTTCCGCCGGGCTTTCCTCAACCAGCGCGCACGCCGCGTCGATAAACACCCGGTCGGTGAGTAGCGCACCCGAAATGTTGATGAAAATCCGCAAGACATGGCCTTCGCGTGCCAGTTTCTGTTGGTCGGCAATCACGCGGCGCAGCGTCCACAGCGTAATCCCGCGCATCTCGCCGCTGGCATCAGCAAGACCAATGAACATATCGGGCATGACCAGCCCCAAGACGGGATGCTGCCAGCGGATCAGGGCTTCGGCACTCGAAATGCAGCGCTGACGAATATGGACTTTAGGTTGATAGACGAGGAAAAATTCCTCGCGCGGCACAGCAAGCGCGAGATCGCTCGCAAGGTCGATGGACCCGCGATTGATTTTTTCCGGCATCAGTGGCGCGAGGAGGCTAAGCCCCCGCACCCGTGCGTCGGATAAAGCACATTCGGCGCGTTCGAGCGCATCAAATTCATCGGGGCCAAGCGCGGAACCAGCCAAAATCTCAAAAGAAACCGCGTCGCCAGACAATCCGCCGACATCAGCCAGTCGCTCGAACCGGCTCGCGAACTCGGCTTCGGTGATGGCGTCAAAGACGAGGCACACCGTATCCCACGCAAATTGACTGATGCGGCTATTGCCGACCGCGGATTTGAGCGCACTCACAAACGACAGATGCGCGCCTGCCCAACGATCAAAGCCCAGGCTGCGGCGGGCAACATTAGCGTTGGTAATCGCGACAAGAATTACGCCGACATACGTAGCCTGACCACGGTCGTTCGCTGCGCCACGCAAGCGCGCATGCACGCGCGGCGATACTTTTCGCGAGCGGGAGCTGACCGTCATAGCAGGAGACTAAGCGATTAACCGTCAAGGAAGGCTTAAACAGCTTCTGTGGCCCACCAAAGCATTGCAATAACAAGTCCAAACAACATGATGAACAAAGTCTGTTGAAGCACGGTTAGCAATGCATTAACTCCACTGCGTTAAGTGGAGGGTAATTGCCATGATGGTTAGTATCGTCTTGGAAGTCTTGGGTGTGCGGCCTCCGGCCGGTCATTCGATCGACCCAGACTGAGGACTGTCGTCGGCGAGGGGCGCGCGCACGCGATTTTTGGTCTAAAGTAAAGAATACATGCGTAAGAAAGTGGGGAGCGCCTTCCCCACTTTTTTTTGTCCAAAATCAATCGGTTAAGATGGTGCGCGCCGCCAACATTTGGTCAATTTCAGCAATCAAATTCGCGGTTCCCGGCTCTACCAATCGCACATGATCAATATGACCGACGCGCTGTCCAATGATCGCCGCCCGCGCCCGTTTCTGAACCCCACGCACCCCCGCCAGCGCCATATTGCGACGCCGCGAATCGAGGCGAATCGATTCGCAAAAAACGCGAATCACCTGAAGCCGTTCGATGATTTGGGCATTGTAATTCGGATGTCCGCCAAAATGGACGGGTAAATTTGTCGCCTGACTGACGCTCGTCAGCATCGGCAACAGGACACCATTGGTCGCAAAATCATCGATATGAAGGCCATCGTCGCGCAGGCTTTCCAAAAAGGGGCCGAGATCGCGATGACTCTGGGTTTGAAGCGGCAGGTTATGATGCCGAACCATGCCCTCGCGGTAGTCAGGATCACCCCACAAATTTACCGATGCGAACCGGATCCTAGTATGAAATCGCGCGTGCCCCACCGGATAAGTTTACGAGAGCCGTGTGGGATCGTCAGTGCAAAGCAGGTCCATTTCGGACCGTCGGCAAGATGATCGTAACCATCGCGTCCGGCCCCCTCGCAGCGGGCCACTCAATCACGAGCGGTGCTTCGTCAAACCCAGCATAGTGCGCATTGGAATCAAGCCCGCCGCTCAACAGCGCCCGCCGCGCAAGCAATCCCAAATTTATCGCGGCGTCGCGAGATTGCTCGACAGCCTCAAAAAGTGCCGCACATTCGTGGCCGATGAATGCCGCCAAACCGCGCGTCCTGTGATGACGCTCGCCAAACTCAAGCTGGATAATCGAAAGCAGCGGCAGATGATTGTCCCGCTCCCAAGCAGCAAGCAGCGCGGCGATGTCCGCAACCGCGAGCGATTGTCCGGAAAAAAGCCACGAAAGCCGTGTGTTGGGAAGGGCGGGATTCTCCGATACGACTTCCATCAGTCTCCTGACAATCGTCAAGGAAAGCCGCTCGACCGGATTTTGAAGCCCGATGCACAATCGTTCCTGCTCAGAATTAATGCAAAAGCCGCTTGGTGCGAGCCTCTCGCGCCATTGTACTACTCCTTTCATAGGTAGCGGAACCACCTCAGCCAACCATTTGATCATGATATGATCTTTCTACATTCATGATTTGTTCAAATTGATAGCAATTATGCTGGCTGCGCAATCATCGTTGCGTCCGATTTGGACAAAGAGACAAAGGGAACGCTGGGTGCGTTGCGACACTTGCCACGACATCAAAATCGCTGTATTGTTAAACCAACACAGCATCTCGTTGATCGGACGACTCTATGAGTTTTCGGAATATCTCTGCTTGGGCCATCAAGAACCCCGTGCCGCCGATTGTGCTGTTCATTGCGCTGACCATGGCGGGCATCCTTAGCTTCGCCCGGATGCAAGTGAACAACAATCCGGACATCAGCTTTCCCGCCGTGATGGTCGTCGTCAGCCAGCCAGGTGCCGCGCCAACTGAACTTGAAACACAAGTGGCGCAAAAGGTTGAGGCGGCGGTGCGCGGCGTCAACGGCGTGGACGCCATGTCGACATGGATTAGCGAAGGCGCGTCGAATACGAATGTGATTTTCACCATTGGCACCCCCATTGACCGCGCAGTGAATGACGTGCGCGACGCGATTGCCAATATCCGCGGCGACTTGCCCGATGGCATTCTCGAGCCGCTGATCCAGCGTCAGGACATCGATGGCGGTCCAATGGCCTATTTCTCTGCCGAAGCCGTCGACATGACGCTCGAGGAACTCAGCTGGTATGTCGACAACACTGTTTCCAAACGATTGCTAAGCGTCTCGGGCATGGCCTCCGTGCAGCGTGGCGGCGGCGTCAGCCGCGAAATCCGCGTTGTGCTGGATCCGGTTCGGATGCAGGCGCAGGGCGTCACGGCGGCGCAAGTCAATTCTCAACTCCGCCTGATGAACGTCAACGCTGCGGGGGGGCGCGCCGAAATCGCAGGCTCCGAACAATCAGTCCGCGTGCTGGGCAATGCGAGCAATGCCTTTGCCTTAAGCGAAATGATGATCAATGTCGGCAGCGGTCGGTCGGTTAAACTCACCGACATTGCCACTGTCCGAGATCAATATGCCGAACAACGGGCCATTTCGAAAATGGGCGGCCGTCAGGTGCTCAGCTTCTCGATGGCAAAGGCAAAAGGTTCGTCAGACGTCACTGTCTATGACGAAGGCGTTGCGGTGCTCAAAAAGCTCGAAGCCGAAAATCCTAAGGTCAAATTTACGCAGCTGTTCACGAGCGTCGATTATACCAAGGATCAATATTATTCGGCGATCAACGCGATGTGGGAAGGCGCAGTTCTGGCGGTTCTGGTCGTTTGGCTGTTCCTGCGTGATTGGCGCGCCACGGCGATTTCTGCGCTTGCTATCCCATTGTCAGCGATACCGGCATTCTGGTTCATGGATATGATGGGCTTCACGCTAAACAGTATCAGTCTGTTGGCGCTCAGCCTTGTTGCGGGTGTGCTGGTCGATGACGCCATCGTCGAGATTGAAAATATCGTTCGACATATGCGGATGGGCAAGACAGCCTATCAGGCATCAATCGACGCAGCGGACGAAATCGGACTCGCGGTACTCGCAACCACAATGGCTATCGTCGCTGTGTTCCTTCCCGTCGGCCTGATGCCGGGATTGACGGGACAGTTTTTCAAGCAATTTGGACTGACTGTTGTCGTTGCGGTGCTGCTTAGCCTCGCGGTAGCGCGTCTGATCACGCCAATGGTTGCCGCCTATTTCCTGAAAAGCCACGGACCTGAATCACATGGCGACAATTGGTTGATGAACAAATATCTCGCGCTGCTTAACTGGTCGCTCGACAAGCGGCGTGCCGTTGCATTCAAGGCGCAGAATTTCGGATGGAAGCGCCGCTTTGCTTGGCTGCTTGATCACCGTTTCTGGATCATGGGCATGGGCTTGCTGTCGTTCATAGCGACAATCGGTGCCTTCATGACGCTTCAGTTCGTATTTCAACCAACGATCAACACTGATTATAGCCAAGTGCGGATCGAAATGGTTCCCGGATCGACGCTGAAGCAGACTACGGACGTGGCCGATGAAGTGTCACGCATCCTAAACGAAGCGCCCGAAGTCGCGGCGGCCTTTGCCGAGGTCAATATCGGCGAGGCCAGTATTTACATCACGCTCAACAAAAAGCGTGAGCGCACCAGCATCGAATTTGAAAAATCACTGGCTGACCGACTGCGTGCGGTTGCCGATGCGCGCGTGACCTTTCAGAGCCAAGGTGGTGGCTTGGGTCGCGACGTGACGTTGATGCTCGCGGGGAGCGATCCCGAACTCGTCCTGCGAACCGCCAATAAAGTCGTCGAGGAAATGAAAGCCCTCCCGCAACTGCGCGCGCCTCGCATCAATGGTGACATTCCACGTCCGGAAATCACCATCAAACCACGCCTAAACGTCGCGGCAGATTTGGGTGTATCAACGGCGGCACTCAGCCAAACCATCCGAATCGCGACGCAGGGTGAAATCGACCAGAACGCCGCCAAATTCTCGCTGTCCGATCGGCAAATCCCGATCCGCGTTATGCTAGATCAGACATCGCGGACCAGTCTAGCCACGATCGAAAACCTACCGGTGCCGACGGCGGATGGTTCGACGGTGCCGCTAAAGGTGGTTGCCGACATTGGCTTTGGCGCGGGGCCATCGATCCTGCGGCGTTACAACCAGAACCGCCGCGTCGCGATTGGGGCCGATTTCGCGCCCGGCGTGATCACCGCATCGAAGGAAGTTGACAATTTACCGACGATGAAGAATCTGCCGACGGGTGTTGAAAAGGTCGCTTTTGGCGATGACAAGCTGACGCAGGAACTTGTCTTCAACTTCATTGTGGCAGTGATTTCGGGCACGCTGCTGGTTTTCGCAGTGCTGGTCCTGCTTTATCGCCGCGTCATGCCGCCTTTTGTCAACATGGGGTCGCTCTTGCTGGCGCCACTGGGCGGGGCAATGGCGCTGCATATCACGGGCAACCCGATGTCGTTGCCGGTGATGATCGGCATCCTGATGCTGCTCGGCATCGTTGCGAAAAACTCGATCCTGCTGGTCGATTTCGCGCTCGAGGAGATGGGGAAAGGTGTCGATACCGCAACTGCCATAATCGATTCAGGGCATAAGCGCGCGCAGCCGATTGTGATGACCACCGTTGCGATGGTCGCGGGCATGTTGCCGATTGCGCTGGCCTTGTCAGGCGATGGCAGCTGGCGTGCGCCGATGGGCATTGTCGTGATTGGCGGGCTTATCATGTCGACGATCCTGACATTGCTCATCGTGCCCGCCGCGTTCAGCTTGGCCGTTGGCTTTGAAAACCGGATTGCCCCTTGGCTGAAGCGCAAGCTGACCAACGGCGGCGAGGAAGCACCGAGCGCGCCGCAGCCCGCCGAATAGGCTCAGGCAAAACGGAAGCTGTTGCCCGCCGCCGCGTGAGTCACAGTGACTGGTGCGCCTAGGGGGTCGGATGCGACCAGATGCGCAAGCGTTTCGGCGTCCGCTTCATTGGCGATAAACCGCGAACCACTAGCCAGCTCGCCAATGATGACGCCGCGGACGGGGTGTCGATTCGCATAAAGGACGGTGTGCGTCAGGATGCGGCCCGGGCCAGTGGGATGCCAGTTGATGGCAACATGCGGCTTAGTATCCGGTGCGCAACGGACTACATCTCGCCACGGTACAGACTTCGTCGAAAGCACCACCGCCCCGAACTTCGACATATAGCCGCCATGCGCGAAGACGAGGCCGCTTGACCTCCGATCCGCCCGCAACCGCTCAACCATCGCCGCCAGCGCATGCGTCGCATAGTTATTCCCTGGCCCACCAAAGAAGGGCAATCCGCCCGTTACCGTCAGGCCACGCGGATCATCGGGGGCAATGCCAAGGCCATCAACAGCAGCCGCGAACACCGCAATGGGAAAACAGCTGTAGAAATCAAAATGCGCGATATCATCCGCAGTCGCATCACCAAGCGCCGCCTTGATCGTCGCAACGCCTGTTGGGGCCGCGCCCAAATCAGGCCGCTCGATCAAGTCTCTCTCGGTCCCCAGCGCGAGGCCGTGGACAAACACCCAACGATCCTCCGCGATGCCCAAAGTCCGCGCCATACCGACCGACGTCATCACGAGCGCCGCACCCTGATTGACTTGATCACGCGATATGATCCGCAAGGGATAGGGGTCGGCGATCATCCGGTTGCGCGGGCTGACATCTGTCAATTCGTCGGGTGACATCGGCACCACGGTCGCCGCCGAATAAGGATTGGCCGCCGCGATGGGCGTAAACCGCGCCATCAACGCGCCCATCTCCCGCGCACCGGCCGCTTTCGACAATCCCAGCCGCGCCCGCCGCGCATTTTCGGACAGGCCATAAGTCGGCGGTGCCCCGCGCAGGCCGTGGATGACTTGATAGGGTTTTACGACCTCCTCAAGCCGCGCGCCACCATCATCGACGGGACCATCGTCATGCTCGGTCCAGTCGCGGGTTTCGCGCAGCTTCTGTAAATGGCGCACGGTCGAGATTGCCTCGCCCCCGACGATCAGCGCGGCTGTCGATTCCCCCGCCGCAATTCGCGCGCCCATCTGTCCGAGCAGCGCGAGCGGCGTATCACCACCGACCGGTCCCAGCGTAGCATAAGACGGATTGATCCCCAGCCGCCGCGCCACCGCCCGCGGGAACTTATCGGGCACGCCAAAAGGCGGCACGAACGGAAAGCTGTCGTCAAACGTACGGACGGCGGCAATCGCTTCAATCGTCAGCGTCGCACCGACATCCGCAAGCGCCTGCCGCGCCGCCAACGCAGCAAGGTCCGCCGCCGACAGCCCCGCATAATCGGGTGCGTCGATCCGTTCAACCGACTGCCCGACCCCGACAATGATGGGCGTGTTGTCGGCGATCATTCCAGTTCGAGGATGATCGCATCAACGGCAAGGCTGTCGCCCACCGCCGCATCGACGCGGGTCACCGTTGCGGATTTGGCTGCACGGAGGATGTTCTCCATCTTCATGGCTTCGACAACGGCAAGGGGTTGACCGGCTTCAACTTTATCGCCTTGTTGAACATGCAGCGCGACCAACAGCCCCGGCATTGGCGAAAGCAGAAACTTCGAAAGATCGGGCGGGATTTTCTCGATCATGTGCGTGGCCAGCGGCGCGACATGCGCGGGCAGGACACGCGCAACATGCGATGCACCGCGCGTCGTCAGCTTGAACCCGGTGCGCGTGCGCAGGATTTTGACCGCAAGCGGCGCGTCATCAATCTCGGCCTCGATCAACCGGTCGCCGGGCGTATACTCCAGGTCGATGTCAATCTCTTCGCCGTCAACGATAATCCCGTCGGTCGACACCGACACATCATGCGCGGTGCCGCCGATCAGCACCTGCCAGTCCGCAGGCGGATTCAGGCGCTGACCAAGTTGGCCGTCGACGCGACGGGCGCGATCAGCCTCGGCCGTCGCCGCGAACGCCGCAATCGCGGCAAGCGACCGCAACAATTCGGGCGATGCAGGGCTGCCGTGAAAGCCGTCGGGATATTCCTCGGCAATGAACCCCGTCGTGATCTCGCCCGAGCGGAAACGCGGGTGCTGCATGATCGCCGACAGGAAATCGAGATTATGCCCGACGCCGTCGATTTCGAACTGGTCGAGTGCAAGGATTTGCGCGTCAATGGCTTCGATCCGCGTGGGCGCGTGGGTGATGAGCTTGGCGATCATCGGGTCGTAAAAGATCGAGACTTCGCCGCCTTCGGTAACGCCGTCGTCGACCCTTACCAATCCCTGTCCGAGCGCCAGCGAGGACCCCGACCGAGCGTCAGCGAGGTCCTCCCCTGCAGAGGTTCTCGCTGGCGCTCGAAGGGGCACCTCGCTCGCGCTCGGCGAAGGGGGGGTATACCGCACCAACCGCCCTGTGCTCGGCAAGAACCCGCGATAGGGGTCTTCGGCATAAACGCGGTTCTCCACCGCCCAGCCATCAATCTTGATGTCGTCCTGCGTCATACTCAGTTTCTCGCCAGCGGCGACGCGGATCATTTGTTCGACTAAATCAATGCCCGTGATGCACTCTGTAACGGGATGTTCGACCTGCAGCCGCGTGTTCATTTCGAGGAAGTAGAAACTCTCCCCCGTCGGGTCCGCGCCCGACACGATCAGTTCGACAGTGCCCGCCGAGTAATAACCGACCGCGCGTGACAGGGCGACGCACTGCTCGCCCATCGCCTTCCGCATCTTGGGCGTGACGAACGGCGACGGCGCTTCCTCGACGACTTTCTGGTGGCGGCGCTGGATGCTGCATTCGCGCTCGTTGAGGTAGAGGATGTTGCCGTGCTGGTCGCCGAGGATCTGGATTTCGATATGGCGCGGGTTGAGGATGAATTTCTCGATGAACACGCGGTCGTCGCCGAAACTCGCCAGCCCCTCGCGCTTGGTCGCCTCGAACCCTTCGCGGACATCGGCCTCCGAATAGGCCAGCCGCATCCCCTTGCCGCCGCCGCCCGCCGACGCCTTCATCATTACCGGATAGCCGATGCCGTTTGCGATCTCTACGGCATGCTCGGTGCTGTCGATTTCCCCAACGAAGCCGGGGACGACGTTGACGCCGGCTTTGAGGGCTAGTTTCTTCGACTCGATCTTGTCGCCCATCGCGGCGATGGCATTGATCGGCGGGCCGATGAACGCGATGTCATTGTCGGCCAGCGCCTGTGCAAAGCTGGTGCGTTCGGACAGGAACCCATAGCCCGGATGCACCGCCTGCGCGCCCGTCGCCTTGCACGCGGCGATGATCTTGTCGGCGAGCAGATAGCTCTCGGCGGCAGGCGACGGGCCGATATGCACCGCCTCGTCGGCCATCAGGACATGCGGGCTCCGCGCGTCGGCGTCCGAATAAACCGCAACGGTGGCAATACCCATTTTCTTGGCCGTGCGGATAACCCGACAGGCGATCTCGCCGCGGTTGGCGATCAGGATTTTAGTGAACATCATGATTTTCCAAACGTCGATGTTTCCGCACAGTGCCTCGACCGACAAAAGCCAAAATAATTGCAGCCGTCGTGAGGATTCCTACCTGAACCATTCGACAATAACGTAGGTACTCGGGCGGACAGCCTTCTAAGCCGCACAGCGGTGGGCAAAGAGCGAAATGAGCAACGAAGGCGATTGGCAACAACAGCAGAACTGTCCCCGAAATGACGAGGATGAGCTTCACGACCAACGGAAGACGGCTCACGCCGCAGCCTCACTCAATCCCACCGGCGGCATATTATGCCCCAGCAGCCGCAGCACGTCCGCCGCGCATTCGACGATGTTGCTGCCGGGGCCGTAGATGCCGACCACGCCTGCGTCGCGGAGCATCTGGTAATCCTGCGGCGGAATGACGCCGCCGGCGAAGACCTTGATGTCGCTGCGGCCTGCCTCGCGGAGCAGGCGAATGAGTTCGGGGATCAGCGTTTTGTGCCCTGCGGCGAGCGATGACGCGCCGATAGCATCGACATTGCGTTCGAGCGCCAGCGCGAGCGTTTCCTCAGGCGTCTGGAACAACGGTCCGCTGACGCACTCGAATCCCATGTCGGCGAACGCGCTGGCGACGACGTTCGCGCCGCGGTCGTGGCCGTCCTGTCCCATTTTGGCGATCAGCACGCGGGGCTTGTGGCCGAGGCGGCGTTCGGTCGCGTCCACCCCGTCGACGACCATCGCCCAGGCTTTGTCGAACTCATGCGCGCTGCCGTAAATGCCGCGCACTGGCTCCGGCGTGGTCGCATAGCGGCCGAAAACCAGTTCCATCGCGTCCGATATTTCGCCGAGGGTCGCGCGCGCACGGGCGGCCTCTATCGCGAGCGCCAGAAGATTAAACTCTCCGCTTCCCCGAGCGAAGCCGAGGGGCTCTACCGAGCGAAGTCGAGGCTCTTCCGTCGACACTTCTCGCGCTGCTCGAAGGGGCTTCTCGGCTTCGCTCGAAGATGCGGATTGATGCTTTGCCCCTTTCGTCAATGCCTTCAGCGCAGCCTGACACGCTGCTTCATCCCGCGCCGCTTTGGTCGCTTTCAACCGCGCGACCTGTCCATCACGGACTTTGTCATTGTCGATGCTCATGAAATCAATCGGCTCCGCATTCTCGGGCCGGTATTTGTTCACCCCGACAATGACGTCCTCGCCCTTGTCGACCCGTGCCTGCCGCGCCGCAGCGGCTTCTTCGATCAAGCGCTTGGGCATGCCGGAGGCGACCGCCTTGGTCATCCCGCCGAGATCATCGACTTCGGCCATTATCTCCAGCGCACGTTCAACCAGTTCAGACGTCAGCGCTTCGACATAATAGCTCCCGCCCAACGGATCGACGACGCGCGTGATCCCGCTTTCTTCGGCGAGCACGATCTGCGTATTGCGCGCGATCCGCGCCGAAAACTCGGTCGGCAGCGCAATGGCTTCATCAAGCGCATTGGTGTGCAGCGATTGCGTGCCCCCCAATGTCGCCGCCATCGCCTCAACGGTCGTGCGGATCACGTTGTTATAGGGATCGGCCTCCTGCAACGACACGCCCGACGTCTGGCAATGCGTGCGCAGCATTTTCGACCGCTCGTCCTTCGCGCCCAGCCCGTCCATCACCCGCCACCACAACGTCCGCGCCGCGCGCAGCTTGGCCACTTCCATGAAAAAATTCATGCCGATACCGAAAAAGAAGCTCAGCCGCCCCGCGAACGCATCAATGTCCAGTCCCGTGGACATCGCGCGCTGTACATATTCTTTCCCGTCCGCAATCGTGAAGGCGAGCTCCTGAACCGCCGTCGCGCCGGCTTCGTGCATATGATAGCCGCTGATCGAAATGCTGTTGAATTTCGGCATATGCGCCGAGGTATAGGCAATGATGTCCGACACGATCCGCATGCTCGGTTCGGGCGGATAGATATAGGTGTTGCGGACCATGAACTCCTTCAGGATGTCGTTCTGGATGGTCCCATCCAGCTTGTCCCGCGAAACCCCCTGCTCCTCGCCCGCAACGATGAAAAACGCGAGGATCGGAATGACCGCGCCGTTCATCGTCATGCTGACCGACATCTGATCGAGCGGAATGCCGTCAAACAGGATCTTCATGTCCTCGACGCTGTCGATCGCGACGCCCGCCTTGCCGACATCGCCCACAACGCGGGGATGATCGCTGTCATACCCCCGGTGCGTGGCGAGGTCGAAGGCGACGCTTAAGCCCTTCTGCCCGGCCGCCAGATTCCGCCGATAGAAAGCGTTCGACTCCTCTGCCGTCGAAAACCCGGCATACTGGCGGATCGTCCACGGTCGCCCCGCATACATGCTTGCCCGCACACCGCGCGTGAACGGCGCAAAGCCCGGCAGCCCCGGATCACCGGCGTCCTCGGCGGTATACAAAGGCTTGACCGCGATCCCCTCGGGCGTGCCCCATGTCAGGTCGCGGTTCTTCACTTCCTTGGCGGCCAGTGCCTGCCACTCAGCAAGGGTGCGCTTGTCTGTCATCGCAGCCCCCTATTCCCCCCGCGTACGCCCCTGTCGAGACTTTTCCTTGTGCCCATCGGCCCGCCCGCTATGCGCATCGCATGAACGATATAGTCAACGCACCAACCGCCACCCGCAAACCCTCTACCAAGACCGTCCACGGCGTCACCCTATCCGATGATTATGCGTGGCTGCGTGATCCGAAATACCCGGAAGTCACCGATCCGGAAGTCCTCGATTATCTGAAAGCCGAAAACGCCTATTTCGAAGCCGCAATGGCCCCGCATGCGCCGCTCGTCGAGACGATTTTTCAGGAAATGAAGGGCCGTATCAAGGAAGACGACCAGAGCGTTCCGGCGAAGGACGGCGACTATCTCTATTGGCGCGCGTTCGAAACCGGCGGGCAATATCGCAAATGGTGGCGGCGTCCGTTGACAGGCGGCGCAGACGAACTCATCCTCGACGAACCGGCGTTGGCGCAAGGCAAAGAATATTTCCGCCTCGGCGCGCTGTCGATCAGTGAGGACGGTCGCTGGCTTGCCTATGCCATCGACGATAACGGGTCCGAACGCTTCACGGCCAAAGTCCGCGATCTGACCACTGGCACAGACCTGCCCGACATCATCACCGGCACGATGGGCGCGCTCGTCTGGAACGCCGATGCCACGGCTTTCCTTTATGGACAGGTCAACGACCAGTGGCGCATCGACACGATCAAGCTGCATCGCATGGGCACGCCAACCGCCGATGATGTGGTGATCTATCACGAAGACGACATCGGCTTTCAATGCGGCGTCGGCATGACGCATGACCGCAAATGGATCGCAGTTGCGGCGGGCGACAACACGACGTCCGAAGTTCGCTTGCTGCCCGCGTCCGATCCGCTCGCCACCCCGATCCTCGTGCGGGCGCGCAAGGCGGGCGTCGAATATGATGTCGAAACGCATGACGACACATTGTTCATCGTCACCAACGACACCGACACCAATTTCCGCCTGTGCACCGCATCAATCGCCACTCCCGGCGAATGGACCGAACGCATCGCGCCCAAGCCCGATTTCTACCTCACCGACGTCAGCATCTTCGCCGACTTCTTCGTCGTCGAGGGCCGCGAGAATGGCCTCGACCAAGTCGAAATTCACCAGTTCGATGGCTCCTCGATCAAGCGCATTGCCTTCCCCGAAAGCAGCTACACGGCGGGTCTTGACGAGAACCCCGAATATGCCGTCACCACGCTGCGCCTCTCCTACGAGTCAATGGTCACGCCTTCGCTGATCGAAGACTATGACGTCGCCACCGGTGCCCGCACGATGCTGAAAACACTCGAAATCCCCAGCGGTTACGACGCAGCCAAATACGCCACCGAACGGATGATGATCCCCGCGCGCGACGGCACCGAAATCCCCGTCTCGATTGTCTATCCCGCCGGGTTCAAGAAAGATGCAAGCCACCCGCTCTATCTGTATGGCTATGGTGCTTATGGCATTGCCATCCCGCCGGGTTTCTCGACCGGGCGCTTGTCATTGCTCGACCGGGGGTTCGCGTTCGCCATCGCGCACATCCGCGGCGGCGATGACCTTGGCCAGCGCTGGCAACTCGACGGCAAGCTCGAAAAGCGCTGGAACGCGTTCAACGACTTTGTCGATGTGGCCAAGGGTCTGGTCGATCTGGGTTACACTTCGGCAGGCAAAATCTGCGCGGCGGGCGGATCGGCGGGCGGGGAACTGATGGGCGTTGTCGTCAATACCGACCCTGACCTGTGGGGTGCGATAGCGGCGCATGTGCCGTTTGTCGATGTGCTCAACACGATGCTCGACGACACGTTGCCGCTGACGCCCGGCGAGTGGCCCGAGTGGGGCAATCCGATCACCGACAAGGCCGCTTTCGAGCTCATCCGGAGCTACTCGCCCTATGACAATGTAAAGCCCCAAGCCTACCCGCCAATGCTGATCACCGGCGGCCTCAACGACCCCCGCGTGACCTATTGGGAACCGGCGAAATGGGCGGCGCGACTGCGCGAAATGAAGACCGACAACAACATCCTGCTGCTCGAAACCAACATGGGCGCGGGCCATGGTGGCAAGTCGGGTCGGTTCGAAAGCCTGCGCGAGACAGCCGAGGAATTTGCGTTCTTCCTGTGGCAGATGGGGGTAGCTTAACCCACCGCGCCTGTCGCTCTCATTCCGGCAATCGCCTCGGCATCATAGCCCAGCCCCGCCAGCACAGTGTCACTATCGCGCCCCGGCGTTGGCAATTCGGCTTCGGCATTCACCCGCACCCCGTCCATTTCGAGTGGCAACGGCGGCAAATAGGCCACCCGCCCGTCGTCAAGGGTCACTGTCTCCAGCCCGCCCGACGCCAGCAGATGCGGATCGTCGAACATATCCTCGGGCCGACCGATCGGCGCAAACGGCAGGCCGGTGCCGTCCAGTTTGGCAATCACTGCGTCGCGGGTGTACGTCTTCACCAGCGCGCGGACTTCGGGCATGATCCGGTCGCGTGCTAAAACCCGCTGGTTGTTAAGCCGCAAACTCTCGTCCGCCCACAACGCACCCAACCCGAACAGTGCACAGAATTTCTCCCACAGGCTATCGGTGACGACCCCGATAAAGACCGGCTTGTCATCCGCCGTCTCGAACACATCATAGATTGCCCACGCCGAAATCCGCGAGGGCATCGGTGCCGCCGCCTGCCCTGTCACGGCCATCTGCGCCATATGCTGGCCGACTAGATAGACCGTCGTTTCGAACAGCGACGAAACCACTTTCTGCCCGCGCCCGGTCCGGTGCCGCTCCTCAACCGCGGCAAGGACACCGATCACGCCGAACATGCCGCCAGTCACATCGATCACGCTCGATCCCGCACGCAGTGGTTTGCCGGGGGGGCCCGTCATATATGCCAAACCGCCCATCATCTGCGCAACTTCGTCAAGCGCAGTGCGGTTTTCGTAAGGGCCGGGGAGAAACCCTTTTTCGGAGCAATAGATCAGGCGCGGATTATCCGCCGACAACGCCTCATAACCCAGCCCCAGCCGGTCAAGCGCCCCCGGCCGAAAATTCTCGATGACAATGTCAGCATTGGCGCAGAGCTGCTTCGCCACCGCCAGCCCCGCGTCCGATTTCAGGTTCAGGCAAATGCTGTCCTTGTGGCGGTTATACATCGGGAAATATCCCGCGCCCGACCCAAGCAACCGCCGCGTCGCATCGCCGCCAATGGGTTCAACGCGGACGACTTCGGCACCCAGCGAGGCCAAGACATGGCCAACCGCCGGGCCCATGACCATGTGGGTGAATTCAACGACTTTCAGCCCTTTGAGTGGCGTCGCACTCATGCGGCGAATCCCAGTGGCAAGCCCGCGTCGGGTGTGAACCCATAAAGCGGTTCACCCGGCAATGCTGTCGCGACAATCTGACGAACTTTCAGCAATTTCGTCAGGTCGATACCAGTCTCATACCCCATCGCCTGAAGCATGAAGACCAGATCCTCGGTCACGATATTGCCCGACGCCCCCGGCGCAAACGGGCAGCCGCCGAGACCGCCCAGCGACGCGTCGAAGGTCGTAATTCCTTCGTCCAGCCCAGCGAGAACATTCGCTAGACCAAGCCCGCGCGTGTTGTGGAGGTGCAGCGTCGTGAGCTGATCACCAACTGCGCCACGCACCACTTTGATGAGGCGACGCACCTGTGCTGGATTGGCATAGCCTGTGGTGTCCGACAGGCTGAATTCCTTTGCACCTGCGTCAGCCGCCGCCGCCGCCAATCGCACCACAGCATCCTCGCTGACCGGCCCTTCGATAGTACAGCCGAAGGCGGTCGACAGGCTGACCGCAAAATGCATGCCAGCGGCGTCGGCCATCATTGCAACGCCGCGGATTTCCTCGATCATCGCAGGATGATCTTTGCGGACATTTTTTACCGAATGCGTTTCGGACATCGAAAACGGGATCGACATGCCATGCACGCCCGCTGCAATCGCACGTTCTGCTCCTCTCACATTGGGGACCAACGCAACGACGGTAAGATCAGGGATGGTGCGCGCAAAAGCGACCAATTCCGCCGTGTCCGCCATTTGCGGGAGCAGCGATGTGGGCACGAAGCTCCCAACCTCAATCTCGCGCACGCCCGCCGCGGCTTCAGCGGCAATCCACGCTTTTTTGGCCGCCAGCGGCATGACGCGATCAATGCTTTGCAGCCCATCGCGCGTACCGACTTCGGAAACGAGGATTTCGGTCATAGATATACCCAAGGGCGCGCGGCGCGGTCGCGGGCGTGGAACGCCGAAATGGCATCGGCGTGCTTCAAGGTCAGGTCAATGGCGTCGAGCCCTTCGAGGAGCATCGCTTTTGACTCTGCATCGAGATGAAACAACCGGTAACGATCACCGACCTGAACATGCTGATTGGCAAGATCAATCGTCACCTGTTTACCAATGACTTCAGGCCAAACCGGCTGACCAAGTTCGATGGGCAACAGCCCATTGCGGATGCAATTATTGAAAAAGATTGGCGCAAAACTCTCAGCGATAATGCAGCGAATGCCATGTTCTGCGAGCGCCCAGACGGCATGTTCGCGGCTCGACCCGCAGCCAAAATTTGCACCGCCCGCGATGATCCGTGCGTCAGGAAATTGGTTCAACGCGAAGGCGGGGTCGGGCGTCCTCCCCTCGATATAACGCCACGGCGCGAACAATCCGTCAGCCAGCCCTGTCCGCCCCGTCGATGTCATTTCACGCGATGGAATAATTGTATCGGTGTCGATATTGTCGCGCAAGATCGGCGCGACGATGCTCGTCAGGGTGGTGAACGGCATCATGGCGCAGCAATCGCCCCCGCCAACGCACTGGCCGCAACCACGTCGGGCGACGCAATATGTGTCTGGATGCCCGGCCCCTGCCGCCCTTCGAAATTGCGGTTGGTCGAGGAAATGACGCGGCTGCCCGGCGCAAAACCCTCGCCGCCCGCATAGAAACATAGCGAGCACCCGCTTTCGCGCCACTCGAAACCAGCGTCGGTAAACACACGGTCGAGTCCCTCTGCCTCTGCCGCACGCTTGACGGCAGACGAACCCGGCACGACCAGCGCTTTCACGCCCGCCGCGACATGTTTGCCTTTCAATATCGCCCCGGCCCGTCGCAAATCGGACAGCCTCGCATTGGTGCAACTGCCGATAAACGCCGCGTTGATCGGCACCCCCGCAATCGCTTGGCCCGCCTTCAGTCCGATATACTCATGCACGCGGTCCGGTCCCTGCGGCACGACTTCGTTTATCCCGATGCTATGTTCGGGCGATGTGCCCCAACTGACCATCGGTTCGATGCTCGCCGCATCAATAATGACTTCTAAGTCAAACGTCGCGTCGTCATCGCTTTGCAAATCGGACCAGTCGGGCAAGGGGTCAGGCGAATAACGCCGTCCATTCAAATACGCCAAAGTCACCGCATCCGGCGCAATGATCCCCGTAACCGCGGCAAATTCAGTTGCCATATTGCACAGCGTCATCCGCGCTTCCATGTCGGGCGCGGTCACGGCGTCGCCGGCAAATTCAACGACATGGCCCGATCCGCCACCCGCGCCATGCGTCGCAATCAGATGCAGGATCATGTCCTTGGCGGTGACGCCGGGGCGGAGCGCGCCGGAAAACGTCACGCGCATCGTCCGGGGCCGCTTCATGCGCAGCGTGCCAGTGACCATCGCATGTTCGGCCTCGCTTGATCCGATCCCCCATGCCAACGCGCCAAACGCCCCTTGCGTGCAAGTGTGACTATCGGGCGCGACCAGCGTCAGCCCGGGCAAAACAATGCCGAGTTCGGGCGAAATAACATGCACGATCCCCTGATAGGGGTCATTCACATCAAACAGCGTGATCCCCGCCGCGCGGCAGGCGTCGCGCGTTTCGGTGATAAACGCTTGCCCGCCCGGCATCAGCGTCGCATCCCCCCGGCCGGGCCGCGTGTCGACAATATGGTCCATCACTGCAAACACGCGCGCGGGATCGAGTATCGAGCGCCCCGCCGCTACCATCGCCTTAAGAGCCGCTGCGCCGGTGCGTTCATGTAGGAACACGCGGTCAATCGCGATTAGTGCGCTGTCATCGCCCAAGTCAGCAACGACATGCGCATCCCACAATTTCGCAAAAAGAGTGCGTGGCTCAGCCAGCCGTCATCTCCGCTTCAATAGCGCGCCAGTCCTTCGTCACGAGTGTCTCCTGAATCGCCGTCCGCGTCTCGAGCATCCCGTTCCTGATCCAATGCCATGTCCGGCAGCGGTTCAGGCCATCATCCGCAATCTGGATCATTTCATAAAGATAGAGCGACGGATCACCCGTTCGTTGCCAGTAAAGCACGACCGTACGGTTGAGATTATCCAACCCCATTTCCGCTGCCCAGCCAACAATCAAGTCATTATTCCACCACACCCGCTTGTCGCGATACTCCGCTGGGAAGTCGCGGATTTCGGTACGGCCATCGGGCCAGGTGTAATAGTTGGTCTGGTGATAGGGCGATGGGCCATCATCAGGAAAACGGCACAGCAACCGCGACGCGTGTTCATCAACCTTCTCATTCAAGGCGTTGAAATAGGTATAAGTGCCATCCCACACCCCCTCGTGCCGTGCCAGCAGCGGCATGTCTTCGCGAATTCCCATCAATCTTCTCCTAAAGCTAAGGCTTTCATCAGCGGTCGTGCGGCGCGGGCGCGGAGCAGGGCGCGGGTGTCGCGCGCAAGCTGCGCGGGTGCTAATGCCTCGTGCTTCACGGGTAAGGCATGCTCAGCATCCACCTTATACCAAGGCGCGAACAGTTGCGCCGCGCGCGCGACACTCCATGCACGGGTCAGGTAATTACCATATCGATCCGGCGTCAGATCGGGGATCAACCGCCCAGCTGTCACTTTATCGGGTCGTGGCGCTGCGCGGTCGGCGAGGGCCGCACTCCACCCCGCCCCGTCAACCGCTTTGATCCCGAAATGCGTTTGGCATGCCTTCAGCACCGCCCGCCAGCGTTCGATGTCGGTCGGCGCTTCGTCCGGCCAATCGCTCGACAACCCATGCCCCGGCAAATCAATCGACAAGAACCGCCCCGGCGGCGCTTCCGAGCCCGGCGCGTGGACGTGCATCCGGCTCGCCTGATGCGACCCGCGCCAGTGGATCAGGCGGTCAAACCCCTCGGTTTGGATATGAGCAAAGCCTTCATCATCGGCCGTCGGCAGCGCACCCAAAGCGGGCGTCGGATAAGCGCGCAGGAAAGCCAGACTGACATCCTGATGCTCTTTGGGCGTCGACACTTTCCGCGCCGACCAGTTGACCGGCATCGCGCCCAATCGGTCAATGTGCGCCTGCAACGGATCGCCCTCATAGGCCGTGATCAACACGGGTGCAGTCTCCGTATCTGTTGGCGGAATATCACGCGGCGCGCGCAACACCGCGCCATAGCCCGCGCGATACGCGTCACCCGCATCAAGCATATCCATGACCACCGCGTGGACGCGCGCCGGATCGTCATGCGCCACGCTCAACCGCGCTTCGTCGCGCACATCGAACCACGGAAAAAACCAGCTTTGTTCGAGAATGCGGTTCCACAACCACGTCAGATGCTCGCCATAAGCTGATGGCACGAAAGACGGCAGATAAGCATCGCCAAAGATCGCCATCTCTTGCGGCGTCCAGATCGCATAGCCGCCCACCGCAAGGCAACTGAACCGCGAGGCATGCCGCCGCAGCGCAGTAACCAAAATGATCCCGCCCGAATGAAATCCATAAGCGGCGCAGCGCGTAATCCCCAGCGCGTCCAGAAACTCGACCGTCGCGTCGGCAAAATCATTGATCTCTGGGCTATCGGGCAACCGGTCGGACTGGCCAAACCCTGGCGAATCCGGCGCGATGCACGTAAAATGCTCCCCCCAAAGCTGCATCAATGGCTCATATTCGGCCGAAGAGCGCGGCGATTGGTGCACCATTAACAGCGGTGGCCCGCTACCGTTCGTTGGGCCACAGCGGCGATAATGCACGCGCCGCGTCCCACAATCAATGAAGTGCCGCGTGATCGTCGGCGTAATTTGTCCGGACAAATTCATCTCGACAACCCCCTATCACTATCGCATCATGTTGCAATGGACGTTATCGGCACCCGCATGATCGAAGACAACCGCACTGCGCGCGAAATTTTCGCTGATGTCATGGCCAACCCGGCGCGCGCGAAATTTGGTTTCGGGCAGAAGCTCGCCATACTGAACGTGGATTTCCAGTGCGCTTACACCGATATCCACGCCTTCAAGACCGCCTATGAGACCGACCCGCGCCAGATTGAATATGTGAACATCATTTCGCGTCTTGCTCGGGACAAGGGCATGCCCGTCATCTGGAGCCGTGTCGGTTACAACGACGATGCCAGCGACGCCGGCGTCTGGGGCACGCGCACCGACACACCCGACAGTTTGCAGAACATCAAATATGGGTCGGAGCGGCACCAATATGACCCGCGCTGCGAGATCGACGCCAACGACATGCAATTCACCAAACGCATGCCAAGCGCGTTTTTCGAAACACCGCTTGCCAGTTATCTGACATGGCACAAGATCGACACGGTCGTTGTAACAGGAGGCAGCACCAGCGGCTGCGTCCGTGCCACCGCCGTCGATGCACTCTCGCATGGCTATCGCACCATCGTCCCCATCGAAACCTGCGCGGATAAGCACGAAAGCTATCACTTCGCCAGCCTGACTGATCTCCAGCTGAAATATGCCGACGTCGAGCCGGTGCAGGTCGTGGTCGATTGGTTGAACGCCCGTTGAAGTCCGATCCCGGCCTCTACGACTTCGCGCCTTATCGCGACCGCGCGCCGATCATCTGGCCCGGCGGCAAGCAAGTCGCCGTCTGGATCGCCCCAAACCTCGAATATTATGAAATCGATCCGCCTGCGCATCCGCGCCGCAAAGCCTGGACCAAACCGCACCCCGATGTCGTCGGCTACAGCCACCGCGACCACAGCAACCGTGTGTCGCATTGGCGCATGGCCGATGTGATGACAAAGCACGGCTTCCCGGGCTCGGTCAGCCTGTCCGTCGCGCTTTGCCAACACCATCCTGAAGTCGTTGCCGATGCCAACGCGCGCAGCTGGGAGTTTTTCAGTCACGGGATTTACAACACCCGCTACGCCTATGACATGGACGAAGCCCAAGAGCGCGCCATCATCGAGGATTCGATCAGGACTGTCAGCGACGCCACCGGACAGACCATTCGAGGCTGGCTCGCACCCGCGCTGACGCACACCGAAAACACGCTCGACCTGATCGCCGAATACGGTCTCGACTATACCTGCGATCTGTATCACGACGACCAGCCACAGCGCGTGAAGACCAAATCCGGCGATCTGATCTCGATGCCCTATAGCCTCGAAGTCAACGACCATTATGGCTTTTTCGTCTACAATATGAGCCCGCGCGACTATGCCGACACGCTGGTCCGTCAATATCGGCGATTGGCGGATGAAGGCGGCACTGTGATGTGTATTCCCCTCCACGCCTACCTTATTGGCCAACCCCACCGGATTGGACCATTTAATGATGCCCTCGCAGAAATCGCGGCGGACGGTCGCGGGTGGCTGACCACAGCGGGTGAAATCGCCGATGCGTGGCGGGGGCAGCAATGACCCTCGACCCCGCCTATCTCGACTATCCGCATCGTCGCGAGGGCTATGACCATGACCTTTACGGCCGGTCAGCGTTGAAGGACCGCAAGCCCGTCACCTGGCCGGGCGGCGGAAAAGTCGCGGTCTGGATTTGCGTATCCCTCGAATATTTCCCGCTCACCCCGTCCGACACGCTCTTTCGCGCGCCGGGCCACATGCAGACCACCTATCCTGATTACCGCCACTACACTGCACGCGAATATGGGACGCGGATCGGCTTCTACCGCTTGCTTGATGCGTTTACCAAAGCAGGGGTCGGTGTCTCGGTCGCCACCAACAGCGCCATCGCCGAACGCTATCCGTCAATCATCGCCGACATAATCGCGGGCGGTCATGAGATTATCGCGCATTCGACTGACATGAACGGCACGATTGCGAGCGGATTGTCCGAAGATGAAGAGCGCGCGCTGATCACGACATCGCTCGATACCCTTGAGCGTGCGAGCGGGACGCGACCAACGGGCTGGCTTTCCATCGCCCGTTCGCAAAGCTGGAACACACCGCGCCTGCTGAAGGAAGCGGGGGTGAAATATTGCTGCGACTGGGTGAATGATGAGCTGCCCTATGTGTTCAACAAAGGCCTCATCAACCTCCCCCTCAACCACGAACTCAGCGACCGGCAGATCATCATGGTGCAACAGCAATCGGCAGACAGCTATGCGCAGCAAATACTCGACGCCTATAATTGGTTGAGCGCAGAAGGGGGCCGCATGCTGCCGCTACACATCACGCCCTATATTCTGGGCCTGCCCTACCGAATTGATGCGTTTGTGGGATTGCTCGCCGCGCTCAAAGCAGGCGGCGCGTGGTTCGCCTCTGGCAGTGACGTGATCGATGCGTGGGAGCGCCAACAATGAAAGTCCGCAACCCCCGCACTGGCGACGAGGATTATGACATCGCACCGCTCAATGCCGACGCGATCGCGGCATTGGCAACCGACCTGCGCAAACGACAAGCCGATTGGTTGAAAGCGGACCGTCCGGGCGCGCTGCACAAACTCGCCGACGCTGTCGAACGCCATGCCGAAGCCATCACAAACGCCCTAACCATCGACACCGGACGCGCCGGCATCTCGCGGATCGAAGTCACCGGCACCATCCGCCTCATTCGCCGCTGGGCCGGCAGTGCTGCGGATATTGTTGCGAAACATGAAGTGGTTAACCGCGCGACGAGTATCCCCGGGATCAGCACCTCGACCCGCCTTGTCCCCTATCGACTTGTCGGTGTTATCAGCCCGTGGAATTTTCCGCTTACGCTCGCCCTTATTGACGCAATCCCAGCCCTAACGGCGGGTTGCGCGGTTATCGTCAAACCGTCCGAAGTGACGCCACGCTTCATCCGCCCGCTCTTGGCCGCGATTGCCGAAACCGCTGTGCCCCTCGCGATCATCGAAGGCGATGGCACGACGGGTGCGGCATTAATCCCCGCCATCGATTATATCGCCTTCACCGGATCCGTCGCCACCGGCCGCAAGGTGGGGGTAGCTGCGGCGGAAGCCTTCATCCCCGCCAGCCTCGAGCTCGGCGGCAAGGATCCAATGATCATCCTTGCTAGCGCTGACCCAGTCCAAGCCGCCGCAACCGCTCTGCGCGCTTCGGTCGTCAACACAGGCCAAGCCTGTCAATCTATCGAGCGCGTCTATGTCGCCCGTGATATCGCCGAACCGTTTATCGCCGCGCTTATCGAAGCGGCCAAGGCCGTCCGCCTCAACTATCCCGACTTCAATGTCGGCGAAATCGGCCCTTTCATCTTCGCTAAGCAAGCCGACATCGTGCAAGCCCAGATCGACGAGGCTGTCGCCAAGGGCGCAACCGTCTTGATCGGCGGCAAGGTCGAAACGCTCGGCGGTGGCAAATATCTCCGTCCCACCGTCATCGTCGGCGTCACGCCGACCATGAAAGTCATGCGCGAGGAAACTTTCGGCCCAGTCATCCCCGTCACAATCTTCGACACCGTCGATGAAGCCATCGCACTCGCCAACGACAACGAATTCGGCCTCTCCGCAGCGGTCATCGGCGATGAAGCCGAAAGCGTTGCCATCCACCTTAACGCGGGTGCAGTCTCGATCAACGACGGCGCGCTCACCTCGATGGTGTGGGAAGCCGAAAAGTCGAGCTTCGGCGCGTCTGGCCTTGGCCCCTCGCGGATGGGCGACAGTGGCCTGCTGCGCTTTTTCCGCCGCCAAGCGCTGATCAAGCAATCCGGCTCCGCCCAACCAATGTCCGCCTATGCCGAAGAAGCGATGAGCTAAAAGCGGATCATGATCGCCCGCGCGAGTGCCGGGCTTATGCTTTCGACAATCCGTAGAACTTTCACGACGCCAACATTGGCCTCGTTCTTGTCACGTTCGATGGCATCGACAATCTGCGCGGCGCAGGCTTGCGGCGACATCTTCCCGCCAGTTCGGGCCGCAGTCATTGCAGTTTCGACGACCGGCGGCAGAGCTTCGATGACATGCACATTGGTATCCGCCAAATTGCGACGCATTGCCATCGTAAAGCTCCGCAATCCCGCTTTCGTGGCACAGTAAACCGGACCACCAGCCCGCGGGGCAATGGCGAGGCCCGAGGTCACATTGACGATGGTCGCCTTCGGCCGCGCCTTCAGCCGGTCCAGCAACAGCCCTATCAAATGCATCGGCGCATTGAGATTGAGGAAAATCGCTTGATCCGTCAGCGCCAAGTCGATCGGTTCATCGGGACCAAAATTCCCGCTCATCCCGGCATTATTGACAAGGATGTCGAGCGGCGTCTCGCCCAGCGCAGCGACCAGTCCTGCACATCCTTCCCTCGTCGACAAGTCAGCACGAATGCCACGCAGCCCTTCCTTGTCCGCCGCGTCGAGCAAATCCTGTCGCCGTCCACAGACAATGACCGTCGCACCCTTCGCCCGCAATTGCCGCGCGATTTCGAGGCCAATACCATCCGTCCCGCCAGTGACTAACGCTGTTTTACTAAACACATCCATGTCGTCAAATTTCCTTGAGCTCCCGGCTCAACTCTTCCACGCTGAGGCCACTTTCGGCAAGCGCTTCCATATCCTGCTGCACGCTGCGGAGAATTCGGGCGACATATTCCTTGGTCAGCAATCCGCGCTCGGCCCCCGCTGCACGGTCGGGCACATAGGTTTCGATATCGGCGCGGCTGATTGTGCCCTTCGCATCAAGCAACCGTTCGACGGTATCAAGCCGTTCGCGCAGCACCGACACTTCACCCGCAATCGCCATGACGATTGATAGCGTCCTGTCATTGGCTGGGTCTTCGAAATAGGCGGGACGCTTGCCCTTCGCCTTCGCCCCGGCACGGGCAATGTGGTCAACATCGCTCATGCAGGCTTCCACGCGCCATAGGCGTTCCACACCGCGGCACGGCCGTGATCCTCGACGCCTTTATCCTGCCGCGGGAAGATGGCTTCATCAACGATAGCGCGAACGCCGGTGACGAACACCTCGGGCAATCCCGCGTCCTTCATGATCGATTTCAGGTCGAGCGCGTGCATCGCCGACCAGAAGGGCTCGTTGTTGTTGAACGCATCCCAGTCGCGGATAAACTGTTCGTACAGCGGCATGTCGTTGGAATATTGCGGCTGTTCGAGGTGGAGCATCAAGCTGCCGGGGGCCATCACGCGGATGCCCTCTCCAATGACACGCGGCAGTGCTTTCCCCGACAGCTCGTGCAGATACATCGTCGTCTGCACCCAATCGAAATGACCGTCGGGGAAGTCCAAGTCCTCGGCATTCATCTGAACAAATTTCAGGTTGCGCGCGCCCAATGACTGCGCGCGGGCATGGCCATAACGCAGGCTCGGCGCCGCAGTGTCGATGGCAATGACTTCACAGCCAGGAAACGCCAGCGCCAGCGGCACGATATTATGGCCAATGGTGCAGCCGAGATCGAGAATGCGCTTTGGCATCCAGCCGGGTCGTTCGCGCTTGATCCAGTCGACCAGCGCCTGCCCCCCGCCATCACTCAGCGCGCCCAGCCCGCCGCCGGTCGTTGCGAAAATGCCGCAATCGTAATTTGCCCCCGCCGACACGTCGCCGGGTCGTTCCTCGCCATGATAGCTGCCGGGCATACAGTGAATATCGATCGCTGCCTGATAGCGCGGCACCGCCACGTCAGGGTTGAGAACCAGCGTGTCGCGCCCCTCATTATATTGCCGTGCGCGCGCATCGAGCTCGTCGAGCTGGCGCAGCACCATCGAGCGGCCATTCTGCTGGCGCATTTCCATCGAATTGCGCTTCATGGCGGACCAATAACGGTGCCACGGGTCACGGTTCATCGCATGGCGGATTTCAAAGCGGTCCTTGGGTTCACGGCCATGCTCGGCCCTGAATGCGGGCAGGACACGGTTCTCATAAGCGAGCTTGTTGCCTGCGCTGAACCCGGCCATCGCCTTGTTCAGATTGGCAAGAAAGTTGAACCGCGCCGCCTCATCATGGCGCACATCGGGAAAGACGCCGTGACGCTCGAC
>JANMPU010000078.1:0-7571 GCA_031369985.1 Sphingomonas sp. | reverse complement strand
CGAATTCCACGAAATGTTGCCACCGCGCCGAACGGGGACAGCCTTTACATCAAGTCCGGTTTCAGGAACCACAGGTCGCTGAACCAACGACCGAAAACTTGTCGGAAGCAGACGCTGAGCCGCGTTCAATCCTCAAAAATTGCCACCGCGCGGGTCCATCCCGCAGATCCGCCTTTGACCTTATGCGGGAAGCACGAAACGGTGAAACCAAAAGGCGGCAGGACTTCGAGATTATGCAGCTTTTCGAGGTGGCAGTATCCAATGTCGCGCCCCGCCTTGTGCCCTTCCCAGATCAGCGACGTGTCCCCCGTTTCGGCAACTTTGGCCGCCGTGTGGCTGAACGGTGCGTCCCAGCTCCATGCGTCGGTTCCCGTCACTCGAACGCCGCGCGATGTCAGATACATAGTTGCGTCATAACCCATGCCACAGCCGATGTTGATATAGTTCGGGTTGCCGACTGCTTTGCCGGCGGCCGTATTGACCAGCACAATGTCGAACGGCTGAAGCGTATGTCCAATCCGCATCAGCTCGGCCTCGACTTCAGCCGCCGTCACGACGTGCCCATCTGGCATGGTCGTAAAATCGAGCTTGACGCCCGGGCGAAAGCACCAGTCGAGCGGCACTTCATCAATCGTGATCGCCCGTTCGCCGCCATTCATGGTCGGGTGAAAATGCCACGGCGCATCCAGATGCGTGCCGTTGTGCGTTGATAATGTCACTGTTTCAGCCGCGGCAAACCCCTCGCCACCGGGCACTTGTTCGGCGCTGACGCCGGGAAAGAAATGGCTCATTTCGGACATGGTCTCACCATGCGTCACATAATCGATCCGGGGCCGCATGAACGGCGGATCAGTGATGACATCGTTTTCGAGGGTGATCGAGAGATCAACAAAGCGGTGCACTGAGTAGGCCTTTCGGATTAAGCGGTATGCCCGCCCAGCGTATCCGCAAACCAATCGGCGATATAGTCGCGGCCAAAACTCATATTATCCGCCCCGACATGCTCGACGCCGCCGTCGCGTGGGGTGAAGATTTTGAGCTCTCGCTTTGGTGAGTTGGTGAGCTGGTCATAAGCCTGATGCGCATATTCCACGCCGATCTGCCGGTCTTGCGCCCCGTGCGTGACGAGGAAGGGGACTTTGATCCGGTCCATATGGCCGTTGAGATTCATGCCCTCGGCCTTGGCAAGGAAATCATCCATGTCAGTCGCGCCGAAGACCCACATGACATGCGCCCAATAATGCGGCACCGGATTTTCGCCTTCGCGGCGGATGCGCTTTTGCTGGACTTCGGCCCAATTATGGTTCGCGCCCCAAACGGCAGCACTGGCAAAGCGTGGTTCATAAGCGACCGCGCGCGGCACATAATGCCCGCCGAGTGAAATGCCCGTCATGCCAATGCGCGCGGGGTCAACGTCGGGCTGTGCTTCGAGCCAGTCGACGGCTTTCGAGGCCCAGCGCTCGCTGTCGAAGGTCGCCGGTATGCCGCGCAGCCGCAGTGTTTCCCCCGTGCCCGGCTGGTCCACGCACAGCGTTGAAACCCCCCGCCGTGCGAGTGCCTTCGGCAGCCGGGTCCAGTAAAGCAGCTCCTTGTTGCTATCGAGCCCATTGCAAAAGACAACGACAGGATGCGGCCCGCTGCCCGGTGCGCGCGTGTAAAGCGCAGGCATTGATCCACCATTTTCGATGGGGATTTCCACCCGCTCACAATTTTCGCCCGAAAGGTTCATGGCCTTGCCGAACGTCGTTTGTGCTTTTTCGAACGCTTCGACCCGTCCCGGTGCGCCGTGGGCCAGCATCCGTTCGCCATTGAACAGGTAAAGCGCGGCGCGTTGCAGCTTTGCGCCAGCCGAAAATGTCCGCGCACGCGCTTCGTCTTCGTCGGCAAGACTGATCAAGGTTTCGGCTTTGGCGTTCCATTGAGCCATAAACACTTGCGTGCCCTTGTCGGGGCCGTCGTTCGCCGCGTCCTTGACCGGTTCGACAATGTCCATGATCTCGCCAATTGTCGCGCCACTTTCGAGGGCGATGGCGAGCGATAAGTTCCAGATATAATTCGGGAAATATTCGAACAGCGCCATGGCTCAGGCTTCCGCAGTCTGAAACAGGCCGGGATTTTCATGCGGGTGCGGCAACGTCTGCGGGCCGCCGGTGCCGATCCCCCATTGATCCATGACGAGTGGGGCGGGCGTGAAGACCTGCGGTTCCCAGTGGTCGTCAACTTCCTCGAGGTCGGCGGTATATTCGGCGACGAAATTGTTCGGTGTGACGAAGTAACTAAAGGCGTTATTCCCCGCTGTATGTCGCCCCGGGCCCCAGCCAATGGGAATGCTTTTGACTTTGAGATTGTGGATGCCGCGCATCATCGCATCAACGCCTTCCATATCATAAGCAACATGGTTCAGGCACGCCGGACCGGGCAAGAAAGCAATGCGGTGGTGCGCGGTGTTACAGCGCAGAAACACCATGAAGTCGCCGAGCCAGTCGCTGATCTTGAACCCCAGCACATCACAGAAGAACGCAGCCGCCGCATCCTGATCGGGGGTATGAAAAACGATGTGGCTAATCTTTTTCGGGATGCCGTCCCACCGTTCCATTTCGCGGGCCGGGCCGCGCGCGACATCACTCGAAATCTCAAGCAGCATGCCGTCGGGCGAAAAGAAGCGGAACCCATAGCCGCCACCGGGTGTGGTCAGGTCTCGGGGTGCGTTTGCAACTTGGCAACCCGCGTCGATCACTTTCTGGTGGAGCGCGTCCACGTCGGCGCGGCTGTCAGTGGCGAGGGCGACGACGTCAATCCGATTCTCGGTCGCTTCGCGCAGCCGAACAATGAACAGCTCCTCATGCCCTTCGGCTGCAAAATAAACGGCACCGCCTTCTTCGGCGACTTGGCGCAGGCCCCATTTGGTTGCGTAAAAATCCTGCTCGGCGGCAAGGTCAACCACGCCATAGCCAACATAGCGAATTTCGGTCACGCGGCTCATCGAATAATCCCTATTATTTGTGTTGGACTTACCGGACGCGGGGCGGACAAGTCGAAATCATTCTATCGATGTGTGAGATTGAGCGGGTCAAATAGCGTGCTGGTCACCAAGCCGTCGCGCCGCCATCGACCGAAATGTCGGCACCCGTCACATAACTTGCTTCGTCCGAGGCGAGCCAGACGGCGGCATGCGCGATGTCGGCGGGTTCGCCGAGCCGTTTGATCATGTTTTTTGCTAGGACTTTGCATTCGAATGTCGGGTCGGCGGCGATATGAGCGCGGGTCGCAGCGGTCAGGATGAAGCCCGGTGAAATGCTGTTTGCGCGGATGCCGTAGGGTGCGCCTTCCATTGCCAATTGCCGCGTCATGGCAAGGACGCCGCCTTTGCCTGCGGTATGGGCGAGGGCAGGGGAGCCTTCAAGTGCGTGATAGGCATTGGCTGAGGCGAAGTTGATGACTGCGGCGCTGCCACTCGATTTCAACAGGGGCCAAGCCGCACGGGTGACCAGGAAGACGATGTCGAGTTCGCCCGTCAGCGTGTTGCGCCAGTCGGCATAGCTTAGGTCTTCGATCCAGTTGAACACCGCAAAGGCGGCGGTGTTGACGAGGATATCGAGGTGGCCATGCTCGGCCTTGACGTCTTCCATCAAGGCGTTGACGGCGGCTTCGTCGGTCAAGTCGCAATCCGCGCGATCAACGCCGATGACGGTTGCGCCTTCATCGGCAAATGTTTCGGCGCAACCTTGCCCAATCCCGTTCGCTGTGCCGGTGACCAGCGCGATTTTGCCGTTCAGGCGATCAGGCAATGGATGGCCTTCTTCGGATGGCCACGAAGATCGTCACGCCGAGAGCCAAGAGCGCCGCATAGCCCAGCACCGAAAACGCTGGGAGCAAGCCGCCCATCTGCTTCGATGCGAAGGTTACCGCCAGCGGGCTAAGCCATTGGCCGAGCGAAAACGCACCAGTCCATAATCCTGCGCCGCGGCTGCGGATGTCGAAATCGAGCTGGCTCATCGCCCAGACGAGCAGGGTGGGCAATAACAGCCCCGCGCCAATCTGGTTGATCCCGCAGCCCACCAAGAACATCGGTATCGACGATGCTTTTGACATCAGCAGAAAGCCGACACCCATGATCGCGAATTCCGCCATCAACAGCCGCGCCACGGGCGTCCCTGTGATCCGCGAATAGATGAGCGTGCCCAGCGGCACACCAAGGCTGGCAATCGACGTCAGGAACCCATTGCGCGCAGGGTCTGGTGATTCGAGAGCCGTCAATCCGCTCGATGCCAGAATTTGGACCGTGTAGAACAGGACGGACGCAAAGACCGTTATGCCCAAAATACCGCCAAAGGCCGGCCACGGGAATGCGGACCAGCTGCTATTTCGGGGTGCGTCGTCAACCGCCGCATCTTTGCGCGGTTCCCATGTGAAGGCGAGGACCGCCGCCAGCATGACCAGCGCGGAACCGTAAACCCAAAATGGCATGCGCCAGTTGATACTGCCCAAGAATCCGCCCAGATTGAAAAAGATCAACGCCGACACCGACGCCACCGCCGTCTGCGCCGCGAGCCAGCGATCCCGCTTTGCCCCGGTGAAATAATCGCCGACCATTGTGGTGGTGAGGACCATGATCAGCGCTTCGGTGATGCCCACGCCAATCCGCGAAATGATGATGTGCGTTAGGTCAGTCAGGAAAACCGGCAAAATGCCAATAATCCCATAAATGGCGAGGGCCCAAATTAACAGCTTTCGCCGCCCGAAATAGTCGCCAAGCATCCCAGCTACGGGCGACAAAAGGGCAACACACAGTGCCGGCACGGTCAGCACCATCGGCACCCAATATTCGTGGTTCGGGACGTCATTATACGCGGCCATGATCAGCGGCAGGATCGGCGCGAGCAGGACAATCGCCATCGTCGATAATGTAATCGGGATGAGGAGCGAAAGGCCGGTTGCCAGCCCTGGTGTGCGCTCGGCTTTCGCCTGTGATGCGGCCATGGTCAGGCGTCCCCTCTTTATTTTGCCGAAGACTGCAACAGCGGCTGGAGTTGCACAAGTTGATAGAGTGAATGCCACCTATCGAGTGCCCCGATGCGCCATCAGGCGGGAAGGAGTTCTTTTAAGTGTATTGCCATGTCGGCCAGCTTTATGGGGTCAATGATAGCTCGCGCCTCCACCAGTTTGCGGCCTTGTGCATAGTCGCGCACCGCATTGACGCAGTCGAGTGCGATGACTTGGCGTTGTTTGAGGTAGATGACCGAAAAGCTGCGGCTTGCCGTGTCACCGCGCAGGATGGTTGCATCATACCCGGTCGAGAGACCCACTGTTTGCAGCTTCAGATCATATTGGTTCGACCAAAACCACGGCGTCGCCGCATAAGGCACCGGCGCGCCACTAATTGCCTTAGCCGCAGTCGTTGCTTGATCGTTGGCGTTCTGCACTGACTCAAGGCGGATCGTCGCGCCATCGGCAAAGCCATTACGATGCGAGGCGCAATCGCCAATCGCGTAGATGTGGGGAAGGGTGGTCCGGCAATGTTCGTCGACAAGCACGCCATTGCTGCCTTCGGCACCTGCGGCGATCAAGGGTGAGACGGCGGGAATTATGCCGATGCCGACAATCACCATATCAGCAGGCACGACACTGTCATCCGCCAGCCGGACCCCAGCGGCATGCATGTCGCCTTCGATAGCGATGACACCGACGCCGGTGCGTAGGTCAACACCGTGAGAGCGATGTTCGGCTTCGTAGAAAGCAGAGATTTCAGGGCCAGCCACGCGGGCAAGGACGCGGGGAAGCGCTTCGAGGAGCGTAACAGGCTTGCCGAGCTTGGTCAGGACGGCAGCGGCTTCGAGGCCGATATAGCCGCCGCCGACGACGGCGATGCGCGATACTTGGTCAAGCTCGCCCATAATGCCGTCGGCGTCGGCGCGGGTGCGGACGGCGTGGACGCCCTTTAGATGGTGCCCGGGGCAGTCGAGGCGTCGGGGGTCGCCGCCAGTGGCCCAGATGAGGTCAGTGTAGGAAAATATATGACCGTTATCGCATTGAATAGATTGGATTTTTGAATTGACCATTACGACTTCGCGGCTCAAAATCATTTCGATTTCGCGCTCCGCCCAGAACGCACGCGGGCGGATGTAAAGCCGTTCGAAAGGCTTCTCTTTTGCCAGATATTCCTTTGATAAAGGGGGACGTTCGTACGGCGGTTCGGGTTCGCGTCCGATCATCGCGATTGTTCCCGCAAAGCTATTTTGGCGCAGCGCAATGGCGGCTTGTGCCCCGCCATGCCCTGCGCCGACGATGATCACGTCATAATGCTTCATGCCCGATGCCTTTGCCGAGATTTCAGGGGAAGGCAATCTGCGCCCAGATGGGGAGGTGGTCGCTCGCCCGACGCGCCTTCAAGCTGTGGTGGACGCCGCAGGTGGTCAGATGCAGCGAACGGTCCACCATGATCCGGTCAAGCCGTGCAACCGGGCGGCGCGTGTGAAAACTCGGCGGGGTTGGCGCGATGCGGAAATGATGCGCAAAATCGCGCAGGCATCCGCGGTGGAGCGTCCATTCATTGAGGTCGCCCATGAGAATGGTCGGCAGTGGACGGCGCGCCTCCAAGGCAACGATGATCGCCCGCGCCTGTCGCCGCCGCCACAGGCCCGACAGATCGAGATGCATGCCGACAATGCGGATGCGGACGTCCTTGATCCGCACTTCGGCAAGCACAGCACCACGTGGCTCGAGCGTGGGCAGTTCGATATGCGCGTGTGTCAATATCTCTGTATCATTGCGCACAAGGATCGCATTGCCATGCCATCCGATACTATGATCGCGGCGGTTAAGTTCCACGGGGACGTAGGGCGAATGCGCCAAGATCAGTTCGGGCGGCAGTGCCGATGCCCGTGTTCCGAAGCGGCGATCCGCTTCCTGCAAGGCGATCACGTCGGCATCAAGTTCGTTCAGGACATCGACGATCCGTTCGGGCCGTCGCAGCCGGTCAAGGCCAATCCCCTTGTGGATATTATAACTGGCCACTTTGATCATACGGGCGATGAACTAAGCCGAATTGGCGGCGAACCGAAATTTTTTCTGTCTGCCGGGGGTTGAAGCTGACAACTCACTCCCCATTTTTCATGAGTGCGGGCCGGGCCCCTCTGGCGATTGCCGGGTTTTTGAACCAGCGATCGTGATGTCGGACCGCATCGGGTGATCCCCGGTGCTTGGGTTCGACTGTGTCTCCCCATCATCAGGTCATCCGTTCGAAATGTCGAAATGAGGAGTGCCTGACATGAATCCGATCCTTTATCGTTTGCAACTGGTCCATGCACGGCTTGAGGCGGAGATCCGCCGCGAGTTGAAGGCCCGGTGGCCGGATCCCAACCGCGTGACGCGGCTCAAAAAATTAAAGCTGGCCATAAAGGACCGGCTGCACGGAACCGCACGGCACGCCCTGCGCGCCGGTTGACGGGGTGGTGGGGCGCCGCCCCCCCGGGGGTGGGGGCCGCCCCCCGAGGAATTTGTTAAAGGGGGCAGAAAAGGGGGCTAAAAGGGGTGGTAAATATTAGAGAAAAGGAGGGGAAACACGGTTTGGT
>JANMPU010000027.1:0-20981 GCA_031369985.1 Sphingomonas sp. | reverse complement strand
CGAGCGCAGTAATCATCAGCATCAGATACCAGCACGACTTGATGTCCGCTACGGGGTGGAAGCTGACGAACGACGAAAATGTCAACGGGTGACTGCTTTCGATCTTCCGAACCCAAAAGCTACCATTCCGGATTCCCCAACCAACCCGCCGTTCGCAGTTATTTTGGTTTCTTCCTAAGGCTTATGCTCCTCTAACGGCACACCGTCGTGGCGATAGGCCGGTGCCTCAATCAGGATAAACACAATCCGCGTTGGTTGATCGGTTGTATTACGCCACAAATGATTGGTGCCGCGCTGGATGATGATCCCGCCTTCGCGCACGGTCCGTTTCGCGCCATCGTCAAGCTCAAGCTCGATCTCGCCTTTCAGCACGATCCCGTAGTCGATGCTGTTCGTCCGGTGCATCGGGCTCTCCTTGCCCGGCAGCATATCGACAATGCGAATGACCGATCCCTGATTGAGCGTCAGACCAGCATCGCGCAGCCGCCCGTCGGTTTCGTCATTATTGTCGGCGGGAACGGTTTCGGTGGTCCAGACCAGCAGGAACGCAGCGTCGCCGCTCGGCACCATCCGGGTCGGCTTCACATCTTCCGATTTGAAAAACGCGCACCCATCAGCATCGTGCCCCGTGACGACGCGCTGAACCGGCGGAAGGCCGGAATCACTTAGGTCAGGCATGATGGGTCAACCTTGCGGAATGCGCCGCCCTGCATGATCGCCGACAGCCGGTCCTTGTCCTGCAGCACGGTAATGTCGCTCAGCGGATCGCCATCAACAAGCAGGAGGTCGGCAAGCCAGCCCTTTGCAATGACGCCGACCTTCAAGCCCATTAGCTCACCGCCCTGCTTCGTCGCGGCAACGAGTGTTTCGGTCGCAGTAAATCCGAACTGCTCGACAAAAATCTGAAGATCGCGGGCATTGCGGCCCACTGGATTATAGGGAAAGCCGTAGTCACCACCCGGCAGCACCCGAATGCCGCGCCGCTTCATTTCGGGCATCAGACGGATCATGGCATCAAGCCCGTAACGCGCGCCCATCGCTTCGGCCTCGGTGGGGCCAATGCCGAAATCCTGTGCCTCATAACAGCGCGCGTAAAGCAGCCCCGGTGCGGGCGCGACGAAGACCTGATCACGCTTTGCTTCGAGCAGATCAAGCGCCTCTTCGTCGGCATGGGTGCAATGAAAGATGGCACGAAACCCGGCGCGGGCGGCGCGCTTGACGGCTTCGGCGGCTTGCGCATGGCCAGCGAGCCAGACGTCATTTTCGCGTGCGGCCTCGCCAATCGCTTGCGCTTCATCCTCCGAATACATCAGTGTCTGCGCGCCGCCGCGCTGAAACGCATCATCGCTCGACATGAGGAATTTGATTGTGTCGCAACCCTGTCGCTTCATCTGCGCGACATAGGCACGCAGGCCGGGGATGTCGCGGTCGTGCGTCGGGTCATGTCCTTCGGGGACACCCATCACCCCTTCCGCGCCTTTCTCAAGCGCCGAAGCGCGGAGGCGCGGACCGGGAATTTCGCCCGCGTTGATGCGGTCGCGGAGCGCGGGTTCGATTTTCTCGCCCAGCGATCCCGCTGAATAGGCACTGGTGAACCCGGCATCAAGCGTGATGCGGGCATTGGCTTCGGTGATCGCGACATGCTCGTCGAGCGGCACTTTCATCGCGTTGATGACGCGCTCAATCGAGCTGGGCCAGGTGAGGTGCGCATGCGATTCGACCATGCCAGGCATTAAGAAGCGACCCTGCCCATCAACACGCTTTACATCGGTGTTGCCGATGGTCGCTTCGACAGGGAGCACCTCAGCAATTTGTTCGCCAGCGACAAGCACTTGCCCCGCGAATGCCGCAGCGCCAGTGCCATCAAAAATGGTGACATTCGAAATGAGCGCATCGGTCATGCGCCGGTATCCGCAACGAGGCCCGCAGCAGCGATGCCAGCGAGTGCGGCAAGTTCGTCATTGTCCGACGTGTCGCCACTGACGCCAACCGCGCCGAGGAGTGCGCCGCTCGCATCGCGTATCAAGACACCGCCGGGAACAGGTAATATGCCTTTCGGGAAAATGCCGTTCAGCGCCGCAAAGAACGCCGGAACTGCCGCCGCGCGTTTGGTGATTTCGCGCCCACCAAAGCCCATGCCGAGGCACCCTGCTGCCTTTGCCGTGGCGATTTCGGGGCGCGAGATTGACGCGCGTTCGTCGCGGAGTAGCGTTAGTGCATGCCCGCCACCATCGAGCACGACCGCACAGAGCGGCGCGAACCCGCGTTTTGCCCCCTCCTCCATCGTCACACGCGCGATTGTAAGCGCTTGATCCATCGTCAACGTCATGCCTTCACCACTTTCTGGTCTATTGCCCCGAACGGTGCGCGCCCGTCTGCCAAATGCGCTTCCATCCGCACGCGGTCGCCGAAGCGCATGAAGTCGGTGCGCGCCGTGCCTTCATCGACAATTTCAATTCCGCGTCGTTCGGCAATGCAGGACGAGCCGACCGCGCGGAAATTCTCATTCGACACCGTCCCCGAGCCGATCACGGTGCCCGCCACCAGATCGCGCGTGCGTGCCGCGTGAGCGACCAGTTCGTGAAAGCCGTATCCCATTGCCGCGCCATTGGCATTGCCGAAGCGGACGCCGTTCCAGTCAACCGCCAAATCCATGCACACGCGCCCGTCGCGCCACGCGTTGCCCAACTCGTCGGGTGTGACTGCGAAGGGCGCCATGCTGCAAGGCGGTTTTGCTTGTACCCAGCCAAAGCCGGTCTTCATTTCCGGCCCCGCAAGCGCGCGCAACGACCAATCGTTGATCTGCACAATGAGTTTGATGTGTTGCATGGCGTTCGCAGCGGTCGTGCCCATCGGCACCGCATCAACGATCACGCCAAATTCGCCCTCAAAATCGATGCCGAGTGCTTCGTCGGCCATGCGCACATCATCGGTTGGGCCATAGAATTTGTCCGAAACCCCCTGATACATAAGCGGGAAATCGACCGGCGGCTTGTCGACGCCCAGCACTTTATCCATCAGCGCGCCGTGCGATTTGAACACCGACCCGTCGAGCCATTGCCATGCACGGGGCAACGGCGCGGCGAGCGCGCCCAAGGGCTGGTCGAAAGTCAAAACCGCCTCCAGCTTGGGCGCAATCGCATCCCAGTCCTCCAGCGCAGCCTGAAGCGTCGGCACAAACGCGGCCGCATTTTTCATGCCATCGGGCGACACCAGCACCAGTGTCCCATCGCGCCCGCCTCTCGCCAAAGTTGCCAGCCGCATTGTCGCTTTGTCCTATCAATTCTGTGCGCTTGCGTAATGGATGCGCCCCGCCATAAGCAACGGCATAGCTTCGATAGCTGTCCGCCATCGTTTCAATGGATAAGCCCCAAATGGATTTGCCACGCACGCCGAGTTTCCGTCTTGATGGTCGCCGGGCGATTGTAACGGGCGCAGGGCGCGGGATTGGCCTTGCCGCCGCTGCTGCGCTGGCCGACGCCGGGGCCGAAGTGACGTTGGTCGCGAGGACGGCGAGCGAGATCGAAGCGGCAGCGCACGCGATGAGCGGCACGGCGGCAATGCTTGATGTGTCGGATATCGCCGCCGTTGCCGATTTCTTTGCGGCGCACCCTGCCTTCCACATCCTAGTCAACAATGCCGGGACCAACCGGCCCAAGCCGATGACCGATGTCACCGAGGATGATTATGACGCGGTGTTCGACCTCAACGTCAAATCGGCATTCTTTGTCGCGCAGGCCGCCGTCCGCCGGATGCTGGCCGACGGCATCCCCGGCAGCCTGATCCATATCGGCAGCCAGATGGGGCATGTCGGGGGGCCGAACCGCTCGCTTTATTGCGGGTCGAAATGGGCGCTGGAGGGCATGAACAAGGCTTTCGCACTCGACCTCGCCAAGCACAATATCCGCAGCAATGTGATTGCCCCGACTTTCATCGAAACACCGCTGACCAAGCCGTTTTTCGAAGACCCCGCGTTCAAAGCGTCGGTCCTAGACAAGATCAAACTGGGCCGCATCGGACAAGTTGAGGATTTGATGGGGGCAATCCTGTTCCTGGCGTCCGACGCATCGGCGCTGATGACGGGCAGCAGCATGGTCATCGACGGCGGCTGGACAGCGGACTGATGGCCGACTTCACATTCCATCATGGCGGGGTCAGCGTGCCGAGCCTTGACGACGCCATCGAGTGGTATGGCTGCGTGCTGGGGTTTGAGCTCGAAAAGCGTTTCTATATTGACGCGGCGCGGGCGCATTCGGCGTTTATCCGCAAAGGATCGTTGCGGTTTGAGTTGTTCGAAGTCGAAGGCGCAAGCCCTCTCCCTCCCGACCGGCGGCATCCACCCAGCGATTTGAAAACGCATGGTAACAAGCATGTCGCGTTTCAGGTCGATAATCTGGAATTGTTTCTGGTCGAAATGGAAGCGAAAGGCGCGGACGTCGCGTTCGTCGTGCGCGAGGAATTCGGAAAAGGGTGTTTTCTGCGCGATTGCGCGGGGAATTTGATCGAGTTTGTGGAAGGATAAACGCGTGCATTTCACCGACCCCAATGTTGCCACTGTCTATGCCGATTATGAAGCGCGCAATGCTGCGGAACAGGAACGGCAGCGGACGTTAGGCGCGAGCGGCTTTGCGATGCGCGACGAGTTTTTGTTACCGGTGGGACCGGAAGTTGGCGCGTTCCTGCATAGTTTGATTTTGGCGCGGAAGCCGAAGCGCATTCTCGAATTGGGGACGAGCTATGGCTATTCGACTTTGTTCCTTGCCGACGCCGCGCGGGCGGTGGGCGCGACGGTAATCACAATTGAACTGGCTGATTTCAAGCACGATCATGCGAAAGGCGAAATTGCCCGGGCTGGATTATCAGGAGTTGTGGATTTCCGGTTGGGTGATGCCGTGGCATTGATCGAAGCCGATGCGGGGCCGTTTGATTTCATTCTGCTTGATATCTGGAAAGAGCTCTATCTGCCTTGCTTCGACGCATTTTACGGCAAACTGTCCGAGGAAGCGATCATCGCGGCGGACAACATGATTTATCCCCCGCAAGCACGCGATGATGTGCGGAAATACCGTGCGGCGGTGCAAGCGAAAGATGACTTGCAGACCATGTTGCTGCCGATCGGGAGCGGGATCGAGTTGACGGTAAAATGGGTGGCAGGAAGTGCGAGCCTCTAAGCGCCGCGCCGAAACAACAAGGTCAGCAAGAACCATATCGTCTTGGCATCAAGCAGTTTAACGGCTGCCCGCGCCTGATCCGGGGTCAGTTTCGCGACCATCGGCATCGCGCCGAAAATCTTGCCGCGGATAACCAGCGCATTACCTTCGCGTTCGATCCGGCGGACGGTCATCAGTTCCTTGTCCGCGCCGTCGACGATGGTCATCGCGGGGGCTTTCTTTTTCGCGTCGCTCATTGGACGGCCCTCCCGCAAATCTTCTCCCAGTCCAAATCCATGTCGTCCATCATCTGGATCGCGGTTGCGCGGCCTGCACCAAACACGCCGCCGCCGGGGTGCATGAACGGGCCGACGAGGTAGAGCCCCTCGACGCCGGGCACGCGGAAGCTGCCCAAGTCGGGCGTCGGGCGGTGGCCCGATGACTGGTAAAAGAATGGCGCGCAGCCATGGGCGTCACCTTCGACGAAGCTGTTCGGGCTGTCGCGTTCATGGTCAAGCGGCGATTTGACTATGCGGCCAATGATGTTGGCGTCGTCCATGTTTTTGAAGAATTTGCGATATTGCGCGAGGGCGCGATTGGAATGTTCTTCTTTCTGCGCGTCCCAAGCCGACGGCCCGCCATCATGCAAATAATAAGGGCCGAAGTTAACGCCGTAGAAGACGCCGCCGCCGGCGGGCGCCCGCGAGGGATCGAAGATTGCATTGTCGCCGCCCGCGATCAGGCGCGGCGAAACCTCGCCCCGCTTGAGCTTGTCATATTCAAGACACATGTCGCGGACCGTGTAGAAATCCATCAATTCGGTCATCATCGCGTTGCAATCATTGCCGACTTTCAGCTGCAACTGCTCCTTCAACGCGAGGTGCGTGAGATTGATCGAGAAAGTCGATTGAGTGACGCGTTCCGCGCGTTCGAGCACGGGTTCGGGCGTTTCGGCGACAAACTGGCGCAGCTTGTGCGGGTGGATCGCGCCGATGACGCCATCTTTTGCCATGAAGGTCTCACCGTCGGTGAGTTCGAGGCCGATTGCCTTCCCTGACGAAACGATCACGCGCTTGACGGTGGCGTTGCAGCGCACTTCACCACCGAAATGTTTGATCGCGCGAACGAGTGCTTTGGAAAGCGACCCCGATCCGCCTTTCGGCATTGAGCACCCAAAAGTGTGGATGATCCCAGGCATCACGAACGCGCCCATGCCGGTGCCAAGTTCATCGGGCATTTGCAGGTTTTCAGTGACCATGCGGACGATATGAATGCGCAGCAGGTCACTGTCGAAATAATGGCTGACGATGTCGAGCGCGGTGCGCTGCATGAGGTCGAGGAGGAAGCGCCCTTCCTCATTCTGATCCATCATCGCGACGAACGCGCCCAGCGGAAAGGGCGGCGTGTAGAGGCCCGCCATCAGCATCGGCAGGGCGGTCTGGCTCATTTTCACGAATTTGCGATAGGCCTCCGCATCCTTTGCCGACGTGGTGCGCGCGAGTTCTTCGCAGGTACGGTCGAGATCCTTGTAGCTGCGGATGACCGTCCCGTCTTCCCAGATGCTGACGTGGACGAGGTCGGGGTAGATGTAATCGAGCCCGAACTTGCTCAGCAGGCCTAGCTCGTCGTCGCGCAGCATCGGGTTGCCCTGAATCATGATGTGGACGTTCGAATGCTCATCATGCCAGTAGCCGGGCGTGATCAGCTCACGCGTCGACACGCCACCACCAAAATGCGGTTTGGATTCGAGGACTAGGACCTTCTTCCCCGCCTTCGCCATATAGGCTGCGGCGGTCAGGCCATTATGCCCCGCGCCCATGACGACAATGTCGTAAGTGCTCACTTAATGCCCCTCAAAGAAAGACCGGAACCCCGCGAGGCCCGGCACATGGCTGGCACAACCGCCGTCTGAGACGAGTACTTGCCCGGTGATGTTACGCGCAGCGGGCGAGGCGAGAAACGCGACGGCTTCGGCAATGTCTTCGGGTTCGCCGATTTGGTCGCGCAGGGTTTCGTCCTCAACGACTTGGCGCAGCGGCGGGGGGAACGCTTCTTTCAGCGCAGGCGTCATCGTCATCCCGGGGGCCACCGCGTTGCAGCGGACGCCGCGCTTGCCGTGGCTTGCCGCGATGCTGCGCGTCATTTGGATAATCGCCGCCTTTGATGAGCTGTAGGCAGCTTGGATCATATGCCCTTGGAGGGCGAGGTTCGACACGGTGTTGACGATGCACCCCCGGGTGGCACGCAAATGCGGCAGGGCTTCGCGACAGGCGATCATTGTCCCGCGGACATTCACACGATAAGTGCGGTCCCACAGATTGGTGTCCATTCTTTCCACATCGCCATCGGCCTGCGCGATGTCGGGGCCAAGCAGCGCGGCATTGTTATGCAGTACATCAATCCGGCCAAACTTAGCGGCGGTGTCGGCAACCATCGCCTTGATCGATGATTGATGATTAAGGTCGAGGGCCATCGCATGCGCGCCCGGTAGCACCGCCGCAAGGGCTTGCGCAGCATCGAATGCAATATCAGCGATCACCACATTTGCCCCGCGCGCCGTCATCAATCGTGCCGTCGCCGCACCAATACCTCCCGCGCCGCCGGTAATGATTGCAACTTTGCCGTCGAGCCGGGTAGCGTCGGTCATTATTTCCGCTGCCCCTCAAAATTGGTTTGCCATTGCTGCGTGATTTCGGCGTGGCTGGGCGTGTCGGGGCGGACGCCATCAATAGGGATGACTTTGCCATCGTCGTCGGAGCGCGTGCCCGCCGCAACGATCAGCCGTTCAACCATCCAGCGGATCGCAGGGTCATTATTGTTCGAGATATGCCACTGAATGGCCTCTCGGATTGGCGGAATCGCAAGCGGGGGTTCGCGGACGATCAGCGGAAGATATTCGGCGAGCCGCTCCGCCAGGCGGCGGTGGACGGTCGCAATCCGGTTTGACCCGATGACCAGCCCGGGCACTGACAGGAACGATGGTGCGACCATTTCGACGCGGCGTTGCTGTTTCTGGCGGCGAACGAACCAATCCTCAAACGCGGGAATGCGGGCCGCAGCAAACCGCGCGGTCACATGGCCGAGCTCGAAGTAGAGTTCCTTCGTCATCGGCCCCGCCATTGCCGGGTTGCCCGCCCAGCCGATGACCACATAATCATCCTCGAACAGCATCTGGCTCGGGTGATCGGGCGACATCGCGTAATCGATGGTGATGATGATATCGACAGTGTTGCGGTCGAGCGTTTCGCTAAGCCCCTCCGCCATGGGCGCAATTTCAAAGCGCATCTTGGGGGCGACCGTGGCCAGTTCGTTGAGCGCGTTGGCAAGCAGCACTTCGGTCACATAATCCGATGCCATGATACGGATTTGCCGGTCCGTTGTTGCGGGATCGAAAGGCGGCGAGACCGAAATGGTCGAGCGGATTTGGTCAAGCACCGCGCGGACCGGCTCGACCAGCTCCTCGGCACGTCTGGTAAGCACCATCTGCCGGCCCTTCACAACGAGGAGGTCATCACCGAAATAATCGCGCAGACGCCCGAGTGCGCTTGATGTGGCGGATTGCGACAGGAAAATGCGATCCGCCGCAAGGCTGACGCTGCGTTCGGTAAGGAGCGCGTCGAGCGCTACCAGCAGATTGAGATCAAGCCGTTGGAATCGCATCATCGCTCTCCTTTATCGCGCGCGATCACCGCAAGCGCGCGCGAGACGAGCGTAGCAAGGTCGCAATCATGGGCAAAGCCCGCATGCTCGGCGGCGGGTGTGGCAAGCGGCGGGTGCGACCCAAAGGCGGCTTCGAGGGACGGACTGGGATCGTAGGTGACGAGGTCGGTCGAGGCACCCGTTTGCCGCGCAATTTCGGCGGCGAGGTCGCCCATCGTGATGCGTTGCGCGGGCAGCGTGACGGCGCGAGTGACGGGCATCAACGCGCTGTCGAGCGTGAGTGCGTGCGCGAGGTTGGCGGCGCAGGCCGTCACCGACTGGGCCCAAATCGTGGCCCCATTAGACACCGGACACACGACCGGGTCACGCGCGCAGAGAGCATGGAAAAGGTCGCTCATAAAGGCCGACTTCATGCCGCTTGGCCCCTTGGGTCGCGCGAGAATGCCGGGGAGGCGGACGGTCACGCCGTCGATTTCGCCGCGATGGCTCATCATGGCAACGGCAGTTTCCATCATAGCTTTGTGCCCGCCATAGACCATTTTCGGCGCAAGCGGGGTGTCGTCGTCTACGCCCGACGGCGGGAGCGAGTCGCCGAACACGGCAATCGAGCTGGCGTAAACAACGCGCGGATTGTTGCCCGATGCTTTGGCCACGTCGAGTAGATCATACATAGCGTCGATGTTGATCCGGCGTGAGGCGGCGGGGTCGGCTTCGGCAGCGCCGCCGGGGACTGTGGCGAGGTGAACGAGGGCGTGGCAGCCGTGGTTAAAGGCTTCAGTGCGGGTTTCAGGTGCAGCAATGTCACCAGTTATGCTGCGCAACATTGGTGCAGCAATTTTTAGGAGCGCGTTGTCGAGCGCAACCACAGACGCGCCCTGATCAAGCAAGAGCCGCACCAGTTCGCGACCGACGAAACCGCCTGCGCCAGTAATGATGACAGGTGCCAGTTGGCCGATACTCATAACCAACCGGCGCGCGGCATCAATATTTGAAATCGAGCGAGAAACCGACAACTCGCGCGGTCAAGCCAGCGACCGGCCACGCACGGATGCCGCCGTCCTGCGTTCCTGCGAAGTCACTCGCAAGATAAGCGGTCGGCTCGCGTTGCTTCGTCAAGTTGCGGACGAAAATCCCTGCACGCCATTTGTCATTGGGATCACGAACACCGGCCGACAGGTTGATTGTTGTGTGGCCCGGATAGCGGAAGCGCGGATCACCACGCTGGGCGAGGAGCACCGAGCTTTTGACGACGATATTGGTATTGCCATAAAATTCGAGTGCGTCGCTAACGGGAATACCGAGGTCCGCCGAGATGGTTAGCTTGTGCTTTGGCGCGTTCAGGAATTGCGTGCCGCCAAGGTTGACAGGCACCGTCGCCGTGCTGTCATCGCCAAGATAGCCTGTCGGATATTTTACGTCGTTGAATTGGTAGCCGGCGTTGATCGAGAAATTGTCGCTGATTTTGCCAAGGACGCCGACTTCAAATCCTTTTGATTCGACCTTGCTGACGTTGCTGACGACCGAGACCAGCGCCACACCTTGAAACACGCTTTGCTGAACCTGAAAGTTGGCGACTTTCGTGTAGAAGGCGTTGGCCGAGAATTGCAGCCGTCCCACATCAATCTTTGCCCCAAGTTCCAGTGCATCGGACAGCTCGGGTTTGAGCGTTGTAATCGGACTGGCCGCGATTGTTGGTACGACATTGGCACCGGGCTTGTAACCGCGCGCATAAGAACCGTAGATCGTTGAATTGGGCGACGGTTTGTAACGCAGACCAATGCGACCCGACAAATTCGTTTCGTCGAACTCGAAAGTCCGGAAGGGCGTTGTCGTCGCACCGCGCGCCTGTGCGGTCGTGCTGTTTTTGTAGCGTGAAATGCGAAGACCGCCGAACAGGTCGATGGCATCGCCGAGCTTTACGGTACCGTCGGCAAATGCCGCAATGACGTTGTTCTTCGTCAACTCGTAGGACAGCGCGAGCGGAACGGGGCAGAATGCGCCGCTGTTGATGCAGACGCTGAAACCTGTGCGACGGCCCAATGCAGTGTTGCCATAACCAATGCTGTCATCAATCGGCGTCGTTTCGGTGCGGAAGTTCGAATAGAATGCCCCTGCGACAAGGTCGAAGCCGTCTTGTTTAACCGCAACGCGTAATTCCTGGCTGAACTGGCGCGCATCGTCTTCTTGGTTCTCTTGGCGCGCGGCGACGCCCAAGCGGCGCGAGAAATTGACAGTGAACGTCTGGCGCTCGCTTTTCCGGTATGTCGTTACCGATGTTAGCGTCGCGGCGTCCGAAAGCTCGTAATCGAGAATACCTGAGAAGTTGACGGTGGTGTTGCGGAACCGCGCTTGCGTATCCTCACAATAAAACTCAGCACGCGCATCGATGACTGGCATTCTGCAGCCCGCAGGATCGGTGAACGAATTTGTCGAATAAATGCGGACCGGCAACGCAGGTGCTGGTCCCGGCCCATCGGGATCGATGACTGTGTTCGCGGTTGGCGCAATACTGATCGCAAAGAAATTCCAGCCATTCGTCTTCGTCTGCGTATATTCGCCGATCAAATTGATCTTAAGAACGTCGCTTGGCTCGACCAGCAAGCGCGCACGGAAGCCCATGTCGCGGATGACGTTATCAACGCCGAGCGCCCGGTTGGTCTGCAGCCCCTTTTCACGCTTCCACTGCGTCGCGACACGCAGCGCCGCCGTTTCACCCAGCGGCAAGTTGAATGCGCCGCGCGAAACGACTTCCGTGACTTCAGAGCCGACGCTGCCTTTGTCCGCATAATCGATACCGCCGCTGATTTTGATGCGTTCGGTTGTTGGCGCAACAGTCGTGACGTTGATTACGCCCGCCGACGCGCCTTGGCCGAACAAAGTCCCCTGCGGCCCGCGCAACACTTCGACTTGGTTGAGATCGAACAGGAACGGAAAGGCCAGATTGCCCTGTGCCGCCTGATCAACAACGAACGCGACTGAGGGCGAAACCGAAGCGTTGAACGCCCCAGTGCCGAGGCCGCGCAGACGTGCGCCGCCGTTGACTTCGCCGCCAGAGGTCTGGCTGACTTCAAGCGCGGGGGTAACGCGTGACAGGTCGTTGATGGCACGAACTTGGTCACGCGCGAGCTGCGCCGCCGTTGCGACCGAAACCGGGATCGGCACGTCGAGCAGGCTTTCCGAACGTTTGCGCGCAGTGACGATGATTTCGTCAGGATTCGTACTTTCCGCGCCTGCTGCGCTCTGCGCAAAGCTGGTAACCGGCATCGCCGCCAAAGCAAGCGCGGTCGTGGTCATCAAAAAGTGGCGCATATAGTCCTCCCCTATCTTTATGCGGTGGTTTTGGGACGGCGCGGCGTCCAAGTCACGCCGATTGCGTGGATAGGACTTATTCAGCCAATCCATTTCACCGGGGCGATATGGCGCTATACCCCACCGCTATGGAGATCGTTTCAAAAGTCCTGATCGTTGGTGGCGGCATTGGCGGCATGGCGACCGCGATCCGTTTTCGTGAAGCGGGTGTGCATGTAGATCTGATCGACATTGATCCCGAATGGCGCGTTTATGGCGCGGGAATTACGATTACTGGGCCGACGCTCCGAGCTTACAAGCGCCTCGGGCTGCTTGAAGATATCCGCACGCAGGGGGCGATTACATCAGGCGCGCGGATTTTCCGATTTGACGGGGTGCATTTGCACGATCTGGATGAGCCCGCGCTGGAGGAGGGATTGCCCGCAACCGGCGGAATCATGCGGCCTGTTCTACACCGGATCATGCAGGCGCGGGTGAAAGCGCTCAATACAAATGTGCGGTTGGGCGTCAGTGTGGCGACTCTGGTCAGTGACGATAGCGGCATTGATGTCACGTTTACGGATGGTTCGAACGACCGTTATCACCTCGTGGTCGGGGCCGATGGGATTTATTCGGGCATCCGTGCGCTGGTGTTTCCTCATGCCGTTGCGCCGAAACAGACTGGCCAAGGCTGCTGGCGGATTGTGACGCCAAAGCCGCCGATGCTTGACCGCGGCGAAATGTATTTTGGTGGCGAAAATACGGCGGGGATCACGCCCTGCGGCCCCGATAGTGTCTATCTGTGGCTGCTAACCCCGCACAGCGACCAGCGCGTCATTCCCGATGATGAATTGCGCACCATCATGCGCGAGCGCCTCAAGCCCTTTGGCGGGTCGGCGGGATGGATGCGTGATCATATGCATGATGAGACCTGGATCAATTATCGACCCTTGGAAGCCGCCGTGCAGCCTGCGCCATGGCATGCCGGGCGGGTGGTTTTGGTCGGCGACGCAGCACATGCAACGACGCCGCATCTCGCGTCGGGTGCAGGGATGGCGGTTGAGGATGCGCTGGCGCTGACCGAGGAATTGGGCGTTGCGGAGCGTGGGGTTGAGGACAGCCTTTCGGCCTACACGACGCGGCGATTCGAGCGGTGTCGTGATGTTGTGGAGACCAGCGTTGCCGTAGGTGCGCTGCAACTAGCGCGCGGGTCGCCTGAGCAAATCGGCGGGATGATCGGCGGCGCGTTGCACCGTTTGGCGGGGGAGTTTTAGGCTCCCACTTGTTCCGCCTCCAGCTGCGCCAGCGATTTCCCTTCATTCCGTGGTGCCCAGACCCAGCCGATCAGGCCGCTGACCATCAGGAACCCGGTCAGGACCCATGCGAGTGTCGTAAAGCCCGTGGCGGTCAGCAGCGGCACAAAGAAGCTGAAAATCCCGAGACCAATGCGGACAATGGCGAAACATACCCCTTGTGTCGTTGCCCGCAACGCCGTCGGGAATTGTTCGGCGCTCCACATTTGAATGAAACTCTGCGCACCAAACCCGCCACCGAATTACCGGATGTAAGGGAAGAAAAAGCCATTCGTTCCCGCTCATAGGTTCCAGAAGCCATACATCCCGACAAGGCCGAGGATCGAGCCGAAATACGGCGCTTTGAACAGGGTCGAGACGGGCGCAGGTTTGGCTTCGGCTTTCTGACTTTCCTCCTATTTCTGTGACTCGCGCATTTTTGACCGCAGGATCGTGAGGCCCAGCGGAATCACCAGCAAATGCGCGAAAACGATCCGTGCGCCGAGGCTGCCCAGACTGGTAAGAGCGAGGCTCATCAAGAGCACCACCACCGGCCCCAGATACCAGAGCGCTTGCGCGACGCCCGAATGCTTCCCGCGGCAATCGTCAAGGCGCTTGTTCGGCAAAAGGAAATCGACCACGATCATCAACGGTGCCACCGCGTAGACGATCATATCCCATTGATAGATACGTTTTCGCTCAAATTTGTCGCACAGCCGCCCGCCGACAAGCGCGCCGATCCCTGCGCCAATTGTCCTTTTGCGCCGTTGCGGTGGTCATCGTCCCTACTCCCCCATCAATGTGTTTTCGTTGATGTTTTCGATGCGCGTGACACCGGTCAACGCCATCGCGACGCTCATTTCGGCTTCGATCAATTGCAGCATGTGTGCCACACCCGCTTCGCCGTCGCCCGCCAGCGCAAACGCCCAAGCGTGACCGAGCATCACGCCCTTCGCGCCCAATGCGAGCATCCGCACGACGTCGATGCCGGAACGAAGGCCGCCACCAACCATAACCGTCAGGCGGTCACCAACGGCATCGGCAATTGGCGGCAGCGCGCGAACGGTGGAGGGCGCAACGTCCAGCTGGCACCCGCCATGGTTCGACACAACAATGCCATCCGCGCCATGATCGGCGGCGAGGCGCGCGTCTTCGCGGTCGAGGATGCCTTTGACGATGAATGGCCCGTTCCATTCGGAGCGCACCCAATCCAGATCGGCCCACCTCACGCCGGGATCAAAATTTTTGCGCATCCACGCGAAGAAGTCGCTGAGGCCCGATTTTCCTTTCAGGATGGGCACGACATTGCCGAGGCTGTGGGGGCGACCGAGGAATCCCGACATCCCATGCCCAGCGAGGTTTCATTGTGCCCTGAAAACCGCGGCGGAGCGCGCCTCTGATGCCCGGGGTACCGGCGAGACCCGAACGGTAATCGCGGTAGCGAGTTCCCGGTTGCGGCATGTCAACTGTGAAGACGAGCGCGGGGCATCCTGCCGCTTTGGCTAGGGCGAGCAGATCGCGCATGAACGCGGGGTCGCGGATCATGTAAAGCTGGAACCAGAAGGGCTTGGTGATGTCGGCGGCAACTTCATCAATCGGACAAACAGAAACGGTGGATAGCGTGAAGGGCACACCAGCCGATGCGGCGGCGCGGGCAGCTTCGACTTCACCGCGACGGGCGTTCATCCCCGCCAAGCTGATCGGCGCGAGCGCGAAGGGCATCGCCAGTTGCTGACCAAAAGATGGTGGCGAGGTCGGCGCTGTTCCGTGCAAGCTTCACTTGGCGCAGGAGCCGCCGTCAACATAATCGGACAGGACGCGCAGCAAGCGACGGCGCGCGGCCTCGCGATAGTCGCTGGTCGAGGCCTGGGTCATGCGGCGGCCCTTTCGAGCCAACGGGCGTGATAGCTCGTCAGGTCGAGGTCGAGCGGAGCGACGCGAGTGAGATTGCCCATTGGCTTGAGGGTTGGGTTTACCAGCCGAAGTGCGCCGAACGAAACATCATTGTCAGCATCGGCGACATAGATCGTGTCATCGGGACGGAGCGCAGCCAACGCGCGCACGAAGGTTTCCGACGCGGCAAAGCGGCCCTCCACCAACAGCGTACGGCGCGAGCCTATTAGATCGAGCAAAACATGCGTCATCATCGCGGTATAACGGCAGACCGCCGCAGCGCGGGCAATCGGATCCGTAGGCGGGTTCGACCAATCGCCGTTGCGGTTCGCGAACGGGCCGCAACCGGGGGCAAAACTTGGCAGGACCATCGTATCGAGATTGATCGTGGCGAGGATCGCAGCCTGAACTTCAGGCCGATCAATCCGCCCGCCGAGCACTTCGATCTCGCGCCCGCCCATCTGGCGCGCCGAGGGGATTATCCGTGCTGCCACATCGACATTGACGAGGCAATCGCGGGCTTCGGGAAGCGTATTCAGCGCTACCGGTCGGTCGCGTGTGCGCATCGCGACGAAGCAAGTGCCGGTTGACAGCACCGTCGCCTCGCCCGCCATTTCGGGGAATGCATGCGCAGCGACGAGTGTGGCATTGCTGTCGTGAACGCCATCATAGACTTTGACGTCATCGCCCAAACCAAACTCGGGTTTGAGCGTGCCGATAACGTCGCCGGCTTTGGCCATCGCCGCGAATTGCCCTGCCCAACCGCGGCGTTTGGCCGTCGTCGAAAATCGGCGATCGCGGGATTCCACGAGTCGCTGTGACAGCCAAAGCTCGTCAATTCGCTAGCCGCGACGCCCGCCAGAAACCACGCCCAATATTGCGGCCATAGGACCAGCGTCGCGCCGTCGATGCGGTCGATGCGGTCGCCGAGCGCAAGCAGTTGTGCATCGAGATTAAGACCGTTGGGCAAAGCAGGTGATGCAGTTTCGGCAAACGGGTCACGCTACGCGCGATAGGCGGCCATCACGCCGTCGGGAATCGGCGCTTCATAATCGACCGGCGGGAAAGCAAGCTGTCCGTTGCGGATTGCCGCCACCGCTGCGCCATGTGCAACGGGGATGATCGCGCCCGCTGCCAAAACTCCGCCCCCCATTATCTAATCAAATTTGATCAATCATTATCGAATATGATTGAAATTTGCCTACCCCATTGATAGGTTCTTCAACGGTGAATGCGTAGCGACCGATCAACTCTTCCGCCGCGATTCCCTTTGCCGTGCCGCAAAGCCGCTGGTCCGACGCGGAAGCGGCGGGGAAAACACCCGCAGAATTACTGCTCTATCGCTCAAATCCGCTCGGCAGCAACCTGACGGTTACAAATTTCGGCGGTGGCAACACGTCGGAGAAACTGATTGAAACCGATCCGTTGACCGACGAAACCGTCAATGTCCTGTAGGTCAAGGGATCTGGCGGCGATATCGGGTCGATGACGCTCGATGGCTTTGCCACGCTGTATCAGGACAAGTTGCTTTGGCTGGAGGCGCATTATGGTGGGCCGGATGATGACGACAAGATGGTCGGTTATCTGCCGCATTGCACCTTCAATCTGAACGCGCGCGCGGCAAGCATTGATATGCCGCTGCATTCGCTCCTCCCCTTCGCGCATGTCGATCACGTTCATCCCGATTCGATCATCGCATTGGCGGCGTCATCAGGCGGCGAAGCGGCGACACGCGAGATCTGGGGCGGGCGGATACTGCGAAGGCGGCTTATGAACACATCATCGCGCTGATTGCCGAAGCGGCGCACTATTTGAACGAGCGCCTGAGTGCGCAGGTGGCGTTTAGCGGTTCAGTTGTCTTTCCCAATCCAGATCGCGCGGCGTTGGTTGCGAAACTCGCGCCAAAATTGCGTGGATTGATGACCGGCGCGCGGGACAAAGTCGCGCACTGGTCCGATGACGCCGAAGCACTTGAATTTGGGGGCTCGACATCCTTGCCGCCAACGCGGGCATCGCATCGTCCGCGCCGATTGAGGAAACGACGGTCGAATTGTGGCGCAAAAATTATGACGTTTTGGCCGAAGGCTATTTCCTGACCGCGCGCGCCGCCTTCCCTATGATGAAGACGTCGGGCGGTGGGTCGATTGTGTTTATCGGATCGAAAAATGGAATTGCTGCTGCAACGAACGCGTCTGCCTATGCGAGTGCTAAGGCAGCAGCAAACCATCTTGCGCGATGCTTGGCGCTCGAAGGGGCTCCGCATGGCATCCGCGTCAATGTGGTGAATCCCGACGCGGTGATCCGCGGCAGCCGCATCTGGGACGGCGACTGGCGCAGGGATTGCGCGGGCGCGCATGGGATTGATCCGGGTGAGGAACTCGAAGCGCATTACCGCGCGCGTTCCATGTTGAAACGCAATGTCCTCTCCGAAGATGTTGCCGAGGCAGTGTATTTCCTCGCAAGCGAGATGTCGGCGAAAAGTACTGGCAATATGATCAATGTTGACGCCGGCAATGCACAGGCGTTTGTAAAGTAGCCATGACTCGCCCGCTTTCCGCCGAACAGATATCTGAAGCCAATGCGGCGGACATGGGTGCACTCAACGACGACTATGACGGCCTTGACCGCTATCTCGATGCGTCGCCAAAGGTTTACGCCGCACTCCCCGACGACTGGCGGATGCTGCTCGAACATAAGATGTATAAACCTGCATTCTATTCGACCGTGATCAGCGATTGGGGATCATCGATCCTCGCCGCGCAAGAACTGGGGCCGAAAGCGCAATGCCTCGTCGACCTTAGCCACCACGTGCCCAATGTGAACATCGAGCAAACTGTCGCGCGGCTTCACCGTTTCGGAAAGCTGGGCGGGTTCCATTTCAACGACAGCAAATATGGCGATGATGATCCGGACAGTGGCAGCATCAATCCACACCAACTGTTCCTCGTTTTCAACGAGCTGGTCGAGGCCGAACTGAATCCGCGTGCTGGTTTCAATCCTGCTAATATGATCGACCAGTCGCATAATGTGACCGACCCCATTGAAAGCATGGTGGCGAGTGCTGACGCCATTGTTACGAACTATGCCAAAGCGCTGCTGGTGGACCGCGCGGCACTGACGGCGGCGCAGAATGACAATGACACGATGCTCGCGTTTCAGGCGTTGCGTGGGGCGTATAAGACCGACATCTCCCCCTATTCTCGCCATGGCGCGGCTGGTGGCAGGCGGCGCGATAGACATGATTGCCGCCTATTGCGCGAGTGGATAACGTGCCCGCAAAGCGCAGGAGCGCAAGACCGTTGGTCTGGGCGCAGGCATTGTTTGAACGGGAGGCAGGCATGCATATGAACCGGCGAGAATGGATCGCGGGTAGCGCGGCGCTGACGGGGCTTGCCGCCGCCCCGATTCGGGCAACCGCCGCTGAAGAGATGGGGACACCAATGAACTTGATCCACCCTGAATTGCGCGACGTCGTGCCGTTCGTTGAACAATTTGTGAAGGCAGGCCCCGCTTGGACTCGCGCGAATTTGTCGCAACTGCGCAAACCCAATCCACTGTTTAGCCAGCCACCACTCGACACAGTGCCTTTCGAGAAACGCGTCATTCCGGTCGGCAAAGGGCATCCCGACGTCGCCATTTACATCATCAACGCCAAGCCGGGAACGAAGCGCCCCGCCATCCTGCACATGCATGGCGGTGGCTATGTCGTGGGATCGGCCGGGTCATCGGTGCGCGGACTTCAAACGCTCTGCACAAAGCTCGACTGTGTGGCGGTGTCGGTCGAATATCGGCTCGCGCCCGAAACGACTTTTGCCGGGTCGATCGAGGATAATTATGCGGGGCTGAAATGGCTGCACACAAACGCCGACGCAATTGGCGCAGACCCGGCCAAGATCGCGGTGATGGGCGAAAGTGCGGGCGGCGGGCATGCGGCGCTGCTGGCGATTGCAGCACGTGACCGGGGCGAAGTGCCGGTCTGTTTCCAATGCCTGATCTATCCCATGCTTGACGACCGGACGGGGACATCGCGGAAAATGCCGCCGCATGTCGGCACCCTGATCTGGACACCAACGCAGAACCGCTTCGGGTGGAAGAGTTTCCTTGGCACTGCGCCTGGCAAAGCAAGCGCGCCAAAAGGTGCTGTGCCTGCGCGCGTGATCGATCTGAAAGGCTTGCCACCTGCATTTATCGGCGTGGGAACGCTAGATCTATTCTTCGACGAAGATGTCGATTACGCGCAGCGATTGAACGCAGCGGCCGTGAATGCCGAGCTGATTGCGGTGCCGGGCGCTTTCCACGGCTTTGATGGCGTCGCGATGATGCGCAAGCTGAAGCTGGGCGATTGGTTTGAAGCGACGAAGCTCAATGCGCTGCGCCGAGGGTTCGGATTACCCACAGTTTGATCGAAATTGATTGATTTCGCGGTCGCTGCCCCGCATGATACTGCGCATGCACGCCAACGAACGTGAAGCGATTATCCTGGGCCTGCTCGGCGAGCAGGGCTTTGTGTCGTTCCGCGATCTCGAAAAACGCATACATGGATCGCCTGCGACCATCCGCCGCGACCTTGAGCGACTGGCGCAGGACGGACAACTGACGCGGGTGCGCGGCGGGATAAAGGCGCTGGGCGATGCGCAAGTCCCCGCCAACGCGTTGCACCTCTCGGGCTTCCCCTTTCACGAAAATATCGTTCGCAACCGGACGCAAAAGGAAGCAATTGGCAAGGCTGCCGCCGCCATGTGTGCACCGGGCGAAGGCGTGATGATCGACGGCGGATCGACGACGCTGCAAATGTGTCCGCACCTCGCGGGGCTGGGCCTGCACGTGCTGACCAACTCGCTGCATATTGTGTCGGCGCTGATCAATCAGGCGGGGACGCGGATATTGGTGCCGTCGGGTGCGGTGTTTCCCGAACAAAACATCATCCTATCAGTCTTCGGCGAAGACGGCATGCCGCGCTTTCATGGACCACGTCTATTCATGGGGGCAGCATCGGTTGGCCCTGCAGGCATCATGCAGGCCGATGTCGTGCTGGTCGCCGCCGAACGTCGCCTGATCGAACGTGCCGACGAAGTCATCATCGTGGTCGATGCCAGCAAATTCGATGATCCATCAGGAAACGTCGTCTGCGGCCTCGACGAGGTCGACATGATCATCACCGACGCCCGCATTTCGGACGCGACGGCGCAAATGATCGAACGCGCTGGCGTTGCTTTGCGGATTGCGTGAGACGGCGCTTGCAGATCGGCCACAAAGATGCTTTGATCATAACAAAGATTTAATGATCATTTTTGATCATAAAGAAAGGGACTTGTCAATGCGTTCGCGCCGCCGCCCGTTGCTCCTTGCCTGCCTCGCCGCAACGGCCCTCTCTGCCCCTGCGCTTGCCGACCCCCTCGACGATGGTTTCAAAAATCCACCCAATGGCGCGCGACCGCGCGTCTGGTGGCATTGGATGAACGGCAACGTGACCAAAGAAGGCATTACCGCCGATCTGGAATGGATGAAGCGCGTGGGCATCGGCGGCTTCCATCAATTCGACGCCAATATCGGTGATTTTTCGTCCGGCCAATTCAGCATGCCGAAATTCGTGGACAAGCGCATTGTCTATCACACGCCCGAATGGAAAGAAATGCTGCGCTTTGCAGCGGCGGAAGCAGATCGGCTCGGCCTTGAAATGACGATGCACAGTTCCGGC
>JANMPU010000019.1:0-4357 GCA_031369985.1 Sphingomonas sp. | reverse complement strand
CCCGGAATCATCCAGTTGGCGATGTCGCCGTTCTCCGCGACTTCCATCGCGCCCAGCACGGTCAGGTCGATATGCCCGCCGCGGATCATCGCAAATGACTGCTCAGACCCGAAATAACTCGACGACGGCAGTTCGCTGATCGTCTGCTTGCCCGCGTTGATCGGGTCGGGATCGACCTCGTCGTCATAGGGAAACGGCCCGATGCCGAGCATGCCGTTTTCGGATTGCAGCGTGACTTCGATGCCGGGCGGGATGTTGTTCGCCACCAGCGTCGGAATGCCGATGCCGAGGTTCACATAATAACCGTCACGCAATTCCTTTGCGGCACGGGCGGCCATTTCATCGCGCGTCCAAGTCATGCCATGGTCTCCCGTTCGCGCACCGTCCGAAACTCAATCTGTTTCTCATAAGGCGCGCCACAGATCAGGCGTTTGACGTATATGCCGGGCACATGGATCGCATCGGGATCGAGCGATCCGACGGGAACGATTTCTTCGACTTCAGCCACCGTCATGTGGCTTGCGGTCGCCATCGGCTGGTTGAAATTTCGCGCTGTCTTGCGGAAGATGAGGTTGCCGCTTTCATCGGCTTTCCAGCCCTTGACGATGGATAGGTCAGCAAAAATGCCGCGTTCGAGGATGTAGTCGCGGCCGTCGAAGGCCTTCACTTCCTTGCCCTCGGCCACTTGCGTGCCGACACCGGTCGCGGTGTAAAAACCCGGAATGCCCGCACCACCCGCACGGCACCGCTCGGCCAGCGTCCCCTGCGGACAGAATTCGACTTCGAGCTCGCCCGCCAGATATTGCCGCTCAAACTCTTTATTCTCGCCGACATAGGAAGAGATCATTTTCTTCACCTGCCTAGAACGCAGCAGCTTGCCGAGGCCAACGCCGTCAATGCCTGCATTGTTGCTGGCAATAGTCAGGTCGTTGACGCCCGACGCCTCAATCGCGTCGATCAACCGTTCGGGCATTCCCGACAGCCCAAATCCACCACAACATATCATCATGCCGTCGCGCAACAACCCGTCGAGTGCGGACGTGGCGTCCGGAAAAATCTTGTTCATCGCTTTGCCCTACTGACGAACTATGTGCTGCGGCGCGGCATAGGTTGTGCGTGACGCAGGCGCAATCCCGGCCTTGCCCATGTCCGCTTTGCCAAGCGCCCGGTTCCAGAGAGGGTGACATAAGCGGTCATCATGTCATCGCCGCCCCAGCAGATGTTGGTCGTGAACGGATCATCGGTCGCGACGAATTCAACGAGTTCACCGGCTGGCGACACCACGCTGATCCCGCATTCGCCAATCGTGGCGACGGCAATGTTGCCACCCGCTTCGACGCCCAAGGAGTCGAAGAATTTATACCCAGCCGGGCGGTACAGCGGGATGCCCGCGCCGCCGAGGCCCTGAGTCAGATCGACTTGGCCGGGCGCAATGACCGCAAAGGCCATGAGGCGGCAGGTGTAGGTTTCGGCTGCATAAAGCGTTTTTCCATTGGGGGAGAGGCCGACACCGTTGGGGTTTTCGCTCGGCCAGACGACTTCCTCCAAATGGCTGCCATCGGCCTTTGCGTAGAATATCCCGGTGATGTCGCGGGTGCGCGCCGACATGTCATTCTTGCCGTGATCGGTGAACCAGAAACCGCCTGCATCATCAAACACAATGTCGTTCGGGCCGCGCAACGCGCAACCGAAATCGCCTGATTTATAAAGGATTTCGACGCGACCCGTGGCGGGGTCAATCCGTTCGATCCGCCCGCCCGAATAGTTTTTGGCAATGCCGTGGGGGATCAGCAGACCGCCCGTATCAACATAGTCAAAGCCGCCATTGTTACAGCAATATAGCATCCCGTCGGGTCCGAAGGCGAGGCCGTTTGGGCCGCCGCCGGGTTCCGCAACCGTCTGGGTCGTGCCGTGGGGGAGACAGCGGGTGATACGGCCAAGCGCAATTTCGGTCACGATGATGCTGCCATCGGGGCAGGCGACCGGTCCTTCGGGAAAGTTGAGGCCGGTCGTGATTGTTTCCCAGCCGCTCATGCCACTCTCCGTTTGACCTGTTATTCTCAGGTGGGGAGGCTAAAGACGGCAGAGCCCTTCGACAAGCTCAGGGTCAACGGAGACTTATGGCCGACACTTATACCCCTGACCTCGCTCTTTTCGTCAACGGCAGCTGGCGCGTGGGGGAGGGCCGCGAGCATCAGGCGGTGGTCGATCCATCGACCGGCGGGACGATTGGCGAAGTGCCGCTGGCCAGTAAGGCCGACCTCGACGAAGCGTTGGACGCGGCGGACAAGAGCTTCAAAATCTGGCGCGACACCGATGCCGAAACGCGCGGGGGTATATTGCATAAGGCGGCGGCGCTGTTGCGTGAACGGAGCGAGGATATTGCCCGCACGCTGACTATGGAACAGGGCAAGCCGATTGCCGAAGCGCGCGGCGAAGTTGCGGGGTCGGCGCAACTGTTTGACTGGTATGCCGAGGAAGCGAAGCGCAATTATGGCCGCGTGCTGGTCCGCCCGAAGGGACAGCGGTCGATCATTGTGCAGCAACCAGTGGGGCCAGTCGCGGCGTTTTCGCCCTGGAATTTCCCAGTCTATCTGATGGCGAAGAAGCTGAGCGCTGCGCTGGCAGCCGGTTGTTCGGTCATTTCGAAACCGCCCGAGGAAACGCCGGGCTGCACGTCCGCCCTGATGCGCTGCCTCGTTGATGCCGGATTGCCCGCCGGCGTCGCGCAGGTCGTGTATGGCGTGCCTGATACCGTCAGCCGTCACCTCATTGGCTCGCGCGTCATCCGGAAGGTCAGCTTCACCGGATCGGTGCCTGTTGGGCGGCATTTGATGGCGCTGGCGTCCGAGGGGTTGAAGCGCGTCACGATGGAATTGGGCGGCCATGCGCCGGTGCTGATTTTTGATGATTGCGATCTCGAAAAGACACTCGACCTGGTCGTGCCGCAGAAATTCCGCAACGCGGGGCAAGTGTGTGTGTCGCCGACGCGCTTCTATGTCCAGTCAGGGATTTACAATGCGTTTATCGAAGGCTTCGCGAAGCGCACGGCCGGCGTGAAAACCGGTGGAGGCCTCGACTCCGACACAAAGATGGGACCGCTCGCCAACGTCCGTCGTCCATCGGCGATTGGCGCGCTGGTCGAGGACGCGAGAGCCAAGGGCGCGAGGGTCGTAGCAGGCGGTGAACGGGGCACGGAAGGATTTTTCTTTCAGCCGACTTTGCTTGCCGACGTGCCCGACAGCGCGGATATTATGAGCAATGAACCCTTCGGCCCCGTGGCCGTCACGGCCCAGTTCGAGACATTTGATGAGGCCATCGAAAAAGCCAACCGCCTCCCGCTCGGTTTGGCGGCGTTTGCTTTCACCGAAAATGGCCGCCGCGCGAACCTACTCGGCGACGCGATTGAGGCGGGGATGGTCGGCATCAATACCTTCGCCATTTCGGTCGCCGACGCGCCCTTTGGTGGCGTGAAGGACTCGGGCTTCGGCAGCGAAGGTGGGAGCGAGGGGCTGGACAGCTATATGGTGGTTAAGGCAATCCATCAGGCATGAATCGTATCTGCCTGGCTTCCATCGCCGCCACCCTGCTCGCTGTCTCTGCACAGGCCGAAACGTCACCCGAGCCGGTCGTGGTGACACTGACGACGGGGTCGCGCATTGCGACATGGACCATGCCATCGCCCAAGCCGTCGCGCGCGACCCCCGTTGTGTTTCTCCACGGCGGCCCCGGTCTCTATACTGAAGCGCGGCGCTTTGCCGAAGGCCTGCCTTTCCGTGACGCAGGCTTCACGACAATCTACTTCGACCAAGCTGGCGGCGGCAAGTCGGAGCGGTTGCCTGCGCGCGAGTATACGCTGGACCGCGCCGTCGCTGATCTTGAAGCGCTCCGCGTCAAGCTCGGGCAGGACCGGCTTGTCCTGTGGGGCAACAGCTATGGCGCGAGCCTTGCCGCGATTTACGCTGCACGCTTTCCGGATCGGGTCGCAGGATTGGTGCTGACGTCGCCCGGCACCTATCCGGGGACGAAAGTGAACCGCAATTATGCTGTCACCAACCGCGACAAGGTCAAGTTGAGCAAGGCCGTGATGGCGGCAGTTGGGCTCATCGACAAATCCGGCGCGGATGCCGAACCGAAGCTGTCACAAGCTGAGGCGGGGCGGGCGTTCGATGAAACAGTGGCCGCAGAACTGATCGAAGCGATGGTCTGCAAAGGTGCGACGGTATCGCCGCCGGCACTGTCGGGCGGGGGCAATCTTTACGCCAATCGCCTGATCCTGAAACAGGTCGAAAAACTGGCGTTCAAGCCGGTGAGCACCGCAGCCGTGCCAACGCTCGTCGTCCGTGGGGCGTGTGAT
>JANMPU010000050.1:0-18957 GCA_031369985.1 Sphingomonas sp. | reverse complement strand
CTCGGCGCGCTGGCGGGCATTGGTTTGGCTTTTGCTCTCGAACAGATTGATCAAGGCATCAGCGATCCAAGCGAGGTCGAGAAGAATCTGGGTCTGCCGCTGCTCGGAACGGTTCCGAAGGGCACGGCGGGCGACGTTCATGAAGATCTTGCCGATCGCAAATCGGCAGTGGCCGAGGCCTATGTGTCGATCCAGACCAGCCTTGGTTTTGCGACCGACCACGGCATCCCGCGTTCGTTGGCAGTCACCAGCTCGCGTGCGAGCGAAGGCAAGTCGACTACCGCCTTCGCGTTGGCAAGCTCGATCGCGCGCTCGAAGCGGTCAGTGCTGCTGGTCGATGCCGATATGCGCTCGCCGTCGGTCCACCATCTGCTAGAGATCAAGAACCAGACTGGGCTCAGCAACTTCCTGTCGGGCAGCGATGATGTATCGCATTCAATTTATCCGACCGCCTTGCCGACCATGTCGGTCATGACCGCTGGACCTATGCCGCCCAGTTCGCCCGAATTGCTCGCGAGCGAACGGTTTGACCGATTCATTGAACTGATGCTCACCAAGTTCGATCACGTCGTAATCGACGGTCCGCCGGTGATGGGCCTCGCTGACTCGCCGCTCATCTGTAACAAGGTCGAAGGGGCCGTGTTCGTGATGGAATCACACGGCACTCAGAAGAGCATGGCCCGCGTCGCCATCGAACGCCTACGGGCCGCAAATGCCCCCATTATGGGCGTTGTCCTGACCAAGTTTGATGCCAAGCGGTCGCATTATGGCTATGGCTATGATTACGGGTACACGTATGGCGATAAGAATGCCGACAAGAACGCCATGAAGGCTTGATTGACATGGCGGCGCGGCGTCGAACGGTAGAAGCCGCCAATGGAGGCCGTTGGCCTCGCCTGCCAGTGCTAGGAACAATCGCAATTGTGGCAGCCCTAGTTGCTTGGCTCACGATTGCCTTCACCGTAAACTTGATGGGTGCCAATGTCAGTGCTCGTGCCTATGCGCCGTTGTGGAGCGGAAACAGCATTAAGGCGGCGACGGCGAGCGCCTACCTAGAAGGTGCAAAAACAACAGCCAACGACTTGAAGGAAGCGCAAAGGCTCGCGACCATGGTGGTTCAGCGCGAACCGGCCAATGTTGTCGCGATCCGATCATTGGGCCTCGTGGCGTCCGTGTCCGGTGATGATGAAAAGGGCAAAAGGCTGATCACCTATGCCGAAAGCCTGTCACGCCGCGATTTGCCAACGCAGCTGTGGCTGATCGAAAAAAATGTTGCAGCGAATGACATTGATGGCGCGCTTGTCCATTATGATCGCGCCCTGCGCACCAATCTCGGCGCGCGCGAGATATTAATTCCGATTCTGTCCGAAGCTGCAAAGCAACCTGCGGTCTCTGTGCCGCTTTCGAAAATGCTGGCGAGGCGCCCGCTCTGGTGGAGCGAATTCGCCGAAAAGTTCATTTATGCTTCGGATGCGCCAGAGGCACTGGCTATGACAATGGGCGCGCTTCGCCTTGATCCGAGAAAAGAAGGAGAACGCAATTTCCTCCAACAGACCATGGTATCGCTGGTTGAGGGGGGAGCGCCTACCAGGGCCTACGCGCTTTTTAAGTCGGCGACCGGCAAATCGGCGACGTCGGCCAATTTCGTTCGTGACGGCGGGTTTGATGCCTCGCCCGTTTTGGCACCGTTTGACTGGTTGTTTCTGGATGAAGCTGATCTCGGTGCGATGCGCGACCGTCGCGGCGACGGTGCGGGCGATTGGTCGTTGTTCCTGACCGCACAGAATGGACGGAACGGCGTTGTGGCGCGCCAATTGCTCATGCTGCCGCCGGGGCAATATCGTTTCAATGCGCAGGGCGGCGAGATGCCAAGTGATGCGGCGACGGCCCCTACGATCTCGCTGGTTTGCGCCGATAAAGTTGCTGCCTCGCTTGGAAACTTCCAGTTCTCAGCCGGCGCAATCAAAGCCGAGATTGACGGTGCCTTTACCGTGCCGATCAGTGGATGCCCGGCAGTATGGCTGCTCATTTCGCGCAGTGCGCCGCTTGACCGGGATAATGTGACGCCGTGGATCGACGCACTCGTAATTCGCCGGGGCTAATCGCCCGCTGGCTTGGCTTCGCGCTTTTCAGCGGCGCTGGGGTGTCGCTCGCTGGTGCAGCGCCGCCCGCTCGACCTGTCGGACTCGAGGGATATCGCCTCTCATTTTCCGACGAGTTCAATAGTATTGCCTCAATTGCTGCCGACCAAGCAACGAATCCTCGGGCTCAGTGGTTTCGAGCGCGTTTCTTTGGCGACCTCACAACGGCTGCTTCGACGCTGTCCATAAAGAACGGGGTGTTGACGATGACCGGAACGCAGGCGCAACCGGCACATATTCAATCGGCGGCACCGTCGGGCGGAAACGCCGGTTGGGTCGGACGCGCTTTCAGGAATGGTGCCTATTTCGAAGCCCGCATTGCCGTGGGTGCCGATTCGCTCGCCACTGCGTCAGGATGGCCATCGTTCTGGAGCATGGCAATTGAACATATGCCCTTGCGCGGCGCAGCGCAGTGGCCGGGTCAGCCCATAGGTTATATGCGCTTCATCGAGAACGATTTTTTCGAATATAATCCTGCTTGGAACCGGGAGGCTTACTTCGCAACGTTGTGGGAATGGTACGGTCGCTGGGAACTGTGCAGCAAGGGGCGCTGGTGCGATCAGTCGAATGCTGACGATCCACGCCGAGTCATTCCGCTTCCAAAGGGACGGAAATGGTCGGACTTCAATGTTTACGGTCAGAAATGGGTGCCTGAGACGGGCAAGCAGATTGGCTATGTTCAGAATTACTTAAACGGAAGGGCGGTCGGCCCCCGCGTGACGTGGCGTTCGGGAGATGCAACGCCGCCATCAAGCATCGACGTTCGTTTCAACATTATGGATCGTCAGGGATTGATGCTGGTCCTCGCAACGGGTGGTCAACCGATGCGTATCGATTGGGTGCGCGTGTGGCAGCCGAAAACGGGGCGGGTTGAACGGCGTCAGACAGATGATATACCTTCGGGCGATCCTCCGAAGCGATAGCCGTCCTTCGGGCTGTTCGTCGGAAGTATATTTAAGTTGGAAGCTGCTTAACATCCATGCGAAATGCGTTGCCAATTTTTATAGCAGTTGCCGACTCTGCCGCTATCTTAGCTTATTTTTTGAATATAGAGCCAGTCGTTATTCAGATTGCTGTGCTTTTCGCAAAAATTGCGTGCCTTCCTTGGCTAGTTCGACGCGATTCGATAGCGATCGTTCAGCTTCCTATTCTTATTTCATTCATTGCACTTTGTTTGTTATCGCTTATTTTTGCATCAGAACCATCAATGCAGTCGACTATTCAAGTGCTCGGATTTTTGGCGCATATCTCTTTTACGCTAATGCTTATTGTTGAAGAATTGTTAAGTTATTTTCGATGGATCGCCTATATTTGTGCGACCTCAGCATTGGTGTACTTGGGTTTTGCGGGACTTGGACAAATTGATGTCGTTTGGGGACGGCATTATTATTTCAATGGTAGTCATCCCAATCTCGGTAGTGAAATCGCGACAGCTGGCGTGCTCTGCGGCGCGATTTCGTTGACGATCCGCCGTTTTGTTTTGCTAACGGTGCCGATGTTCGCTTCTGCCTTTGTCATGCAGGGGCGATCAGCCCTTTTGACCATTGCATTGGTCGTTGCCCTGCGCGCTGCTCGAGAGATGTATACGACGTCAAGGTCGCGCAGGACGCAGTGGTGGACGATCATTATGGTGCCGTTTGCCGTCGCTGCGTTGATCGTGGGCATTCCGATTGTGATCGATGCCATGCAGCTTGATAATGCATACCGCGGCATTGATTCCGGCCTTGGCGGCAGAGGGGATCAGTGGCAAATGGCGTGGGATGCATTTATGGCCCGCCCGTTGACCGGCCAGGGGCTCGGTTGGGTGACGGCCACACAGGATCTCGGGGCTCACCAGTTCTTTTTATATGGCCTCGCCGAAATGGGCTTGTTGTCGGTCTTCATTTTTCTTGGGATGTTTTTACTGGCATTTCGCGCTTTCCAAATTCACGGATGGAAGCTCGTTTCAATCGCTCCTGTGGTTGTCATGACGATGGTCAATGATCGTTTTATCAATCTGAACCTCTACCCCTATGTGTTGTGGATTTTCCTTTTTGCGTTGAGCGCGCGGACTTGGTTGTCAAAGCCGGACGAGGTCGTTGCTCGACCGTCATCGCTGACAACCGCCAAGCTGGATATGGCTTAAGTCTTCGCGATACCGCATAGCGTCGAAATGCCCACGCCCGATTTTCATCAAGAACAAAACGAGCGTTTGCGCAATAAATCGACGCTCCTCGGGCGTTCGGTCATATGGGAAAAGTTGATCTCGCTACGCGCCAGTCGTCTCGCTCAGGGCAGTGCCGCCAATCTTTTTGCAATATGCTCGCAATTGCTGATTCAGCTCATCTCAGTACCCGTTTTGGCGCATACGCTCGGACTCGAGACATACGGGATTTGGCTAATTCTCTCGACCATACCGACGTATCTGATTCTTTCTGATGTTGGTCTCGTCACTGCCTCGACAAACGACATGGCCATTCGGCATGCGGCTGGAGACGAGAAGGGGGTTGTCGCAGTTTTTCAGGCAACGTCCGCAGTCGTGATTGGCCTGTTTTCGACAGTGGCAGTTCTTTCAGTTGTAATCGTCGGACTGACTCTATCCGTTCCGGGCATTTGGACGGCGGCGGCGCGGCCACATGCTTGGGCGGCCGCGTTGCTTGCGGGCTATGCATCGCTTTGCATCATATCGATGCTCCCGGTCGCCGCACTCCGGGCGACGGGCCATTATGCACGTGGCACATTGATGTATGATGCCTGCACGCTGGTTGAAGCACTCCTGACGCTGGGTGCAGCGGCGGTAACGCGAAATCTTGTCATCGCCGCTGCGGCGCCACTCGTATTCAGGGCGCTCGCATTGCCTGTCATTTATTGGCAGATGACACGACTCCAGCCACATATGTATTTTGCCATACCGCAATCAATTGGTCCGGAGGTTCGGCGGCTAATGCCGGCCGCGTTGGGCGTGTTGGCCATTCCAGCAGGTCTCGCATTGAGCTTGCAGGGTCTTTCGCTTGTGATCGGGGGTGTATTAGGGGCGGCAGCGGTAGCCGCGTTTGTTCCCGTCCGGACGGCAAGCCGGATGGCGATTCTGGTTGCAGGCGTTGCGGGTCGCGCACTTATTCCCGAAATTTCGGGCGCTCGCGGTCGCGGCGATGCGGTCGCAGAACGACGCTATTGGCGAATTAACATGGTGGTGACATGGGGCATGTTACTTCCTGCGGGCATCGGCTTTGCGCTGTTCGGGTCGCAACTCGTATCGATCTGGACCGGTGGTGCTGTTCAACCCTCACAAGCGCTGGTCTGGGTTATGGCAGCAACCATTGTCATTCATGGTTTATGGTATCTCAGCGCCGGGCTGCTGACGGCAAGCCACGACCACATTGCTATTGCGCCGCACATTGTGGTGGTCTCAGCTTTGGGTTTGGTTGTTGCTTGGTATCTCGTGCCGCTGCTCGGCCTCGTCGGTGCGGCGTTGAGCCTGTTATTGACCGACGTGGTTCTTGCGGCAGTTATCGGCTGGCATGTGCACAGGCTTCGGCGGCTCTACTGACACCAAAAGCAGGCATGGTGGCCGCGCGATGGCCTCAGTCGAGAAATGAAACGACAGACTCGACAAAACGTGCGGTGTCACCTCGATCCGAATATGCCAATGACGCCACCGACATCTTTTGCCATAACGCCTCGTCGTTACTCAGCAGCGACATAAAATATGCTAGACCATCAGGGTTGTCGGGCTCAACCACAAAGCCGTTGACGCCGGATCGGACATGACGATCACGCGCGCCGCAGTTTTCCGCCAGAATGATGGGCAGGCCAAGCGCGAGCGCTTCGAGAACCACAATACCAAATTGCTCCTCAATGCTGGGAAGAACCAGGCAAAGCGAACGTGCCATCGACGCTGCAATTTCGTCGCTGGGCTGATTGCCACGAAACTCGATTCCGCTTTCGACGTTCAGCGCTTTTGCGTGGTCGAGCAATTCCTCGCGCTGACTTCCATCGCCACAAAAAATCAGCTTTCGCGCCGATGCACGGCCTTGCGCGTAAATCGCATAGGCATCGATCAGCATTTTCAGATTTTTCTTGGGAACCAGACGCGCAACGCACAGGAAATTGCGGTTGGCATAGGCCACCTCATCCGCTGCAACTTTTTCCTTCGCTGCGGCGCGAATACGTTCAACATCGGCGGTATAGCAATTGATCCGGATTTGATCGCTTCGGACGCCAAGGAACCTCAGATAGTCGGCACTTCGCACGCTTGCGGCAATGCCACCACTATACGGCAGGTACAGAATTCTTTTGCCTAACTCGCGCCAAAAAAATCGCGGATAGTCATCAAATTTAGAGTCATTTAATAGAATAACCTTTTTGCCCATGATCCTCGCAATGGCTGAAAATACAAATATATACCTTCGTTCATAGTGTGAGATATAATAAACACCGATGTTTTTGGATCTTGATGCTTTAATTAACGCAAAAATTGATCGTATCGATGACAAACTTGTTCTTTCGGAATCTGAAAATAGATTTGCCCGAGTAAAAAATTGTTCGGATTTTGAATCAAAATCATACATCAGATTTTTGGAAAAAATCGAAAATCCAAAAACGCGACGATTGCCGCGAACATGATAAGCGACGGCGTCAATTTGCTCGACATGCATCAATCGAAAATTATCTAGAACAAAAGCAATATTTTTTAATTTTTTCATCTAGAAACTACCACTTGCCACAATGTCAGGCGCTTTCATTGGTCAAACCCAGCATGCGCGTTGCGACGCTGGATGGAATGTTCGACGCCCAATCGTAATGTTCTGTATCCTCATGGCGTCTGCATGTTCGAAATGTTTCGGTGCCGTTGCATCCCCTTGCCAAGCGTGCGCCATCCGTTGCAAGGCTTTTTGCATTGTTCGATAAAAATGTCATTTGATTGCGAGCGCGCCGAAATTATCGTCGACGGGCTCTAAGCATATACAAGCGGAGTTATGTGAATGTTGCCTTCAGCCTGGAGACCAATTCCGGCCGACGACTTGCTTCGCCTCGGTGCAGCTGGTGATGGCGGATATGTTGTATCTCGGCGATCGGTAACAGCATCAAGCACTTTGCTCAGCATGGGCCTGAACGATGACTGGCGATTTGAGGCCGCATTCCGCGACCTCAGTGGTGCGGCGATCATTTGTTTTGACCATAGCGTCAACGCACGCTTTTGGATGCTGAATGCTTTGAAACAGGCGGTGCTCTTTCGAATTGGAGCCGTCTTCAACTATTTTCGATACCGGCGCTTTTTCCAAGGTGATGTGCAGCATCAGCGCGTAAAAATTGGCTTCGATGGACAGGGCGAAACGAGCCTAGCGGCGATACTCAAGACGCTGCCCGACACCGGGATATTTCTTAAGGTCGATATTGAAGGTGCCGAATACCGGATATTCGATGATATCATTGCGAATATTGGCCGGTTTACGGGGATGGTTTTCGAGTTTCACGATATTGATCTGCACTATGATCGGCTCGTGAAGTTCATCAATGCTCTGCGCGGTTTTTCGGTTATTGGCATTAACGGCAATAATTACGGTGGCGTTGATGCCAACGGCGATCCGTTGGTTGTCGAGATGAGCTTTGTCCGCAATGACATGATTGTTGACGCACAGGACAGTGCGCGACGCACGGCGGTTGAGGCAATACGCAATGATCCCCATAGCGCGCCGATTCGATTGACGTTCGAACCAGAAGCGGCTTGATTTTTTCGAGAATTGGAAACGTCCGAAAGCGGGGCGATATGTGGGTGGCCGCGCCCATAACGCAGAACGTGTCGTATCAAAAGAACGTCGCTGCCAGATTCTCAACATGATCTAAAAAGTCAAAATCGTCTAAAAAAGCCAAAAAAATAGCGGTCCGAAAACCGCTATCTCTTTAATTTTTCGGGTCGAACAGCTTACGGGCTCTTGCTGCCGTCTGCTGCGATCACGATACCAGCAATCACTGCTGCAGCAGCGAGAACAGCGATAATAATGCTGCTGCCGCCACCCTTTGAAGTATTCGCCTTCGCAGGTGCACGAACCGAAGTCGGTGCAACCGACAGGCTCGACGCCGGATTAGCCGATGCGGCCAGTGCCGGTGCTGCTGCCATCGAAATTGCCGACATGGCAACGAGGAACTTTGAAAACCGCATGTGTAACTCCCTTTTCGTTCGTCTTAACTCACATCCCAGCACCTTCATGGCACCAAAATATCAAAGCCGCAAGGGCATATAGCCCGAAAATTTACCTTAACAACCAAAAATGACGCGTCGCACCATATTTCGAAAGTGTTGGTAAACAAAATCGCACTACCCATGCAACTATTAACAAATCCCTAGACCAGTTATTGGTTCCACGACTCGGGCTCGTTCAATACGCATTGCGATGGACAAGGACGCGGAACGTCATCGCGATGATCTGCAAATCGCGCCAGATTGACCACGTGTCGAGATATTCAAGGTCGGCCTGCAATCGGTCCGTTAAGTCGGTCTCCAAAGGTGTCGCGCCGCGATAGCCGCGCACTTGCGCCAAGCCTGTCAGCCCCGGTTTGGCCGCATGCCGGTGCCAGTAACGATCATCGACTTCCCAGAACAGCTTGTCGGCGGCACGTGATCCGAGAGGGTGCGGGCGCGGGCCGACAATGCTCATATCGCCCTTCAGAACATTGATCAGTTGCGGCAGCTCGTCGATGCTCGTTTTGCGGATAAAAGCACCGATGCGCGTCACGCGGCTGTCATTGCGGGCGGTCGATTGTCCGCCGCTCGAATCGCAGGCGTCGGACGCCATGCTGCGAAACTTCACAATCTCGAACATTTGGTTTGCGCGCCCGATTCGCGTCTGACGAAACAGGACGGGCCCGGACGAATCAAGTTTGATCCAGAGCGCGATTACGACCAACAATGGCGACAGGGCGACAATGGCGACCCCTGCAACCACAACGTCGAAACAGCGTTTGACGAAACGGTCGAAAAGGCCAAGCGGCCCTTTCGCCACGATCAGTGTCGCAACATCGTCGTGCATCCCGACGCCAAGCGGCGCGAGCTCGTCAAGTTCAGGTGCCGCGATTTCGCTCTGGATATTGATGCCTTTCAACGCCTGCGCCCACGCGGCACGGCGATCCGGATCGCACAGAACAATGACCCGGTCTGCGCTTTCGAGGGATTTCGCAAATTGCTCGTAAAGCATCGGATCGTGTGTGCCGGGGTCAAATGCGATCTGCGGCGCTTCCATCAACGTGTAACGACCAAGGGGCAGTGCGTGGTCGCCCTCGCGGATAACAATCGTATGGAACAGCGTCTTGCCGATGATCCAGTCGGTATTGCGGACAAAGAAATAGCGTGCCGTCGCGAGCGAGAGAACGGACAAGATTGAGCCAATCGCGACAACAGTCCGTGGGAACTGATTGCTCGCCTTAAAGAAAAAGGCGATGAAAATAACAACTGTGATTGCCAAGGCTAGCGACTGCAGGCCCTTCCAGATCGCGTGTTTCGGCTCTTCGAGGTTGCGAACCGAATACGCATGGCCATTTGTCGCTGCCGCCAAATACACGGGAATAAGCACACCGACGATGACTGCCCATTCATTGTCGAAACTGATTCGGTCTCTTAGCAGCGCAGCGACCACGAAGCTTGCGACAATGCAAAGGCTGTCGATCAATGCGAGCAACGCAAACGCACGGATACGCAGTGTTACCGACCGCGTATTTGGCGCGACCGACCTGATGGACTGGGCTGCCCCCGCTGATCGTGCCGCCCCCTGAAGGCGGCCCGGCTCAAAATTCATTAAGTTCGTCCTGCATTTAGTTCGACGAGCATATGCCTGCTCCATTAGACCGTTTCGTTACGCACGGAAGCATTTTTTGCGTTGCAACATGCGACCTGCGCGATAAAACGATCACGAGCTGTTTTTGATGCCGTCATATTATGCTGCCGCGCGACGTAATCGGTCATTGATCGCGATCCCGATTTCGCGCTCGGGGATAGGCGATACTGCGATACCCCGTCCAGCAGATAGATCAGCTTCGTGAAGCCGATCAAAGAGTGAGGCCGCCGCTTCGATCATGTCACCGGTCGCGCTCAAAGTGGCATTTCCCTCGATCTCCCCGAACCCAATCAACCACTCGTCCACGTCGGCTGCGCTGGCATTGAGCCGTACCGGCTTAGACGGCGCATAATGCTGCGCCATTTGTCCGGGTGCTTCAATGGGGCCGCCCTTTGCTAATGCTGCATCCGCAATAATAATGGGGCCGGCGCGCAAGAGCCGCCATACACCTGAATCACTTGCGATAATCGTCGATTCGATCCCAACTTCGCACGGTCCATCATCAACAATCAGAGTGATTCGACCTCCCAACGTCCGCACCACGTGCGCGGCACGCGTCGGACTGATTGTGCCGCTCGCATTGGCGCTGGGCGCGGCGAGTGGCTTGCCCGTCGCAGCTAGCACTGCCCGCATCGCCCGGTGCGCCGGAACGCGAATCGCTATGCTGCCGAGGCCTGCGGTCACCAACGATGCGATGCCACCATCTTCGCGGCGCGGCACGACCAGCGTCAGCGGCCCGGGCCAGTGCGCTTCAGCAAGTGCTCGCGCCGTATCGTCAAACACGCCAATCCGTTCCGCCGCCGTCAGATCGCGGACATGAACAATCAGCGGATTGAAACTCGGTCGTCCCTTGGCTTCATAAACCCGCGCGACCGCTTCGCCATTGGTCGCGTCTGCGGCGAGTCCATAAACCGTCTCGGTCGGCACCGCGACGGGCTGCCCCTCAAGAATCAACGCCGCAGCTTCGGCAATCGCCGCTGTGCCGTAAGGGACAATGCGTGTGTTTGGGGTCATCGCAGTCCCGCGCTATAGGCCGTGGCGAGTACACACAAGTCGGAACACCCATGACGTACAACCCGCCCATTGCCGAACAACGCTTCGTCCTCGACGTTATAACCGGGATTGCCGACCTCGGCGTCGATGCTGACATCGTCGATGCAATCCTCGAAGGGGCTGGAGCTTTTGCGGCGGGCGAATTTGCGCCGCTCAACCGGATTGGTGACACGGTCGGGGCGCGCTGGGCGGATGGCAGGGTCACGATGCCCGAAGGGTATAAGTCCGCCTATCAGGCCTATGTCGAGGGCGGCTGGGGCTCGCTTGACGGACCCGAGGCATTCGGTGGGCAGGGACTGCCGTTCAGTCTCGCAACAGTCGTGCTTGAAGGCTTGGGCACCGCGAACATGGCCTTCACGCTCTGCCCGATGCTCACCGTCGGCGCGATTGAAGCGATCCACACGCACGGCACCGACGATCAGCGCGCGACTTATCTTCCCAAACTCGTGACCGGCGAATGGAGCGGCACAATGAACCTGACCGAGTCGCAAGCAGGGTCGGACGTTGGCGCTGTGCGGGCGACCGCGACCCCCAATGCCGACGGCAGTTATTCGGTTACCGGCACCAAAATCTACATCACGTTCGGCGACCACGACCTGACCGACAATATCGTCCACTTGGTCCTCGCCCGCACGCCCGGCGCACCCGCCGGGACTAAGGGCATCTCGCTCTTCCTTGTCCCCAAATTCCGCCTGGCGGCGGACGGCGGCTTCACTGAACCCAATGATGTCCGCTGCGCGTCGATCGAGCATAAGCTCGGCATCAACGCCTCGCCGACATGCGTGCTGTCATACGGTGATAATGGCGATTGCAAGGGCTGGTTGATCGGCCCCGAAATGGGCGGCATGCGCGCGATGTTCACGATGATGAACAATGCGCGGTTGAACGTCGGGCTGCAAGGCGTCCAGATTGGCGAGCGTGCGACGCAGGCGGCGCTTTATTATGCCAAAGACCGCATTCAGGGCGGCTCGGCAATCATCGAACATCCCGATGTCCGCCGGATGCTGCTCCGCATGAAAGCGCTGACACAAGCCGCGCGGGCGCTGGTGTATTCGGCGGCGGGCTATGTTGACCGTGCCCATGCGGGCGTGGAGGGCGCGAAGGCGCGCGTCGATCTGCTCACGCCGCTCGCCAAGGCTTACGGCACGGACATTGGCTGCGAAGTCGCGTCGCTGGGCGTGCAAATCCATGGTGGGATGGGCTTTGTCGAGGAAACGGGGGCGGCCCAGCATTACCGCGACATCCGCATCGCCCCGATTTACGAAGGGACCAATGGCATTCAGGCCGCAGACCTTGTCGGGCGCAAACTGACGGGGGACGGCGGCACGGCCTTAAAGGCATTGATTGCCGAAGTCCGCGCCGATGGAGCGGGGGAGGCGGCGCTGATGCACCTCACTGATGCAGTTGAAAGCGCGGCGGACTATATGCTTGGCGCCAGCATGAACGACCGGCTGGCGGGGAGCTATCCGTTCCTCGACATGGTTTCCGTGATGACTTGTGGCGGTCTCATGGCGAAGCAGGGCAAGGCGGCAACGTTGAACAGCACGTTCGACAAGGCCAAGCGCGCAACGGTGCGTTACTATCTTGACCACCTGGTTCCCGAAGCGCTGGGCAAGGCTGCCGCGGCAACAGCAGGTTCGGCATTGCTCTACGATTTGAGTGCCGAAGAGCTTGCAGCCTGATCGGGCGTGCCTATCTCTGACCCGAACGGAGAATGCCGATGACCACTGAAACCGCAACACTTGCCGCCGGATGCTTCTGGTGCGTCGAGCCGATCTACGACAATCTGTCAGGGGTCGAGAGTGTCGAAAGCGGTTACATTGGCGGCCATATAGCCAACCCGACTTATCGCGCGGTGTGCGGCGGGAACACTGGCCATGCCGAGGCGATCCGGATCGTCTTCGACAATGACATTGTGACCATCGACGAAATCCTCGACATCTTTTTCGAAATCCATGATCCGACGCAGCTGAACCGCCAAGGCAATGACATCGGCACCCAATATCGTTCCGCGATATTCCCGCATTCACCCGCACAGGAATCCGCTGCCCGCGCCGCCATCACCCGTGCGCAGGCTGATCAATCAAATCCGATTGTGACGACGATTGAACCCGATGCGCCCTGGTATGTCGCCGAGGATTATCATCAGGAATATTTCGAACGTGAAGGCGCGACCAACCCCTATTGCCAGATGGTTGCCGCCCCGAAATTGGCGAAGTTCCGAAAGAAACACACCGACCGGCTTAAGACATCAAACGCCGTGGTGTGACCTGAACCACTCAACGAATTTCGGAATGCCAACGGCAAGCGAGGTCGTCGGCGCATAGCCATGATCGCGTGAAATGGCATCAATGTCGGCATAGGTCGCGGGCACATCGCCGGGTTGCATCGGCTGAAAATCCTTGATCGCTTCCCGACCGCACGCTTTTTCGATCACTTCGATAAAGTGCAGCAGCGTTTCGGGCTGGTTATTGCCGATATTGTAAATCGCATGGGGGGCAATACTGCCGCCCGGTTTTTCCGTCCCATCATCGGTCGGCGGCTGGTCGCTGCACGCGAGAACACCCGCCACGATGTCGTCAATATAGGTGAAATCGCGCTGCATCTGCCCGTGGTTGAACACCTTGATCGGTTCGCCCGCGAGGATTGCTTTGGTGAACAGCCACGGGGCCATGTCGGGCCGCCCCCACGGGCCATAGACCGTGAAAAAGCGCAGGCCAGTCAGTGGCATACGATAGAGATGCGCGTAGGTTTCGCTCATCAGCTCGTCGGCCTTCTTGGTCGCGGCGTAGAGCGAAATAGGGTGGTCAACACGGTCGTCGACGCTGAACGGCATCTTGCGGTTGTTGCCATAAACCGACGACGATGATGCATAAACCATCGGCACTTCACGTTCGCGCGCCAGTTCGAGCATGTTCAAATGGCCGACAAGGTTCGACTGGACATAGGCTTTCGGATTTTCGAGCGAATAGCGAACCCCGGCTTGCGCGCCCAAGTGGATAATGCGGTCGAACGCTACGCCCGCAAGCGGCATGTCGAGCGCGAAGTCATAAGGGTGAAAGGTAAAGTCCGGCCCTGTTAATTCAGCCAACCGCGCCCGTTTCAGCGCGGGATCATAATAATCGTTGAGATTGTCGATCCCGATCACCTGATCGCCGCGTGTCAGCAATGCCTTCGCCACAGCCGCACCGATAAACCCCGCCGCACCCGTGACGAGGACAAGGCTCATGACCAGATGCCGCGCGTGTCGTAAATCATCTTGCCCTCACGCTCTTCGGGCGGGACCGATTTGAAAATGTCGTGATCGACCAGCACGACCATGACATCGCACTCCATCAGCGCACTGTCGATGTCGGTCAGCGTTGCGCCGGTCCCGTCGAACGCCTTGGGGAGGGCTTCGGTATGGGGTTCGACGATGCTGATCCGGTCACCGAAACGCTTGGCCAAGTCAGCGGCAACCTTGAGCGCGGGGCTCTCGCGGAAATCGTCGACGTTGGCTTTGAACGCGAGACCGAGGAGCGCGACGCGGCCGGGGTTCGCCTCGATCAATTTCGCCGCATGGCCGACAACATAGTCGATCTTCGCATCATTTACATTGCGCGCGGTGCGGATCAGCGGGGTGATTTCGGGCGCGCTATGGACAATGAACCAAGGGTCGACCGCAATGCAATGCCCGCCGACGCCGGGGCCGGGCGACAATATGTTGACGCGCGGGTGGCGGTTGGCGAGGCGAATGACTTCCCACACATCGATGCCCATCTTGTCACTGACCATCGACAGTTCATTGGCGAACGCGATGTTGACGTCGCGGAAAGCGTTTTCGCTGAGCTTCACCATTTCGGCGACGCGCGCGCTGGTCGTGATGCACGCCCCGCGCACAAAGCTGCGGTAGAACGCCAAGGCCTTGCGCGCACAGCGCGGCGTGATCCCGCCGATGCAGCGGTCATTGTCGATGAGTTCGATTAGGATACGGCCGGGAAGGACGCGCTCGGGACAATAGGCGATTGATATGTCGGCGGTGCCGTTCCCGGCCTTCGGGACTTTCAGATCGGGGCGCAGCTCAGCGATCAGGTCGCGGACGGCGTCGGTCGTGCCCACAGGCGATGTTGATTCAAGGATGACGAGATCGCCTGCTTTCAGCACGGTCGCAATCGTCCGTGCGGCGCTCAGCACATGGCCGATGTCCGGCGCATGGTTTTCGTCAAACGGGGTCGGCACGGCAATAAGGAAAACATCGGATGCTTCGACCGTCGTCGATGCCCGCAACAGCCCGCGCGAGACAACGCCCTGCACCAGCGCATCGAGATCGACTTCCTCGATATGCACTTGTCCGGCATTGACCGTATCGACAACCGACTGATGCACATCGATTCCGAGCACCGACGCGCCCGACCGCGCGACAACGGCGGCGGTCGGCAGGCCAATATAGCCAAGGCCCATAACGCAGACTTTGGGATGAACGCTAACCGGCATACGCAATGACTTTCGCGATACGTGACGCGGCCTTGCCGTCGCCAAAGGGTGAATGGGCGTGGCTCATGGCATCATAAGCTGACGTGTTGTCGAGCAATTCGGTAACTTCGGACACGATGCGCGCCGGGTCAGTGCCGACGAGCTTGGCAGTTCCGGCGGCCACACCTTCGGGCCGTTCGGTCGTTTCGCGCATGACCATGACAGGTTTTCCGAAGGTCGGCGCTTCTTCCTGAACCCCGCCGCTGTCTGTGAGGACAAGGTGGCAGCGGTCGAGCAGCCGGACGAAATCGGGATAATCGAGCGGGTCGATCATCGCGATATTGTCGGCGCCATCGAGTGATTTCATTGCCGCGCGGACATTGGGGTTGGGATGAACAGGAAAGACAATCCCGACATCGCCACGCGCCGCAATCTGCGCAATCGCGCCTGCCATCCCGGCCATCGCCTCAAAATTTTCGCGCCGGTGGGTTGTGACGGCGATGATGCGTTTGCCGCCGAAACGATCAATGACCGCATCAATGCCAGCACACATCGACGGATCGGCGGTCAAGCGCGCCCGCGTCGCCAGAAGCGCATCGATCACGGTATTGCCCGTTTCGAAAATGCTATGCTCGGGCACGGCTTCGCGCCGCAACGCATCCGCAGACGTCTTGGTTGGCGCGAAATGCTGGTCGGCCATTGTGGCGACAATCTTGCGGTTCACTTCTTCTGGCCAGGGGTGGTGGATGTCACCACTGCGCAGGCCCGCTTCGACATGCGAAACCGGAATCTTTCGATAATAAGCCGCGAGTGCCCCGACCATCGCCGTCGCCGTATCGCCCTGCACGATGACGCGGTCCGGCTTCTCAATATCGAAAATCGCGCCCAGCTTCGTAAGCAACGCCGCCGTCAGCCCGTCAAGCGTCTGCCCCGGCTGCATGATGTTCAGATCATGATCGGGCACGATCCCGCTCAGTCGCAATATCTGGTCGAGCATCTCGCGGTGCTGAGCGGTCACGCAGACGCGACAGTCCACCCCCTCGGCGCGCAACGCATCGACCACCGGAAACAGCTTGATCGCTTCGGGCCGCGTGCCGAATATTGCGAGGACTTTGTTTGGCATGTGCTTCCAGTCCCCCTTTTTGCTGCGACTGTTCCCGCGCTTTATGCAGGCAATGTTGCACTCCGGTAAACGCGGCGGCAACTTTCAGGTGGAAATCACCCAAGTTTCAGTGCCTTCGATGCCCAGCGCCGTTAATTTCCCGCTTGCGAATGCACCAGTGTCGATGCCGATCCGGTTGGGCTGTTCGTCAACATGTTCGGTGATTGAATGGCCATGCACGACCATCATGCCGTGATCGCGCGGATCGTCGAGGAATTCGCGGCGGATCCAGCGCATGTCGGAAGCACGCTGGTCCTCGATTGCGACGCCGGGGCGGATGCCCGCATGGACGAACAGATAGTCGCCGCACTGCCACTGATCGATAAAACCGCGCATGAAGGCGATATGTTCAACGGGCACCCGCGCGCCGATCAATTCGGCAAGGTCGCCAAGGTCGCAAGCGTCATACTCGGCTTCGCTGACGCCATAGCTCAGCATCGTTTCGCGACCGCCGACGCGGTGAAACAGGCCCGCGGCTTTGCGGTCGCCTTCCCAGGCGCGAATCAGGATTTCTTCGTGATTGCCCATCAAAAGGATCGTCTTGGGGGATTTTGCCACGTGCATCGCGCGCTCGACCACCCCACACGAATCTGCACCCCGGTCCACTAGGTCGCCCAGAAAAACGAGCTTCGTATCCGCCCGTCCGCGCGCGGCATCATCCGCGTCAATCATGCCGATTAGTTTGTCGAGGCAGTCGCGCCGCCCGTGAATATCGCCAATCGCAAAGACGCGCTCGCCTGCGGGCAGGGCATAGGCCTGTTGTTCGGGCTCGGCCGCGCGAGCGAATAGTTTTCGAAAGACCATAAAATTGCGGCGAGCCATTACTCAGACAAAGCTATACAGGCGCTTACATGCTTTCGTGTGGTAAAAGCGAGGAGAGTTCGATGCCGATCCGGTTCATATGATCGCGGATGCGCGGCCAGGCTTCGTTGAGGAAGCGATTGCGCTCGTCGTCGCGAAGCCGGTCAATCGCGCCATCGGCCACAAACATGCCGACCCCGCGACGCACGGCGACATAATTATCGTCTTGTAACGATTGATAGGCTTTGGCGACGGTCAGCGGGTTTGCGCCATGTTCTGCCGCGAAGGCGCGCACGGAGGGGAGCTGATCGCCCTCGCGATAGGTGCCGTCAAGAATAGCCGCTGCCAAATGCCCGCGAAGGCGCAGATATACGGGGATTTCACTGGAATCGCCAACTGTCATGCGTCGCTAATACACCCGAATCGGGGAAAAGTCACGCCCAAAGATGAACGGCCTGTTCATATTCGGGACGGGGTCTTTCATCGAGGTCGCGCGACGGCGATCCGATGAAAATGAACCCCGCAATACGTTCGCCCTCACTGCCGAAAGCATCACGCACCGTGTTTGAATAGGCGGGCCATCCTGTCAGCCAGCTGCCGACAAAACCACTGGCGTGGGCGGCAGTGAGCAAATTCATGCATGCCGCGCCGACCGATAGCTCCTGCTCCCACACCGGAATTTTACTGCCTGCGACGGGGCAGGACAGGGCGACGACCAACGTCGGGGCTTGCCGCGCGAATTGTTCCATTGATTGGATTTCGAGACGACCAGCGTCCGGTTTTTCCAGTCGATAGGCGTCGGTCAGCAGGGTGACAAGCCGATCCCGCTGATCGTCACCCACAATCACAAAACGCCACGGCGCAAGTTTGCCATGATCGGGCACGCGGATTGCTGCTTCCATAATATTGCGGAGTTGCGCAGGCGACGGGCCCGGCGCGATCATATCGCGCGGTTTGCCCGACCGGCGGGTGTGGAGCAGAGCGAGCGGGGATGACGTGTCATTGAACATGCCAGTCCGCTAGATCAGCGTGCGTTCAGGCACAATGGTCTGTAGGGCGCCGGTATGTTGTCGCTCGCTTTCTTCGCAACCGTTGCCGTCGATCCGTCACTCACGCGCCTGCGTGATGAGGACGCGCGCGTTGCCAATATCGCGTGGCGGTTGCAGACCGCAAATGCGGCGATTTGCACGAACAAGGCGAACCTGATCGGCCTGTCGGTGCAGGCATTGTCGCAATATCCGAAAAGTCAGCGGGCGGGCGCGAAGGCACAACTGGGCTTGAACCGGCACGTTGCCGTTGCGGCGATTGTCCCGGACAGCCCAGCGGCAAGGGCGGGTCTGGCGGTGGGCGACGCTGTGCTCGCGATCAACGGCGACGAAACGCCGGTTGTACTCGACGGCGATGGCTATGCACCGGTCAGCAAAGTCGAGGATGTGCTTGATCTAGCGATGGCTAGTCCGACGATCAAACTGCGGGTTTCGCGGGCAGGGGTGGCGCGCAACGTGACCCTGTCGGGACAATCTGGCTGCGCCTCGCG
>JANMPU010000048.1:0-93579 GCA_031369985.1 Sphingomonas sp. | reverse complement strand
GGCCAGCCATATTTGTCCCATGCGGCTGCCAAGCCGATGCGCTGGGCGAAGGGGATGAATTCAGGGTGCTGCCAAATCTGGCGGATGGGGTCGATGTCGGCCCAAAGCGCTACAAGTGCCATGATGTTGGGCGGTGAAATCTTCTCCCCAAGGGTTCTGAGCAGCAGGTCAAAATAGCCCATGAACACCCCGGGTAAGGCAATCGACAAGTCTCCCTTATCGTACATCGTCATGTGTAAAAAATCGAGCGTGCGGCAATATGTCTCGCGATCCTCGGCCACGCCGCTGCACACACCCTTGGCCGCGACCAACCAATAGGCGTCCATCACCTCCTGTGTCATAGGCGCGGTCCCGGCAGGCGGAAAAATCGATTTGTTGAGCAACAAACGGGTCTGCATATACTGCTCAACGGCCAGCTCATGCTGGCCCATGGCGGCCGTCGTCACCGCCAGAAACATTGACGCAAAGCCGAGATCGACCGAGCGTTGGTGATCAGCAATTGCCGCGTCAATGTTTCCGAGATTAAAGTGTGCGCCGCCGCGCAGCATGAACTTGCGGCCATCGACCGGGTCCTGCGCCAGCGCTTCCTCGACATAGCGCATGCCGTCTTCGGTCCGACCACAGAACATCAGGTAGGAACCTAGCCGCATCGCCACCTGCGGATTGTTCGGCTCCAGTCGATAGCCTTTGAACGCAAGGTCGAGGGCACCGACAAAATCATTGTTCACCATCTGGTGAAACCCGAGCAGCGAATAGGCCTGCCCCAGATTAGGGTTGATCGCCAACGCGCGTTCGACACAGGCTGCCATCAGCGCCGATTCCGCCGGACGGTCGAGGCAGGCAGTGTAAATCGCGATCAGTTGATGCACTTCGGCAAGCAGAAGCCAGGCTTCGGCAAAATCCGGATCGAGCACGAGCGCTTGGTTCAGAAGGGTCACCGCCGCGTCGAGAGTGCCATCACCAAACAGCCGGTAACTGAGCATGCGGCCTTGCAGGTAAAGGTCATAGGCTGCTTTGCTGTGTGTCATCTGGCGCACCTGCGGCGCGGGCATAGTGAGACCGAGGGCTTCCGCCAGCGCGCCTGTTACGGCCTGCGCAGCATCCTCTTGAAGCGCGAAAATCGCATCGAGCGTGCCGTCATAACGACCGCCCCAGCGCTCAAACCCTGTCGCGCCGTCGATCAGGTGGATATGGACGCGGACTTGCTCGCCCTGCCGCTGCACCGAACCTTCGATCAGATGTGTGACATTCAAAGCGGCGGCAACCTTGGGTAATGCAAGTGCCGTGTCGCGGAAGTGAAAGGATGATGTCCGCCCGGCGACCAGCAATTGCGGCACTTGGCCCAGCGTTGTGATCAACTCATCGACAATGCCGTCGGCGAAGTAATCCTGCCCATCTTTCGCCGCCGGTGACTTGAATGGCAAAACCGCGATGCGTGTCTTGCCATCTAGCCTAGCCGGAATGGGCGGCGACGGATCACTGGGATTGCGCGCCGACCATGCGGCAAGCGCACTGGCATGCGCCGCAACATCCAGCGCGGCAGGCCCTTGCGCAATTGCCGTGCTCAGCCGCTTATCGACGTCCTGCCGACATTGCGAAAGCCAGCGATTGAAAGCATCCCCGAAGTCCATGTTGTCGAGAAGCTGCTGCGTTCCGATTGCCTTGAGCAGCGCGGTCGCCGTGACGTAATCATCTTCTGCCAACGCTCTTTCAAGGGTCGCCAAATCGGACTCGACCGAGCCCGGATGAAGCGCCACCGTGCTCCGCGTGACAGCAAGGATATCGGTGTTCAGCGGCGCCAGCAGCTTGCCAAGATCAAGCAGGCATTGCCGCAAACTTGCCTTGGCATGGGCTTCGAAACGACCCGGCCACAACAGCTTGCTCAGCGTATCGCGGTCAATCGGGCCCCCGCCTTGTGCGCACAACATGGCCAAAACGACCCGCGCGCGCCGGTTGGCAATCAGTATCTCGCTGCCATCGGCGCGGCAAAGCTGGAAAGTGCCGAACAGCGAAGCGCGGCATACAGCGTCAACCGTATCTCGTTGCACTACGCGATTCATGTCCAGCCCCCGAATGGCCTCGTTGTTGTTAGCGCTGTTGGACTTTGAAACAAATGTAAAGCGATGCAGCCAATTTTGCGCGTCTCCACCACTAAAAAACCCCGATTGCCCCCGCCTTCTGAAACGTTTAGAAAAGCGCATGTCCAGTTTTCCTGACACGCCGTTGCTTGACACGGTCGCCATCCCTGCGGACCTCCGCAAAATCCCCGCCACGCAGCTTCGCCAGTTCAGCGATGAGCTTCGCGCCGAAATGATTTCGGCCGTGGGCACGACTGGCGGGCATCTTGGCTCCGGCCTCGGCGTCGTCGAGCTGACGGTCGCGATTCATTATGTGTTCAACACCCCTGAAGACCGTCTGATCTGGGATGTCGGGCATCAAGCCTATCCGCACAAGATCCTTACCGGTCGGCGTGACCGCATTCGTACCTTGCGGCAGGGCGGTGGGCTTTCGGGCTTCACCAAGCGGTCAGAAAGCGAATATGATCCCTTTGGCGCAGCACACAGCTCGACCTCGATCAGCGCTGCCTTGGGCTTTGCGGTCGCGAACAAGCTGTCGGGTCGCCCCGGCAAGGGGATTGCGGTCATCGGCGACGGCGCGATGTCGGCGGGCATGGCCTATGAAGCGATGAACAACGCGGCACAGGCGGGCAATCGCCTTGTCGTCATCCTCAACGATAATGATATGTCGATTGCGCCGCCCGTCGGGGGCCTCTCCGCCTATCTCGCGCGCATTGTTTCGAGCCGTGAATTTTTGGGCGTCCGCGATGTCCTCAAACGCCTCGCACGCAAATTGCCGTCGCCGCTGCACAAGGCCGCCAAGAAAACCGACGAATTTGCCCGCGGCATGGCGATGGGCGGCACGTTGTTTGAAGAGCTTGGCTTTTACTATGTCGGCCCGATTGACGGCCATAATATTGACCAGCTGGTCCCCGTCCTCGAAAATGTCCGTGACGCGGCGGAGGGGCCGTGTCTCATCCATGTCGTGACGAAAAAGGGCAAGGGCTATGCCCCGGCCGAAGCGTCCGCCGACAAATATCATGGCGTCCAGAAATTCGACGTCGTGTCGGGTGTGCAGGCAAAAGCCCCACCGGGACCGCCTGCTTATCAGAACGTCTTTGGCGCGCAGCTGGTCAAGGATGCTGAGCGCGATCCGACGATCTGCGCGATCACGGCGGCCATGCCGTCGGGCACGGGCCTCGACAAATTCGCCGCCGCACATCCCGACCGTTTCTTCGATGTCGGTATCGCCGAACAACATGCCGTGACCTTTGCGGCGGGCTTGGCGGCAGAAGGAATGCGCCCCTTCTGCGCGATCTATTCAACCTTCCTGCAACGCGCCTTTGATCAGGTCGTGCATGATGTCGCGATCCAGAATCTGCCCGTGAGGTTCGCGATTGACCGCGCCGGGCTGGTCGGGGCGGACGGGTGCACCCATGCTGGGTCGTTCGATATCACTTATCTGGCTACGCTCCCCAATTTCGTCGTGATGGCGGCAGCGGATGAGGCCGAACTGGTCCATATGACGCATACCGCGGCGTGCCATGACAGCGGCCCGATTGCGGTCCGCTATCCGCGCGGCAACGGCACGGGCATCGCGTTGCCAGAACAGGCGCAGCGTCTTGAAATCGGCAAGGGCCGCATCGTGCGTCAGGGCAAGACCGTGGCGATCCTGTCGCTCGGCACCCGGCTCGAGGAAGCGCTGAAAGCTGCCGACGCGCTCGAGGCCAAGGGGCTTTCGACAACCGTCGCCGACCTGCGCTTTGCCAAGCCGCTCGACGTCGCGATGATCCGCAAGCTGCTGCTCAGCCATGAAGTCGCCGTGACGATCGAGGAAGGCAGCATCGGCGGCCTCGGTGCCCACGTCCTGACCATGGCAAGCGACGAGGGGTTGATCGATGCGGGACTGAAATTGCGGACATTGCGATTGCCCGACACGTTTCAGGACCACGACAAACCCGAACTGCAATATGCCGAAGCGGGCTTGGACGCGGCGGCGATTGTCGATAGCGTCCTGCGCGCGCTCAGGGTGAACAGTGTGGGGGTGGTGGAGGAAGTTCGGGCTTGAGGCCGATTAGTGTCGCACGCTCTGTAATGAGCAGTAATTTTGCTCTAGTTTGCTTTGCGATAGTCACCTTGAGTTTGGGCACACTACTCAGCGCTATGTCGCATAATTTCCAATGGCTAAGTCGATTTGGTGCTTTGGTAATTTGCGTTGGCGTAATCGCCCTTGCTCGTCCATCTATAGCAGGTCGGCAGCTCAGACTCGACGTGAAAATGGAAAGTGGGTTTAGCCAGCTGGATCCCCGACACCATTGCGCTATTGGCGAGCCACTCCCCGATTGGTTTGAGGAAGAACGTCAGGCGCAAATCGCCGTTGGTTGGCTTGGGCCACTGCTCTGTTTGACGGGGACAACCACAAACGGCTTTGCCGATCTCCTAACGAAGGTTTTTTGGCCGAACTAACCTCCTCGTCATTCCCGCCTTGGCGGGGGTGATAGGGTAGCGAGCAATTACCCCCGATAAACGTCTCGCCGGTGGCCGATGGTGATCACCGTCACGATCATTCGCCCTTCTTCGATCCGGGCAATCGCGCGATAATCGCCGATTCGGTAGCGCCAGTAGCCGTTGTATTCCCCCGTCATCGCACGACCCCGGTCACGCGGGTCACCGCGCTCGATGATCAGTTCAAGTGCAGAAACAATACGGTCGCCGATATGATTGGGGAGCTTGCGTAGGACCTTTCGCGCTTGAGCGTCGAACTCAAGCGTCCAGACCAAGTTCAGCCTTCATTTCCGCGAGCGTTATCGTCCTTCCAGAATCTGGATCGCGCAGTGCTTCTTCGAGAAGAGCCATGTCTTCAAGCTCGTCGATTTTGTCGATAATTGCTTGACGCGCATAGAACGTCTTGGTGCGGCCCGTGCGTTTGGCGATCGCGGTCAGGCGCGCTTCAAGATCGGGGTCGAGACGGATGGCAAGCATTGGGAACATCCTTTGTCATACATGTATAGCAAATGTGCTTTGCTCGCAACGCCCCCTCAAACCGCCATCACCGTCCCCTGCGCAACCGCGACAAGTTTCGCAGCTCCGTCGCCGTCTTCGCTCCACACTTCGGCTTGGACGATCACTTGGCGCTTGCCCGCACGCACGACTTTGCCTTTGGCGCGCAGGACATTGCCTGTCGCGGGGGCGAGGAAGTTGATTGTGTAGCCGCCCGTCACAACATCACCCACAACCGACGCTGCCGCCCACGCGCACGCATTGTCCGCCATCAGGCCAACAATGGCCCCATGTGCAAAGCCGTGATGTTGCGTGTGTTCGGGGCGGATCGAAAGCGTCAGCTCCGCCTCGCCCTCCCAGACCTTCACCGGCTCGACGCCCAGCCAGTTGGAAAACCCCGACCGCGCAACCGCAACTTCGCGCATATAGACGACGGCGGCCTCGGGTGTGTCGAAACGGCGTTGGGGTTTGGGATCGGACATGCGTAACAGCTCGCTTTATTCAGTTGCTCAATGAAACTAAAATAGCAGAGCCGCTGATCAAGGCAAGTGGAGCCGTGGTCGCGGCCTAAAAGCTGACGACCGGCGCTCGCATTCCGTCGCCGCCCAAAAACCTGTCCCATCCTGAAGCAGCGACCTTGGGTCAGCGAAAACGAATCATTTGTCGATACCGAGCCATCGTTTAGCCCTTTGATCCGATGGCTAAAAATTGGTGGACCTCGCTCATTTCTTCCCGGCTGGCGTGGCCGCTGATGGTTGTGCTTGCCGTCGGGGATGCCGCCGGGCTCTACATGCTGACGCGCAACGATGCCGCCCAAGTGCCCCCGCCCCGGGTTGCCGCGCCAAAACCGCCAGTGCCGAAAGCACCGCCGCAGCCCGCGATGATCGAACCGCCGCCGGTCGCGACTGTGCTGCAATCGGGCACGTTGATCGTGATCAGCAAGAAATCGCAAAACATGTTCGTGTTCAGCGACGGCCAGTTGTGGGCCAGCACGCCCGTCTCGACCGGCAAACGCCGCCACGCGACGCCGTCGGGGGTGTTTCCGATCCTGCAAAAGCGGCGGCACCACCGGTCCAATATCTACAGCAACGCGCCGATGCCCTTCATGCAGCGTCTCACTTGGTCCGGCATCGCGCTTCATGCCGGGTATGTGCCGGGTTATCCCGCGTCGCATGGTTGCATCCGCCTGCCGCGTGCCTTTGCGCAGTCACTGTTCAAGCTGACCAATGCCAGCAGGACTACTGTGGTGATTGGCGACGACCCGATGGAAACGGAAGCGGGCGCGCAGCAATTTGCGCTGACGGCTAATTTGAAAGTGCATTCGGCGCTGGCGCCGTTGGCCGATCCAAAACTTGTCGCGACGCCCGCTGTTAAATTGGCTGCCGTTGCCGTTGCACCAATGCCGCCTCCCATCGCGCCCCCGCGCCCAGATGGCGGACAGACCATCCAGCTGACCGCTGCCGCATCACAAGCGGACGCCGAAGCGCATTGGGCGCGCTTGCTCAGCACCCGTCCCGATCTGCGCCGTTTCGAAAAGACGGTCGAAGCCGCTGTCGTTAATGCCCGGCAAGTCTATCGTCTGCGCATGTCCGGCCCCAATGCGCATGAGTATTGTGCGAAGCTAAAGCGTGAGGGGGTCGGTTGCCTGAACGTGAGTTAGCAATGCACGATAAAGGTGACATCGCCCTGAAACCAAAGACTTCCGCCCTTACTACCGGTCATGCTATTTCGCCCGCATGACTCCCGATGATTTCCCCCGCTTCGCTGCCACCACGGGCCTCTGCTTGCCGCCCGACATTGCCGTGCTCAATTCAAAACCCCCCTGGCTGGAGGGTGATGTTGATCGATTGATTGCGCTCAACGCCGACGTCCGCATTCCCGGTACGCCGTGGATTGGCGAAGAGGGTTTGCCGTGGCCTGATGATCATGTCGTGATCGGTGGCGATGGCTGCGGCAATTTCTGGTCGGTATTGCGCCCCGACAAACATCCGCCTCCGGCCGGTGACTATGCCGCCGTCTGGTTCCTTGATCACGAAACCGGCAAGATGGAACAGCAATATCCGAGTATCGGTGCGTTCCTGCTCCATCTGGAAATCACCTTCCCCATTGAAAAGGTCGAAATCGGCGAATGGCGCGTCATTGCCGGCGAGCAAAAAATTGGGCCCCTGAAATTCGGCATGACGCGCGATGAGGTGCGCAATATTCTCGGCCAGCCCTTCACCGAATTTCGCAAGGGCAATGGGCCTGAACTGACCGACGCGTTCGATACGCTCGACCTCCACGTCTATTACCGCGACGGCGGGATGGAGGCGGTCGAGCTATGGAATGCGGCCAATGTCATATTGGCTGGCGTGCGGTTGGGCGATACGACGTTTGCGGAAATGGAACGGATGCTGACCGATCCCGTTCAACCGCTGGTGGTGACGCCCACCTCTGTGTGTTCAGTCGCTTATGGCGTCGAATTCGGCATCGAAACCGCCGATCAGCGCGAGACGGTAGGCGCGATTACGGAGATTATCATTGTCGCCGCCGGCTATTATGAGCGGGCCGAAGCAGTGCTTTCGGCAATAGAAAAGGGGGCGTGACAAAATGACATTCGCGCCCAACCACGAAATCTTCAGCTGGATCGGCCAGCCCGCGCTAGACCTGCCCGTCTATGCCGAGCGCTTCGAAGGTGCCGAAATCGAGATCGCCGGCGAATCGCCATATCTTTATGGCAGAGCGGCGGGCATCCAGTTTGCGCTGAACCCTGACCATAGCGTCCGCGCTGCGTTCCTTCATGCTGAGGGCGTCGAGGATTTTGCGCAATATGCCGGGGCGCTTCCCGGCAATATTAGCTTTTCAAACACGCGCGCTGACGTCCGTGCTGCAATCGGCGAACCCGTATTCAGCGGTGAGGCAGGCGGCGTTGGCCTGATGGCCATCGAACACAGCTTCGACCGGTTTGAGAGCGGCTGCCATTATCTGCGTTTCGAATATCGGGCTGGTGACGCATCAATCCGGTTGGTAACTGCGGGATCGTGTGGCACCTGACGGATACCCATCCGCCACACGCCGCCGAAATTCGATCCAACATCGCGCCCGCCGCTTTCCTACACGCGCGCAATCGGCTTCATCCTCCTGAATGAGCAACGAACCACATACCCTCTCAGCACACTGCACTAAGCCTTCGATGCTGTGTAGGCGACTAGTGAGAACTTCGAGAACTTCGCGACCGCTCGATAGGAAACTAGTGTCAACTTCGACAACTTCGTCGCCGCTCGACCCCTGTCGCTTGAGTTCACTCGAAATGCGCGAACCCTGTGAACTTAGTGAACTTACCTGCGTATTTTTGGCAGTTTTGCGCTCTAGCCGATATGCCCGCACCGCCAGCAATCGCCATAGCCTTCGGGGTAATAATTCGCCCCGCATGTCGGGCACGGCGCGGCTTCGCCCACGGGGAGGTAGGGTGCCCACCCTTGGCGGAGCGAATGGATCGCCATCGCTTCTTCGCCGGTATGGGCGATGAAGGCATATTGGAGGACCGCGCGGTCGCTCAGCTGTCCGCTGTCACGATTGCGCTGGACGTCGGTGGCGCGGAGTAGTGAAAGGCCGCTATCTTCGAGATCGAACCAGCATTCATAGGCGATGGGTTCATGCGCCATGGACAGTTTCCAGCCAGTCCTTCACCAGCGCTGCGATCGCGTTGAAGGGCTCGGCATCAGGGCCATCGCCCGCGGCCGGTGGCGTGCCCGCATCACTCGCTTGCCGGATCGAAAGGGTGAGGGGGATACGACCGAGGAACGCACGATCCATTGTTTTCGCTGCCGCCTCTGCCCCGCCATGACCGAATGGATCGCTCGCCTCGCCACAATGCGGGCAAAGGTAGCCGGCCATATTTTCGACCAGACCAATGACCGGCACCCCTGCTTGATCGAACAGATCAATCGCCCGCGCTGCATCGATCAGCGCCAAATCCTGTGGCGTCGACACGATCACCGCGCCAGCGGGCTTATGCTTGCTAATCATCGACAGCTGCACATCGCCAGTGCCGGGGGGCAAGTCGACGATCAGGATTTCGGTGTCGCCCCAATCGGCATCAAGCAGTTGAGACAAGGCATTCCCCGCCATCGGTCCGCGCCACGCGACGGCTTGGGTCGGCTTTACGAGATGCCCGATTGAAAGCATCGGAATGCCGAATGCGGTGGGAACGGGCTCCAACTGCTTGTCCTTCGCGGTCGGTCGCGCACCCTCAGTCGCCATCAACTTGGGCTGCGACGGGCCATAGATATCCGCATCGACCAGCCCGACTTTCATGCCCATCCGCGACAGGGCAATGGCGAGATTGGCTGATAAGGTGGACTTGCCGACACCGCCCTTGCCGCTGCCCACTGCGATCAGGCGGCGGCCAATGCGTTCGGCCGTCAGGGCAATGCGGACACTTTCGACGCCTGGCACAGAAGCCAACGCGGCCTCGACCTCGGTCTTTAAGGCATCGCGCGCCGCGTCGTTCAGGCCGGTCACATCAAGGATGAGACTCGCCCTACCATCCGCCAGTCGCGGCGGCGCTGCACGTCCTTTTGCGGCGGTTATTGTATCCAAAGCATCCTGAAGCGCAGAAATATCGGTCATTTCAGCGCCCATAGCCGCGAAGTTCGCTCCGCGCCCACTGTAAATCTGCAAAAGCACTCCTATAAAGGGTTCATGGAAACGATGCGCGGGTGGCGGGGCCTTATTGCCTTGCTCAATGAAAATGGCCCTTGGGGCAGTGGCGGCAACAAGGGCGGCGGCTCCGGTGGCGGCAATGGTGATGGCGGCGGCGGCCCGCGCAATCCCTGGAACCTGCCCCCCGATGGCGGCAAAGGTGGCGGTGGCCGCAAGGGCCCCTCGGCGCTCGATCAATTGCTTGGCCAAGCCAAGGGCAAGTTCGGTGGTGGCGATATCCCCACCGGCACGCCGAAAATCTGGAGCTATGCTGTTCTTGCATTGATCGGGCTATGGCTGGTCTTGACCAGTTTTCACGTCATTGATCCGCAGGAACGCGGCGTCGTCACGCGGCTGGGCAAATATTCGCATACGCTTGAACCCGGCGTTAGCATGACGATGCCTGCCCCGATTGACCGTGTGCAAAAAGTCGATGTCCAGAACATCCGTAATGTCGACATCCCAAGCGGTGCGGGCGAAAAGCTCGTACTGACCAAGGATGAGAATATCATCGACCTCGATTATTCAATCCGCTGGAACATCAAGGATCCCGAGCTTTATTTGTTCCAATTGGCACAACCGGACCAGACGATTGAAGCCGTCGCCGAAAGCGCGATGCGCGCGGCGATTGCGAATGTCTCACTGAACGACGCCATCGGGTCGGGCCGCACCGGCATCGAAACCGAAGTAACACTTCGGATGCAGGCGCTGCTTGACCGCTATCGGTCGGGCGTGAAGATTCAAGGCGTGGCCATCAAACGCGCTGACCCGCCCGAAGCCGTGAACGACGCGTTCAAAGAAGTCAGCGCTGCGCAACAGGCCGCGCAGACCAGCGTCAACCAAGCCAATGCCTATGCCCAGCAGATCGTGGCGAAGGCGCAAGGGGAGGCCGCCGCATTTGATCGCGTGTTCGTGCAGTACAAGGCCGCACCCGAAGTGACGCGCCGCCGCATGTATTATGAAACAATGGAGCGTGTGTTGTCGAAGGTTGACAAGACCATCGTCGAGCCCGGCGTTACGCCCTATTTGCCGCTACAGGGGACAAGGCCGACACCGCCCGCAGCGCAAGTGCAAGCACAGGGAGCCGGACAATGACGAACTGGGCGCAGCTTTCGCGCAATCCAATCGCTTGGGGCATTGCGGCCATCGCGCTGATCATCCTGATCACCAGCACATTTTATGTGGTGCCCGAGACCAAGCAGGGCGTGGTCCTGCGCTTTGGTCAGCCGGTGAAGACGATCAACCGTTACAAGGCGGGTGAGCAATTTGGCCAGACAGGCGCGGGGCTTGTTGCGGTTCTGCCATTCTTTGAGCAAGTCGTGTGGATCGACAAGCGTGTGCGCGATGTCGATATGGAGCGGCAGCAGGTTTTGTCGACCGACCAGCTTCGTTTGAATATCGACGCGTTTGCGCGCTTCCGCATTATTGATCCACTACGCATGGTGATCACCGCAAAGAGCGAAAGCAATGTTGCCGATGCGCTGCGTCCGATCCTAGGTTCGGCGCTTCGTAACGAACTTGGCAAACGCCCGTTCGCGGCGTTGCTCAGTCCCGAGCGCGGTCAAGTCATGGACAACATCCGTGTCGGCCTTGATAAAGTCGCACGTCAATATGGCGCGGAAATCGTTGATGTTCGCATCAAGAAAGCGGACTTGCCCGAAGGAACACCGCTCGAATCGGCGTATGAACGGATGCGCACCGCGCGTAAGCAGGAAGCGTTGACCATTCAGGCGCAAGGTTTGAAAAAGGCCCAGATCATCCGCGCCGATGCCGATGCGTCAGCGGCGGGCGTTTATGCCAGTGCCTTCGGAAAAGACGCCGACTTCTACGATTTCTATCGTGCGATGCAGAGTTACGAACATACGTTCGGTGTGAATGGAACAACCGCGACGGGTCAATCGTCTATCATCTTGTCGCCGAATAATGATTATCTGCGCGAATTCAGGGGGCGTCGTTAAGGGCAATCATTCAATGTCTGTTCAGCCGCGGGACAGCATTTAATCCCACGACGAACCGACTTTTTTGAAGAGGATACAAATCCGTGCGTTACGCTTATGCGATCACCGCTGCACTTTTGCTGGGCGGCACTGCCGCAACAATGGCACTTCAGTCGCCGTCAAATGCGCAAGTTGCGCAGAATGAGCCGGGTGCTCTTGGCATGGCCAGTGCACCGAAGCCTGGTGCGCCTTTGAGTTTTGCCGATCTCGCCGCGAAGTTGCAGCCGGCAGTCGTGAACATCTCAACCAAGAATCAGGTTGAGGTCCAGCAGAACCCCTTTGCAGGCACCCCCTTTGGCGACCTGTTTGGTGGCGGACAACAAGGCGGGGGCGGCAATAATGGCCGTCCGGTGACGCGCGAAGCGACGTCGCTTGGTTCGGGATTTATCATTTCCGAAGACGGCTACATCGTTACCAATAGCCATGTGATTTCGGGCGGTCGTCCCGGCAATCCAGCGGTCGGATCGATCACCGTGATCATGCCGGACCGCAAGGAATATTCAGCAAAACTCGTTGGCCGTGATCCATCATCCGATCTGGCGGTTTTGAAGATCGAGGCCCGCGGGCTTCCCTTCGTTCGCTTTGGTGATTCGCAAGCCACACGCGTTGGCGACTGGGTTGTCGCTATAGGCAATCCTTACGGGCTTGGCGGATCGGTAACGGCGGGGATCGTCTCGGCGCTCCATCGCAATATTGGATCGGGACCCTATGACCGTTACATCCAGACGGATGCTGCGATCAATCAGGGCAATTCGGGCGGACCAATGTTCGATCTGAACGGTAATGTGATTGGCATCAACTCGGCAATTTTCTCGCCGACCGGCGGCAATGTTGGGATTGGGTTTGCGATTCCGGCGGAACTTGCCAAGCCGATTGTCGATACATTGCGTGGCGGCGCGAGGGTGAAGCGTGGGTATCTCGGGGTTGGGATTCGGCAGCTTGATTCTGAGTCCGCCGAGGCTCTTGGTCTTGCGAAGAATCGTGGTGAACTCGTCGAGCGCGTCGAACCCGGACAGGGTGCCGCAAAAGCTGGCATTCAAGCGGGCGACGTCATCGTCAAAGTGAACGGCCGTGAAGTAACGCCGGACGAGACACTTTCTTATACTGTGGCGCGCCTTCCCATCGGTTCGCGCGTTCCCATCGAACTTTACCGCGCGGGTAAGCGTATGACGGTCACGGCAATGCTTGCCGAACGACCGACGGAGGAACAACTCGCGTCGATTATCGGTGGTGAAAATGGCGGTGGCCTTGGCAATGAAGATGCTCAAACCAAGGGCAATGCGGCACGCGAAGTCCTTGGCCTTGCGGTTCAGGGTTTGACGCCCGACCTTGCGCGTTCGCTTAATGTTGCGCCCGGCACACGCGGCGTTGTGATCGGTGCAGTCGACCCGTCAAGCGACGCGGCAGGCAAAGGTGTGCAGCGTGGCGACGTGATTACGTCGGTCAATCAAGCACCTGTTGCCTCCGCTGCTGATCTCGCCGGTGCTGTATCTGCGGCGCAGACGGCAGGACGAGGCAGTGTCCTCGTCCAAATTCAGCGTGGCACGGGCCGCAGTGTTTACATGCCGTTACGTTTGAAAGCGAAGTAAGTCCGGTCCTGCCTCTTTCGGGAGGTTGATTGTTGCGCTAGTCGATTCTTCGAGACGGAGGATCGACAATGGCTGAAGATGGCATTTTCATTGGTATGGGTGGCGGTCAGCCGCAGATCCTGAACCTGAAGCGCGCAAATCGTCACGGCCTGATCGCAGGCGCAACCGGCACGGGCAAAACCGTCACGTTGCAGGGCATTGTCGAGGGCTTCTCTGCCGCTGGCGTCCCCTGTTTTGTGGCCGACGTAAAAGGCGATTTGTCGGGCATGGCCATGGCCGGATCGCCGACCGGCAAGCTCCATGAGATATTTGCCACGCGCGCCGCCGAAGTTGGCCAGACCGATTGGGCCTATAAGGATTGCCCGACGCAGTTCTGGGATTTGTTCGGCGAAAGCGGTCATCCGATTCGCACCACTGTGTCCGAAATGGGGCCGCTGCTGCTCGGGCGGTTGATGGACTTGAATGAGGTTCAGGAAGGCGTCCTGACCATCGCGTTTCATGTCGCGGACAAGGATGGGCTGTTGTTGCTCGACCTCGACGATTTGCAGGCGATGCTGGTCAGCTGTGCCGAGCGGGCGGACGAATTGACCGTCGCATATGGCAACATATCCAAGCAATCAGTGGGGACGATCCAGCGGTCACTGCTTCAGCTCCGCAGCCAAGGGGGCGAGCATTTCTTTGGCGAACCCGCGCTCGACATGATGGATTTCATTAAGTGCGACGACAGCGGGCGCGGCGTGGTGAATATTCTTGCCGCCGACAAGCTGATGGCAAGTCCGAAACTTTACTCGACGTTCCTGCTGTGGTTGCTGTCCGAGCTGTTCGAGAACCTTCCCGAAATCGGTGATCCCGAAAAACCGATCCTGTGCTTCTTCTTCGACGAAGCGCATTTGCTGTTCAACGACGCGCCCAAGGCACTTATTGAAAAGGTCGAACAAGTCGTCCGCCTCATCCGCTCGAAAGGCGTTGGCATTTATTTCATCACACAAAACCCGATCGACATTCCCGATACTGTCGCGGGACAGCTCAACAATCGCGTGCAACACAAGCTCAACGCGTTCACGCCGCGCGATCAGGCTGCGGTCAAGGCAGCGGCAGAGACGTTCCGCGCCAATCCCGGCGTTGATGTTGCGACCGTCATTACCGAACTGAAGATTGGCGAGGCGCTGGTGTCCGTGCTTCAGGCCGACGGCTCGCCCACCCCCGTCGAACGCACGCTAGTTAAGGCACCGTCGTCGCGCGTTGGTCCGCTGACGCCGCAGGAACGCGGTGTTATGATCACGACCGACGCGATTGGCGACAAATATGATACGCTGATTGACCGGGAGTCTGCCGAGGAAATTCTGGCAGCAAAATCAGGCGAGGCGTCTGCTGCTGCTGCCGAAGCCAAGGCCGAAGGTGACGCCGCGAAAGCCGCGGCAGTGCAGGCCAAGCTCGACGCTCAAACTGCCAAGGCACAAGCGCAGGCCAATGCGATTGCAGCAAAAGAAGCCGCGCGTGTTCAAGCTGCCGACGCCAAAGCAGCTGCGGCAGCTGCGCGTGAAGCCGCCAAGCCGACGCTGGCCGATAAGATGATGCGAACGGCGGCAACGTCAGTCGCGAGTTCGGTGGGGCGTCAGGTTGCAGGCACGCTCGGCAGCCAGTTGCTGCGCGGGCTGCTCGGCGGGTTATTCAAGGGGCGTTAGTCGCCCTTTTGAGACCCGAAAAAATGGTCGGCAATGTCCTTGGCAATGCGTGCCGGGCGCATTGTCGCAGCATCAATGCAGCACCAGCTTGATTGCACTTCGGCAAGCACATCCTCACCACGCTTGATCAGTGTCTGATAGAATGCACGCGCGCCCTGAACCTTTTCCAGAACAACCGTGGCAATCACTTCGTCGTTCAGGAAGGCGGGCTTGCGATACGTAATCTCGTGCTTCAGCGCGACCCACAGATGCGCGGCGACGGCCGACGGCGGTGCAAGACTTTCCCAATGCGCAACCACGGCATCCTGAACCCAATTCAAGTAACGCGCATTATTGACGTGCCCCATGAAGTCGATGTCGGCGGGGACGATGCCAATGCTGTGATGATGGGGAATCGCTGTCATCCCCACCGTCTAGGGCAATGAAGATTAACTTTCCATGGCTGGGGATGATCTCCGTTCTGACGCGCAATCGTCATCATAATGACCCGAATACGTCATTGCCGCGCAACAGTGGGATCGCATCGCTGGAGGATCGTAAACGGGGGATTACCCATGAACAAACTTACCCACGCCCTTTCGGCAGTCGCGCTGATGGCTGCTACATCACCAGCTGTTGCGGCAATCACCTTCACCGGCAGTTTATCGGTCTCGGGTGCGGCAACCGACTTGTCAGGTCTCCCGGCAGCGTTCGGCGGCAACCGGCTGAGCTTTGGGTCAGACCTTGTTTATGATGCCGCGACCGATCTCTTCTATGGGATCACCGACCGCGGACCCGGTGGAGGCCTGGTTGATTATGCGCCGCGCGTTAATGCGTTTCGCCTGAACTTTAATAGCGTAACGAATGCTGTAACCGGCTTCAGCTTGCAACATACGATTGTTTTCACGAAAAATGATGGGTCGGTGTTCAGCGGCCTCAACCCGCAATTGCGTTCGGGCAATCCGGCGACGCTGGGCGACTCATTCGATCCCGAAGGTTTTGTGCGTCTGCCCAACGGCAATATGCTTGTATCTGATGAATATGGCCCTTCGCTTTATGAATTTGACCCGACCGGCAAACAGATCCGCACCTTCACGACACCGGAAAACCTGAAGCCGAAGCGCGCTGGCGGCGCACTCGATTACGTGGCGGGACGCCCCGACATTGTCACGGGTCGCCAAGACAATCGCGGCTTTGAAGGCGTGACGGTCGGAAGCAACGGCAAAGTCTATGCAATCATGCAGGATCCACTGGTCAACGAAGGCGCGCAGAATGACGGGCGACGCAGCCGCAACCTGCGCATTGTCGAATTCAATGCGACCACGGGGCTGGCCGAACGCCAATTTATCTATCAGCTCGACGGCATCGCCGATATCAATGACCGCGTTGTTGCGGCAGGCGGCGCCGCCAATAGCTTCGGCGCCACCAATCAGGGGCGCTCAATCGGTGTGTCGTCGATCACGGCCATGCCCGATGGGACCTTCCTTGTTATCGAGCGCGATAATCGCGGGCAGGGCGTTGATGACCCCAACGCTAACAACGTGATCGGCCAGAAACGGGTTTATCGCATCGACTTGACGGGTGCGACCGACGTGTCGTCGATCAGCCTTGCGGGCACCAATGATCTCGGCAGCATCGTGCCCACAAGCAAAACGCTTTACCTCGACGTCCAAGCCGCGCTTCGTGCCAACGGCGAAAACACGTTTGAAAAACTGGAAGGTCTGGCGTTTGGCCCGGCGCTCCCCGGCGGCGGCTTCAATCTCATTCTGGTGACTGATAATGATTTTTCGGTCACGCAGACCGGCAACGGCACGCAGTTCGACGTGTGCACCAGCGGCGCGGGCGGCACCAATGTGCAAGTTGCCCTCGGTGCGGGGTGTCCAGTGGGGACGGCGCTGATCCCAAGCAAGATTTACAGCTTCACCGCAACGGGTGCAGCAGCGCCAGCGGTTCCCGAGCCATCCACTTGGGGCATGATGATTGCAGGATTCGGGGTCGTTGGCGCGACGCTGCGCGGACGGCGGAAAGCAGCGCTAAGCCGCGCGTGACGGCCGGGCGTCGAGGAGGCGCGGGTTAATCGGCTCGATTGCAGTTGGCTTTGAACCACGCAAATCGGTCAGTTCGCCCGATGGGATTGCCTTGCTGAACAGGAAACCCTGCACCTCGACGCAGCCTTCTTCGCGAAGTTGCGTCATCTGTTCGCTGCGTTCGACGCCCTCGGCCGTCGTGATCATGCCGAGGCTGTTGGCGAGAGCCACAATTGACCGGATGATCGCGCGGCAATCCTCGCGCGTGTCGATTTCACTGACAAAACAACGGTCGATCTTGATCTTGTCGAACGGAAAGCTGCGCAGATAGTTGAGCGACGAATAGCCGGTGCCGAAATCATCAAGTGCAATGCGGACGCCAAGGCTGCGCAATTTGTGCAGCGTGTCGAGATTGGCTTCGCTATCGTGCATCAAGACCGATTCAGTAATTTCAAGTTCGAGCCGATGCGGTGCGACGCCTGTGCGCGCCAATGCGCTGATGATGGTCGAAATCAGGCTGGGGCTGCGCATTTGTGCGGGAGACAGATTGACGGCAATGCCCAAATGGTCGGGCCATTGGCTGGCTTCGTCGAGCGCTTGACGGATCACCCATTCGCCCAGTTGCACAATCATACCGGTTTCTTCGGCAATCGGCACGAATTCATTTGGCATCACGATCCCGCGGGTTGGGTGCTCCCAGCGGAGCAGCGCTTCATAACCCGCTGTCTGTCCAGTCTCGACATTGACCAAGGGCTGATAATAAAGCCGCATCTCGTCCTTGCCGAGCGACGTGCGCAAGTCGAGCTCGAGCAAGCGTCGAGCCTGCGCAGCGGCATCCATGCCCGCTTCGAAACGTGCCCAGCGGTTTCGACCGAGCCCTTTCGCGGTGTAGAGCGCAAGGTCTGCGTATTGCAGCAGCTTTTCTGCGGACTGGGCATGGTCAGGCGCGACCGCAATGCCAATGGTGCAACCAATCACGACGTCATTCGCGTCGAGCGAAAATGGCTGGTTGAGCGCTTCGACAATGCTGTCGGCCAACGTTTCTATGCCCGGTAAGTCGCGCGCACCGACAAGAACGGCAAATTCATCACCACCAAGGCGTGCGACCATGTCGCTCTGGCCGCCTGTGACTTCCTCGAGGCGACGCGCCACCGCTTGCAGCAGATGATCGCCAACGGGGTGGCCCAATGTGTCGTTGATCGCTTTGAAATGGTCGAGGTCGATATAGAGTAGCCCCGCCTGTCCCGACTGGCGATGTAGTGCACGATATAGTGTTTCGTTGAACAGGAACCGGTTGGGCAAATCGGTTAGGCCGTCATGATGCGCCATATAGCTGACTTTTTGTTCTGCATGCCGCTGCGCCGTGATGTCGGTAATTACGCCGCGCAGGACACCGTCAGTTGTCGGGCGGGCGCTGATCGACCACCAGCGCACGTCACCTTCCAACGGGACAGCAACGGGCATTTCGCGAAAACCGGAGCCCGATTCAATCCGGTCACGCAGCCGTGCGGTATCGGCATCATTATCAAGCAGATCGAACAGGCATTTGCCCGCAAGCGACTGACGCGGACGGCGCGTAGCGTCGGCAAAGCGCTCGCACGGGTCGACGATATTACCCGTGCTGTCGATGGCAAAAAGCCAGTCGGAGCCCTGTTCTTCATAGTCGTTAAGGAGCAGGCGGATGGTGTCAGCCGAATCCGACAGCGCATTTTCGCGCTCCACACTGACGGCAAAGTTTTTGAAGCCCGTTTGGATGCTGACAAAGAGAACGCCCATGTAACAGAGCAATAGCCCAATGGAAGCATAAGCCGGCCAGGTGCCGACGCTGAGCAAGCCAAGGAAGCTGCCAAAAGCGCACATGCCGACAAACCAGCGCGCAGCGACGGGTAACGTGCGATAGGTAATCGACCCTGCGCTCATCATGCCCGCGCCCAAAATGCCCATGAACAATTGTTCAGCCGGGCTCGCGACTGACAGGAGGAACGCAATCAGCGTGCCCCAGAATGCGCCAAGCGAGCCGGCATTCAACCGGATTTGATAATCGATACGGCGAAGCGCTTTGTTGTTTGTCGCGCGGCTAATCTTGCTATTGACGATGAAACGGCGGGCGAGAAGCACAGCCATCACACTGAAGCCGGCAAGCAGAACCCAAAGCGGCAGTGACCGCGAGAACACGGCGGCGCAAACCAGCGTGTTGACGAGGTTTGCAATGATCGACGCACGCAAATTGTCGGCATGGTCGTGCAGCTGTCGCCCAAGCAACGCATTGGCGCTACCCGGTTGACGTGCTGGTAACGACGTACCCTTTTGAATTTGCATGCCCGTCCCGTGTTTTGACGGGCCCACCCCGCGTGCCAACGGATGTCGCAGCAAAGGATGAAAAAGCGTTTAACTCACGGGCCTTAACCGCGGCCGCGGTATCCCAGCACGTCCTGCGGCGGCAGCCACAACCCGGCGGGTGGCTCGCCCGATTGCCAGAACACGTCAATGGGAATCCCCCCGCGCGGATACCAGTAGCCGCCGATGCGCAGCCAGTGCGGGGCCATTTCGGCAAACAGGCGCTCGGCAATGCCGACGGTGCAGTCTTCGTGGAACGCCGCATGATTGCGGAAGCTGCCGAGGAACAGTTTCAGCGATTTCGATTCGACGATGGTTTCGTTCGGCGCATAATCGATCACGAGATGCGCAAAATCGGGCTGCGCCGTGACGGGGCACAGTGATGTGAATTCAGGCGCGGTGAAGCGGACGAGATACGGCCGCCCCGGACGTGGGTTCGGCACATAATCAAGCGCTGCTTCTTCGGGTGATGCGGGCAGGCTGCTGGTCTGGCCAAGAAATTTCGGTGTCATCTTATTGCCCATAATGGCAATGCACGGAGATGACGACTCTGATCCCGGTCCTTGGTGACCAATTGTCGTTCGACCTGTCCTCGCTTCACGAAGCGGACCTTGCGAACTCGATCATCCTAATGATGGAAGTGGCCGACGAGACCACTTATGTGCGCCATCACAAACGCAAGATCGCATTCATATTGTCGGCCATGCGCCATCATGCCGAGGCATTGCGCGCAGCGGGATGGACAGTCGATTATGTGAAGCTCGACGATCCCGACAATGTCGGCAGCTTTACCGGCGAGATCGCCCGTGCGGTCGAGCGGCATGCGCCCGATGAGATTATCGTGACCGAAAGCGGCGAATGGCGCGTACAGGCGATGCTTGATGCTTGGGAGACGATATTCGGCATTCCCGTCGACATCCGCGCCGACACGCGGTTTATCGCAACCCACCGCGAATTCGACGACTGGGCGGAAGGGCGCAAAGCGTTGCGCATGGAATTTTTCTATCGCGACATGCGGCGCAAGACCGGGCTGCTGATGGATGGCGACAAGCCGGCTGGCGGCGAATGGAATTTTGACAAGGAAAACCGCAAACCTGCGGGCAATAATCTGTTCGTGCCCGCTGCGCCACATTATCCGCCTGACGCGGTTACGCAGGACGTGATCGACATGGTCGCGGTGCGGTTTGCCGACCATATCGGCAGTCTCGACAACTTCGGACTGGCGGTGACGCGCGATGATGCGTTGCACGCGCTGAAACGCTTTATCGACGTAGCCCTCGCGCAGTTCGGCGATTTTCAGGACGCAATGGTCACCGATCAGCCATTGCTCTGGCACGCGCTGATCTCGCCCTATCTCAACAATGGCTTGCTCGACCCGCTCGAAGTGTGCCGCGCGGTCGAGGCCGAATATCGCGCCGGTCGCGTACCGATCAACGCCGCCGAAGGCTTCATCCGCCAGATCATCGGCTGGCGCGAATATATCCGTGGCATTTATTGGCGCGAGGGGCCGGATTATGGTGAGCGCAATTTTCTGAACGCGCATCTCCCGCTGCCCGAATTCTACTGGACCGGCGACACCAAGATGAAGTGCCTGAGCCAAGCCATCGGTCAGACGATTGATCTCGCCTATGCGCACCATATCCAGCGGCTGATGATCACCGGCAATTTCGCGATGCTGATCGGCGCGGACCCCAGAGCGGTCGCGACATGGTATCTCGAAGTTTATGCGGACGCCTATGAATGGGTTGAACTGCCCAATGTGCTGGGGATGAGCCAGTTTGGTGATGGCGGGCTGCTGGGGTCCAAACCCTATGCATCGTCGGGCGCGTATATTGACCGGATGTCCGATTATTGCGGGCATTGCCGATACGATGTGAAGCAGCGCACCGGCCCCGACGCCTGCCCGTTCAACGCGCTTTATTGGGATTTTCTGGCGCGCAACGAGGATAAGCTCGGCAAGAACGTCCGCCTCGCTATGCCATACCGCAACTGGGCGAAGATGGCCGACGACACGAAAGTCGCACTTCGCGCATCAGCAGCAGAATTTCTGGACGGTCTCGACGCGGGCAGCGGGCGCGATTAGAGGCTGTTCCAAGATAAAGGGAGATGCACATGGATTCGCTGGTGTCCACCGAATGGCTGGCCAAGGAACTGGGGGCGTCCGACCTCCGCGTGGTCGATGCGAGCTGGCATCTGGACGCGCGCGACGCGGCGGCGGAATATGAAGCGGCGCATATTCCGGGGGCGGTGTTCATGGACCTTGGTGGTGTTGTGGACACAACGACCGAACTGCCGATGATGCTCCCGGCCGCTGAAAAATTCGCAAGCCGGATGCAGTCGCTGGGTCTTGGCGATGGCAGCCGCATTGTCCTGTATGATGATTCGGATGTTAAGACATCAGCAAGGGCGTGGTGGATGCTGCGCTTGTTCGGGGCGCACCAGATTGCGATCCTCGATGGCGGGTTAGCGAAATGGAAAGCCGAAGGGCGCGAGGTGAAAGCGGGCAAGGAAACATTGCGCCACCGCCACTTCACCGTTTGGAAAGACGCGAGCCACATCCGCACGAAGGATCAGATGCTTGGATTGCTTGATAGTAAAGCCGAACAGATAGTCGATGCGCGCGGGGCGGGGCGGTTTGAAGGGCGCGAGGCGGAACCACGACTCGGTGTGAACCCGGGGCATATGCCGGGCAGCAAGAATCTGCCGATGAGCGGCCTGTTTAACGCGGACGGCACGTGGAAAACCAGCGATGCATTGCGCGCCGCGTTCAAGGATGCGGGCGTTGATGTCGATGCGCCGATTGCTGCAACCTGCGGGTCGGGCGTCACGGCCACCGCCATTGCGTTCGGTGCGCATCTGCTCGGCAATGATAAGGTTGCGGTCTACGACGGATCGTGGAGCGAATGGGGTGCCGACAAGGACACGCCCAAGGAAATCGGGGCCGCGTGACAGAGTCAAAGCGTCCTGCGACCACGGTCGTTCAGGGCGGCCGTCGCAAGGAATGGACGGGCGATGGCAAAGTCGTAAACCCGCCCGTCTGGCGCGCATCTACAATCCTGTATGACGATGTTGCCTCGCTGAAGGATGGCATCAAGACCAATGCTGACGGCGCGTGGTTTTACGGGCGGCGCGGCACACCGACACAATGGGCACTGGCCGAAGCGCTGACCGCACTTGACCCGAGCGCGGCGGGGACAATGCTATATTCATCAGGTGTTGCGGCGGTTGCGGGGGCACTGCTCAGCGTCCTGAAGCCCGGCGATCATCTGCTGATGGTCGACAGCGCTTATGATCCGACCAGCGGCTTCTGTAATCAGTTTCTGATCAGGCATGGTATCAGCACGACCTATTATGATCCCTTAATCGGGGCAGGGATCGAAGCACTGATCACGCCCGCGACGCGCGCGATATTCATGGAATCGCCAGGCAGCCTTACCTTCGAAGTGCAGGACGTTCCCGCGATTGTCGCCGTCGCGAAAAAGCATGGGCTGGTTACGCTGATCGACAACACGTGGGCGACGCCGCTGTTTTTGCCAACCGCTGCGATGGGCGTTGATTTGTCGATCATTGCCTGCACCAAATATATCGTCGGTCATTCGGATGTCATGATCGGATCAGTCACGGCGTCAGCCGCGACTTGGGAGGATCTGCGTGCCACTGCACAGGTGCTTGGCCAATATGTCAGCCCTGATGATGCCTATCTCGCCTCGCGCGGGCTGCGTACGCTTGATGTGCGTTTGCGCCAGCATCAGGCCTCGGCGCTCGAGATTGCCCATTGGCTGCGCGCGCGGCCGGAAGTCGCCAAAGTGCTGCATCCGGCGCTGCCCGATTGCCCGGGGCACGAGTATTTCAGGCGTGATTTTTCAGGATCGACTGGCCTGTTTGGCTTTACGCTGGCGCAGGGCGACGCCCATAAGCTCGTCGATGCACTCGCGCATTTCGGGATTGGTTATAGCTGGGGCGGGTTTGAGAGTCTGGCCGTCCCGAAGAATCCCGCGCAGCATCGTTCGGCAACAAAATGGGGTGGCGGCACCGTGATCCGGTTGAGCATCGGTCTTGAGGACGTCCGCGACCTGATTGATGATTTGGGGCAAGCTCTGACTCGTGCATGATTGTGGCCTTTGGGTCACAACGCTTCGTGACTTTGCCACCAGATGTCGCTTTTTTGTTGTGCAACGCAACATTTGTCGGCACCTTCCAAACGTTGGCGCAATCGGATCCCATTAAGAGGAAGCGAAGCGCAACGCAGGCGGAACGTAACGCATTCTTTTTTAAGGGAATAAATATGCGCACGTTCCTAAGGGGCTTTGGCCTCGGCTTTTTCAGCCTTGCAGCCCTCGCGGTTGCAACTCCCGCTTTTGCAGCGGATGAAGAAACCCCGGCGATCACGATCAACGGCACAGCGGCCGTGGTTTCCGATTATCGTTTCCGCGGCATTTCGCAGACCGACAAGAATTTCGCGGTGCAGGGTTCGCTGACCGTCAGCCATAAATCGGGTTTCTATGCGACAATATGGGGCTCGTCGGTGGACGATTATGTTACGATTTCGGGCGAGTCGAATCAGGAAATCGACCTGATCGTCGGCTGGAAAAAGACATTCGGCAGCGCGACGCTCGACATTGGCGCGCTTTACTATGTTTATCCGAAAACAAAGCTCGCGGGTGATGTTTCGAGCTCGAACTTCATTGAGCCCTACGCTGCGGTTTCGGGCACGATCGGCCCCGTGACGGCAAAAGCGACGGTTAACTATGCGCCAAAGCAGAAGGCACTGGCGCTTGATCAAGGTGCGACGGGCCTGCTGCGCAGTCAGGACAGTGTTTACATCGCTGGCGATTTCACGGCGGCCATTCCGAATACGCCGCTCGGCCTAACGGCGCATATCGGCCACAGTTTCGGGCCGAGCTGGCTCGCGACGACCGGGCGCGGCAACGAATATACCGATTGGGGCCTCGGCGCCACGCTAACGTACAAAGCGCTGACGTTCGGCATTCAATATGTTGATACGGACACGACGTTCTTCACTCCGTCGGGCAAAGACGCGGCGAAGGGCGGCGTTGTCGCGACGTTGGGCGTTAGCTTCTAAACTTCGGGGGCGACGAAGCGAAGGGGCGGCGGATTGCTGCCCCTTCAGCGCTTATTTAGGCGTGGTGGCCCGTGCGTCCTGTCCGTCGCCTTCGGGCGCGGCAATGATGTCGCGGGTCACGGCACCTTTGTCGGCCACGTTGGTTTGCGGGTCACCCACGGTTGAGCGAATCCCGGCTGCCGAACGCGCGGTGCCCGCCTGACCCAATGCACCGGTTTCCGCCGCACTGCGCGCAGCCGGGCCGCCGAACATTGCTTGCAAGGCTTGCGTGCTCGAATCCGCTTCCTGCGCGCGGGCTGTTCCGGGCTTGGGCGGCGACAACGCAAAATCGGGCGGCACGACCAAAGGTGCGGCGCGCGTCACGGCCATTTCATTGGGCCGCGCGCGGTTGAAAATCCCGCTCGAAGAACCGCATCCCGCCAGTGTCATCACCAGCACACCTGCTACAATCGCTCTACGCATCTGCATTATCTTTCTTTGGCTCTTTCGGTTTCTCGCGCACCAGCAGCGCTCGCATCAATAAAATCACAACCCCGATGGTTATAGCCGCATCGGCGACATTGAACACCAGAAAGGGACGAATGTCGCCAAAATGAAGGTCGGCAAAGTCGACGACATGGCCAAAGCGCACCCGGTCAACGATATTGCCCAGCGCCCCGCCAAGGATCAGCCCCAGCGCCAGCACATCCTGCCGGTTCTTCTCGCGCCACAGCCAGACGAGAACGCCGACCGAAATTGCCCCCGTCAGCGCGACGAGCAGCCATTTGCCCATCGCCGTATCAGCCGTCAGGAACCCCATTGATACGCCGTAATTTTCAACCCAGGTCAGGTCAAAAAAGGGCAAGATTTCAATGTTCCCGCGCGCCTTCAGGTCGAACGGGACCATGACCATATATTTCGAGAACTGGTCGGCGAGGAAAATGAAGGCCGCGATGATGAGCCCAGTAAGGCGGGTGGTCATGCCATCGCCCCACACACACTGCCGTTATGCTGAACTTGTTTCAGCGTCCATTCCGACACGCAACCAGCCGGTCGTTGCTTCCCGATGGACCCTGAAACAAGTTCAGGGTGACGGCGGTTTTGTTGGTCAACCATTCACCACCTCCGCACACCGCCCGCACAGCGCGCCGTCTTCGCTCACTTCGGGCAGATGCCGCCAGCAACGGCCGCATTTGTGGTGGGTGGTTTTGGTGACTGCCACTGACGTATTCATGAATCCCTTTACGTAATCGGCCTCTGAAACGATGCATATCTCGGCGAGATCAACGTCTTGGTAAAACACTTCGGCATGCTCGCCACTGTACACTTGGATTTTCGCTTCCAAACTAGAACCAATCGTCTTGTCGCGTCGTAATGGCTCGATATGTTCGGTCACCGATTGTCGCGTCTCTCGCAGAATGATCCACCGCGCGACAAAATTGACGTCAAGTTCCGGTTTCTCAACCTCCGGCCACTCCAGCAGATGCACCGACCCCGCATCGGGAAAGCGCGTCGCCCACACTTCTTCCGCCGTAAACACCAGCACAGGCGCGGTGTAGCGGACGAGGGCGTGGAACAACGTGTCGAGGACCGTGCGATACGCGCGGCGCTTGGGGGAGGTCGGCGCGTCGCAATAGAGGCTGTCCTTGCGAATATCGAAGAAGAACGCGCTCAGGTCGTTGTTTGCGAAATCGCTCAGGCACCGGACATAAGTGTTGAAATCAAAATCATTGACTGCCCGCCGCAGTTTCGCATCCATGTCCGCCAGCAAATGCAGCACATAGCGCTCAAGCTCGGGCATGTCCGCGACCGTCACCGCGCCAAAAGCCTTAACTTCCTCGTCGAACCCTTCCAGCGCCCCCAGCAGATAACGGAACGTATTGCGCAGCTTACGATACTGGTCCGAAACGCCCGATAATATCTCTTTGCCGATGCGGTGGTCCTCGGTGAAATCGACCGACAGCGCCCACAGCCGAAGGATGTCCGCGCCGCTTTCCTTCATCAGGTCCAATGGATTGATCGTGTTGCCGAGCGATTTGGACATCTTCATGCCCTTCGAATCCATCGTGAAGCCGTGCGTCAGGACCGCCTTGTAGGGCGCGCGGCCCCGCGTGCCGCAGCTTTCGAGCAGCGACGATTGGAACCAGCCGCGATGCTGGTCGGAGCCTTCGAGGTAGAGATCGGCAGGGGCCTGCAAGTCCGGCCATTTGCCGCTCTCGAGCACGAAAGCATGGGTGCAGCCGCTGTCGAACCAGACGTCGAGAATGTCGGTCTGGCGCTCGTAATCGGCGGTGTTGTAGGCGCTGCCGAGATATTCCTGCGCCGCCTCGTCGGTCCACGCATCGACGCCCTTTTCGCGGACCGAAGCGACGATCCGCGCGTTGACTTCGGGGTCGCAAAGATATTGCCCCGTCTTGCGGTCCACGAACAACGTGATCGGCACGCCCCACGCGCGCTGGCGGCTGATGACCCAGTCTGGGCGGCCTTCCACCATCGCAGTGATACGGTTTTGTCCCTTTTCGGGGATCCAGCGGGTGTCTTTGATTGCCTGGAGTGCGGTGGAACGCAACGTGCGCTCTGAGCCCTCCCCCTCGAGGGGGAGGGTTGGGTGGGGGTGTTCCGAGGCTTGACATTCAGACACCCTCCCCCGCTCGCCTGCGGGCGAGTCGCCCCTCCCCTCGGGGAGGGGAGTAAGAGGGTGATCCATCGGGATGAACCATTGCGGCGTCGCGCGGAAGATGAGTTTGGCTTTGGAGCGCCACGAATGTGGGTAGCTATGCGGATAGTTTCCGTGTGCAAGCAACGCGCCTGCAGCCGTCAAATCTTGAAGGATTGGTCCTTCGATGGAGTTGAACTTGGCGTTGATGACGCTGCCCTGCCCGCCGAGCCATGCCCAGTCGGCGCGGTATTTCCCGTCGCCCTCGACCGCGAAGACCGGCTCGATGCCGTTCGCCTTGCACAGGTCGAAATCGTCCTCGCCGTGGTCGGGCGCCATATGGACGAGACCAGTGCCCTGTTCGGTGGTTACGAAATCGCCGGGGAGGAACGGCCGAGGTTTGGCAAAAAACCCGCCGAGATGGTGCATCGGGTGACGGGCGATGGTCCCGGCGAGGTCGGAGCCGTTTATCTGCTTGGCCGCGATGGCCTTCAGGTGCTCCATATCGTCGTCGGAATTCAAATCCGTTGCCCGAAGTTGCAAGCCTGATCGCTCTAGAAAGGCATCAAATAGATCAAAGGCCATGAGAAAACGGCGACCATCGTCTGCGTAGAACAGATGGTAGTGTTCGTCCGGCCCATAAGCCAAAGCCTGGTTCACCGGGATCGTCCACGGCGTCGTTGTCCAGATTACTGCATACGCGCCGACCAGTTCGGGGATCGGCGACTCCACGATCTCGAACGCCACGTCGATCTGCGTCGAGACGATGTCCTCATATTCGACCTCGGCCTCGGCCAGCGCGGTCTTTTCGACGGGGGACCACATCACGGGCTTTGCCCCGCGATACAATTGTCCCGACTCCGCGAACTTCATCAGTTCGGACACGATGGTCGCTTCGGCGGCGAAATCCATCGTCAGATAGGGGTGATCCCAGTCGCCGTTGATGCCCAGCCGCTTCAACTGTTCGCGCTGCACATCGACCCAACCTTGCGCATAGGCGCGGCATTCGGCGCGAAACTCGGCGGCGGGCACTTCGTCCTTGTTCAGCTTTTTCTTGCGATATGCCTCTTCGACTTTCCATTCGATGGGCAGGCCGTGGCAGTCCCAGCCGGGCACATAGGGCGCGTCTTTGCCGAGCAGGCTTTGCGTGCGCACCACCATGTCCTTCAGGATATGGTTGAGCGCATGGCCGATGTGCATGTCGCCATTGGCATAGGGCGGGCCATCGTGGAGGATGAACTTTTCGCGGCCCGCCCGCGCCGCGCGCAGCTTTTCGTAAAGTCGCTGTTCCTGCCATTTCGCCAGGATGATCGGTTCCTTTGCAGGGAGTCCGGCCTTCATGGGGAAATCGGTCTTCGGCAGGAAGACGGTGTCTCTGTAATCGCGCGGTTCGGTCATAAGTTCGGTGCGCTTAGAGGAAGGTTGGGATAAAGAAAACCGTTCGGGCTGAGCTTGTCGAAGCCTTGTCCTTTTTCTGCTCGGTCAGCGCGAAAGAAGGACAGCCCTTCGACAGGCTCAGGGCGAACGGGTTTGGAGGAGATTGCGTGCTGTTTCGCAATCGCGGTCCATCTGTGCGATCAACGCTTTTAGGCTATCAAACTTCGCTTCAGGACGGATGAAGGCGTGGAGTTCGACCTCGATGGTTTGCCCATAAAGGTCTTCGTTGAAGTCAAAGAAAAAGGGTTCGAGCAATTCCTTGGGCGGATCGAATTGCGGGCGGATGCCCAAGTTTGCGGCCCCATCCAAGATGCGACCATCCGTCAACCGCCCGCGCACCGCATAGATTCCGTAATGCGGACGCAGGTAGCTGCCGAGGTCGATATTCGCTGTGGGATAGCCGAGCAACCGACCGTTCTTGTCGCCATGCTGAACCACGCCTTCAATCGCAAAAGGCCGCGTGAGCAATCGCGTTGCCGTCGCGCAGTCCCCGGCATGAAGCGCCTCGCGGATGCGGCTCGACGAAATGACTTCGCCACCTTCGCTGACAGGGCCGACGGTTTCCACCGTCAGGCCATGCGCCGCCCCGATCTCTGCCAGCACTTGGGTATTCCCGCCACGCCCTTTGCCGAAAGTGAAGTCTTCGCCCGTCACAACACCCGTCGCACCGGCACGCGCGACCAGCCAGTCAGAAACGAAATCCTGCGCCGTGACGCTTGCCAATTCAGCATTGAAGTTAAACACCAGCATCGCGTCCGCACCTGCTGCGGCAAACAGGCGTTGCCGCTGGTCAAGCGTGGTCAGGCGAAACGGCGCGGCATCGGGCCGAAAATGGCGGATCGGATGCGGATCGAAGGTCGCGACAATCGCCGATGCCCCGCGCGCCTTGGCCAGCGCCACAGCACGCCCAACCACCGCCTGATGCCCCAAATGAAACCCGTCGAAATTGCCGAGCGCCACGACACCACCGCGCAACGCTCCCTCGATCAATTCTCCCCCGGTCAGGCGCTGCATAATGCGGCTATAGCAGCGGCGACGCCCCTCGCAATGCAGGCCTCTGGCTGGGCATCGGATTCGCGGTCATGAGTTGCGACGGGAAAGGCGCAGCGAGTTTCTGCGCCTCCTTCCAATCGGCGCGCAGCCACGCGTCATAATCTTCGGGGTGGAGGATCGACGGCATCGACTTTGGGTTGACCGCACCGACCAAACGGTTTGGCTCTACGGTCAAGAGCGCAAAGCTCGGCACTTCGCTGTCGCGCCAGATGCCGGCAAAAGCAAAGACGGGCGAAGCGGGGAGCGTGAACCAATGTTGCGTCCGGTCACCCTTTGCGCCGCCCCATTCCATGAAGCTGGTGACAGGGACGACGCAGCGGAACTCGGTGTGGCGCAGCGTGCCGATCCAAAAGGGGCTTTCCAGATTGCGGACATTGACGATGGGGCGGTCGACCCCGCGCGGCGGCGGCACCCCCCAGAGGCGCGGCACCATGTAGCGGGCGTCTTTGCCCTGAACGATGACCGGCGCGAACTTGCCTGGGGCGACATAATCGCCGGGCCACGGGTCTTTCCCCGCTTCGCTGTGGAACAACCGTGCAATATCGGCGGCGGGTGCGTCGAGGCGATAGAGATTACACATTAATTTAGTGGTTAGCTGAAATTTACGGCCGTCAGCAACTGCGTCCGCTGACGCGCTTAAAACGAATCCCGCCCGTAGACATCCTTCAGGAAGGCAACGCCGTCTTTGGTTGAAGTCGCGGTAAAATAGGTCATGTAGACCGGCACGGGCATCGCCAGCGGCACCGGGCGTTCGGGTTGTTTGGAGGCGGTCGCACTGAGCGGTTTGCCGAGCAGCCATTGGCCAAGACCTGCTGCATCCTCCAGCCGGACACAGCCATTGCTGAAATGGCGCGCCGGTTTGGCGAAGAGCGCGCGGTCGGGCGTGTCGTGGAGGAAAATCCCTTGGTCATTGGGGAACATGAATTTGACGCGGCCCATCGAATTGCTGCCGCCCGGCAATTGGCGGATGCGGATTTCTTCATCCCCCGCCGCAACGGCTGGCCAGTCGACGGATTTCGGATCAACCCTCGCCGGGGTCGCGCTCCAGTCGGAAAGCACTTCAAATCCCATTTTCCTGACTGATTTGCCCGCCAGCACTTTGGGCGCGACGAGCGTTTGGGCGAGATCGACCGGCACATTCCAATAGGGATTGATGATCGCATATTGCATCACGCCCGCCATCATCGGCGTCTGTGACGTGGGCTTGCCGACAACGACGCGCATCATGCCGACTTGCTTGCCGCCCTCATAATACCAGAGCCGTCCCGAGGCGGCATCAACGACAATATGATGCGCCCACGCACCGGGCAAAATGCGTGCGCGGTCGAGATTGAGGCGGAGGCGGCGGATGTCGCTTTCCGAGCGGCCGCTGTCTTCCGCGCGCGCGAGCAGCCCGCGCATCGTAGCATAATGCGGGCTCATCCAGCCCATCGTCGCGACATAATTGCCGAACGCACGGGTAAGCGCCGCGCCGCGCAGGATGTTCTCAACCTTGGGCTTTTTGGGTTTCAGGCGCTTGTCGAGATAAGTCATCCCGACATCAACGGGCCGCCGCATATCACGGACATAGCGACCCAAGGCGTCGGACAAAGCCACTTCGGCGCGGGCCACATCGCGTGGATCACCCGATTTTGCGCCGTCCAGTTTCGCGCGAAGTTCATCGAGATCGAAGGAACGCGGGTTCAAGCCATCGAGATCAGCGGACGACAGATAGCGCAACAAAGGTGCCGCCGAAGGGCCGATCCGCCCGTCCACCGTCCACAGAGGACGAAACCCGCGCTCGGCATAAAATTTCTTGACTCCGCCCTTCGCCTGCCCGCGGATTTCGGCAGTCAGGTCTTGGGCTTGCGCCGACGCGGCAATAGCGGGCGCCCTGGAGAGGGCACCCGCTATCATCAACAGACCAAGCGTGACAGGAATGCGGACACGCCGCATTCCCCTTCGTTCAAGCATCATCGTCGGCGTCAGCCGCGCTCTCCCCGGCGCATCGCAACCGGCGCATAGGTCGGTGTGGGCGGCGGTGTGTAATTGGGATGATAAATGCCGTCGGCACTATAATAGCCATCGACAATGCCGTCGCCATCACGGTCGGCGGCGGTGCTGCCGGCAACAGCGCCCGGGGGTGGCGGTGGGGTGGCCACAGCAACTTCCTTTTTGGCACAAGCGCCAAGCGTAAGTAGGCCAAGTGCGGCTACCCCTATGAATTTCTTTTGCATTTTTTAAGCTCCCTATAAGGCAGTGATGACCGCAGCGGGGCTTTGGCCATCAGCGTAACGAACGCGCGGAAACGCGTTTGGGCGCGTACTGACGGCGAAGCGTGTGATTATCGCGACGGAATGCAACGCGGAGATTGGCCGCGTGCCATACTGGCGTTGTTCATCTTGAACCCGTAGGGTCGCACGCATGCTTTCTGCTCTGTTGCGCCACGCGCGCCTTGCCCTTCCGTTCCTCGCCACTTTCGCGCTGACTGCGCCGGTTCTGGCCAAAGGCAAAGCCCCGGTCGTCCGCACCAAAGTGGCGGCACCTGTGCCAGCCGCGGCACCGGTCGTCCCTTGGCTTTATCGTGGCAGCGACATTCCGGTAGATCGCGAATGGACTTTTGGCGAATTGCCGAATGGCCTGAAATATGCGGTCCGTAAAAACGGCGTGCCGCCGCGCCAAGTGTCGATCCGCGTTGCGATTGACGCCGGATCGATGATGGAAGGGCCGAACGAGAAAGGCTATGCGCATTTCAACGAGCATCTGAGCTTTCGCGGATCGAAATTCGTGGCCGACGAAGAGGCCAAGCGCGTGTGGCAGCGGCTCGGTGCGACCTTTGGTTCGGACACCAATGCGCTGACCAGCCCGACCCAGACGATTTACAAGCTAGATTTGCCGAGCGCGACGCCAGAGGGTCTCGACGAAAGCGTGAAGATATTGTCGGGCATGATGTCGGGTGCGTTCCTGACTCCTGCTGCGGTCGATACCGAACGCCGTACGGTTCTGGCCGAACTGCGCGAAGGGACGAGTCCCCAGCAAAAAGTGGGTGATGCGACACGCGAGCTGTTTTTTGCCGGGCAAGTGTTGGGCGCGGGGTCGCCGATCGGCACCGTCGAGACGTTGAACACTGCAACCGCTGCGTCTTTGAAAGCCTTTCGTGATCGTTGGTATCGGCCCGACAAAGCGCTTGTTATTATTTCAGGTGACGGCGATCCGGCGACGTTTGAATCGCTGATCAAGAAATATTTCGCTGACTGGAAGCCAACGACAGCTGCGTTGCCGCCAGTTGCCGATTTCGGCAAGCCGTCGAATGATGCGCCGCGTGCCAAAGTCGTGGTCGAAAGCGGTCTGCCGACCATCGTCAGCATTGCGGTGCTGCGTCCGTGGATTCAAAAGAACGACACGATTGAATATAATCGTGGCAAACTGATCGACACGCTCGCGACTCGCGTCATCAACCGACGGCTTGAACGCGCGGCGCGTGCGGGGGGGAGCTTCCTGCAAGCCAGCATTGACCAGGAGGACGTCTCGCGATCGGTCGACGGGACGTTCATTCAGATCGTGCCCCTGACCGCTGATTGGGAAGCCGCCATCCGCGATGTCCGCGCGGCGATTGCCGACGCACTGACCAATCCGTCGAGTCAGGAAGACATTGATCGCGAGGCCGCCGAATTTGCCTCCGCGCTGCAAATCAGCGTCGAGGGCGCGGGAACGCAAGCAGGTGGCGAGCTCGCCGACAATCTGATCGAAGCGGTCAACATTCGCGAAACCGTCGCCAGCCCCGAAGTCGCGCGCGACGTGTTTTCGAATATGAGGGACCGGCTGACCCCGGCGGCGGTTATGGCGTCCACCCGCACGCTGCTGTCTGGCACACCGATGCGCGCGATCCTGACGCTGCCGAAGGCGGACCCGATGGCCGAGGCGAAACTGCTCGCTGCGCTGAATGCCGATGTGAAAGCGGGTCCCACAAACACTGCCGCCAAGCCCGTCAGCTTTGACCGCCTGCCCAAGTTCGGCCCACCCGCCACGGTGCTCCGCCGTGCGCCGATTGCATCGCTCGGCCTCGAATTTGTCGAGCTGTCGAACGGTGTTCGCCTGATCCTTTTCACCAATCAGGCGGAAACGGGAAAGATCCTCGTCACTGCGCGGTTCGGGCGTGGGCTGCAGGCTTTGCCGAAGAACAAAACGACCGTTGCATGGGCTGGGGAAGCTGCGCTCGTGTCGTCGGGCATTGGTGATCTGGGGCAGGAAGAGTTGGACCGGCTGACCAGCGCGCGGCGGATCAACATGGGCTTTGACATCGGCGATGATGCCTTCAGCCTGAAGGCCGTGACGCGCCCCGCCGATTTCGAGGACCAAATGCGGTTGCTCGCGGCAAAGCTCAGCTTTCCCGGCTGGGACCCCGCGCCAATAAATCGCGCAAAGGCTGCCATGAATGTCGGGATCGAGACGCTGGGCGCATCGCCGCAATCCGTGCTGGGTCGCGATTTGGCGCAACTGCTCCATGGCGGCGATCCGCGTTGGGCGACGCCGGGGCGCAAGGACATTGACAAGCTCAGTCCGAAATCCTTCCGCAAGCTGTGGGAGCCGTTGCTCGCGACCGGCCCCATAGAAGTCCTGATCTTCGGCGACATTGATCCCGATAAGGCAATTGCGACGGCCGCCGCGACCTTTGGCGCGATGCCATCGCGCAAAGCCGAAATGCCGAAATCGCCGACCAGCGCCAGCGTCAAACCGACACAGACCCCCATTGTCCGCACGCACCGAGGATCGACGGATCAGGCGGCGGCGATCCTCGCATGGCCGACAGCGGGCGGGCTTGATGACATCATCGAAAGCCGCCGCCTCGAAATTTTGTCAGCGATCTTCAGCGACCGGCTGTTCGACCAACTGCGCGAAGCCGAAGGAGCAAGCTACAGCCCCAATGTGTCGAGCCAATGGCCGACTGGGATGACATCGGGCGGGAGTCTTGTGGTGTCGTCGCAACTGCGTCCCGACAAGACTGATAAGTTCTTCAGCATTGCGCGCGCAGTCGCGGCAGATTTTGTTGCCAAACCCGTCAGCGCCGATGAGCTCGCCCGCGCGGTCAACCCAATGCGCCAGCTCATCAACCGCGCATCAAGCGGCAATGGCTTCTGGATGAACCAGCTTGGCGGCGCGAGCACCGACCCGCGCCGGATGGCGGCACTCCGTTCGCTCCTTGCCGACTTCGCGCGGATTACGCCGGCTGATTTGCAGGCAAGTGCGAAACGGTGGTTTGCGCCTGAAAAGAGCTTCTCGATGGTCGTGGTGCCCGAGAAGTCAAAAGCGCCCTAAAGAACATATTTCGACAAATCCGTGTTCCGCGCCACACTTGCCAGCTGCGCATCGACATAGGCCGCATCGATCACCAGCGTTGATCCCTGCCGGTCTTCGGCATGAAAGCTGACGTCTTCAAGCAATTTCTCCATCACCGTGGACAAACGACGCGCGCCGATGTTTTCGAGCGACGCATTTACTTCGGCCGCTGTCCGCGCGACCGCCGCAATGCCATCATCGGCAAAGCTGATCGTGACGCCTTCGGTCCCCAGCAATGCACTATATTGCGTGGTCAGGCTCGCGCGCGTGTCGTTCAAGATACGGACGAAATCCGCTTCGGTCAGGGCTTGCAGCTCGACGCGGATCGGCAGGCGGCCTTGCAATTCTGGGAGCAGATCGCTGGGCTTAGCGACATGAAACGCACCCGACGCGATGAAGAGAATATGGTCGGTCTTCATCGGACCATATTTGGTGGCGACTGTTGTGCCTTCGATTAGCGGCAGCAAGTCACGCTGAACGCCTTCGCGACTGACTGATCCACCGCGTACGTCGCTGACCGCGATTTTGTCGATTTCGTCGAGGAACACGATGCCATTGGCTTCCGCATCCGCCAGCGCGACGCGGCTCAATTCTTCCTGATCAAGCCGCTTGTCGGCTTCTTCCTCAACCAGTTTGCCCCACGCTGCAGGCACCGTCATCTTGCGGCGCTTGAGCGGTGCGCCACCCATCGCTTTCGACATCATTTCGCTGATGTTGATCATGCCGACATTGCCGCCACCCGGAATTTCAAAGGGCATTTGCGGCGCTTGTTCAATTTCGATTTCGATTTCGGTTTCGTTCAACGAGCCATCTTCAAAGCGTTGGCGGAACGCGCCGCGCGTTGCCTCTGATGCGCCTTTGCCAGTCAACGCATCAAGCAAGCGCGCCATTGCTGCTTCCTCGGCCTTGTCGATTACGGCGACGCGGCGGCGCTCTTTTTCGAGGCGGATTGCTTCCTCGACCAGATCGCGCGCAATCTGTTCGACGTCGCGGCCGACATAGCCGACTTCGGTGAACTTCGTCGCTTCGACTTTCACGAACGGCGCGTCGGCGAGTTTCGCCAGCCGCCGCGAGATCTCGGTCTTGCCGCATCCCGTCGGCCCGATCATCAGGATATTTTTAGGGCTCACTTCATCGCGCAGTTCGGCGGGCAATTGCTGCCGCCGCCAGCGATTGCGCAGTGCAACGGCCACCGCGCGCTTCGCGTCATTCTGCCCGACAATATGGTCGTCAAGCGCGGCCACAATGGCTTTGGGGGTCAAATTTTCGTTCATGGGAATCTTTCGTCAGGCCGCCGCGTCGAGTGTTTCGACAGTCAGCCGGTCATTGGTGTAAACACAAATCTCGCCCGCAATCTTCATTGCGCGGCGCGCCAGCGTTTCGGCATCGGGCTCATAATCATTGAGCGCGCGGGCAGCGGCGAGGGCATAATTTCCGCCCGAACCGATTGCGGCAATCCCGCCTTCGGGTTCGAGGACATCACCATTGCCGGTCAGGACGAGTGTCACATCCTTGTCGGCGACGATCATCAGCGCTTCCAGATTGCGCAGATATTTGTCGGTTCGCCAATCCTTGGCAAGCTCGACTGCGGCGCGGAGGAGCTGGCCATTATGTGCTTCGAGTTTCTTCTCAAGCCGTTCCAGCAATGTGAAAGCATCCGCCGTTGCACCGGCGAACCCGGCGATCACGCTGCCGTCGCCCAGCGTGCGGACTTTTCGGGCATTGGGTTTCATGACGGTCTGGCCCATCGAGACCTGGCCGTCGCCCGCAATCACGACTTTACCACCTTTGCGGACTGTGACGATGGTGGTGCCGTGCCAGACGGGCATGGCGTTGTTTTCGTTGCTCATACGCGGTCAAGTGGGAAGGCAGCGCGGGGATTGCAACTCATTGCCCGCCCGTCACTGTTTCGCGAGCGAAGCGACCTTGTCGAGATCGACCGAGGCCACGGCTTCCTTCAGCACATCAATCGACGCCGCTTTCCCTTCAGCCTGAACCATGATGCGGTCGCCAACAATCGTTCCATACTCGCCACGCTTTTCGGCGCTGTCGAATTTCTCGGTCGTCATGCGGCCATCGACTTTGCCGACTTTCTCGTAGGACGTGCCGTCCTGTTTCGATGATTGCACGTTGAGCGCGCTGCCCAGCGAGGCGAGACCGCCAATCGGGCCCATATCGGTCACGGTCAACGTGATAATATTCTCGCCGCTGCCATAGCGCGCCTCGGCCTGCGCGCCGCCCATGCCTGCAGCACCGACCGACGAGCTTTCAACACTGCTGCGCGACAGGCCGCCGACGATATTGGGGAGGAGGCCTTGCAGAACGTCGGACGCAATCGGCGGCTTGCCTTCGCCGCTTTGCATTTTCGCGGTGGCTTCCTCGAGTTTCTTGCCTGCTTCTTCGAGCTTGCCCATATCGACGGTGCCGCCACCGGGCACCGTGACGGTGCCCGACGCAGCACCAATGCTGGCCGCGCCGCCGAAGAAGCTACCCGATAGTTTTGCGGTCAGGAAGCTCGACACAATCGCGATCACGAACATGACGACAATCGTCACGACGGTGTAGCCGACCGCTTTGTCGGCGGGCGCCTTCATCAGGAAGGGGAGGCCAAGGAAGACGAGATAGAGCGAATAAAGCCCCAGAATGCTCAACCAGCCGAGTGACGGGAAAATCCCGAAGATGCCGGCAATCCACGCTGCCGTCGCCCCGAACGCTGCGACTTTATAGGCCGCCGTCCGATTCGGTGTGGCCCCGAAATTGGGGGCGAGCCAGTCGATCACCAGCGCCATGACATAAACCGAAAGCAAGCCGAGGCCGTAGGAAATGACCGCCGCCGACAGCCCACCCATGAAGCTCGGTTTATAACTGAACCCGAACGCCCCATGCCCAAACACCTGACCGCCAACGAACGTCGCGATGGGACCAATGGCGGCGAGCGGCAGCACCCAGTTTTTGAAAACATCACTAATGCTCTCGGGTGACGCAGCGATTTTCGGCCATTCATCCTTGGGGTTGAGCAGGATCGCTTTGACGCGGTCAAACAGACCGGCAGCGCGCGGGGCGGGTTCGAACGATGTGCTCATTGGCGGCAGACTCCCATTATCTGCCGCGCAGTTTTCACCGCGCGCGTAATGAATGCAAGTCTGGGGTGCGCTTACTTTTCAACCCCCTTGGCTTTCCCCCAGCTCCGCGCTGCCGTGTAACCGAGATAGCCCGTGCCAAACAGCGCCCACATCGGTTCGGGAATCCCGGCCAGATAGGTATTCATTCCCTCTGCTATTCCCTTCGCCATGTCCGGGCGGACAGCGGCGATCAGGCCCATTGGGATGGCCCACAGGATCATCGCATACATCACGTAAAGAAAGCTCGGGCGCGCGCGGCTTGTCCACGGGTCATTGCTTTGCGCCTCTACGACAATCGCGGTCATTTGCGTCTTGATGGCGTCCATTTCTTGAGTGCCCTGCATTCTGAGCAGCTCAAGTTTTGCGGCGTCGCGCGCGCGCGGATCGGGGATAAGTTTGTCGATCAGGCCGGCAATCGGGCTAATCAGAGCGTCGAGAAGTGCCATTTTCTATCTCCTGAAGTTCACAAAGTTCACACTAGTTTCCAACAAAACTAACCCAAACGGTTGGCGAGCCAGCCATAGAGGAAGGCTTCGTTGGCGGGGCGACGTTCGGCGAGGTCGAGGTAGCGTTCGCCCTGAAGTGCCTCGAGTGCTTTCACAAGGACGGCTTCGCCATGCGGGCTGCGCTTGCGCAAATAGGCCGTGAGGGCGTGGACTGTCGCATCATCGATCCGCACGCCGGGGACAATATCGGCGTAGTCTGAGGCACCGCGATTAAGCGCATTCAGCGCCCGGTGCAGGAACGAGACGGCGACGCCCGGCCCCATATTCACACCAGTATCAAAGAGTTCCGCCGCCACGTCTGGCGCAAATGCATTAACCCGGTCGAACCCCGGTCGCGTCCAGTAAATCCGTTTGTACAGCGCCACGGCATCCTCCCGCGGAAAGCTGCGCATATCGCCGCGATAGCCATGCGCTCGGGCGACGGCCTCGGTAATCCCCCACCGCGTCGCCCCGCCACGGTCGGCTGGATGGTTCGAATAACCGCCCTCGCGGCCAATCACATCATCGATCAGCGTGTTGATATCCATAAGTCAATCTCCGGTTGCGACTCGGATAATAACCTATTTGGATTTATGTAGGAAAGTGGGTAATTGTTCGCGATGGTGCCAAGAATTCGGCCCAAATCAAAACGTCACGAAGCGTGCTACGATCAAATCCACTGCGATCAAAAAACCGACGGCAATGCTGCGCGGATCACGGATCGCGAATGCCACCGGATCACCATCAACTTCGCCGCGGCGCGCCATCATCCAGACGCGGTTAATCCAGTAGAGCAAGCCCAGACATAATCCCCATAACAACGAGGGTGTGGCATATACCTTTATCGTCGCGGGATCGTTGATGAACAGGGCAAGGACAAGGATCGACACCATGCCCGCTGCAATGCCGCTCATTGCGACGATCAAGATATCGCTGTCGAGATAGCCGCGCCCTTTGAGCAATCGCCCCGGCTCGGGTGCTTCGGCGAGTTCGGTATAGCGTTTGAGATAGCCGAGACTGAGGAAGAAAAAGATCGAGAACAGCAACAGCCAGAAACTCAACACGACGTTGATCGCCACGGCCCCGGCAATGATGCGGATTGTGTAGAGGCAGGCGAGCGTGATCACGTCGATCGTCATCGCCGCCTTCAGCCGCAGCGAATAAGCCGTTGTCAGCACGACATAGGTTATGAGCACGATCGAAAACGCCGTGCCAAGAACAAGCTGACTCACCACCGCGCCGATGATCAGCATCGATGACGCCAATCCCAAGGCAAGCGGGATCGAGATATGTCCGGCAGCAATCGGCCGCGCTTGCTTCTTCCTGTGCGCCCGATCGGCGTCGATATCGAGGAGATCATTGAGCTGATAGATCGCCGACGCAACGAGCGAGAACAGGATAGCGGCAAGGACTGCCTTGGTCACCGCAGGCAGCGAAAACACTTCGCCCGCTGTCCCCAGCGGCACCAGAATCAGTGCGTTCTTCGCCCATTGGTGGAGCCGCATTGATTTCAGGACCGCCCGCCAAACCGGGCGTGGTGGATCGCCGATGCGCTTTACCGATGAGCCTGTCGGGACATAGCCGCAGCTATAGCTCTCATGCGCCGCTGCCCACACCGGCACATCGGCGCGACTGTCGCCAATATAGTCGAAGGGGATATCGCCAATGCGCGCGCGGATGGCGGCCAGCTTGGCGGCACCCTTCAAATTGGCTCGCGCGCTGCTGCCGATCACATCATCGAACAAGCCCGTCGTGCGTGCAACGCGAAGGATGTTGCGCCGGTGGCTCGCGCTGGCGAGGATGACGGGGTGTCCCGCTCGCCGCGCCGCTTCGATCAACGCAACAACGCTCTCGCGTAGCGGCAGCTTCGTCGCATCAAGGGGAAGGGCACGCGCAACCATTGCCTTGGCGAAACTGCGCCCGCGCAAAATCCACACCAGAAGCCGCAGGAAGTTCAGGAAGCCGCCCTTTGCATAACGGACGAACGCTTCCAGCGACACGTCGGCTTGCGTGAGCGTACCGTCGAGGTCGACGATCAGTGGAATCTTGGTCGCGGGCGTATTCATCGCGCCGCCTTTCGCCTGAACAAAGCGATGAAACCGACAGCAGCGAAAACAATCACAATCGGCATGACCGGATCACGGTATCGATACATGACCACGGCAGCCGCATGAATCGCCCAAAAGCTCGCCACCGTCAGACCAAGCACCGGAGCCAACGGGTGTCGCCTGAGCGTCCACGCGCCGAAGACGCCAAGCGCCAGCAGAAGGATATGCTGCACGGCGTCTATCCATCGGCCAACCAAGTCGGCACCCTGCCAATCCGCCGCCGCTTGCGGGATGTTCGGCATCCAGAACCGCGCCATCTTGACGGCCGCCAGTTCCGCCGTTCGCGCGGGGTTTGTCAGAGCATATTGGACCGCCATGTGCCGCAAGGCATCCGCGCTCCCAGCTTCGCCAAGCCGCGCCCGCATTTCTTGCCATTCAGGGCCGGCCGGCGTGTCGGCAATGCTGACAAAACTGCCCGTCGCTGCTGGATTGTTGCCGATATAGAGGTTGAAGCCGCTATTGGTCGTCAGCAAAGGCCGCCCGAAGAGCTGGTTCGTGTGGAACAGCCAAGGGCCGAGAACAAGTGCCGCCGCCAGCCCGAAAGCGCAGCCAACCCTCGCGGCTTTGCGCAGACCATCGCGTTTCCAAAATTGCCACAAAGCGAAGGTAAAGGCGGCGATGACAAACAGCGTCGATGCCCCCGCCAGCAAACCAGCACCGAAGCACAGGCCTGCCATGATTGACGCTCTGCCCGCTCGTTCGCCCCGCGCGACGGCGAGAGTCGACAATAGAAACCATAGCAACAATGGAACACTGAGATTTTCCTTGGCAAGCGATGCGCTCGTAACGATTCCGGGAAGCCAAACCGCATAGGCCGCCACCGCAACAAAAGGCACGATCCGGTCATTGGTCAGCGCCATTGCTAGACGGAAGATGAGCCATCCGGTGAGTGCCGCCAAGCCGAGATTGACGCCCCATGCGACCGGCACCGACGGCCCCGTGACCGCAAATAGGCTGCCCAGCAACAATGGATAACCGGGACTGTAAAACGCCTGCGATCCATAAACATCGCGCATCGGCCCGCCCGCTGCAAACGTCCGCGCCATTTCAAAGTAAGACAGGAAATCGCTGACCAAGGGCTGCGGCATCGCCACCATCACCGCAACCCGAATAGTCAAGACGACGGCAATGAGGCCAAACAACCACGCTCTATCATTGGCCACCCGAACCATCACACAGAGCGCGCGACGATGATGCAGCCAACCGCGATCAACAGCGTGCCCACCAGCCGGAGCGGTGACACGTGTTCGCCAAGGATCGTCATACTGATCGCAGCCGTGACGATGAAACCGGCCCCGACAAACGGGTAGGCAGCAGATAGCTCAACTTTCGTCAACACAAACAGCCACAGCATCGCGCCGACGCCGTAAAAGCCAAGTCCGACAATAACCATCGGCGACAACAGCATCGACAGCAGCGCGACAGGCGCTGCCTGATCGACCGCGTCCGCCCGGCCCACACCGATTTTCAGAAACATTTGCGCGACCGCCGACATGCACACGCTGCACAAAATCAAGGCCAATGTGGCTGCGTTCACGATCATATCCTTCTGTTCGCCCGCCGCGTAACGCACGGCAGTAAGCATCGCGTTAACAGTATGAAAATGCGTAGCTATTGAACAGTGGTTTGCGAACTTCTTGGGAATTCATGACGTTGCGGCGATCCCGAGTATCCAACACTCGGGATCGCCGTTCTTTTGCTAGGAGACGGCGGGGTTGAAAACCGCGAGCAGATATTGGAACCACGTCGTCCCCGCTCCGTTCGCACCGAGCGCATCCTGTTCGGTCTTCTTCTGGTTCCGCCATCCGTTGACGGTCGTTTCCGCTGTCGTCAGGTCGGTCCCCGTTTGGTTCAGGTGGATGCGCAGCGTGGACGGCGCGCCGATCAGCATTTCTTGCGAACCCGCGTCGCGCGCTTTGGTCACGCCATTGTAAACGAACTTGTCCCAACTGGGGGCATTGCCGTTCGCCGTCGCCACAGCGCTATGGTTTTGCGGTAAGGATGCGACCGTTCCACTCGCCGCCAATATCGTTGGTTGTTTCCACAAATAGATGAAAAAGGCCTCCTCAGCGCCACCATTGACCAACGGCGCGCCATTGATACGGCCAATCACTCGCTTTCTGTGCTGCGCGATCAGCCAGTCGAGTACAGTGCCCGCCTTAGTCGACGCTGCACGCAACGCCGAGCTAAAGCCAAGGCGCTCCGCGATGCCCAATGCGGTCAGCCAATAGCCCAGATAGAATTCATGCTGGACAATGCCGCTGTTCGCGCCGTCTTCATACCAGATGCAAGGGCCGAACCGCTGCGTGGCCGCATATAGCGCGTTGTTCCGGTTCACCGCCCCACTAGCGACAATGTTCGTCGGCGGATTGTCGAACCCCGGATTGGACGTTTTGAACGTGTCGCTAAATGCCTCAAAGTCAGCCACGACGTAATTCAGCACTTCGGCGCGTGAATAGAGCCGGTCGGAATTCGATGACGCCGTTTTCCACATCATGACGCTGTGCAGGAATTGCCAAGCAGCGCTGCGTTCGCCGATTGCGCCTGCATAGCCCTCACCCGACGCAAGAATCGACTTTTCGTAAATGCGCGCCTGATCGCTGAATCGATGTCCTAAGAACGCGAATTCGGGCGTTTTCCAGAGCAACGATCCCCAATGCGGGAACTGGTGCGCATGCAGGATATCGATTTCATTCGTACCGAAAGTTGGCTTCCGAATGGCTGTCCCCTTCGAAGGAACCTTCGCCGTCCAAGGGCTATAGCTATCCGCCATTTCATACGGTTTGCCGCCCCGAATGAACCAGCACTGGTTAGCAGGCCATGCTTGATCGCCTGGACCGTAATAATGATCCCGCAGCTTGATTGTGCGCGTCGCATTGACGCCCTTAAACAACGGTACACACCGCCCATTCTCGAAGGCGTGATACGGATCGCTGACATAGGCTGTCAGATAGTCGAGCGCGATGGTGCCCCAAGGACGATTGTCATGCGGTCGGTTTGACGCACTGTTGTACATGTAAAGCGCAACGGGTTCGGCAATCGCACAACGATCATCACGTGATCCGCCCGGCCCCGTAATCGGCGACCGCCCCGACTGGTTGAACGGCGTGTATCGAAGCCATGTCGACGCGACTGCCGCCAGCGAGGCCACACTGTAAAGCGTCCCCTTCCACGGATCGAGCGTAATGCCCGCCTGCGTCGTCAACGTTGCATAGTTGGTCGGTTCATAGGGGATGACCCGCGTATTGCCGAAACCATTCGACGAATCCCCGCCCCACAGCCGCCCATCAAATCCGTTGTTCGAGTAATTGGTGTGCTGGGCATAGGCGATGGTCGCATCGTAACGTGGCAAGTTCGCATTGATAAACGCCTGATCATAGGCCGCAGGGGTCCCCGACCGCCAGATCACGCCCGAACGCACCGTCCCTTGCGGATACCATTTGTTGGTCGCATTCGTGATCGCAACGCCATTGCCGTCATAGCTACCTGTAAAAATCCCCGGCACATCGGTGCCATTCAACGGGCCACCGTCGGGACGCTGCACCGTGCCCAGAACAGTCCCGTTCTTGTCTTCGATCCGCCACTTATGCGGCACCATATAGCTTTCCTTGCCGGCCGGATCACCGAACGGATTGTTCGGCATCGCCGCCGCTGTCCAGTCATACCCGAACTGGAACTGGACATAGCTGCCAATGCGGATCGCCTCGCAATAATAGGCGATATTGTTGATCACCGGCACCGCGCCTTGCGGCAAACACTCCATCCAGCGCGGTTGATTCGCGCGCAATGTCGAATCTTCGAATTGGCAATTCTGGCGCGCGGGCTTGATCATCACGAGCACGTTCGGATTGTTGACGGCCGATCCCGTCGACCAGTTTTCGAGGATGGCACGATAAGCGGTCCCTACCGGCACATCAATCGGGCCAATGATGACGCTGACATTCGTCGTGGCGCCACCGCCGACGGGCGTGTAGCTCACGATTTTTGCGGGCTGTGCCGCCGTCACCGATGTCGCATCAATGAAGAGTTCGGCCAGATCGGTAGTGCTCACGATGCCCGATGGAACAGCCGTATATGAAACGACGTTTCCCAACACTTCCAGCGTCATCGACACCGACTTGACTGACATCACAACCGAATTTGACGTGTTGCCGAGCGACGCATTCGATTCAAAGAGCGCGCCGGGCGTGATTTTCGGCTTGAACGCAATCGTCTGCGAAGGCCCGAATGCCGCCCCGTTGCGCAGGAACGTGACCGTTCCCCCGGCTCCGCCGAGATTGTCGGTATAGCGCACCGCGATATCTTCGGATGCGGTGTTGGAAAGCCCCGCTTGGCTGTACAGGATCATCGTCTGCCCGTCGCGTTCGATGTAAACCGCGACCTGCCCCGCCTGCCAATAGCCGTAAAGCGAAAATTGCCCCTGATTATAGTCATTGAGCGACGCGAGCGGCGTCGTGTTCTGTGGAATGATCCCTTGATACCGCATGGTCAGCACGCGCGGTGTCCGCGTCTTCGTCACGTCCGTGCTAGTGGGAAGGTTGATGCCGGCAGCCCCCCCGGACAAATAGGTTCCGACCGGAAGTCTCAATCGACCACTCGTATAGGTCGCACCCGGTCCTGTTACGGCGATTGCATTCGCCGTTACGCCGCCATTACTCTGGGTCGCGGCATACGACGTTGCCAAAGCATTGAAGGTGAACACCGACCCATTGGTCTGCGGCGTCGGCGTATTGATGCGCTTGACGACCGACAATCCCGTCGGAACCGTCAGATTATGGTTGCCGCTGGCCCCCGTCAGGTCGAGCCCCAACGGAAACCGCGTCGTTGTGTCGCCGAAAACCGTGAAGGCATTGGAACCACCACCGCCGCCAGCGACGTCGGTCAGGTTGACCGTAATTTTGCGGACACTCAGCGCTGCCGAGTTCGACGTGTTGCCAATCGTCGCATTGCATTGCAGTTCACATTGCGGTGTGATCCGCAGCTTGAAATTGATCGCCTGCGCAGGACCAAAAGCCGCGCCATTGCGCAGGAAGGTGATCGTGCCGCCAGCGCCAAGGGGATCATCATCATAGCGAACGCCGATGGTTTCCTCGGCGGTGTTGGACAATCCGCTAATGCTGTCGAGCAAAACGCTGGTCCCGCTGCGTTCAACGAACACGCGCATTTTGCCCGCTTGCCAATGACCCGACAGCTCTAGGCGACCTTGCGCATAGTGGTGCAGTGAGCACAAAGGCACTTCCGACGCAGGCACAATTCCGATCCATTCAAGGCTCAACGACGCTGGTGTTTGGGTCTTCAGCGGGTCGGCGTTGGTCGAGAGTATGACTCCAAGAGCGCCCGCATTCAAATAAGTCCCAACCGGCAGGTTAAGACGACTGTTGGAAAATGTGGCACCAGACCCAGAAATCACTAGATTTTTTACGGTTGCACCGCCGTTGATTTGTATTGGTACGAATGGTCCTACAGCATTGTTCAATGTATAATTTGAAGAAACGGATCCTAGCATAGTAAATTCCTATTTTTGCATGGCATGGGAACTGAGTGGATGATTAATCGGACAGCTCAAAATCCTACATTACAAGTGATCTTTTAGAATTTTATTTTCTTAAGGGAAAAATTCGCTAATTTTCGTCTTGCTTTTGATCGTTCGCGGAATGTAAACCTGACAACCAACTCCGACGCTTGAGATTCGGCAAACCATGGGCCGACGCGTTCGGAACTCTAGATCGCGAACTCAGAAACAGCGTTCCCGACGCGATATGAGCCGTTTTCGGATTATCAAAGATGCGAGATGACTCGAGGTTGCTCGAGGCAGTTGGGGGCTAAGGCATCTTGGGCGGAGCGCATATTCGCATGGCAGAGGCCGAAGTCGATTTGGCGGAAGTGCGGGCGTCGCTCGTCAAAATTGACAAGCGCGTGAAAACCGCAACGGTATAAAACAAAGAATTTCCGAAAGAACTGGGGCGGCCATTTCGCCCCGACTGACCGGACGCAGCGCCCTCAGGTTAAGTGCGGTCAAGGCTGAAATTTGGTCGGGACGAGAGGATTCGAACCTCCGACCCCCACACCCCCAGCCGCCTATTTGGTTAGCTGCACTGCGACATGATACAACGCCACTTCGCATATTTCCCTTGCTATTCCTCGTATTTCTGGCAGTCTGAATTGACTATTTGGTTCGTTGTGTTTCATTGCGTTGCAGCCCGTTTCATCGATTTGCACCACCAGTGCACCACCAGATTCGGGCCGTAACAGGATGGTGCGGTGCAGATATGATTACCCCGTTGACCCAGCAATTGGTAGACAAAGCATACGCCCGGACAGCTCGCGTCGATTATCGCGATGCGCGGCTCAAGGGACTGGTGCTTCGGGTCATGCCGACCGGCGTCAAGTCGTGGTATTGCGAATTCGCGCGTGGGCGACGCCTTTTCCTCGGACGCGCCGACGTTCTGGGATTGAGCGAGGCGCGCGCCAGTGCGCGGGCAATCCTTGCCGATGTCTATCTGGGCATCGATCCTATGGAAGCGCGCAAGCCCAAGGTGCCGGTGCCAACCTTGGCCGCATTCCTCGAAGGCGACTATGCGACGTGGGCAAAAGCCAATCAGCGCGCCCATGCGAAGAACCTTAACCGGCTGCAATGGGCCTTCCGCAAACTGCTCGACAAGCCGCTCGATCAAGTCAGCGGCTTGCAAATCGAGCGGTGGCGCGCGGGTGAAGTCGAGCGCGGGCTGAGCAATCAGACGATCAACCGCGACATTTCATCGATCAAGGCCTGCTTCAATCGTGCGGTCGATTGGGGGATCATTCCTTTCAGCCCGCTCGCCAAGGTCAAGAAGTCGCGTGTCGATGACTGTCTCAAGGTCCGCTACTTGAGCGAAAGCGAAGAGCGCGCGCTGCGCGAAGCCATCGACGCGCGCGAAGAGCGTCGTCGCGCCGAACGCGATTCCGCCAATGGCTGGCGCGATGAGCGCGGCTATGTCCAACTCCCAAGTTTGCGGTCGATCGTGTTCACCGATCACGTCAAGCCGCTGATCCTGCTGTCGATCAACACCGGATGCAGGCGGGGCGAACTGTTCGACCTCACATGGTCGAACGTCGATATGGAGCGGCGCATCCTCACTGTGACGGGCGCGACCGCGAAGTCGCGGCGGACGCGCCACATTCCGCTCAACCGCGAAGCAACCTTGGTGCTGACGAACTGGCGCGCGCAGTGCGAGGATCACTGCGGGCTGGTGTTCGTCAACGACGCTGGTGTCCGCTTTGATCGTGTCAACTTCTCATGGCGGCGGCTGCTCAAGGATGCGGGCATCACCGATTTCCGCTGGCACGACATGCGCCACCATTTCGCATCGCGGCTGGCAATGGGCGGGGTCGATCTCAACACGATCCGTGAGTTGCTCGGCCATAGCGATTACACGATGACGCTGCGCTACGCGCACCTCGCGCCCGAATTCAAAATGAAGGCCGTCGAAGTGCTGGATGAAGCGCGGGAAGCTATGTTTGGCGGGGCAAAGGTGTTGCCGTTCGCACGTTCCCGAACGGGAATATCATAAGTCATCTTCTACTTCTCAATGGAATATTTCCTGATCGGGAATATTTGCCTTGCGTTCCCATAAAATGGCGATTATCTTCCCGAACGGTAATATGGATAGCAACAAACTCGGACAGATTGTGCGCCACGAACGTAAGGCGCAAGGGTTGCGGCAAGCGGAGCTCGCGGCGGCGGCTGGCGTCGGCATTCGCTACATCGTCGATCTCGAAGCGGGCAAGCCCACGCTCCAGCTTGAAAAAGCCCTGCACGTTCTGGCGACGCTTGGCTGCGATGTCACCATCGCGCCGCCAGCGGGCGGCTTATGACCGACCGCCTGTCTGTCTGGTGGGATGGTCGTGTCTCCGGCTGCCTCTATCTCGGCCCTGATGGCGAAACGCTGTTTGCTTATGATGCGGCTTGGCTGGCCGATCCCAAGGCACCGGCCTTGTCCTTCTCGCTTCCCAAACAAGCCGAACCTTTCAAGCGCAGCGCGGTCCAAGCCTTTTTTGGCGGCATATTGCCAGAGGAAGGGCAGCGCACCGCGATTGCGCGCGCGCTCGGCGTGTCGGCGGACAACGAATTCCGGCTGCTCGAGTATCTCGGCGGTGAAGTCGCGGGCGCACTGACGCTGTTACCTGAAGGCGAAACGCCTGCGTCGCCAAGCGACGCCGCGCCGAAACTGCTCCCCAAAGTTCTTAGCGACGATGCGCTCGTCCAATTGCTCGACCATCTCCCGCTCCGGCCAATGCTGGCGGGCGAAGATGGATTGCGGCTCTCGCTGGCGGGCGCGCAATCCAAATTGCCTGTTCTCCTGATTGACGGGCAAATCGCGCTCCCTGCGCCAGGGCAGCCGACAAGCCATATCCTCAAACCGCCGATATCGCGGTTTGAAGGCACCACGGAGAATGAATATTTCTGCATGTCGCTCGCCAGTGCGGTGGGGCTGGACGTTGCGGCGGTTGAAATGCGTGTCGTTGCGGACCGGTCCTTCCTGCTCGTTACCCGCTACGACCGGGCGATTGGCGTGGGGGGAAGCGTCACCCGCCTCCATCAGGAAGATTTTGCCCAAGCTCTCGGCATTCCCTCGCACCGCAAATATGCGAGCGAAGGCGGGCCGATCTTTCCCGACTGCTTCGCGTTGCTGCGCCGCGCAGCAACGCGCCCCGCGCGCGAAATTCTGAAACTTCTCGATGCTGCGATCTTCAACCTGATCATCGGCAATGCCGATGCCCATGCCAAGAATTTCAGCCTACTCCATAGCGATGGCGGCGTGTCACTTGCGCCGCTTTACGACCTGCTCTCGACTGTCCTCTATCCCAACTTGCATGTGAGGCTGGCGATGAAAATCGGTGGCAAAGCCGTCCTCGAAGACATCGAGCCGCGCCACTGGGAACGGTTCGCAGCCGATGCCCAGCTCGGCGCGCCATTCGTGCGTGCGCGGATCGGGCAATTGTGCAATGCTGTCATTGCCGCGATTGATGGCGAGTTTGCAAAGACGCTACCGCCGAATGCCGACTTCTCGGCGGTCACGGCGTTGGTTCGCCAACGCGCCGTGACGCTGAAAAACAAGGCTTGATCGTGGCGACGCCAGCCGACGCCAGCGTTCGGCAGTTCCGCACCATCCGCGCTGCCGAAATCGTCAAGACGTTTGATGACAAACGGCGGACGGTGCGCGAGGCAAAGGCGCACTTCGCATTGCGACAGCCGCCGCAGGACGATCTGCAAAGAATTATGCAATTTCTCTTGCGTTACGCAAAAATTCGTGCTCATTATCAGCTTCGATAGAGGGCGTAGCGATGACCGAGCACAAGATAACGGCGACCATAGCGGAAACGCTCCCCCGTGATTTAGTCATTGATTTGCTCGATATGGCGGCTGCCCGCGCCCGCCAAGCGCATGAACTCATCCGCGATAACACCGATTTGTCAGGTCGGAGTGCTCGGGGCCTCGAAGGGCAGGCGCGCTTCCGATTGATGGAGAAGGGCTTTCAGGACACTTGTGAAAATTATGGCGGGGTAAGGCTCGACGGCGACATTGTTCCCGGAAGTGATCTGCGTTGCTTTCAGCCATTTATGCGCTTCGGCGGTAGCAAGTCAGGTATCTTGCTTGGCTTGGCCTCAATGTCCGCGCCTCGTGAGGTGCCGACGAAAAATCAATCGCGATCAGCAGGGGTCACGCTCAACTATCGCCTGTCACCCGGTTTTGACTTCGAAGGTGAAGGCCGTTCAGCCAAACCAGGCGACATCTTTGTTCTACTGCTTTTTGCTCGCGATCCTTCAAGCGGCGGTCGGCTGCAAGAAGTTGCTATCGGCGTCATCGATGCCAAATATGAAGGGTTCTTAGCGTACGAACCCGTTGAAGCCTTTCTCGCCAACTATGCACCGGCCTCGGAAAGTAGTAAAAAACCGAAGTCGCCTCCGGCTGCTGTGGTCACGCTCAAGAAGCAGCCCCAGGTTTTCAAAGCGCCCGAAAATCCCGCAGATGACGCAAATAGCGCCGGTGAGAAAAAGGCATAGGACATGCCTATTGGAATGTCAGGCTTTGTGCCGGGCCGCTTGACTGAGGCCAGGGCAGCACGACGGATTCCGAGCATGTCGGCGCTCGCCCGGTCCCTGAGTTTGAACCCGAGCACTGTGTCGAGATGGGAAGATGGCAGTTCTGCTCCGGATGCAGATGCGCTTGAAGGTCTCGCTGCGCATCTGAATCTCAGGCCTGAGTTTTTCTTTCGACCAGTTCATCAGTCTGCGCGGCCAATGTTCTTGCGGTCGCTATCATCAACCTTGGTGCGTGATCTTCATTATCAAGGCGCGCAAATGCGTTGGCTGCAAGAAATTAGCCATGCGATCCAGCACTATGTGGACCTGCCGCCGGTAGATATTCCGGACGTAATGGCGGGAAGCAGTTTTTTGCAGTTGCGTGACGAAGACCTGGAGCAAATTGCCCTGGACCTTCGCGGTCACTGGGGTTTGGGAGAGGGGCCATGTGGCGATATGCTGCCGCTCCTCGAACGCGTCGGCATTGTGGTCGGCGCGATTGAAATGGGGACCGTAAAGCTCGACGGGCTTTGCAGTTGGTCCCCGATTGATGATCGGCCTCACATCTTGCTTGCGAGCGACAAAATGTCGTTTTCGCGTCGGCAAATGGATGCGGCTCATGAAATGGCTCATGCGATTCTTCATCGCGATGTGACCGATGAAGAATTCAAGAAGCATCTTAAACTCATTGAGGCTCAGGCATTTCGCCTTGGCAGTGCATTCTTGATGCCTTCGACAACGTATCCGATTGAAATGCGTTTTCCCTCCCTAGCGACGATGGTCGCCGCGAAGGAGCGTTGGCGGGTGTCGATCAAGGCTCAGATTAAGAGGCTTGCCGACCTAGACGCGATCCCAAGCGATTTTGCGACTCATCTTTACAAGCTCTATTCTGCAAAGGGCTGGTCGAGAGAGGAACCTTTCGACCGTCAGTGGGAACCTTCTCAACCTCGATTGCTGAACGACGCGTTGCACTTGGTCGTCGATGAGGGTGTGAGGTCTAAGTCGGACCTCTTAGCATTGGAATTTACGATCCCCTCTGGCGACGTGGAGAATTTGACTGCTCTCCCTCCGGGATGGCTGTCGCAACGTGCGGCGACGGTGTTGAGGCTTAAGCCTCGGCAGAGCGAAAGCGTTGGCGAGGGAGGCAATGTCTTTCAGTTTCCAAAATCAGGTTAAGAATGGCTGTCAAAACATCTCCAGTTGGTTCCGCATCGGGTCCCAAAGCCCGACGTCGAGCGAACGCTGCACTCGCCCCGGCCGCATCGGCTGCTGTGCGGCCCATGTAAGGCGCTCTCCGAGGCTGACCGGGGCAACGCCTGCAATCATCATCTGGTCGGGATCGCTGGTCACGGCGATGCGCTCGCGTTGACGGGCGCTCATTGCACCCGCCCTCTGCGGCTTTCGCAAATCAGGACAAGCGCCCCGAAATCCTCGCGTTCGCCAAGCCGGTCAGCAATCTTGCGAACACAGGCAATCGGCAAGCCGTTCTCATTGGCAATGCCGCGCAAATAATCGTCGCGGGTTTCTGCCCCGCACTCACGATACATCAACTGCAAATCACACATTTCCTACCTCCTTTTCAGGCTGAAAGCCGCACTGGCTGCGACATGCGGCTCTGCCTTCCGGCGAGGATGGGAGGGGGAGGGAAAGCTGAATCGCTGCCCTGGAGCGGGCCAGCGGGCGAAGTCCGCCACACGGGGGCGGCTATTCTGCTTTGGGAACGAGAGGGCAAAGCCCTTGGCGTTCCCGCTGAACGAGGAAACGGAGGCAATCAGCCTCCCCTCAGCCGCAGCGCGGTATGCAAACGGCACCCTCGCTTGGCGCGACGCCGCTGGATGCCCTGCTGGCGAGCGCCGAGCGGACACAGGTGTTGTGCGACCAGGCCCAGCTCCGCGATGTCCGCGACAGCGTGAGACCGGCGGGCATCCGGCAATGAGAGAGCGAGAGTGCCAGCGGGTCAGCTCAAAAACACCGCACCCTCAGGAGCGCGCAGCGCGGGACAGAGTGCGACCTTAGAAAATCCCGCTCATTTTCCCACGCTCCCGATCGTTACCGGCAACGGCCAAGACTACAGGCTTGGTGCGCGCAGCGCATAGAGCGGGTTGCCCGAAGGGCAGCGCCTATCCACCTAAATCGACGGAGACCGGACATCGGCGCACGCCAGCGTGTGAATAGGAAGGGGCATTATCCACCTCGCCAAAACTGCCCGCGCAACATGGTGCCATGCACATTGAAATTGAAGGAATAACAGGCGGAGCGAACAGGTCGCAATCTGAGCAAAAGTCGGTTCCAGATTCAGAGCTTTGCCGCTAGGTATCGCATGGGGTGTGTAACACCGAGAGGCAAAAGCAGGGATCAAGATGACCGATACGAGTTTGCGATCAGGAATTCGAGATAATCGCACTCGCGGCGCTGCTCATGAATTCCTGAAATCAAAAATAACGCCGGGTAGCGAGCTGTCTTTCGTGTCGGCCTATTTTACTAGCTTTGCTTATGATCGTGTCGCTGATGTGCTTGATAACGTAGCGGGTCTGCGCTTTTTGTTTGGTGAGCCGCGATTTCTAGACTCTATAGATGCCGATGGGTTGTGTCCCCCCGCCTTCTCTTTGGATGAAGAGGGCTTATCGCTCACCGATGGGATGCGAAAAAGTTCGGCCGCACAGCGATGCGCCGATTGGATTAGAAGCCGGGTCGAGGTTCGATCCGTAAAGCGCGCCGGTTTGCTGCACGGTAAACTCTTCCATGTGCATGATGGTCGCCGTGACCATGCGATGGTGGGCAGTTCCAATTTCACCCTCAAGGGCTTGGGCTTCACCGATGAACCCAATATTGAACTCAATCTCGTGGTTGATAGTGACCGTGACCGCGACGATCTGCTAAAATGGTTCAATGAGATTTGGGCAGACGAAACGCTGACCGAAGATGTCCGCGATGAAGTGTTGGGACAATTGGAACGCCTTTATCGCCATAACAGCCCGGAATTTGTCTATTTCAAAACGCTTTATCACCTGTTCGGGAAGTTTTTGACGGAACAGACGATTGAGGAAGAACGACTGAATGATGCGCGGTTCACCGAAACCGCAATCTGGCAAATGTTGTTTGAGTTTCAGCGGGACGGCGTTCGGGCGCTGCTATCTAAACTGGACAAGCATAACGGTTGCATTCTAGCCGATAGCGTCGGCCTCGGAAAAACCTATATTGCGCTCGCTGCGATCAAATGGTTCGAGCTGCGCAACCAGCGTGTGCTGGTTCTCTGTCCAAAAAAGCTTCGAGACAATTGGACGGAATTTCTCGCTCAGAACAACCATGAAACCAATCCGCTGCTAGCGGACAGGTTTTCTTATACCGTGCTTTCCCATACCGATTTGAGCCGAACGACCGGCAAGGTTGGTGACATCAATCTTGGTGCAGTGAATTGGGGAAATTACGACCTTGTCGTGATCGACGAATCCCACAATTTCCGAACGGCGTCGCGCGGGCGACCGGCGAGCGAAGGCAATCCTGCGCGTCCAAGCCGCTATGAAAAATTACTTGAGGATGTCGTTCGTTCGGGCATCAAAACCAAGGTTCTGATGCTTTCGGCGACGCCGGTGAATAACGATCTGTCCGACCTTAAGAGCCAGCTTGATTTGATGGTTGCCAGCAAGCCCGATGCGTTTGCCGACCTCGGTGTAGCTAGCCTAGGCGGGGTAATCGGAGACGCCCGCCGCAAGTTTAAGGACTGGATAAAGGCTGGGGGCAAAGACAAAGACGCACTCATTGGGCGTTTGCCGCCTGCTCTGTTCAACTTGCTGGACGGCGTGACCATCGCTCGCTCCAGGCGGCACGTCGAGCGGCATTATGCCGCAACTATTGATGAAATGGGGAAGTTTCCGACGCGCGATAGGCCTGTTTCGATCTTCTCGCAGATTGATACCGAGGGACAGTTCCCCGCCTTCGCCCATGTCCACGATGAGATTAGTGCGCTGCAACTCGCGCTCTACAATCCCGTGGGCTTCGTCCAGGATCAGCACAAACATATCTACGATCCCGGTGGCAATTTCGATCAGGGCAACCGCGAACGCTTCCTGATTGGCATCATGAAAACCGGACTGCTCAAGCGGCTTGAAAGTTCGGTCAATTCCTTCGCGGGATCAATGGCACGGCTTTGCGACAAGATTGATGCGCGATTGCGCGATATTGCGGCATATGAAGCGGGAAAAACCACGGCTCTGGCCGAAAGCGACTTGCCCGAGGAAAGCGAAGGCGATGAGGAGCTGGAAGCCGCCTTTGAGGTAGGCGGGGCGCTGAAATTCAACCTGGCCCATATGAAGCGGCAAGAATGGGCGGTGGCATTGCAAGCGGATCGTGATCGGCTGGATGCCCTGCGGATTTCTGCATTGGCTGTTACCCCGGCACGCGATTCCAAACTTGCCGATTTGCGCAAACTTCTCACCGATAAGGCGGTCAACCCGACAACCAACCGCACGGGCGAAGCCAACCGCAAAGCTATCGTCTTCACCGCCTTTTCGGATACCGCCGAATATCTCTACAAACACCTTGTCCCGCTCGCCAAGGAATTGGGCATCAACGCGGCGCTGGTGACGGGCGGTGGCGAAACGAAAGCGATGCTGGGGAAAGCCCGCTATCAGGATATTCTCACCAACTTTGCGCCGCGCGCCAAGGGCCGCAAGGCCATGAAGGCAATGCCGCAGGACGGGGAAATTGATCTGCTGATTGCCACCGATTGCATATCGGAAGGGCAAAACCTTCAGGATGCTGACCTGCTTATCAATTATGACATTCACTGGAATCCAGTGCGGTTGATCCAGCGGTTTGGGCGGATAGACCGGATTGGCAGCCTCAACGACAGCATAAAAATGGTCAACTTCTGGCCGACGCAAGACCTCAACCATTATCTGAAGCTCAAAGATCGGGTGGAGGCGCGCATGGCACTAGTCGATCTTTCGGCGACCGGCGATGACAATATCCTCGCCGATGCGCAGGAAGCGGCTGAGGCTGATCTGAAATGGCGCGACAAGCAATTGCTGCGCCTCAAGGATGAAGTGTTCGATCTGGAAGATGGGCAGGAGGGCATCACCCTTGCGGAATTCTCGCTGGAAGATTTCCGCGCCGATCTCCTGCAATTTGCCCGCGTCAATGAAGAGGAATTGCGCACCGCTCCATTGGGCATTAGTGCTATTGCCCCCGCCGAAGTCACCGGCGGAACGCTCGATCCCGGCGCAATTTTCTGCCTGCGCCGCAAAGGCGATGTGGCAAAGGGCAGTGAGCAAGCCGTTGGTGGGCTAGATCCTTTCTTCCTCGTCTATGTCCGCGATGATGGTAGCATTCGCCACGGCTTTGCTTCGCCCAAAACCATTCTCGATGCGATGCGCGCGCTGTGCCTTGGACGGAACGAGCCATTTGAGGCGTTGTGCAAGGCCTTCGACGTGGAAACCGAAAAGGGCGCAAAGATGGATAGCTATGATGCACTTGCCCTTTCCGCAGTCGCGTCAATCAAGGCCAGCTATGCCACCCGTGCGCTGGGCGCGCTCGCCGCTGGCCGTGGCGGCAAGCTGGCGGATGAAGGGCAACAGCCGCGCCATGAAGGCGATTTTGAACTCATCACATGGCTGATCGTGCGGCCCGGGGCGAATGAAGCATGAGCCACGCCACCGATACACTTGCCAAAATCCAAGGTGCCGTAACGGCGCTGGGTGGGAAAAATCTCGCAGCCACTGCAACGGCGCTGATCGGTAACATTGGCTACACCAGCCCCAAGACGCTCGCCATCGAAACCGCCCCCGGTCAGTTCCTTACCGAACTCAACATCGATCCCGCCAAACTCGCCGAAAGCCTGCCGCGCATCAAAGCCGTGCATTTCCTGTTCCAGTTGACTGGCGACGAACTCCCCGCGCTCTCGCGCAACACACCTCCACAAACAGGCGCATCATTTCAGCGCGGCGCGATAGACAGCTTTGTGTTCCTCGCCGTCGATCTCGATGACGGCGCGTGGTCTCGGCGGGAATTCGTTACCATCGTGCGCGAACTCAATCGCGGCTTTGCGATGCCCGCGATCATCCTGTTCCGGCATGGACGCAAGGCGACGCTGGCCGTGATCGACCGTCGCGCCAACCGTCGTGACCCGTCACGCGATATCGTCGGCGGGCGGATTAGTCTGGTCAAGGATATTGATCTTGCCGCCCCGCATCGTGCCCATGTCGAAATATTGGCTGACCTCTCGCTCGCTGCCATTGCGCGCAAAAAGGCTCCCGCCGATTTCCGCGATCTTTATGACAAATGGATCGAGACGCTTTCGGCGGCGGAACTCAACAAGCGATTCTATGCCGAACTGGCCGATTGGTTCGCATGGGCCAGCACCAAGCCAAATCTCGTCACCTTCCCTAAAGGCCAGCCTGCGGACGAAGGTGGCAAGGAAGTTGGCCTGATCCGCTTGCTTACGCGGCTGATGTTCGTGTGGTTCATCAAGGAAAAAGGCCTGGTCACGGGCGATCTGTTCAATGCAGACAAGCTCACGACACTGTTGAATGAACCGCCGTCATCGCACCCCAAGGGCCATGATTTCTATCTCGCCATCCTTCAAAACCTGTTCTTTGCGACGCTCAACACCGAAATGGATCAGAGGCGCTGGCGAAAGGATGAGGCTGGGCAGTCCAAGGACTATCTCGGCCATCACGTCTTCCGTCACGAAGCCAAGTTCGCTGATGCCAAGGCGGCGGAAAGCCTGTTCAATCAGGTGCCGTTCCTCAACGGCGGACTGTTTGAATGCCTCGATACTGAAATCACCAGCCAGGAGGATGAACGGAAAGGCCGTGCCGAAAGGGAACGGCAGCGCCTGATCCTGCGCGTCGATGGCTTTTCCGATCAGCCGGACAAGCAACCGCACCTGCAAAACCGTATCTTTTTCGGCGGGGAGGATGCGGTCGATCTCTCAAAATATTATGAGAAGGCCGTGCGCCCGCGCAATGTCTCCGGCCTGATTGACCTTTTCGAGCGGTATAAATTCACCATTGAGGAAAACACGCCGCTCGAAGAGGAAGCCGCGCTCGATCCCGAACTGCTCGGCAAGGTGTTCGAGAACCTGCTCGCTTCCTACAACGAGGATACCAAGACCACTGCGCGCAACAAATCGGGCAGCTTTTATACGCCGCGCGAAGTGGTGGAGTTCATGGTCGATGAAGCCCTGCTGGCCTATCTGAAACCGAAGGTTGCCACGCCGGCAGATAGTGGCGGTATCCGTCCCTCGGCTCCCGGTCTCGATTTCGGCGCAGCTCCCGGCGAGTTGGGGCTGGAGGCCACCGGCAACAGCAAAGCAGCGGGCAAGGCCGATGCGCCAGACTTTGGCGAAGCCCGTCTGCGCGCCCTGCTCGATTTCGCCAGTCGCACGCATGATTTCTCGTCTTCTGAGGTCGATGCCCTGATCGCGGCAATTGAAAGCTGCAAGGCGATTGATCCGGCGGTCGGCTCAGGCGCGTTTCCGCTCGGTCTGCTGCAAAAGCTGGTTCACGCGCTTGCCGTGCTTGATCCCGGTGGTGAAAAATGGCGCGCCCGCAACCGGGCCTATTATGAGACGAACCAGTCCCGCGCCGAGGCCGTGCCCGCCCCCAATGAACGCGAAGCGGCAATGGCGACCGCACAAGCCGAACTCGACAAGTTCGATGCCGCTTTCAACAGCGGCCATTATCCCGATTACACGCGCAAACTCTATCTGATCGAACGCTGCCTGCACGGTGTCGATATTCAGCCCATCGCGGTGCAAATCGCCAAGCTGCGCTGCTTCATCAGTCTGGCTGTGGAGCAAAAAGCCGATGACAGCCGCCCCAATCGCGGCATTACCCCTTTGCCCAACCTCGAAACCAAGCTGGTTGCCGCCAATACGCTGACGCCGCTGCACCGCAACGGCAACGTCATGCTGGTGACGCAAGATTTGCGGGCCGCGCAAGCCAAACTGCGCAACGCCAACCGTGCGTTCTTCGCCGCCGCCAACGGTGCGGACAAGCGCCGGGTGCAGAAACAGATACTCGACCTGCGGCACGAGATTGCCGCGCTGGTGAAACAGGACGGCATTTTCTCCGGCGACGAGGCCGCGCTGCTCGCGCATTGGGATCCGTTCGATCCCAACAGCTTTGCCCCCTTCTTCGATGCCGAATGGATGTTCGGGCTGGAGCCATCGGCCAACGAAGGCTGGTTCGACATTGCGCTCGCCAATCCGCCCTATGTGCGGCAGGAAAAGATTGAGAGTTTCCGCATCAACGGCAAACCTGTGGTCAGCAAGGCGCAGCTCAAGGCCGATTATAAGACCTACGCGGGAACGGCAGATTTGCTGGTCTATTTCTATGAACGCGCGCTGCGGCTGTTGAAGCCCGAAGGGGCGCTTGCCTTCATCACGTCGAACAAATGGTATATTCTCAATTACGGCAAAGGGTTGCGCGAATGGCTTCGCGACAATGCCCGCATATTGAAGCTGATGGATTTCGGCGATGCCCCGGTGTTTGAGGCAATTGCCTATCCCACCATCCTTATCGCCACACGACGCGCCGCGCCGGGCAAGCCAAAGGACAGCGAGACTTTCGATGCCCTGAATTGGAAAATGGGAGAGCCGGTGGAAACCTTTCCCGAGCGCTTTGCTGCGGAGTCTTTTGCGATGCCGCAAAAAGACTTAGCCCCCGCTGGATGGCAGTTGAAGCCGCAGAGTGAACGCGAACTCCTCACGCATTTACTAAGTTCTGGGACACCCTTATCAGAACGAATAAATGGAAAGGTCACGAGGGGAATTACGACCGGCTTCAACGATGCTTTCGTCATAGATGGTCCGCAAAGGGCGGCGCTCATTGGGAAGAGAAAGGACGTTGAGAGAATAATCGTGCCATATGTTGGCGGTCGTGACGTTGAGCGCTGGGTCGTCGATCATTCGGATCGCTGGCTTATCAGAATCGAATCGTCGGCAAACGTCGAACACCCTTGGTCAAACATGACCGATGCAAACGCCGAAAAATGCTTCAAGGAAACCATGCCCGAAGTATATGAATGGTTTCAGGTCGATGACAAGATTTCCAACTTAATCAATCGGGATGACAAGGGAAAATACTATTGGGAACTGCGCTCATGCACATATTGGGATGATTTTTTGAGGCCCAAAATTGTTTCAACCAAAATTTCGAGTCAACCGACATTTGCTGTCGATACCAATTCACTTACGTTGGCGAATACAAGCTATTTCTTTCAGTCTGACTCTGCCAATTTGCACGCTGCCATTCTCAATTCAAGCGTCGGTAATTATTTGGCGAAGCAATTATTTGCATCAAAACAGGGCGGATTTTACGAAGTTCAGCCAACTGCTTTGGAGACTTTTCCAATCCCCGACATCAAGAGCAATCAGAGTGACTGGCTCGATATTGCTGTGCAGTCCGTCATAGCAGGTGCAGCCCGCCCCCGCCTCGAATCCCTCCTCAACGCCTTCGTCTATGAGCTCTTCTTCCCCGAAGAGCTGGCCGCGCGCGGACTTTCGCCCTTTGCGGCGGCGCACGACGCGGGGCTGGAGCGGCTGGCGGGCCTCGAAGGCAAAGCCCTCGCCCACGCTGCCGATGAATGGTCGGCCCAACTCGCCGACCCCGCCACCAAACTCTATGCGACCCTGTTCGACCTTCAAAGCATCGAAGCTATCCGCATCATCGAAGGGCGCGATTGATGGCTACCGCTCCTGCGAAAGCGCCAAAGATCGCGGCAATCAAAATATCGGATTTTCGGGCGTTTCCTGCCTTGGCCCCGGCATCCATCGTTCTCGACGGCTGTAACCTGCTGGCCTACGGGGAAAATGGGGCTGGGAAGTCTTCGATCTATCGTGCTCTGCGCGGGCTTTTCTCGGCTACCGCACAAGACATTTTGCCGATGCGCAATGTCTTTACCGACCCGCCGCAGCCCAGCGTCAAAGTCATCCTCACGGACAAAAGTGAACTCAACTGGTCCGCAGCGGGGCATCCCACGGCTGATGTCTCCGATACAGCAAGGAAGGCTGCATTTCTTAGTCACACACGCCTGATTGAAATGAATACCGGCTCGTCGCCGGATGATCCGCCCAACCTCTTTCCTGTAGCAGTGACCACGCTTTTGGCTGACTTCGAAGCCACTATCGCTGGTGGCACGCGCCGCAACGTGGGCGAACTATGGACGGCCGTCCAAGTCGCGTTTGATCGCCGAGAGCAGTATTCCGGCGGCAAAGGCACCCGACGTCCAAAGAACTATGTAGCGGCGCTTCAGGAAGCCTGCGCGCAGTTCAACGACGGGATGAAGCAGGCAATCGACGCCTTAGAAGGCCATGCCAAACCCTTGGTTCGCAAGCTCGTGGACGTCCTCAGTCAGGACTCGCTCGAATTAGTCGGCTTCACCTTTTACGGCGTCACCTATGATGACGCCTCGCGGGAACTCTACAACGAGAAGCTCATCGCAAACGTAAAGTTTAGAACCCACACACCCGTTGCGCATCAGAATTTCCTTAACGAAGCTCGCCAATCCGCATTGGCGATTGCCACCTACCTCGCGGGCCGCCTTGCCTGCGTGCCCACGGCCGACAGTTCACTAAAGCTGCTTGTGCTCGACGATCTGCTGATGAGCCTCGATCACTCGCATCGCCGCCCGGTGTTGGATGTGATGGGTGAACTGTTCAAAGACTGGCAGATTATCCTGCTCACGCATGATCGCTTCTGGTTCGAGCTTGCTCGCGAGCAGTTGCTTGGTGAGCCGTGGAAAGTCGTTGAGATTTACGAAAAGGTCGATGGTGATGGCCTGCTCCGACCAGTGCTCTGGGAGAGCAAAGACGACCTTGTAGCGGAAACCCTGAAACAGGCCGGTCGCTTTCTTGACGACAATCAGCCTGCGGCGGCGGCGAATTACGCGAGAACTGCCTGCGAGATGGGCCTACGTCGCTATTGCCGTAACCATGTCATACCGTTTGGATATGCCGACGACCCACAGAAGATAAAATTGGAAGATTTGCTAAAAAAGGCGGAAGCGCACGCAAAAGGCGATGCTGATCGCGAAGCGGCATTTACGGAAATAAAGAAATACAAGAAGCTGATCCTGAACCCGCTTTCGCACAATCCCACCCAGCCAATCGTGAAAGCCGACGTTCAGGCGGCAATCTTAGCCGTAGGCAAGTTGGTTGCCGTTTGCGCACGAAAGAAGGCTCCATGATGTTGGATCACATTCCGTCGACAGCCCGAGTGCGGCTATGAAAGCGACCGAAGCCCGGCTGCTGGCCTTCCTCAAGAAGTCACCGCAATTCGTCATCCCGATCTACCAGCGCACCTACTCGTGGACCGAGCGCGAATGCCGTCAGCTTTGGGATGACATCATCCGTGCAGGAACAGACGACGCTATCTCAGTCCACTTCATCGGTTCGATCGTCTACATCGAGGCGGGCCTGTCTCAGGTGTCCCATCAAGCGCCCTTGCTCGTTATTGATGGGCAGCAGCGGCTAACCACTGTGACGATCCTCCTTGCCGCGCTTGCAGGCGCATTGGGGGACGCTGAACCAATCGACGGGTTCTCGGCCAGAAAACTCAGAAACTATTATCTGCTCAACCCCGAAGAGACCGGCGAGCGCCATTTCAAATTGCTGTTGTCGCAGGCTGACAAGGCCACGTTGACATCGATCGTCGGCGAAACGGAACCTACATCGGGGCAGTCTCTGCGGGTGACTGAAAACCATGGCCTTTTCAAGGTTCTGGTCGCAGGGCAGAAGAGCAACCTTGCCGCGCTCTGCAATGGCCTAGCAAAATTGGTTGTCGTGGATATCGCGCTCAGCCGCGATCAGGACAATCCCCAGCTTATTTTTGAGAGCATGAACTCGACCGGGCGCGAACTCAGCCAGGCCGATTTGATCCGCAATTTCATCCTGATGGGCCTTGAGCCGACTCTTCAAGCGCGCCTTTACGAACAATTCTGGCGTCCGATGGAAGTCGCGTTCGGGCAAGAGGCATATAATTCTCATTTTGACAGCTTCATGCGTCATTACCTCACGGTAAAGACCGGCGAAATTCCTCGGCTTGACGATGTCTACGATGCGTTCAAGGGCCATGCCCGCGCTCCGCTGGTCGCCGCAATGGGGATCGAAGCGCTCGTCAAAGACATTCGCGATTTCGCGCGCTACTATTGCAAGATGGCGCTCAAGGCCGAGGAAGACCCAGATTTGAAACTGGCCTTCGACGACCTTCGCGAACTCAAGGTGGATGTCGCCTACCCGTTCCTAATGGAACTGTATCACGATTATGCCGACGAGCTGCTAGCCAAAGGCGAACTGCTCGACACGGTGCGTCTGATCGAGGCTTATGTCTTCCGCCGCGCCATCTGCGCAATACCAACGAACTCGTTGAACAAGACATTTGCGACTTTCACAAGAGCGCTCAAGAAGAACCGATATCTCGAAAGCATCAAGGCCCATTTTCTCCTGATGCCGTCGTACCGACGATTTCCTACCGATGATGAATTCATCCGCGATATGCAGACCCGCGACCTCTATAACTTCCGGAGCCGTAGCTACTGGCTTCGGCGGTTTGAGAATTATGGCCGTAAGGAACGGGTGCCGGTCAACGAATACACGATCGAACACATCATGCCCCAAAGCGAATCGTTATCTAATGGCTGGAAGGCTGCGCTAGGCGAAGAGTGGGAGCGCATCCATGCGTCCTATTTGCATACGCTGGGAAACCTCACGCTTACCGGGTATAACTCCGAATATAGCAATCGGGCGTTTGCCGAAAAGCGGGATATGGAAGGCGGGTTTAAGCAAAGCCCATTGCGCCTCAACAAGGGGCTAGGGGAACTCGATGGCTGGAACGAGGATACGATAAGGGCCCGCGCTTCGAATATCGCCGCAAAGGCAGCATCGGTGTGGTCGGCACCTGAGATCGCCGTCGATATCCTCGACGCTTATCGCCCGCAGATTTCGAAGTCGGCATCGTATTCAATCAGCGACCACCCGCACCTGCTGAATACGCCGTCGCGGGAAATCTTCGATGCGCTCCGCACGGAAATTATCAAACTTGATCCCTGCGTGAGCGAGGAATTCCTAAAGCTCTATGTCGCCTATAAGGCCGAGACAAACTTCGTTGATGTGGTCCCCCAAGCAAAGCAATTGCGGCTTTCGCTGAATATCGGCTTTTCAGAAATCGATGACCCGCGCGGCCTTTGCAAAGACGTGTCGGGCCTCGGTCGGTGGGGGAATGGCGACGTAGAGGTGCGGTTGTCAATGATCTCCGAACTGCCCTACATTGTCGGGTTGATCCGTCAATCGCTAGAGCGGCAGCTAGGGAATGACACAGACCTCTGACAGCTCTCAATTTGCCGGGTGGAGCGTTTCACTCCCCGGTCCAAAAGCGCTACGTTTTTTTCCATTCGTTTGCGGGAACTCTACTCATTGCCAGTGCAAAATGAATGTTCGCTCGGCTCCCTGTAGTCAATTTAATTAACCCATCATCCCATCCCCACCCCAATCGCCTTAGTGGCCTTCGGCGCTATGGCCTGAGCAATCGCCGTCTGCGTCACACCCGCCCGTTCGTTGATTGCCGATACCAACTTGTCCCGATCATTGGTGTAGATCGCAACCGCCGCCTTGGCGCGCGACACGCCGACATAAAATGACTTCTGATCGACAAGGTTGGTCGCTCGGCTGTCGGCGTGGATGATGACATGATCAGCGGTGCGGCCTTGGGCGGCGAAGGCGGTTTCGACATAGGCGTGGCGAATATGCTGGTCGCGGGGATTGTCGAGACCGAGCGTCTGCGTCTGGCCGCGCGGGCTGCGGATGGTGGCGGTGCGGGCTTGTTCATTGATTGCGGTCACTTCTGCGCGCCCGCCGTTGATGCGTCCCGCCTCGCGGTCATTTCGGGTGAACTGGATGCGGTCGCCGGTTTTGAGTTCGAGCGATTGCGGCGAGAACGCCTGCACCTTGCCTGCGCCCCATTGCCGCAAGCGCCAGTCGATCTCGCGTCCGTCTGCCGCTTTCAAAGCAACGGCGGCTTTGGCTGGATCAACGCCCTCAACGCGGTATGCTTCGCCACGCGAAACACCCTTTTCGGCATAGTCGCGGGTGAAGCGCACGATGTCGCCTTTGTCGTAACTTTCGGGCAAGCGCGCTTCGGCTCGGGTAAGCCCCTTGGCGACAAGGCTTTGCATATTGGTGCCGGGGCCGGTCAGTGCGCCGGATTTGGCGAGTGCGGCGCGGATGTCGGTGGTCAATGCGTCGCGGCCCTCGCGTGATGGTTCGATGACAAGCGTTTTACTCCGTGTCGCCTTGTCGAGCGCGGCATAATCCTTGGCGATGGCGGCGAAGCGATCTGTGCGGTCGGGCGTTTCGATGATCCTGCCGCCGCCGCGATCAAGCGCGGCAAGGGCTTTGCGCGCGTCGCCTGCGATGGATGCCAGCACGGCCTCCTTGGTCGCGCTATTGGTCTGACGGACGATTTCACCCAGTTTTGCGGTCTCCATCCCCGCGCTCTGCAACTGCGCGAACGCCGCACCCGCCTCAACCGAACCAAGCTGCTTCACATCGCCAACAAGGATGACGCGAGCATTTTGCCTTTCTGCCTGTTCGAACAGCTTGGCGGTATCGCGCGCGGACAAGAGCGAAGCCTCGTCCACAATCCAGACGGCAGATTTGCCGCCACCGGTGCGCTCGGGCGATAGCAGATGCCGCGCGACGGTATCGCCGCGTGTGCCAAGGGCGTCGCTCAAGACCATCGCTGCCGATGCGGTTGGGGCAAGCGCCGTCACCTGAACCCCGCGCGCCTCCGCCTCGCGCGCCAAGGTTGCGAGCACCGTCGTCGTTTTGGCTGTGCCAGCATAACCCTGCAATGCGGTGATCCGGTTGCGGCTGGTCAATAGCTGCGCGGTCGCTGTGCGCTGGTCGGCATTCCAGTCAAAGCCCGCCCGCTTGGCATCGGCGGTGGCGCTGGCGACGGCCTTGGCCGCGTCCATTCGTGATGCGATGGGTGGCGAGCGCCCGCGCCCCGCCGCTTCGATCCGCAACAGCTTGGTTTCGGTGTCAATATTGGCGCGGGTGGTGAAGCCCGCAAACTCTGCCCCCCGCCGATCAACATAGCTGCGGTGCAGCAAGTCGCCTTGCTTGGTTGCACCATCGACCGCCTGTGCAATCTGGATATAGCTGACTTTGCCGAGGCCATACCGTCCGGCTTCCTCCTGCAACTCGCTTGCTGAAAACACCGATTGGCGTTCACTCAGTTTTTCGCTGGCATAGGCGATGGCACGGTTAGCGTTAATTTCGGCGTTCATTGCCATCGCGGCCTTATGGTCTGGCGCTGCCGATCTGGCCTCGGCGGCATTGACCAACGCCATGCGCGCCTCGGCTCCGAACCCCGCCCCGTCGGCAGTCTCGCGCCAATCCTTGACCAGCGACGCTTGATCGGTTGCGCCCTTGGCTTGGCGGGTATCAAGCGCAGCAATCTGCTTTTCGGCGGCACTGGCTTGGTCGCGGGTCGTGCCGCGCTCGCCAAGGGCTGCCTCGATCTCGGCGCTGCGGGTGCTGAACGCCGCCATCACCTCCTTTGACACGCCGCTGATCTCGAACATCGAGTCCTTGCCCATGTCGATGTCATAGCCAAGCTCGCGCACTTTCAAGGCCAGCTCCTGCCGGTAGATCGCACCAATCTGCTTTTGCAGTTGGTAGATCGCGCGCGGTTCTAGGCTGCGCCACACGCCATCCTCGCCTTTGGTGGCGTTCAGGATGACGTTGTGGGTGTGCAATTGCGGGTCTTGGGCGCGGCTGATGCCATGCTGGAAACTGGCAATGACAAGATTGCCGGTCGCCTCGCGGTTGACGGTGCCGCCATCGCGGATGCGGGTTGCCGCCATATGCTGCTCGACATGGGCAAGCGCGGTTTTGACCGCTGCACCATGCGCGGCAATCAACCGCCGGTCGCCTGCCACCTCAGCCATGATCGACACCGACTTGGGCGCACTTAGCGTGACATCCCAGCCAGGACGATGTTCGAGCTGGCCGTCGCGGGTCGTTCCCAATTGCTGGCTGGCAACCTTGCCGTCGAGCAAGTCGCGGAACTGCTCGCGGTCAACATCGCCCGATAGTCCAAGTTCTTCTGCGCCCTTGCCCTGCCATTCGGATGGCGAAAGCCCATCGCCAGCATAATAATCATCGGCTTCATAATAGCTCGCGGCTTGGCCCGAACTGGTGAGCGCGGAAACCGACGCCACCATTACACTGGCCCGTCACTGGATTGAACAGGCGGCGGCGCGGGCCGGGGCGCAGCGGCGATCTGCTGCCAAAGCGTCGCTTTCATATCGCCCGCGATGAAACCGGGATGCGTTGCCGCCCCGCGCGATTGCAGATGACCAGCGGTCATCTTGATCCGCGCCACGGGCAACCCATCGGGGAACAACAGGAACCCCTCATATTTGGGCAGGCGCAATTCGCTTTCCAAAATGGCGGGACGCACCTTGCGGGTTTTGCTCAAGGTCGTGCGTGGCGCATCGTCGCCGCTTGCGAGTGCGTCGGTCATCGTGTGGATTTCGACCTCGCAGTCGCCGATGGTCTGGCTCGCCCAAAGCCTTGTCTCGCTGTCGATGGTCTGGAGGAACAGCTTTGTGTTGCAACAGCCGAGCATCGATTCGGCAATTTGCGGCCCGTAACGGTGGCGCATCTGGCCCAATGCCTGAAACGTCAGAATGACGGCGGCCCCGAACTTGCGCCCCTCGGGCAACAGCCGCGCCATATTCTCGACGCGCGGCAAGTCGGCCAGTTCGTCAAGGATGAACCAGATACGCCGGTTGGGCGATGGCGACAGCCCAAGCACGGCGCTTGCGGCGCATTCGAGCCAGCAAGCGAGCAACGGCTTCGATGCCTCGAAATAATCCTCCTTGCGTGGCACGAATATCCACGGGCGCGGGCCTGACCGCTTATCAAGGCCGTGGATGAAATCGCGGAAAGCAAAGGGATCGTCGCGCCCCTCAACCGACAAGAACTGGATGAGGTTCGCAGCCTTTGCGAGCATGAACAGCACGCTGCCGGTGGCGCGGTCGGCGTCTTCGGCGAAGGTCCGGGCTGACGAACTGTTGCCCAGCCATATCTTCAGATCGTCCTTGGTCCGGCTCTGCAAAGCGTTTAGCAAATCCTCGAGGCCGCATTTGCCCTCGTGCCACAGCGCGCGCAGCATGTTGGCAACGAGAATGCGGCTGGTTTCCAACCAGACATCGCGGTCGTTCTGCCCAATTTCGGTGATGAGCTGGTGCGCGATGCGGTCGGCATCGGCGGGGTGGGCGATTTCGTCGAAGGGCGACCAAAATGCACAGCGCGCATCAAACGGATTCAGGATGATGTCGTCGCGCGCGGGACGATAATAATGCGCCACGAATTCGCCGCTCGTATCATAAATCAACGCCGCTTCGCCGCGCGCCTCGATGCCGTCGAGCAACTGGCGAAGCACCGTCGTCTTGCCGCTGCCGGTCGTGCCGATCATCGCCATATGTCGGGTCTCAAGCCGGTTGGGCAATGGAACGGTGCCAATATGCAAGGCACGGGCATCGGCTTCGCTGCCAGACAGTCTGGCGAGTTCCGCCTCGCTGGTCACAAGCGTTCCTGCAATCACGCGGTCGCGCAAGGCGGCTTCACGCCGCCGTGCCGCAACACCGCGCAAGAGGAATAGCCCCGCGAGCCAAGCGGCAAATCCAAGCACAGCGCCCCTCTTGAATTTGGCCAAGACGGCGTCCGCACGATCCCGGTAATAGGGATGCGCGACGACGGCATCGGTCGGCGCGGCATAGTCGATACCATCAACGCGGATGATCAGTGTCGGTTTGGCGGCGGTGCCTTCGGCGAACCATGATTTTGCGCGCGCGACATGATATGTCGCTGCCGCCTGCAATACCTCCTTGTCGAGCATCGCATAGGGCAGGATGATCGCACCCAGGGCAATCGATGCCAGCATGATTCCGGCCTGCCGTTTGAAACGCGCGGTCTGGTTGGTCCGGTTGTGCCGCCGCAGCGCGTCGGCATGAGTGCGGCGGTCGCTGTCGTGGCTCATGATCCCGCCCCCTGCGACAAGCGCCGCTGGCGGTCATAGGCTGCGGTGATTTCGGCGGTGATCGCCTCATCGGTTTTGCGCGCACCCTGTGCCGCGCTTCGGGCATAGCAATAGGCCGCGCATGACGTGAACAAGGCACGGTCGAGCATCCGTTCGATCCCGACGATGGCGAGGCTGATCGACGCGACTTCGCTGATGATGTCCTGCGTATTGCTTTCGGGCTGCGGCGGGTTCGCCAGTGTCACAACGCCGGTTTTGACGCTGCGCTGAAGCATCTCATAAACGCTGATGTTGTGCTGCTCGGCCAACGCCTTCAACGCCGTATCGAGTGCGACCGGCAAGCGGATGGTGTGCTGGACGGGCTTCATGATGCGCCTCCGGCAAGAGTGCGCCAAGCACTCCCGAAAAACGCCGGAAGTGCGAGGTTATCCAGCCGCGCCTTCGCCGCGCACTCGGATCGCACTCGCCAAAAATGGCGGAAAAGCAGGATGCACCCGTGCGTGAGGTGTGTGTATCAAAATTGCTGGCCCGATACGTAGTATCGCGGCCTTTTTTCTGGCTCGGTTTTTCGAGATTATCCGACATAGGACTGCGCCTCTGTCCAGCGGTCAGTTCTCACCCAGTCGATCATGCGCCGCATGGCTTTGGGGTCTGCGAATTCCCGATCAACATGCGACGGAACGGGTGGGCAATCCTGCAATCCATGCTCTGCGATCCAGCGCAGAATCTCTTGCTCAATGGCGGTGCGGACTCGCGCTTCAAGGCGGAGTGTTTCAACCGGATCAAGATGCGCGGTGACGCCGGGACTTTCGATCAATGCGCCCATCGCGAAGCAATCGCTGCCCACGATGTGGCGAGGGCCATCGATCCGAAACAGCGAGGTCGTGCCATGCAGGACATCGACGACGGGACGTTCAGCCCGGTGCCACTCGGTCAAAGACGCGCGGCGCGTGTCGCCGTCCGCATTGTCTTCAAGCAGCTTGAGGATCAACGGGTGAGTGTGGATCATGACGCGCCAATGGGCACGATACTTGGTGGTAATCATCGGCCAGCCAGTGAGGCGGGCAAGCAGCGAGCGTTTGGACATGACAGTCCCTTTCGTAAAGCACGGCAAAATGGGAAAACGCGGCTTGGGCTTAGTATCGGCAGGGCTGGAGGCTGTTCAGCCAGTCCTCGACATCGCCGGAGCGCCAGCGGATTTTGCCCGCACCAATGTTGCAAGGGCATGGGAAGTCGCCGCTACGCGCGCGGCGATACAGGGTGGTTCGCGATTTGAAGCCAGTGACGTTAAGCACGTCGGTGACGGTTAATAGCTGGTTTCGATCAGGGGGCATGGCGTCGTCCTTTCATTCGTTGGAATGCAAGACGTGCCGGTCAAGGGCGTTTGGGGCTATTCAGTTCCACATTCACGGAAATTCATGAAGCGGCAACGTGCGCAGAAAGCTGTTGAACGGCGGGTAAACCCCGGCGTGGATTTTCTCCATTCGGCTGTCGGTCATCCCTTCGGCGCGCAGCACTTCCTTCTTGCGTTCGAACGTCGTGCCTTCAAGCTCGGGGCGTCGTAGCGCGATGATGATCTGAACGGCCTCGCGGAACGAATTGGCTTTGCTGCCTGCCTTGTCCGCCTGCGAGAGCAACCACTCGACCCGCCGTTCGAACAGCGCGTGGTCGGGCGTGTCGAGCAACGTCCGCGATGTCACGAAGACCGGTGCCACGCGCCCGCCCAATCTGACCCACAAGGCGCTCATAGGGATGGGCCGATGCGGACTGCACTGCCAAAGCTGCTGATCGCGACTGAGAATGAAGAGAGCGCCATGATCGGCCAAGAATGCGGGAAGCGCCCTTGCGGAGACTGGTTTGACCGTCCCGTCGGGCAATCGCTCCTCGCAGGCAATTTCTCCGCTCGCGATCACATTCTTGAAGTCGTCGAGCGCTTGCAGATTGCGTCGCAGGGGTTCGTTCGGCTCTTTGACCAGCTCGTCGATTTCCGGCTCGGCGCGGACCTTGCTCCGGTTATGCGCCCACATAAAGGCTGCGCCACCCGTCAGCAGAATTGTGGCCCCGATAATCAAAGGGTTGATAAAAACGCCGAGAACCGCGCCAGCCATTGCAATAATGATCGACAGGCCGCGCACGGCATCGAGCATTAATCGCCGCTTGCGCCCACGCCGCGCGGCCAACGCCATCGCATCGAGCACCTCTTGCGGAATAATCAGCTCGATAGGCGTCCCAGCCGGTTGCTTGAGATACGCAATGAAGCCGTCCCGGATTTTGACGAACTCGGCGGGGCGAAGGGGCAATTGCTCCTGCATCCGAGTCATGAGCTACATAGAATCGGGGCCGCTTTCAATCGAAACAGGGGTGCGCCGTGTCCATTTCCGATGCGCTGCGATGCATCGCGCTGAGAACATAATGGCATTATCTGCACCACCAGCGCACCACCAGGGCAAAATCGGGGTGAGAGTGTTTCGAGGAAATGCTACTAAGTCATTGAAATATTGGTCGGGACGACAGGATTCGAACCTGCGACCCCCACACCCCCAGTGTGATGCGCTACCAGGCTGCGCTACGTCCCGACCGGAGCAGCGCATCTACGAGTGTGAATGGACAAACGCAACTGTGCAAGCGCTATACATTGATCAGTCGTTTCGTCTTGCCGTCGGGATAATGGATGTTCACGTCCGCCGAAAGCACGCGGGTACGGCGCATGGCGAGTTGGAAGTCGATGAGGTGGTCGGACACTAGATGCGCACCGAGTGACGGCTGATCCGCCCATTCCTCATAAACATGGAGCAGGTCTGGGTTCTCCGCATCGGATGTAAGCGAATATTGCCTACATCCGGCCTCTGCCATCGTTGCCGCTCTCATAGCCACAATGGCGGATTCGAGCCGCGCTGCGCCGCCTTCGGCAAGTTTCATCGGTCCCTTCACGATGATCATGTTTTTAACCCCGTTGCGCGCGCAAGGCCCGTCTGTTAGTCGCCGCCGCTTGCCAAACAACAGGCGTGACCAGAGCCATCATGTTCATATCCCCCGCTTACGCGCAAGCCGCGACCGCAGCGCCCAGCAGCAGTACTGCCTTTTTCGTTCAGATGGTGCCATTGCTGCTCATCTTCGTCATTTTCTATTTCCTGATGATCCGTCCGCAACAGGTCGCGATGAAGAAGCATCGCGCAAAAATTGCTGCGGTGAAAAAGGGCGACAGCGTCGTAACGGGCGGGGGCCTCGTCGGTAAAGTCACTCGCGTGGAAGACGAGCAAGTCGAAATTGAAATCGCAAGCGGCGTGAAGGTCAAGGCGATCAAGGGCACGCTGAGCGACGTCACCCCATTGGGTGGCGGCAAGCCGGCGAACGACTAGCCGATGCAGCTTGATTTCCCGCGCTGGAAAGTCTGGGCAGTCCTGATCAGCATATTGATCGGGACTGTCCTTGCAGTGCCGAACTTCTTTCCGAAAGAGACCGTCGCAAAATGGCCGTCGTTCGTGCCGAGCGGCCGGTTCAATTACGGTCTCGACCTTCAGGGCGGGAGCCATTTGCTGCTTGAGGCGGAAACGTCGGACGTCGCCAAGCAAAAGGTCGAGGCGATGGAGGAAATCCTCCGCACCGAATTCCGCCGCGCGACGCCGCGTATCGAAATTGGCGATATATCGACGACAGATGGTCGGCTGAGTTTTTTCATCCGCGATGTTTCACAACTGGACGCCGCCGTCGAAATTGCGCGGCGACAGAGCAATCCGGTTGGTATTGGCGGCCAGCGCGACTGGGATGTGGCCGTTGTTGATTCGACCCGACTGGTTATGACGCCGACCAAGGCGGGCCTCGACAAAGCTGTGAACGACGCGCTCGACACGGCGCGCGAAGTCGTGTCGAAGCGTGTTGATCCGTCGGGCACAAGCGAAGCAACCGTCATTCGCCAGGGCGACAACCGAATCCTTGTGCAAGTGCCGGGGCTTCAGGATCCCGAAGGATTAAAATCGCGGCTCGGCAAAACTGCGAAACTTGAATTCAAGCTGGTCGATCTGACTGTCGATCCTGCCGACGTGACGGCGGGGCGCGCCCGCCCGGGGAGCCAGATTCTCCCCTATCCCGGCAATCCTGCCGGTGGTCCGGTTATCGCGGTGCAGCGCCGCATCATGGTGTCGGGTGACGAACTGGTCGATGCGCAGACCGGCAACGATCAACAGTCGAACGCGCCCATCGTCAACATCCGTTTTGACGGGCAGGGCGGTCGCAAATTCGCACGCGTGACACAGGAAAATGTCGGCAAGCCTTTTGCGATGATCCTTGACGGCGTGGTCTTGTCAGCCCCCAACATCAACGAACCTATCATGGGCGGGCAGGCACAAATTTCCGGGAATTTCACGACGGAAAGCGCGCGCGACCTCGCGATTTCCTTGCGGTCGGGCAAACTGCCGGTTGCGTTGAAAGTTGTCGAAGAATCGAGCGTCAGCCCTGAGCTCGGGCAGGATTCGATCGATAAAGGCGTGCTCGCGGCGATCCTCGCGACGGCAGCACTCGTGTTTTATATGCTTATGACCTATTTCCGTTTCGGCGTTTACACAACGCTGGCGCTGTTCCTGAACGCGATCCTCGTGATTTCGGGGATGTCGCTGATCGGGGCGACGCTGACGCTGCCGGGGATCGCCGGTTTCGTGCTGACGATTGGTGCCGCAGTCGACGCCAACGTCCTGATCAATGAGCGCATCCGCGAAGAAATCCGGCGGGGGCGCAACACACTGGCTTCGGTCGAATTTGGTTATAAAGAAGCATCGACTGCGATTTTCGACGCCAACATCACCAATGTCATTTCGGCGCTGATCCTGTTCTGGTTCGGTTCGGGCCCGATCAAGGGGTTTGCGGTCGTGCTTGCCATTGGCATTGCAACGTCCGTGTTTACCGGCGTCACATTCACGCGGCTGATGGTCGCTGATTATTTGCGGCGTAAACGTCCGCAGGAACTGGTGCTTTGATGCGTCCGCTGAAGCTAATCCCCGACAACACCAACTTCCGCTTTCTGCGGTGGCGCTGGGTTGCGCTCGCGATTTCGATCACGCTGTTGACGGCGTCGGTGGCGCTGGTGGCAGTGCGTGGCCTCAACTGGGGTGTCGATTTCGTCGGTGGCCAGCAAATGCGCGTCAGCTTTGCCGAAGCGCCCGATATTGGCCAGCTGCGAATCCGTCTCGGCGCGCTCAATGTTGGCGATGTGACGATTCAGCAGCTGACCGACAAACGTACCGTTGACATCCGCGTGCCGTTGGAAGGCAGCCAAAATCCTATTGGCAAATGTCTGGGCAGCAGCGGCAATGTGACCGACATCAATGCAGATACAAACAAAATTGCTTCTGCTGTGCGCGCCAGCATTATCGCGGCGTATCCGGGCGCTAAAGTAGGTTCGGTCAATTCGGTTTCGGGCAAAGTCGGCTGCGAACTTTTCTCGACAGGATCGTTGGCGCTTGCGCTTGCGATGGCGGGTATTGCGCTGTTCATTTGGTTCCGGTTCGAATGGCAATTCGGTGTGGGTGCGCTGATTACATTGGCGCATGATGTCATCCTGACCTTTGGGTTCTTTGCTGCAACGCAGCTTCAGTTCGATCTGAACGTCATTGCTGCGATCCTGACGATTATCGGCTATTCGCTTAACGACACGATCGTTTGTTATGACCGCATCCGAGAAAACCTGCGCAAATACCGATCAATGGAGATGGAGTCGCTGATCGATTTATCGACCAATGAAACGCTGTCACGGACGGTGACGACATCGCTGTCACTCGTGATTACGCTCGCGATCCTGCTGTTCGTTGGTCCCGATACGATTTTCGGGTTTACGGCTGCGATGCTGCTGGGGATTGTGATCGGGACGTTCTCGTCTTTCTACATCTCGAACCCTGCGCTCGTTTGGCTGCGGGTGAAGGGTGACAGCTTCCTGAAACTGGATGCCAAATCGGGCGATGCAGAACGCGTTACGCGGCGGGACGAAGGCAAAGTCTGATGGCGCTGACTCCGGGTGCGCGCGCGTCCGGCCCCGCGATCACTGGCTTTTCGGGAACACAGATCATTGTTGATGGCAAAGCACGCGCGGGTGGCGTGATCCTGACGCCTGATGCCGTATTTGATTGGGATGGCGATGATTTTGCATCTGCAATCACTCTGCCGCTGCCTGAGTTCATTCTGCTCGGCACGGGCGCGACGTTGGTGCGCCCTGCGCCTGAACTCATCGCCACCTACGAAGCGCAAGGCATCGGGATCGAAGCCATGGATACCCGCGCTGCTGCCCGCGTCTGGACACTCCTGCGCAGTGAAGGCCGCTGGATCAGCGCCGCGCTGAAACCGCTTTGAGGTGATCGTAAAGCGCCGCCGTATTCGCTTCCCAGCTGAAACGATCGACCGTGGCGGCAACGGCGAGGCGGTCGACATTACGTTCCAGCACCCATTTGATCGCTTGCGCAACCGATCCCGGGTCCCGGTTGGTCAACACACCGGCTTCCGCTCCGTCAAGGACTTCGCGCGCGCCGCCCACGTCTGACACGACAATCGGCGTGCCCGACGCCAGCGCCTCGACCCAGACATTCGCTAATCCTTCGGATGCCGAGATCAGCACCATCGCATCGGCGGCGGCGAGCCAGTCGGCAATCACATCATGCGGCTGGCTGCCAAGGAAACGGACGCGGTCGGCAAACGGCGTAGCTTGCGTTTCAAGCGCTCCTCGGTCTTCGCCCTGTCCGATGATCACCAATGTCGCATCGGGGACTTGCTTCAAAGCCTCAAGGACAATGCCATGCCCTTTGCGCGCGATCAGGGCGCCGGCACTAACGAGCAATGGCCCCGATATTCCGAGCGCCGCTTTCGCTTCGTCGCGGTCGCGGACGTAAAAGCGCGTACGGTCGATGCCCGTGTAATGCACGGTGATCCGGCCAGCGGGCATGCCGAGCGCAACCATGTCGGCTTTAAGCGCCGCCGACACCGCCAACATCCCGTCAGCTGCTTGTCCCGCCGCGATGACTTGCGCCGCCGTTGCCAGGTTTTTGCCCCAATAATGAATATCTGCGCCGCGCGCCTTGATCGAAACGGGAACACCGAGCGCCTTGCCCGCCGCGATTGCCGCTGGGCCATCCGGCCAGAAGAATTCGGCATCAATGACATCGAAGGGAAAATCATTACGAATTTGCGCCAAATGATCCGTCAGCATCGTAGCCAGCCGCCCGACATCGAACCGTCCGCCAACGCCGGGGATATGGGCAAAGCGCGGACGTGTGATCGTCAGACCCTTCCATGTCTCGGCCGTGGGGATGGCGGCAAGCGCAGCGTAGCGCGGATGAAACCGACCGAGCGGCGGAATGCCGATGGGCGCGACCACCCGCAACTCGACATCGGGATGCGCCGCGAGCCCGCGCGTTTGCAACTCGACGAACGGCCCGAAATTGGGGCGCGATGCATCGGGAAACAACGTGGACAGAGCCAGGACACAGAGCATCGGCGGTTAAAGCGCGATCCGGCCGGGCAGCGGATAGGCGAACAGGATGTCCGAACCGGCGGCGACGTCGATCATCACCGCGCCATCGACCATCCAACATTCCCCCGCTTCGAACCGCGCACCATCCACCAACCCACCACCCGAAACGGGGATTAGCCACCCCGGAACCCCGTCGGGCAGCGCCACCGTGCGCGCGCCGTCCCATGACCAGCGTTCAAGCACGAACTTGTCCCCTTCACACAGGATCGCTCGGCCATCCCCTGCATCCTTGGGAATCGGTGGCGCGACGAATGGGACGGGATCACTGACCGCCAGCCCTGCCTCCAAATGCAATTCACGCGGGCGGCCATAATCATAAAGGCGATAAGTCAGATCGACATTCTGCTGCACTTCGATGAGCGTAAGCCCAGCACCAATCGCATGCACCGTTCGCGCTGAAGAATAGATCACGTCACCTGCCTTTACCGGCTTCCAGTCAACCAGCGTCTCGATGCTCCCGTCCACCGCCGCAGCGCGCAGCGTTTCGCGGGTTGTGGGTTCGCGCAATCCCAAAGCAATCGTTGCATCAGGGTCGGCGGCGAGAATGACCCACGCCTCGTCCTTCCCCCGTTCGCGCCCTGCCGCCTGCGCAGCCGCATCATCTTCATGCACCTGAATTGACAGTTTCTCACTTGTGAAAAGATATTTGACCATCAGGTCGGGATTGGTGCCCATCGGCGCATCGAACCAGATTTCGCCGATCCGTGCGCCCGACGGATTGTCGAATCCGGGCCATAATTCGGTCCGCCCCCAGGGCTTTTCCACGGTGATCGTGCTGAGTTTTGTTGCAGGCATATCCACTGTAATAGCGATGTTACGCTTACGGTTCCATTACCCACCCTTGGCGAGCGCAATCATCCCCGCTAAGACACGCGGCATGCGTATCCCCTTTGGCCGTTCGGTCACCGTCCTTGCCGCGCTTGCGGTCCTCACCACTGTCGGCGGTTGCGCGCGCAACCGGACAAAATCAGACACCGCGTTCATCGCGCGCGACGTCGATACGCTTTATGCGACGGCAAAGGACCGGCTTGACCGCAACCAGTATAAACTCGCTGCCGCGTTGTTCGACGAAGTCGAGCGCCAGCACCCCTATTCGCCGTGGGCGCGCCGTGCGCAGCTGATGAGCGCATTTTCAAATTATATGGCACGTGATTTCGTCAAGTCGACCGAATCGGCCAGCCGTTTCCTGTCGATCCACCCCGGCAATCGCGATGCGCCTTATGCCTATTATCTGATCGCGCTGAACTATTATGAGCAGATCAGCGACGTGACGCGCGACCAGAAGATCACGCAGCAAGCACTCGATTCGCTGGGCGAGCTGATCCGTCGCTATCCCGACACGCGCTATGCCGCCGATGCGCGGTTGAAGATCGATCTGGTCAATGATCACCTCGCCGGCAAGGAAATGGAAATCGGGCGCTTCTATCAACGCCGCGCGCAGTGGTTGGCCAGCGTCGTCCGCTTCCGCAAGGTGGTCGACACGTATGAAACGACGACACACGCGCCCGAGGCTCTTTTGCGCCTGACCGAAAGCTATCTGGCGCTTGGCGTTCCCGAAGAAGCGAAGAAATCAGCAGCGGTTCTTGGTGCGAACTATCCGGGGTCGAAATGGTATGAGCGGGCTTACGAACTGGTTCAGAAGAACCCGGCTTAGGTCAAAACCGTTCACCCTGAGCTTGTCGAAGGGTTGCCCTCCTTTGTACCGGCACAGAAAGTGAAAGACAGGACTTCGACAAGCTCAGCCCAAACGGTATGTGTGGCCTAGATGCTCCAGTCGCTCGCCATCCGTGATGTCGTCCTGATCGAAGCGCTTGATTTAAATTTCGAGCGCGGGCTGGTCGTAATTACCGGCGAGACGGGGGCAGGGAAATCGATCCTGCTTGATGCACTGGGCCTCGCGCTGGGCAGCCGCGCGGCGACGGGGCTGGTGCGGCAGAGTGCGGGTCAGGCGAGCGTCACGGCCACATTCGATTTTGACGCTGGCGTGGCGGCGATGCTGACCGCGAATGATCTCAATGCCGATGCCGACGAGCCCTTGATCGTCCGCCGCACGGTGAAGGCCGATGGCGGGAGTCGGGCGTTCGTTAATGACCAGCCCGTTTCGGGCGCGCTGCTGCGCGAAATTGGCTCGATGCTGGTCGAGATTCATGGGCAGCATGATGATCGTGGATTGCTTGCCCCGGCGGGTCACCGCGCGCTGCTGGATGCGTTTGCAAAGGTTGATCTGATTTCGGTTGGCGGTGCGTTCAGGGCGATGCGCGAGGCGGAGGTGGCATTGGCGAGTGCTAAGTCAGCGCTCGACGACGCCGAGCGGGACCGGGATTGGCTGACGCACACCGTTGCCGAACTTGACGCCTTTGCCCCCGAACCGGGCGAGGAAGAAGCACTCGCCGAAGCGCGCGCGACGATGCAGCGCGGTGAACGGTTGTCGGGCGAACTTGAAGAACTCACTGGCCTGATCGACGGCGCTGAGGGGGCACTGCCCAAACTCCGTGCCGCCGCCCGTGCGCTGGATCGGGTCGCGCGCGAGCACCCTACACTGGCCGAAGCGCTTGCCGCGATTGACCGCGCGATTATCGAAGGTGCGGAGGCGGAGGAGCAGCTGGCGGCGGCGGCACGGGCGCATGTTTATGATCCGGCGCGGCTGGAGGCGGATGAGGCGCGGCTGTTCGAGTTGCGCGGGCTGGCGCGCAAGCATCGTGTCGCCCCCGATGATCTGGCGACACTTGCCGATGAACTCCGCGGCAAGCTCAACGCCATCGAAGCGGGCGGTGCGGGGCTGGCAAAGCTCGAGGCCGAGGTGGCCGCAACGCGCGCGGCTTATGCAGCGGCGGCGGATGCGCTGAACGTGGCGCGGACAGCGGCGGCGGCGCGGCTTGATGTGGCAGTAGCGGGTGAGCTGCTGCCGCTGAAGCTCGACGCCGCGCGCTTCCGCACCGTGGTCGCATCGGGGCCGGAAAGCGAAGCAGGCAATGACCGCGTCGAATTCGAAGTTTCGACTAACCCCGGCGCGCCGTTCGCGCCGATGACCAAGATCGCGAGCGGCGGCGAACTGTCGCGCTTCATTCTCGCGCTGAAAGTCGCGCTGGCCGAGGAAGGCGGTGCGGGAACGATGATCTTCGACGAAATCGACCGTGGCGTCGGCGGTGCTGTGGCCAGCGCGATTGGCGATCGGCTGGCGCGGCTCGCGGAAGGGCGGCAGGTTTTGGTCGTGACCCACAGCCCCCAAGTCGCGGCGCGCGGCGGCGAACATTTGCTGATCGCGAAGAACTCGGACGGACTGGTCACGCGGACGAACCTGCGCACGCTCGACGAGGGCGAGCGGCAGGAGGAGATTGCGCGAATGCTCTCGGGAGCTGAGGTTACGGACGAGGCTAGGGCGCAGGCGGCGCGGTTGGTGGAGGTTTCATAATGAGAGTTGCTTTATTTGCCGTCGTTTTGCTTATCGTCAGTGGTTGCACAGCGCCTCCCCACATATTCGTTGTCACAACCGACGAAGCCGCAACCGAAGCCATTTTAGAGATCAACGGCCAATCGGTGAAGATGGCAACGCGAGACGGAAGATTCGGTGCCGATTCCTACGTCAGTGATGGCGCAGGGAAAATCACCGTCAAGTTGGAGTCCGGCGCATCGATCATATGTCCGATCCGTTACATAACGAATGGCGAATCGGAACCACATCGTTTCGCTATTAAACAGGGACAATGTGTCGGCTCGTGAAAACGGAAGCAAAGGTCCCTGAATTTCAAATGTCCTTCAACATCACTGACACATCTACCCACCCGCTCTGCCCGTCCTGTGGCCTGCCCGGCTATTTCTCGGCGGCGGCATGGGACGACCACGGGCGCGGCGTTATTGGCAACGGCATTTGCCCCTGTTGCTTTTACGAACCCGGCTTTGATGACGATCCCTCCGCGAGCGCGGATGCGCAGCCGACGGTGCGCGCGTCCGTCCTTCACTATCGCAAAAAGTGGATCGCGCGCGGCATGCCGTGGCGTGGCAATGACGATTACAGGTTGACCAAACCCGCCAACTGGAACCCCGCCGAACAACTCGCGACACTCGAACGAGTCGAAAGTGATGACTGAAGCCGACGCCGCCAATCGCCTGATGCGCCTTGCCAAGGAGATCGCGCGGCATAACCGGTTGTATCATGACAATGATGCGCCCGAGATTTCGGATGCCGACTATGACGCGCTGCTCCGCGAAAATGCGGCGCTTGAGGCGGAGTTCCCGCATCTCGTCCGCGCCGATTCGCCGTCGAAGGCCGTTGGGGCCGTCGCCACGTCGGCGCTCGCCAAAGTTACCCACGCCAAGGCGATGCTCAGCCTCGACAATGCCTTTGCTGATGAGGATGTCACAGAGTTCGTCGCGCGGGTGCGGCGGTTTTTGAATTTGCCCGAAGATGCCGAGGTCGCGCTGACGGCGGAACCGAAGATCGATGGGCTGTCCTGTTCGCTGCGCTATGAAAACGGCGTGCTGGTCCAGGCCGCGACACGCGGCGACGGGACGGTGGGCGAGGATGTCACACCCAATGTGCGGACGATTTCGGATATTCCGCAACAACTGTACTCCTGCGAAAGCAGGAGTCCTGCAAACGATCCCAAAGTCGCGTCTCCAAGGCTCCTGCTTTCGCAGGAGCACAAGGTCCCCACCATCTTCGAAGTCCGTGGCGAAATATATATGGCGAAGGAGGATTTCGCTGCGCTCAACGAACGGCTCGCGGGCGAGCGCGTCTTCGCCAACCCGCGCAATGCCGCCGCCGGATCGCTCCGCCAGAAAGATGCCAGCGTCACTGCGAGCCGTCCGTTGCGCTTCCTTGCGCATGGCTGGGGCGAGGCGTCCGAAATTCCCGGCGCGACGCAGACCGAGGTGATGCGGGCGATTGCCAGTTGGGGCGTGCCCGTTAGTGCCGATTTTACTTTTGCGCCAGACGCGCAGCGGGCACTCGAGACGTATCGCCACATCGAGCATCAACGCGCCGACCTGCCCTTCGACATTGACGGCGTGGTTTACAAGGTTGACCGGCTCGACTGGCAGGCGCGACTGGGCTTTGTTGCAAAGGCTCCGCGCTGGGCCATCGCGCATAAATTTCCAGCGGAACGGGCCGAAACGACGCTTTTGGAAATCGATATTCAGGTTGGGCGCACCGGCAAGTTGACCCCTGTCGGCCGTCTGAAACCCGTCACCGTTGGCGGGGTCGTCGTGTCGAACGTCACACTTCACAATCGCGACGAGATAAAGCGATTGGACTTAAGAAAGGGCGACCGGGTTATCGTCCAGCGAGCAGGCGATGTCATTCCTCAGATTGTAGACCGTGTCGTTAAATCGAACGAGTTCGATGAGTTTGTATTTCCGGATCGCTGCCCCGTTTGCGGCTCTGAAGCCGTCGCCGAAGACGGCGAAGTTGACATCCGCTGCACCGGCGGCCTGATTTGCCCGGCGCAACGCATCGAGCGGTTGAAGCATTTCGTGTCGCGCGGCGCGCTCGATATCGAGGGCTTGGGTGACAAAACCATCGTCGAGTTTTTCGAGCTCGGATGGTTGCACAGCCCCGCCGACATTTTCCGCCTCAAAACGCATCGCGACGAACTCCTCACCCGCGAGGGCTGGAAGGAAAAGTCGGTCGATAACCTGTTCGCCGCCATCGACGCCAAACGCGCGCCCGATCCGATCAAGTTCCTGTTCGGGCTCGGCATCCGCCATGTCGGGGCGGGCACATCAAAAGACCTGATCCGCGCCTTCACCACGGTCGAAAAGGTCGCCGAGGTCGCGCAACATGACGACGCCGCCTCCGAACTATCGAGCGTCGAGGGCATTGGCCCCGTCGTTGCCAAATCGCTCGTCGATTTCTTCCACGAGGAGCACAACCGCGCGGCATGGGATGACTTGCTGCGCGAAGTCAGCCCGCCCGCTTATGTCTCCAACGTCAAAGCGTCGGCCGTCACCGGCAAGACCATTGTCTTCACCGGCTCCCTTGAAACGATGTCCCGCGACGAAGCCAAGGCACAAGCCGAAGCATTGGGCGCGAAAACATCGGGATCCGTCAGCGCCAAAACCGATCTTGTCGTCGCAGGGCCGGGTGCGGGGTCAAAACTAAAAAAGGCCGCCGAATTCGGCATCGACGTCATCGACGAAAATGCGTGGGCAGCGATTGTCGCAACCGTTGCACCCTGATAACACACGGCTTATCGCCCGATAGGGCTTGGACGATCAGGAGGACGACCCCAATGACGATGTTGCGCGCGCTGTTTCTTGCCTCGGTTGCTTTGACCACTCCCGCCATAGTCCATGCCAAGACCCCAGTGGCCAAACCGGCCAAGGCCAAGCCCGAGCTCGGCGCCTGGGGTGTTGACCTGAGCGGGCGCGACATGAGCGTGAAGCCGGGCGATGATTTCTGGAGACATTCGAACGGCACATGGGACAAGACCGTCGAGATTCCGGCGGACCGCACGAGCACGGGTTCGTTTGTCGTCCTGTCGGACCGTGCCGAAGGACAAGTTCGCACGATTATCGAGGATGCCGCCAAGACCAGCGGGGCAAAAGGCACGCCCGCGCAACAGATTGGCGATCTGTATGCCAGTTGGATGGACGAAGCCGCTATTGAGGCACGGGGCATAGCGCCGCTGAAACCCTATCTCGACCGGATTGCCGCCGTGCAGTCGCGCGCCGACCTCATCAAACTCTGGGGCAGCCGCGATTATCAGGCTCCGGCAGGAATTGGCATCACGATCGATCCGACCAATCCTAATCGTTATATTGCTGGCGTCGCCCAAACCGGACTCGGCTTGCCCAGCCGCGACTATTATCTGAAAGAAGACGGGAAGTTCCCCAGTTTCCGCACTGCCTATAAAGCGCATATCGCCGAAATGCTGACGTTGGCGGGGTTCAGCGATGCGGCGGCGCGCGCAGACCGGATCTTGGCGTTTGAAACAGAAATTGCCAAAACCCATTGGACGCCTGAGCGCAGCCGCGACTTATCGCAAAGTCTCAATCCGATGAGCCCGGCAAAGCTCGCCGTGCTCGCGCCGCAATTTGATTGGCCAACGTTGCTCAATGATATGGGCCTCGGCAGTCTCGACACGATTGTTGTGCGCCAGACGACGGCCATTGCGGACGCCGGGAAGTTACTCGACAGCGTGCCGCTTTCAACGTGGAAAGACTATATCGCTTTCCATTTGATCAGCGATAGTGCGGCGACCCTGCCCAAGGCGTTTGACGAAGCGAACTTCAACTTCTTTAGCAAGACGCTGCGCGACCAACCAAAGCAGCGCGACCGGTGGAAACGTGGCGTGGGCACCGTGAACGCACTCATGGGCGAAGCAGCGGGGCAGCTTTATGTCGCCAAACATTATCCGCCATCGAGCAGTGCGCAGATGGGTGAGTTGATCGCAAACTTGCGCGCCAGCCTCGAAGAGCGGGTCAAGGGCAACAACTGGATGGACGAACCGACGCGAGCCGAAGCGTTAAAGAAGCTCGCTGCCTTCGATCCGCGCATCGGCCATCCCGACAAATGGATCGATTATTCGTCAATCGATGTTCAGCGCGGCGACTTGTTCGGCAATGCGCGGCGTGGGCAGAAATTCCAGTGGAACCTCGCGCTGTCGCGGCTGCCGAAACCGGTTGATCGCGGCCTGTGGGCAATGACGCCGCAGATGGTGAATGCTTATTACAGCCCACTGACCAACCAGATCGTTTTTCCCGCCGCGATCCTGCAGCCGCCTTTCTTTGACCCGAATGCTGATCCGGCGGTCAACTACGGTGGCATTGGTGCGGTCATCGGGCATGAAATCGGGCATGGTTTCGATGACCAAGGTCGTCGCTTCGACGCGACCGGCAAGTTCCGTGATTGGTGGTCGCCCGCAACCGCTGCCGCTTATCAGAAACGTGCTGACATGCTGGGGGCGCAGTTCGACAAGATCGAAGCGCTGCCGGGGCTGAACCTAAAAGGAAAGCTCGGCATGGGCGAGAATATCGGCGACTTGTCAGGGCTTGAAATGGCCTATGGCGCGTGGCGGCGGCATGTTGCGAAACACGGGGAGGGGCCAAAGCGCGACGGCCTGACGGGCGACCAGCGCTTTTTCATGGCGTTCGGGCAAATCTGGCGTGGCAAGCGTCGCGAAGGGGCGCTGCGCGAGCAAATCCTGAACGGACCACACAGCCCCGAATTCGTCCGTGGCAATACGGTCCGCAATGTTGATGCGTGGTATAAGGCATTCAATGTGAAGCCGGGTGACAAGCTCTACATCGCGCCGGAAAATCGCGTGAAGATCTGGTAGCGCCGCGTTGAGACCGGGCTAGGCCGGATTGTGTTTTGCAAGAAACGCCTCAAGCCGGTCGAGCCAGTCTTTTAGATTTGCACTGTTCGAAAAGCCGTGCCCTTCGTCTTTGTAGGTATAAAACTCGACGGGCTTCCCGGCTTGGCGTAATGCGTCGGCATATAGTTTTGACTGCTTGTAAGGGACCGTCTGGTCAGCGTCGCCGTGCACCAGCATGACGGGAACGGTGAGCTTGTCGACTGCAAACAGGGGCGATACAGTTTTGGTGTCGAAGTCTGGGTCGCCTTTGACAGTTTTGCGCCAGTCTTTGCGGTATCGCCGGTCGATTCTGAAATCGATCTGATATTTTAACTGACGGCCCAGATCGCTGACCCCGGCAAAACTGGCCGCACAACGATAACGTTCCGGATTGCGTGTTGCGCCCCATAATGCCGCATAACCACCGTATGAGCTGCCAACGATGCAGACGCGTTTTGGATCAATTGTCCCCTGTTTCGCCAACCAGTCCATGCCGTCGTCAAGGTCGTCCTGCATCTGACGACCCCATTGCCCTTCGCCTTTTTCATAGTATTTCGTGCCATAACCACCTGACCCACGGAAATTGGGTTGAAAGACGGCATAGCCGCGATTGGCGAGGAACTGGACTTCGGCGCTATATTCAAGTTTGTCCCGCACACCATAAGGGCCGCCATGCGGCAGGATGATCAACGGCAATGCTCTCGGATCGCGGCCAAGTGGCACGGTCAGATAGGACGGGATCTCAAGCCCGTCGCGTGATTTATAGGTCACATATTTTGTCATCGCGAGCTCGGGTGCCGCCACTTTGTCATTGATCCGCGCAATGCGTTTCATCACGCCTTCGGCAGGGCGATAGAGATAATAGGAACCCGGATTGTTTGCAGCGCCCGTCCAGATAAGCATCGACGCATCATCGCGGCTTCGTGACAATATCCAGTTCTGATTCTCTTTCAGCGCACCGTCAATCTCGCTCTGAAACTGCTTCATCTTGGCGTCGAACCAGACAACCCGGTCACGATCATCAGCATACCAGGCGGCGCGCAACGATTTTCCGTCGTCGGATGTATCGTAATCCGTGATGTCGTTTGTGGCACTGCCATAGACAAGGTCGCCCATCGTTTTCGTCGCATAGTTGAATTTATGCAGCGCGTAGCGGCCTGTCACTTTGTTGCTCAGGACATAACCTTCATCGGTTCCGACGGCGACACGGATGATGTCAAACCCCGAATTTTCATCATCATATTTCGCAGTGCCGACTTTACGGAATTTTTCGGTAGCCGTTGATCGATAGACCATCGACCAGGTCTTTTCATTATAGTCTGTGCCGATGCGGACGACGCCGTCCTTGTCCGCATACCATTCCCAAACGTCAGTGCGTTCCGCAACCACTTGCTGAACTTTGTTCGTGGCAAGCTCGATCCGCGATACCGAAGGATAGTCATAGATCGTCTTTTGAAAGGACAGCAATATCCATTCGCCCATCGGGTCGACGTAGAGCAAATCGTCGCCTTCGAGGCCTGCGTTTTTGGAGCCGATAAATTTAACGGTCTGGGTCTTCACATCATAACAAAGCAGCCGCGTCGCTCGCGCCTCCTCACCAAAGTAAAGAACAGTCTGGGCAAAGCTCAACAGAACCCGGTTGTTCCCTGCCCAGCGATACCATTGCAAATCCTGTTTGGCCGGAAGACCGATGAGGATGACTTTCTCACCCGTGAAGCTGTGAATACCGACCAGCTCTCTTCCTTCAACGCGGAAACGACCGACCATGCGCAGCCCATCAGGCGACAAAATTGGTCGAGATACCAGCGGGTCTTTTGCGAATTCTGTCGTCGGGATAATGCGGGGACGCGGTGGCGTTTGCGCCAATGCCGCTGAAAATCCCAATATCAGCTGCAACGCCAAAGCAACAAATATGTGTATGATCCGCATCAAATCCCCCTTTTGATAGGGATATATTATCGTATAATTTGCGAAATCAAAGAGAGCCTCAATTAAAAAACCCCGGCCGGATGGTCCGAACGGGGTTTTTTATTTGTCTAATGGCTGTCTAATTAAGCGCTATGCGCCAGCGCCGCCAGCAAGAGCAGAGCTACGATGTTCGTGATCTTGATCATCGGGTTCACGGCGGGGCCAGCGGTGTCCTTGTAGGGATCGCCGACTGTGTCGCCGGTCACGGCTGCCTTATGGGCTTCCGAACCCTTGCCGCCGTGGTTGCCGTCTTCGATATATTTCTTGGCATTGTCCCATGCGCCGCCGCCCGACGTCATCGAGATGGCAACAAACAAGCCGCCGACGATGACACCCAGAAGCAGTGCACCGAGCGCGGCAAAGCCCGAAGCCTGTCCCGCAACTGCTGTGATCACGAAATAGACCACGATGGGGGCCAGCACCGGCAACAGCGAGGGCAGGATCATTTCCTTGATCGCCGCCTTGGTCACGAGATCGACCGTGCGGGCATAATCAGGCTTTGATTCATAAGTCATGATGCCGGGGTTCTTGGCGAACTGGTCGCGCACGTCCTTCACCACTTCACCCGCCGCACGACCCACCGCTGTCATGCCCATCGCCCCGAAGAGATATGGGAGCAACGCGCCGAGCAAGAGCCCGACAATGACGTATGGGTTCTTGAGGCTGAAATCGACGTCAAGGTTCGGGAAATACTCCTCAAGATCGGTTGTGTAGGCCGCAAACAGCACCAGCGCCGCGAGACCTGCCGAACCGATGGCATAGCCCTTGGTCACCGCCTTGGTCGTGTTGCCGACCGCATCGAGCGCGTCGGTCTTTGCCCGCACGCTGTCGTCGAGGCCTGCCATTTCGGCAATGCCGCCAGCGTTATCGGTCACCGGACCATAAGCGTCGAGCGCAACGACCATGCCTGCAAGCGCGAGCATCGACGTCGCCGCAAACGCGATGCCGATGAGGCCCGCCAGCTGATACGCAATGATGATGCCCGCACAGATGACGAGCGTTGGCAGCGCAGTTGATTCAAGGCTGATCGCCAGACCCTGAATGACGTTGGTGCCGTGACCGGTTTCGGATGCCTTGGCGATGCTGCGCACCGGGCGATAGTTCGTGCCAGTGTAATATTCGGTGATCCAGATCAGCAGCCCAGTGATGACGAGCCCCAAGAACATGCAATAATAAAGCATCCGCCCGGTGAACCCGCCGGTGCCGTCAAGGTTCGCACCAATGACCGCATTCATGTCGCCCAGCGCATAGCTCGTCGCGAACCAGATCACGACTGCCGATGACACGGCCGTTACCAGAAAGCCCTTGTACATCGCGCCCATGATGTTCGTGCTGCCGCCGAGACGGACAAAATAGGTTCCGATGATCGATGTGATGATGCAGACGCCACCAACGAGCAGCGGGAGGCTCATCAGGGGAAGCAGCGCATCGCCCGCGCCTTTCACGAGCAGCGCGATCAGCACCATCGTCGCGCCGATTGTGACGACATAGGTTTCAAACAAATCGGCGGCCATGCCCGCGCAATCGCCGACGTTATCACCGACGTTGTCAGCAATAACGGCGGGGTTGCGGGGATCGTCTTCGGGAATTCCCGCTTCGACCTTGCCGACCAAATCCGCACCAACGTCGGCGGCCTTGGTGAAGATACCGCCGCCGAGACGCGCGAAGATCGAGATCAGCGAGGCACCGAAAGCGAGTGCAACCAGCGCATCGATGACAACACGGTCATTGGGCAGATAGCCCGCCGGACCAATGAGATACGCGAAGAATCCCGCAATCGAAATCAGCGCAAGGCCCGCGACCAGCATGCCAGTGATCGCGCCTGCACGGAACGCCATCGTCAGGCCTTGCTGCAATCCTTCGGACGCCGCTTGCGCCGTGCGGACGTTGGCGCGCACTGAGATGTTCATCCCGATAAAGCCCGTCGCCCCCGACAGGATCGCCCCGAGCAGAAAGCCGACAACCGGAATTGCCGATTGCAAACTCACACCGAGCAGCACGGCGACGATAACACCGACGACCGCAATCGCGCGATATTGCCGCGACAGATAGGCTTGCGCGCCTTCCTGAATCGCTGCTGCAATCTCTTGCATCTTGGCATTGCCTGCCGAAGCACGCAGCACCTGACCGCTGGTGAAAATCCCGTAAAGCACAGCAAGAAAGCCGCAAGCGATGGCGAAAAGAACCAAATTCATGGTTGGAAAACCCCTTTAGACGTCAACAATCTGCACTTGCGCACAGCGGTATTGCGCGGGCCTATAGAGGGATGGTGCGCCGCAATGCAACCTTATCCGTGTGTGTAACCCAGCCTTTGCGGCAAAGCGACGGGGCCGGATGTGTTAAGCAGAGTGAGGCCAGCGCCCTTGGAGAAGGTCCCGATACGCGTTGCGGCGATGGGGAGGGGCGTATCGGGCGCAGCGGCGAATAACAGTTCATAATCGTCGCCGGCCGTAACAGCCGCCATGATCTCGCCCACGTGCGGGACGGCGTCGAGGTCGATCTCAAGCGCGAGGCCTGACGTAGCGGCCATCCGCTGCGCGTCGATCAACAGCCCGTCGGACACATCCATCATCGCGTGAACAATGGGGGCAAGCGCTTGGCCTTCGGAAAGGCGCGGGGTTGGCCGGCGATAGGCCAACACAACGTCGTCCCGGCGGAGGCCCGGACCGCTGCTCGAAGGAATGCTCTCGTCGAACGAGCGGCCCCGGCCTCCGCCGGGGCGGCATAATTCGACGAGTCCCAAACCCGCCAACCCAATCACCCCCGTCACATAAAGCGCATCCCCCACCTTTGCCCCCGCCCGCGACGGCGCATGCGCACTCCGCCCGATGGCGGTCAGCGAAAGGACGCGCGGCCCCTTGACGGTATCCCCACCAAACAACGGCACATCGAACGCCGTCAGCACCACCCCGAGCCCTTCGACAAAGGCGCGATCCCACTCATCATAGCTCAACGGATACCCAAGCAGCACGCCCACCGGCACCGCTCCCTTTGCGGCCAGATCGGACAGGTTCACAGCGACCAACTTCCACGCGACATCGCCCGCCGGATCATCAGGCAGGAAATGCACGCCCTCCACCAGCACATCATGCGTGAAAACCAAATCCCCCAGCACAGCCGCATCGTCCATCAATCCCCGCGCCGCTGGATGGGTGGCGAGGGGGCGGAGGAGCGTCAGGAAATCGGATTCAATCATGCAAGCCGGTTAGCGCCGGACAGCTTTCAGCGCGAGCGAAGAGAAAATTAATTCAGTTTTTTCGCCATCAAAACGGTGCCGTCATACCATTGCAGCAACATTCGATTGCCCGCGACGGGATAGAAAAGCGCACTGCCCCCCGTTTCACCGGGGCCCCAGCGTCCGCTGTTTACGCAACCAAAGCGATGAAGGGTGCCGCGTGCCTTTGCATCTACCGCAAAACGCCGTGCGGCAGCGATTAACGCAGTGCCTTCTTCCTTTTCGACAATCGGCGCCATTGCGCCCGCCGAGGGAAGGCCGCAAACATCATCGGATGTAAACCGGTCGGACGCTTTTTTCGTCCAACGAATTTCCTCTCGCTTGATGCTGAATTCAGAACCAACGATGGAGGGATCGTCTTTCGAGAATGCCTGAACGCCGCTGTCGGCCACCGCGACATTGGTCACTGTCCAAGTGCCAATATAGCCGTCAACGCGGACTTCTGTTTCAACGCATTTGTCGGGGTCAAACGCGGGGTTGCGTTCGTCCGCGCAAGGATCATCAATGGCAGTCGATTCCTTTGCTTTTGGCTTTGTTGCCATCGCCAACGACAAATTGTCACTTGCTGCTGCGACCGTTGAACCATCCGCCGCGTTGTCAGGCAGTGCGGTTTGCGCCTGACAAGCTGCAAGCAACAAACTCAATCCAACAAAAACCCGCACCACATTCGCATCCGATCAGCTGTTGTTGATCAACACATAGCTGAAGGTCGTGTTCCGGCCAACCGCATTGAGGAACGCATTATATGTCTCGCGATCCATGGTCTGGCATCCAGCAGAGCCGGTGTTGCTCGATCCGCCTTGATGGATCAACATCGACGTGCCGGCTCCTGTACGATCAATCCGGTTGCTGTCGCTGGCGTTGAACCGACCATCCTGATTCGTATCGCGTTCGGCAACTTGGGTCCGCGTGGCACGATAGCTCGAGTTACCTTGGAAACTGCCGTTCGGTGCAAAGCGATAGCTGCCAGCAGTCAAACGGCCCTGATCGACGCGACCGTCACCGTTCATGTCTCTGCCCATCGGTTTGCGACCGTTATAGGCATATTGTGCCGAGGGCTCGGTGTTGCCGCGGAACTCACGCACCGAATAGCTGCCATCGTTGTTGCGCCGCACGATTGCGATCGTGTCATCATAGGCACCGCGGCCATTGTTCACCCGCGTATTCGTTTCGTTGCGAAGGGCAACAACCACATCGCGACCAGCTGCCAGATCAGCGCGGGCTTGTGCATCGCCGAATTGAGTGATCCGTGCAGCGTAATCAGCGCCGGTTCGACCCGACGGATTGGCAGATGTCGCCGAGGTTCCGGTTGCTGCCACTGCACCGGCGCCAGCAGCAGGTTGAGCCATCGCCGCGCCCGGTGTGTTGAATAGCTGAACTTCATCAGCACGGCGGTTGACCAAGCCCTGCACGACATTGCCATCGGATTTATTCCACCATGTCATGGCTTGCGTCCCGCCGGCCATGTCACCTGCATTGATCCGGCGCAGTGCGGTCGATTCTCTGAAGCCAGTTTCCCCGATGTTGTAGGCGAACGAAACAAGCGCATCGAACTGGTTCTGCGTCAATGGCCGCGTGACGTTGTTTGCGACCACCTGCTCGAACCGCGCGACTTCGGTGCGCAGCAAGGCCTGTTCTTGTGCTGGCGTCAAGCTGACCAAGTTCCGGTTCGCGGACGCAAAATTCGACGCCGCACTGCCCGTCAGTCCAGCGGCTCCGGCGATCCGTGTCGCCGTGCTGCGGTCAACACCAACCGCCGTTAGATCACGAACAATCGTGTCGGCGGAGCGGCCACGCATGTCATAGCCCGGCCCCAGCGTGACGCCGCTCGCGCCACCTGGCCAATGCAGGTGGTTCGACACGCCACGCTGCGCCTCGTGATTATAAAGGAACCGCAGCCCGTTTTCTGACACACGGCCCGACGATGGCCCTGCTGTGCCGCCACCAGACGCTCCGGGTGCTGGCGCTTGGGTAGATCCAGTTGTTGCCGGTCGCTGCGTTTGGGCCGGTCGTGCCGCATCGCCGCCACCGCTCAGCCTCAACTGTTGGCCCACGGAGATCGAATCGGCGTTGCGAATGCCGTTCAATCGCTGCAACGCCGAAACTGTCGTTCCGTTCGCTGCTGCAATTTCGGAAAGTGTATCGCCGGCACGAACGGTATAGTTACGCGCGTTGCCATTCGGGACGACTAAACGGTCGCCAACCATTATCTTGTTCGGGTTGTCGATGCCGTTCACGCGGGCCAATTCAGCAACGCTCACGCCCTTCGCGCTGGCAATCTCGCCCAGCGTGTCGCCTGACCTTACGACATAGTTGTTTGCGGGGCTGGCGAAACGATCAACACCAGTCGCACTGGCGAGAAGCCGGGACAAAGGCGAGTTGGCGACGCGGTCTGCGAGTGTCGAAAGCCCCGTCAAGATGCCCGATCGCGCGGTATCGACTGCCGAATTAAATCCCGTTGAAAGCACGTTTTGCGACGTTGTCATGCTATCACCCTCCTGAACTCACGGGAGACGACTATTCTATAATAGGACCGGCGTATCTAAACGAATCGTTTAGATTTTGCCGATTTCGATCCTAAAAATGCAGTTTGAGGGTCGTTTCTGCGACGTTATCCGTCTGATACCCGCTCGATATCCGCACCGACCGCACTCAATTTTTCTTCGAGTCGTTCATAGCCGCGATCAAGGTGATAGACCCGCTGCACTTGCGTCTCGCCCTTTGCCGCAAGCCCGGCGATAATCAGCGACATTGACGCGCGCAGGTCGGTGGCCATGACAGGGGCGCCGGTCATTTCCTTGACCCCGCGCACCACGGCGGATCGTCCGCGCACAGCAATATCGGCCCCCATCCGCGCGAGTTCGGGGACGTGCATGTAACGGTTTTCGAAAATCGTTTCGGTGAGCACGCTCGCGCCGTCAGCCATGCATAGCATCGCCATAAACTGCGCCTGCATATCGGTGGCAAAGCCGGGATACGGCGCGGTTGAGAGCGTTAGCGGGCCAAGTTTGCCGTCCGATTTGACCCGAATCGTGGACTTGGTCGTTTCGATCCCAACGCCGGCTTCCTTCAGCGCATCGAGCGTCGCGCCCATTTCGCTCGGGTCGGCATTGGTCAACTCGATCTCGCCCCCCGCAATCGCCACCGCACAGGCATAGCTGCCTGCTTCGATCCGGTCGGGCATAACCGCATAAGTGGCGCCATGCAGCCGGTCGCGCCCTTCGATGGTCAGCGTCTCCGTCCCCACCCCATCAATCGAAACTCCCATCGCGATCAGACAGCGACATAAATCAACGATTTCCGGTTCGCGCGCGGCGTTTTCGATGATGCACGTGCCCTTCGCCCGCGCCGCCGCCATCAGGGCATTTTCAGTTGCACCGACCGACACGATGGGAAAACGCATTGTCCCGCCGGGCACGCGGCCACCGGGGGCGGATACTTTGACATAGCCTGCGAGCATTTCCACCGATGCGCCAAAGGCTTCAAGTGCTTTCAAATGCAAATCAATCGGCCGGTTGCCGATCGCACAGCCGCCGGGAAGCGATACGGTCGCTTCGCCCATACGCGCGAGCATCGGTCCGAGCACAAGGATCGACGCGCGCATTTTGCGGACGATGTCATAAGGGGCAGTGGTCGCCGTCACGCGCTGCGCCCGCGCGGTCATGACGCGGCCAAAATCCTCGGGGCGAGCCCCTTCGATCGTCGTCGACACGCCCAACTGATTGAGCAAATGCCCGAAGCTATCAACGTCGGCGAGGCGCGGCAGGTTGCGCAGCGTCAGCGGTTCGTCAGTGAGGAGCGCACAGGGCAATAGCGTCAGAGCACTGTTCTTTGCCCCCGAAATGGGCAGCCGCCCCGACAGGC
>JANMPU010000016.1:0-15591 GCA_031369985.1 Sphingomonas sp. | reverse complement strand
ACAGTCCCCACCCCCAGCCCCTCCCCTGAAGGGGAGGGGAGCCAATGACTCTCCACCTCGAAACCCACGGCCACGTCGCTCACCTGATCATCGACCGCGCGGCGAAGCGCAATGCGTTTAATCAGGCGATGTGGGAGGCGCTGCCGGGGCTGGTCGCGGAAGCAATGATCGACGAAAAAGTCCGCGTCCTCGTCCTCCGCGCCGCCGAACCGGGTGTATTCTGCGCAGGCGCGGACATCGGCGAACTCTCAGCCAACGCTGCCAATCCCGAATGGCTCCTCACCAATCAAACCGCGATCAACCGCGCGCAATGGGAATTGACCCGCGCGCTTAAGCCGACTGTCGCCCTCATCGACGGCGATTGCGTCGGGGGCGGGTGCGGACTCGCGCTCGCCTGTGATTTGCGCATTGCATCGGCACGATCACGCTTCGGGATCACGCCTGCCAAGCTCGGGCTGGTCTATCCGCTCCACGACACAAAATTGCTCGTCGATCTGATCGGCCCCGCCGCTGCCAAGCGCATCCTGTTCACGGGCGCGTTGGTGGACGCCAGCGAAGCGCACCGCATTGGCCTGATCAACGAAATCGCCGACAATGCCGATGTGCTGGTCGAAACCATGACCAGCGTCTCGGGCCACAGCCAGCACGAAAGCAAAGCCATGATCCGCCGCATCCTCAACGGACAAGTTGCCGATGACGATGCCACCCGCGCCATCTTTGCCGCAGCGTTTAATGGTCCCGATTTTAAGGAGGGGGTATCGGCCTTCCTCGAAAAGCGAAGACCCGATTTTAAATAGCTTCCGTGCTCCTGCGAAGGCAGGAGCCTTGTTTAAGGGATTGCACTTTTAAGTCCTAAGCTCCTGCCTTCGCAGGAGTACATTGGAGCCAATGAGACCATGCTCACCCACGGCCAAATCCTCGGCGGCACGCTGACCACGCCCGATCTCGACCTCGCGCTGACCGATTATCGCGACCGGCTCGGGCTTACCGTCGTCGAACAGGGCACCCTCCCCGCCAACCTAACCGCAAGCTGGGCCACCCCCGTTAGCACTGGTGCGCGTTTTGCCACGCTCCAGCCGACCAGCGGCGCACCCTGTTTCCTCCGCCTCGTCGAACAACCCACGCCGCCCGATTTCAAACCCACGCGCACCTTTGGCTGGGCCGCGTTTGAGATCACCGTGCAGGATGTTTACGGCTGGCCCGCCAAACTCGACGGTGCGGGCTTCGACATCATCGGTCCGCCCAAGGAAATCGAAGGCCTGCCCTATTTCGTCGCCATGCAGATGACCGGCCGGGGCCGCGAGATGATCTATCTCAACGAAGTCCGTCAGAACACGCCGTCATCGGACTTGCCCAAAGCCGCCTCGCCCGTCGATCATATCTTCATCGTCATCCTTGCCTGTGCGTATCGCGAGGCCGCGCTCGCTTGGTATGCTGACAAGGTAAAGCTCGACATCGGCGGCAGCTATACGATTGAATATACGATGATAAACAAGGCGTTTGCGCTGCCCGACGGCACAGAATCAACGATCACCATGGTCCAGAAAGACCGCCTGCCGATCATCGAAGTCGATGGTTACCCGGCTGCCGCGACCGTCCGTCCCGGCCCGTTCGATGCGCTCCCGGCGGGCAATGCGATCGTGACGCTCGCCGTCGACAGCCTCAATGCGCTCGACCTCGATTGGATCGCGCCGTCGGTCATCCGCAATGGTCCGTTCTACGCCAACCGCCGCACCGCCACCGTGCGCGGCCCGGCGGGTGAATTGCTGGAATTGGTCGAAATCTCTGAGTAACAAGGTGGTTCTGTGCTCCGGACTAGATCCGGAGCCTTGCGACTAGCTTGCATCTATTCTCGCAAAGCTCCGGATCAAGTCCGGAGCACAGTTACTCACATAATCGGCGCAGCGCTCTAGCATCCACTGTCCTACCCCGCTAAGACACATCAACTTTAAGCGGTAGGGCGTGACAAATGCTGGGTCGAATATTGGGTTGGATCAGGGCGCATCCGAAATGGTCCATCGCTATTGGCCTCGCGCTCGCGGCCGTCCTCTACTTTGCGTTCCGTCCCACACCCAAGACCTATGAATATATCTCTGCAACCGTGGATCGCGGCGAAGTCGTCCGTCGCGTCACGGCATCGGGGAAACTCCGCGCGCTCAACACGATCAAGGTCGGCGCTGAAGTCTCCGGCCAGATCACGCGCGTTTTCGTTGATTTCAACTCGCCCGTCACAGCGGGCCAAGTCCTGGCCGAAATCGACCCCACCCGCGTCAATGCCCGCGTCCAGCAGGCCCGCGCGCAAGTCGCATCCGCCCAAGCCGCATTGGCGCTCGCCGAAGCCTCGGGTGCCCGCGCGCAAAGCGAGATCGGCATTCAGGAACGCGAATTCAGCCGCCGCGCGCAATTGGCCGAACGCGGATTTCTGTCCAAATCCGCGCTCGACGGGGCCAGCAGTGTCCTGTCCTCCGCGCGCGCCAATATCCGCACCACGGCCGCGCAAGCCGCCAGCGCCCGCGCCCAGATTTCACAGGCCAATGCCGAACTATCCTCCGCCCTCCTCGACCTCAGCCGCACCACGATTGTCGCCCCGGCATCGGGCGTCATCATCAACAAGCTGGTCGAACCCGGCACCACCGTTGCCGCCAGTTTCCAGACCCCCAACCTCTTCGAGATCGCCGCTGACACGACGCGCATGCAAGTCGAAGCCTCAGTCGACGAAGCCGACATCGGCCAGGTCCGCGACGGCCAGCCAGTGCGCTTCACCGTCGACAGTTACCCCGGCGAGACCTTCGCTGCGACTGTCCGCCAGATCCGCAAAGCCGCAACCGAAACGCAAAATGTCGTCAGCTACCTCGTCATCCTCGACGTCGATAATAAGGACGGCAAGCTGCTCCCCGGCATGACCGCCAATGTCGAAATCATCACCGGCGAAAAGGCAAAGGTAACGCGCATACCCACCACCGCGCTCCGCTTCCGCCCGCGCACCGCCGACATGCCGAAGGACAAAGCGCCCCCCACCAACACGCCGATTGTGTTCGTCGCCAGCACCGACCCCTTCAAACCCGTTCGCCGCGTCGTCACGCTGGGCCTGCAAGGCGAAGATTTCGTCGAAATCGCTAAGGGCCTCAGCGTCGGCGACAAGATCGTCGTCCGCAGCCGATCCACCGTGAAGAAACCAACCGACGAAGCCGCCGGTGACGAGAGCGATAATGCCACTGAATAGGTCTTCGCATCCCCGAGCGTCAGCGAGGGACCCTATCGAGCGTAGCGAGATGCGTCCGGCAATCGGTCTCGCTAACGCTCGACAGTGCCCCTCGCTTCGCTCGGGGATGCGGATATGGCGAAACCAATGACGGCCACCCCCCTCCTCGAAACGCATAACCTCGTCAAAGACTATGTCCTTGGCGGCGAGACCGTTCATGCCGTTGCGGGCGTCTCGCTCACCATAAACCGCGGCGAATTTGTCGCGATCATGGGCGCCAGCGGATCGGGCAAATCGACGTTCATGAACATGATCGGCGCGCTCGACATTCCCACGTCGGGCACGCTCAAGATCGACGGCACTGACATTTCAGACCTGTCCAGCGACGAACTTGCCGAAATCCGCAACCGCAAGATCGGCTTCGTCTTCCAGCAGTTCAATCTCCTCGCCCGCACCACTGCGCTCGACAATGTCGCCACACCCCTCGTCTATGCCGGACTCAGCGGCCCCGAACGCCGCGCCCGCGCCGCAAAAACCTTGGGCGACATGGGCCTAAGCGACCGCATGACCCACACCCCCGCCAAACTCTCGGGTGGCCAGCAGCAGCGCGTCGCCATCGCCCGCGCACTCGTCACCGAACCCCTCATGCTCCTCGCTGACGAACCCACCGGCGCGCTTGATACCGTCACGTCGAACGACATCATGGGCATTTTCCAACGGCTCAACGACGACGGCATCACGGTCATCGTCGTTACGCATGAGCCCGACGTCGCGGAATACGCCGCCCGTCGCATCCTGTTCCGCGACGGCAAAGTCATCGAAGACGCCCCCGTCGCCAACCGGCGGCGCGCTAAGCCATGAATATTCAGCGCACCATCGCCGGCTGGGGCATCAACATCGCCATCGCGCTCACCGCGCTGCGCACCAATCTCATGCGCTCGATCCTCACCACATTAGGCGTCATGATCGGCGTTCTCGCGGTCATCCTCGCGGTCGCGGTCGGCGATGGCGCAAAGGCCAGCGTCCTCGATTCAATCAACCAGCTTGGCAGCAACATGGCCATCGTCTTCCCCCAGCCCGAAAACCGCGGCGGCCGCCGGGTTGTCGATCGTGGCCGCCTGACCGAGCGCGACGCCCGCGCCATCGCCCGCCTCGTCCCCGGCGTCAGCGGCATCGCCCCGCAACTCCGCTCGACCGTGCAGCTTGTCATTCAGGGCCGCAACGCCACCACCACGGCCATCGGCATCACCCCCGATTATGGCCGCGTCGGCAACAGCGAGATCGACACCGGCCGCTTCATTGCCGAAGCCGACGTCCGCACCGCCGCGCGCGTCATCGTGCTGGGCCCCAGCGTCGCGACGAAGCTGTTCGGCAATTTCGATCCCATCGGCCAGACGATCCGCGTTGCCCGCGTCCCCTTCACCGTCATCGGCGTCCTGCAATCGAAGGGCAACACCTTCGGCAACGACAATGACGACCTCACCCTCGTGCCCATCAGCACCGCACGCCAGCGTTTCGCGACCACCACCGTGCAGGGCCCCGACGACCTCCACGTCCTTTTCGTTGGCTTCGAAGACGGCTTCGACTTGCCGACGGCCAAGAAAAACATGGTCCGCGTGCTGCGCGCCCGCAACAACATCCCCAAGGGAGAAATCAGCCCTTTCACCGTCAACACGACAGAAGAATTCATGAAGCAATCGGGCCTCGTCACCGGCATATTCCAGGGCGTTCTCGTCGCCATTGCGTCGATCAGCTTGCTTGTCGGCGGCATCGGCATCATGAACATCATGCTGGTCAGCGTGACCGAGCGCACCCGCGAAATCGGCCTGCGCATGGCGCTGGGCGCAAAACGCAGCGACATCCGCAACCAGTTCCTCGTCGAAGCTGCCGTCCTCTGCATGATCGGCGGCGCTATCGGATTGTTGCTCGCGGTGATACTGGCGCAAGTCTTCGAAAACCTCGCCGACTTCCCCGCCCCTATCGGCATCGGCACCGCCATCGGATCAATGCTGTTCAGCGCGTTCATCGGGCTCGCGTTCGGGAGTTATCCTGCCGTGCGGGCGTCAAGGCTGTCGCCGATTGAGGCGCTCAGGAGTGAGTGAGGTCATTGAAACCTCTTGACCAAGAATGGTGATGCCAGCCAGAAGATTATAATCGTTGGGGAATGCAAATGGCACATCCGGTCTTTTTCTCAGTTGCGTCACAAGATATCGTCCTCGCCGAACGCATATTTGAGAGATACACGGGCGACCTCATTTACGTATACACAAAGTCCGGTAAGAATGGTACTTGGATTTGGGATGAAATCGAGCGTGAAGAATTACCTTTTGCAAAAGCTGTCGTAATATTCTGGTCCAAAAATTTTTTGAATAATGAAGGAACTGTTCGCGAATTGGCCTTGGCAGCTTCTCGTTTTGCAAAAGGTCAATTGCGAGAGTTCACCGTCATTCGATGTGACGACACGCCACTGTTCGCCAAAGAAATGACTGGGGTGCTTACCGATCAAGAGAAAAAGGTCTTTTCGGACCTTGAGGGATTCCTGAGGCACAAGAGGTCGGACAGACCCAAAATCTTATTTCCAGAAGCCTGCCGCTTGGTTGATGATATAGTTAGCCGGATTGAACGACCGGCTGTCCCATTGCAGCCGCGCCCCATTTTGCAGCAAGATCTCAAGGATTCAGCTCGGATTGATCGCTTTACTTTCAGGCCATCAATGTGGGTTTCGGGCTTGAATGGCTATGGACGAAAAACCCTAATCCGTGAGTTTTTTCGGGAGATCGACTCGAATGCTACTGCTGTAGAAATTGATGTCGATGAAACCAGTTTGCCAGATCAAATCTTGTTGCGGCTAGAAAGTGAGTTGTTCGACCTCGATATGGATGGATTACAGCAGGAGGCAAAAAATCAGACCGAAGTAACCGGCGAAGATGTTGCTGAGTTTATAGAGAAAGCTGCGAGTTTGGGGCGGTTTGTAGTATTTCGGCAAAGTCGCATTTACGAGGAAAAGGTCAGGCTTCCTGAATGGGTTCAAGAGACAATCCGATCACTCGAAACTGGGCGAAATCCGAAGCTCTTTATTGTGGCTCAGTTGCCAGTGCAAAACGAACTCCTCGTCAATTGTGGTGACAAGCTCGGATCTTTCCGAATGATGTCAATGGAGCCCCTCGTTGCGCAGGAATTCGCATGGAAAATGATCAACGCACTGGGCGGAAACCGACAAGCATGGGATGAACTCAAAGTCTCAAAAATTGCTTCAGACTCGGGGGGAAACCCAGAATTGATTGTAGCGATTGTTCGACTGGCAAGTCGATTACCTGATTTAGGAAGCCTTGACGATATAATTGGTAAAGAGGCTCAACGCTTTTCGGACACTATGACGCATCTGGTCGGTTGGGCGTTTATGCAACTGGACGGTCATGATGAGGCGAAGCGCGCGCTATTATTTATGCATGATGTCAATCCGGTATCTCTGGAGGATATTCAGAGTTTTTTGGACACCGCCTCACCTGCCTCGCAAATCATGACACGGCTCAGCAATCTAGGGCTCGTAGAGCAATCAAATGATACGCTTTTCCGCATTTCACCTCTGCTTTCGCACCGACTAGGCGACCTGCTTGTAACGCCAGAATTGTTGGCCGCGCATCGAGAGGCAATGGCTTCATTTGCTAATAAGCCGCTTGATATTCTGGACGGAGAACATGGATACTTGCGTATTGAAACGAAGATCAAAGCCACTCTTTTTGCAGGAAAATTAGAACTGGCGCCGGAATTGAAGAACTTCGTTTCATATGCACACTATTTTCAAATCGGTGTCCGTCTATATAATGCACGTCGATTCCACGATGCCGCACCTTTACTCAAGTTAGCTTTTACGAATAGGGCGGTTTTCTCATTGAATGCAAGCATTGAAACGGCGCGATTTTTTGCGCTTGTTTCAATTAGGCTTCACCATAAAGAAGATGCAGATCTCGCGATCAGTTTTTTGCGCTCGCGATATCAGGGGCACTATTTAGCTGACTATGTTGAAGGAGAGCGTTACAAATATCAAAAACGCTATGAAGACGCTATAAACTGCTTTCACAAAGCTCAAAAATATGCCGCCGATCCGAAAAATAAAGACACCACTCGCGAAGAGAGAATACTTCGTCCGTATCTAGATTGTATTTTGTTATCAAGATTTCCAAACTATAATCTTGCACGGCAGTTAGCTGATAGAAACGTACGATTAAACAAGACTGTTTTCAGTCTTGCGCTTCGGTCACGGGTGTATTTACATAATTGGTACCATGCTTCAGACTTGGAGAATGATAGATATAGGAGTGAATATGATAAAGCCTGTCAAGAGCTTCGGGATGACCCTGGAGGATTTAGCTTTTATTGCCAGACAAAGTCCGAAGAAGCTGAAATGTGGGAAGATTTTTCCGAGGCAATTGAATGGGCACAACAAGCATACAATGCCAATCCAAGATTTGACCTTAGGCTGCGGCTTTGGGGTGTTAAATATCGCTCGGAGGAACTTAGTCAAAGACAAGATTTGATTGCTGAAATTGAACGGTTTTGTGCAGACCGAGCAAACCGTTCGGAGGCTTCCAGCTATGGGCACGCGATTTTGGAGCGTTATGCGAGAGCGCTGAAAGCCAATAGCGAATTACAGCAGTTCCGCCTTAGCCAGTTAGGGTTGCCGTTAAAGGCGGCGGAGGTGCGGAGTATTTTTATCTCTGTAAGTCATTACGATAATCCAGATGTGATTGATAACCTATAATATCTGTAAGCACTTACTTCCGTTTTACTTTTGTGTGCTTTGATTCTATGAACGTTCTGGGCTTTGTGCAAGAGCTTACAAAATTCACCCTGTCCTACACCCCCGCCCCTATGCTTATCTCCCCTCATGCCCCGTCACAACGCCCCCGCCGCGCAGCCGAATGCCTTGCCTGAAATCCGCGCCTGCGAAAAAATTTCGGGTGGCCGCCATAGTGTAACCTTTGTAACTTTCGCCACCCCGCGCCCGCATGCAATATGCGCGATGTTCGTGAGTTTTGAGGCGGCCGCTAAACCACCAGCACGGTTGATCCGGTCGTCCGCCGCCCTTCCAGATCGCGGTGCGCTTGGGCTGCGTCCTCAAGGGCATAAGTCTGGCCGATGGTCAGGGCCAGCACCCCGGTGCGGAACATGTCGAAGACATAGTCGCTGCCCGCCGCGCGTTCTTCGGCGGTCGCGTAGTAATCGAACAGCGTGGGCCGCGTGTTATAGAGCGAGCCCTTTTGCGCGAGGATGCCGAGGTTGACCCCGCCCACCGGCGCATCGGCATTGCCATAGTTGACGATCATCCCGCGCCGCCCGGTCGAATCAAGCGAGGCTTCCCATGTCGCCATGCCAACCCCGTCAAACACGACGCGGACCCCCGCTCCACCGGTCAGTTCACGAACCTTCGGCGCCACCGCTTCCTGCGTATAGAGGATCACATGATCCGCCCCCGCCGCCGTCGCCGCTGCGGCCTTATCTGGGGTCGAGACGGTGCCGATCACGGTGGCGCCGATATGCTTGAGCCACTGCACCAGCAACAACCCCACGCCGCCCGCGGCCGCGTGGACGAGCACGGTCATCCCCGGCTGAACCTTCGCGCAGCGCTCGACCAAGAACTCGGTCGTGCACCCTTTCAGCAACCCCGCCGCTGCGGTCTCATCCGATATGTCATCGGGAATGCGAAACAGCGTCGCCGCGACCACATTGCGCTCGGTCGCATAAGCCCCCAGCGCCGGGCCGAATGTGGCAACGCGGTCACCAACCTGATAGTCCGACACGCCATCGCCGACAGCCTCGACCACCCCCGCCGCTTCCAAACCAAGCCCGCTCGGCAAGGCAACCGGGTAAATCCCCCGCCGGTGATAGGTATCAATGAAGTTCAGCCCCACGGCGGTCGAACGAAACCGTACCTCGCCGGGGCCGGGCGGCGGCACATCGACGTCGATCCATTCGATGACTTCGGGTCCGCCATGAGCGGTGATACGGGCGGCACGCGCCATCATTCATTCCTTTCGTAAAATTCGCTGATGCTCCCGTCGGGATCGCGGACGGCAAGGATGTTCACTCTGCCCAGACCCGCGATGGTCACATTCATGCCTTCATAAATGATCTCGACCCCGCGTTCCTTCAACGTCGCGCGATAGGTATCGAGGCCCTTCACCGGAAAGCGGATCGAGACGATGCCGAGATTGGGCGGCGACGCGTCGGCGGACACGTCAATGCCAGCAAAGCCGTCAATCTGCATCACCTCAACCCGCCCCGTTTCGCCCGGCACAGGGTTCAGCGCGGCGGCACTGCGTTGCACCTTCACCGTATAATTGATCGGCACGCCAAAGTTTGAATAAGTCGGCTCGGTCATGCCGCCGGGGCTGTCAAAGACGAGGCCGAAGCCGAGTTTCTGCCCATAGAAGTCCCGCGCCGCGCTCTTGTCGCGCACCATGCGCATCGAATTGAATCCCTGGCTGATCCGCCCGACGGGGAAGCCGGTGAAGGGCGGGCTGACGCGTTCATAGACCGCAAGGTTGATGCCGTGCGGCCCGACCAGCACGACATTGCGCAGGTCCGACGCGCCGAATTTGAAACGGATCGGGCGGCTTTCGGCCCACCAGCCCATTTTGATCGCGGCGTCATACAGCGCGGGAACATTGTCGCTGCGCACCATGACCGAATAAATGCCGCCGGTGTCCCATGCCCGCGTGGCGAGGCGTATCGGCTTTTGCGCGACGCCCTTAAAACTGACGAAGCGCAGACAGCCGGTGTCAGTCTTTGGCGCGCAGAGTCGTTCGAAGGTTGCCGACGCGGTGGCGGGGAGTTTCCAGTAATCAAGCTCGGCGCGGGCAACGGCGCCGCGTTCTCGCACAGTCCAACCACCGACTTCGCGGAACAGGCGCGTGGTGGTTTTGATTTCCTCAACGCTGACCACAGTTTCGGACCAAGGGTCAATTTGGACCATCGACGTGACCGAGATAAACGTCGTCGCCATCACAAGCGATATCACCATATCGTCCCGCCAATCCACTCGCCCGCCGCCGCAAGGAACGGATGCACTTCCCACCGTGCCCAAATGCCAGCCTTGAAATAGGGATCTGATTCAAACAATGCGGTCGCCTCGGCCATGCTTGCCGCTTTCAGAACCAGCAACGACCCGACCGACCCGCCATTCTCGTCACGCAATGGCCCCGCAATCGCGACCCGATCCAGCACGCGTTCGATGTGCCGCATATGATCATCGCGGACGTCAAGGCGGCGCTGCTCCGCACCTTCGGCATCCCATGCCATGATCGCATAATGCTGCATGACCGGCGCGGCCCCTTATTTCTGGAGCTGGTTCATTTCGATCAGGATACCATCGGGATCAAACAGATTGCAGCCCATCACGCGGATCGGCGGCCCGCCATTGCGCCCCGGATAGATTTGTTCGCGCGGCGGCCCCGTCATGGTCACGCCGGGCACTTTCGCAGCAGCTGCACACCGCCCCGGCACGTCATCGGTGTTGGTCACAATCACCACCCCGCCCGGCCCCATGCGTTTGGGATAGGGCCCCGGATCGGGCAGCTTCGGGTCAATCCACTGGATCAGGCCGACCCAGCCAATATAGGGATCATTACCGTTAAGCAGCACAAGCCGCGCCTTCGCTCCCGGTGTGCCAGCGGGAAGCGCAACGCCCGACATCGGCACGACGGTGTCATAATTGACCTTCAGCCCCATGACATCGCGGTAGAGCTTCAGCGAATTCTCCATATCGCGCACGATAATCGTCGCGCGGCGGATGTCGGTCGGGACAACATCCTTCGGCTTTTCAACGCCCGCTGCAACATTGGTGCGTGTGCCCGCCGGTGGAGCCTTAGGACGAAGCGGCGCTTGTGCCCCTGCAGCCACAGCAAGCGCGAATATCATCGACATTTGAGGCTCTCCCTATCCATTGATTTTCGGCGCTTCGATGACGACGACCTGCACATCGGCAATGCCGTCGCGCAGCTTCTTTGCTTCGGTATACTCAGGCGAATTCCAGAATGCGTGGACCGCCGCTGTGTCGGGCCATTCGGAAATCACCATTGAGGCACCATCCCCAAAATCACCTTCAAGCAATTCCGCCCCAGGCCCGCGCAGGACATATTTCCCGCCAAACTGTCCGATCAGCTTCGCCGCCGCCGCGCCATAGCCGTTGATAAAGGCCTCGCGGTCTTTAATCTTGGCAGTGACGATCATGTAGGCGGGCATAAAGCGATTCTATTTCGGCTTGCGCGCGGCGTCGATCATCGCCTTGAATACGGTCCACGTCGTTGCATTGGGACGTGGATCATCGCCCGGGGGCGGTGCGGTGTAGATCGGATAGTTCTTCGCAATCTCGTCCTTCATGATCACCGGCAATTCATCAAAACTCTTCAGCTTCGATCCCGTCGCATTGAAGATCAGTAGCCCCTGTCGTCCGCGTTGCTTCATCCACGGCATCCAATCCGAGACGCGGACCCATGCGATGCTGGGATAGCTTGTCGCATTCTTGGTATCGAGCATCTCGTTTGCGTCAGCGATGAAATCGAAAATCTCCATCGCGTGGTATTTGCCGCCGACATAATCCTGATACGCGCCGCCAAGGACATTTTCGTAAAACAGGGGCACTTCGAACGGCATGAACAGCCATTTGCCCTCGATCCGCCCCATGAACGTCGCGGGCTTGCCATCGGCACTAATCGGGAAACTGGGGCGTGAATTCACCGGATCATTATTGATGTGCATCACATCGACCGTTTCACCCGACCACGGATTCGTCCACTTACGCACAATCTCGCCCGTTTTCGGGTCGATGTAGAAAAGCACCTCGCGGCTGACGAGGCGGTAACCCTTGCCACGTTTCGGATCATTGACTGTAACGCATTGGCGGACATTCATGCCCTCGGCACGGAACAGCAGGCGGTCGGGCTCGCCTTGAACCCGCGAATAAATGTTACCCGCAAAATGATAGACGGCTTGCTTACCATCAGCCTCGCCGCATTGCAGCCGCTTCGAAATTTCGAAGGCATCCGCCGACACTTTGGGGTCGAGCATCCGCGCCTGTGCGGCGGCCGCAACGAAAGCAGAGGCCAGCAAGGCAATCTTCAATAGCTTCATGGTCGTCTCCTCAATCGATGGTGCAACTGGCCTGCATCCAGCGCAAGTTGATGCCGATCCGTTTGGCGCCCGGATCGGCCCAGCTATAGCTTTCCGCGCGGTCGGGCGTTTCGGGTTTGTGGACATAGAGGACAAGGCTCGGCTGGCTCGGCCCCGATGGCCAGATGACATTGCGCATGCGGATGACGACCGGCGGCGCGCCTGTATCACCGCCGCCAAATTGCGCACGGCCGCCCTGATCATGGAGTTTAAGGCTGCGCACGAAGTACCAATCTTCAGTGCCGTCGGGTTTCTTCGTGGTCTTGGGGACCGAGCCCCAGCAAGTGACGGGGCGGGCGCGACGTAGGGTTGTCATGCGCCCGTCGGGGAAAGTAATCGAAACTCGACCGTCTTCGCTGACATCCATTTTGCGAATGATAACATCGGAAATCGGCCGACCGAATTTGTCGACGAAACTGTAGCTCCCATCGGCTGACTTCAGGCCGATCCAAGGCGCGGGTATCCGTTTTGCCTCCCCGTCAAAATACACTTCTTCTTCGTTGGTGTACGTTCCGGGCAGCGGTAATGGTGGACGTGGTGGCGGCAAAGCGGCCAGAAGAATCGCTATCGACACACGCTTTTCCCCTCTCGGTAACGAGGCTAGACCAACCTTATCCAAAAGAAAATATGTCCGGACAAATTTTGCAGGGCAGCACTACTGCGTCTGAAGCATTTCGCCGGTAATCGCATAGCCACCGTCAAGCCATTCAACGACTTCACGCGCCGCCGCGTGGTCGATGGCGGCATAGCGGGCGCGCAGATTGGCTTTGCGCTCGGTCGATAAGCGATCAAGGCCCGCATTGTTGAATGTGAGCAAGTCGGCCTGAAGCATCGCCGCCAGCTCCGGCCCGACAACCACCATCGCCGCTTCCATGAACGCCGCCCCATAGGCATAGTCGTCACCCTGTACATAGGCAGCGGGTAGGGTCAGTGCGGGGATGCAACTCAGTGTTGGTTGCAGCGCGGGGTTGATTGCGTGGCCGCTTAGCCAAAGCGCAATATTGAGCCCACGCCCTGTGAACGCGCGCAGGTGGAGATACTCGCTCATCCGCGGGCCGTCATTGACCGGGTAATTGTCCCACAGGCATACTTTACGCCCCAACTCATCGGCAACGCGGCGAAGATGCGCGGGCGATTGTTCGGCGGCGCAAACTTCTTCGCCGGTCCAATAGACTTGAATGGCAGGGTCAATCAGTCGCCCAAAATCGGACAGATAGTTTTCGGGCCGCGCACCGAACACGCGGTCAAGAACGGGGTCGTCCGAATAGTAGCTGGGGCAAGTATAGAAGCGGGTTGCTCGGCTATGGTCGAGCGCAAAAGCGATGATCTCCGCCTGCCGCTGGGCGAGATCGGGCAAATCGCCGCGCATATCGTCGAACAGGATGGCGAGATCGTCGAGACCAATGTCGTCAAGCGCCGCCAGTTTCGCCTTCAACGCGGCGCGTGTATCCGCATCGAAATTCAGATGCGCGCCATAGGGTGTAAGACCGACGCCAAAACGCATCCCCACCGCGCGGCATTGCACTGAAAGATCACGAAGATCGCGCACAGCGTCACGCCCATGAAGTTGCTGCCAGTCACGGCGGAGCAGCGTGTCGATCTTCGGCGCGTAATGAAGGAACCGGTATCCGGCGGGGGCAAGGCGGCGGACGACATCGACCCGCTCGTCATGCGTCCAGCACCGCCCGAAATAACCTTCGATGATGCCGAGTTCGGGTGTCATTGCACCGCTTTCAATCGCATCCTGCGCCTAAAAGCAACGGGCAAAAGCAATGGGGCGACCACGGAACCCCGTGACCGCCCCAACACTTTATCCGTCAGATGACGATCAGACTGCCGAAGCAAATTGTCCCGTCCGGCGGCGGCGCAGGGCACCACCGACAAGGCCGAAGCCAACCATCATCATTGCCCATGTGCCGGGTTCGGGCACAGCTGCCACTGCTGAGCGCTTGGTCCAGCCGATTACGTCAAACGCCTGAATGTCGGCAGCCGAAATTGCCAGCTGTTCACCACGGCCCGCCGTCGGGTCCATGATGCCAATGCCCAGATTGTCCTTCCAGTGACTGGCCTGCTGACCATCACCGAAGGTGCGACCAAGCGAGAAGCCATTGCCGAAAGTCACACCACGATCGATCGAGAAATTCTTCGCCGTCGTGCTAGCGGTCCAATCGATCACGCCACCAGCAGTCGCCGCACTTGCCGCCGAGAAGCGGAAGAGATCAAGCGAGCTCACGAAAGTGAACAGATTCGAGTTGAAGCCCGGTGCGGCACCATTGCCGTCAAGAACGTCAACACCGCTGATGAAACCAAGTGCGTGACCGATTTCATGCGTCGCGATGCCGACGAAATCGAACGAACCAGCCGTGATGCCATCGGTTGGGTCATAGTCCCACGTAAAGGCGTCACCAAACTGAATGCCGGCGTCGCAGCTTGCCGTGCACAGACCGCCGCCGTTACCAGCCGTTGGCGTCAGACCGAGCGATTTGGCATTCGCATTGGTCAGGCGCACCGTCGAGTTGTTGGCACTGCCATCATTGTCGAGGTAAGCTGTGGCCGATGCCGCACCGTTGGGATTGTCGGCCGTGCGGTTGATCAGCATGCCAAACGAAGTTCCGCCCGCAAGATTTGCGACCGCCGTTGCGTCATCAGCCGATGTCGCGTCAGCGGCAAGCGCAGTCTTGAACGCCGAGTAGCTAAAGCTCGACCGCGACGAACCCGCCTGCGCCAAAATGCCTGCGCCAAGCGCGACTTGTCCGACGGTCAGATCAATCGTGACGTTATCGGTGAAAATCGCCGACCAGCGTGCAGCAGCCGTTTGAAACGCTGCATTCGCCTGTGCTGTCGACGTTGGCAGGAAGGTGAAGTTGAACACCAGCGCCGCGTTCGCCGACGACGTTGCAACCAGCGCCGTTGCCGCCAGCGCCAACTTAATTTTTGATTTTAAAGACATGATTATCCCCGTGTAGGGCCGCATCAGCCATGCAGCCAGAATTTGTATCGCGAACCCGTTTGCGCCGCCGACATTGCGTCGGTTGGTCGATGCTGAAACGAAGCCAACGCGTCACAGGACTCGTTCATCTCCGATACAGTATTTATGCACTGTTAAGTGACAATAACAAGTCGTTAACGCAGCCGCTTCAACGCTTTGTCGCATTTTGGGACGGCTTGCTGCAATACAGCAAAAAACTGGCTGGGGTGGCAGGATTCGAACCTACGAA
>JANMPU010000036.1:0-33442 GCA_031369985.1 Sphingomonas sp. | reverse complement strand
TCGGTGCAGGCAGGCACGCTGCGTGAGGCATTGCAAAAGGCCTATGCCACCAATCCGACGCTGACCGGCGCACGGGCACAGCAGCGCGCGAACGACGAAAATGCGCCGATCAATCGCGCACGGGGATTGCCGGGCCTCGACGCGACGGGATCGTTCACCAATAATCTCGAGCGTCAGAGCGCACTGTCGCCGGAGCGGCAAGCGACGATTGGCCTGCAACTCTCGGTGCCCATTTATCAGGGCGGTGCGGTCAAAAACGCAATTAGGGGCGCCGATGCGCGCATTGAAGCGGGGCGGGCGAACTTGCGCGATACCGAAGCGAGTCTGTTCTCACAGGTTGTCGGCGCTTACATGGACGTTATTCGCGATCAAGCGATTGTTCAGCTCCAACGCGCCAACCTTGGTGTTTTGACGGTGAACCTCGAAGCGACAAAAGACCGTTTTCAAGTCGGTGACCTGACTCGCACCGATGTCGCGCAATCGCAAGCGCGCTTGGCGCTGGCACGCAGCCAATATCAATCGGCGCAGGCACAGCTGATTAACAGCCGCGAGCAATATATCCGGCTTGTCGGCGAGCCTGCCGATGATCTGGAACCGCCGCCGCCGCTGCCAAACCTGCCCGCAAATCCGCAAGTCGCCGTGACGACAGCGCTCGACAATAATCCCGGCTTGCTCGCGGCGCAGCGACAGCGCGAAGCGGCACGTTTTGACGTCGGCGTTGCCCGCGCCAGTCGCCTGCCGCGCGTGTCGGCGGTCGGCAACGCCAGTTATCTCGATTATCTCGGCACACTGAGCGGCGGGCAGGGGCAGACATCGCGCGGCGCGTCGGTCGGTGTTCAGGCCTCGATCCCGTTGTTTCAGGGTGGTGCGCCCGCAGCCCAAGTCCGCCAGTCGCAAGCCCGCGAATCGCAGGCCATTGAAGTTGTGACCGAAGTCGAACGCAGCATCGTGGCGCAGACGCGGGCATCTTACGCGAGCTATCAGGCGTCGAATGAAGTGATCGTTTCGTCGCAATCAGCCGTCGACGCTAACACACTGTCTCTGGAGGGCGTACGCGCCGAAAACAGTGTCGGTAACCGCACGATCCTCGATATCCTGAACGCTGAACAGGAACTGCTCAATTCGCAGGTTCAGCTCGTGACGGCACGGCGCAACAGCTATGTCGCTGGTTTCTCGTTGCTCGCGTCGATGGGGCAGGCCGAAGCGCGCGATCTGGGCCTCGAAGGGGGTGCGCTTTACGACCCCGTTGCCAATTATAATCGCGTGAAATCGCGCATCTGGGATTGGGGCGATGATGCCACGCCAAGCCCCGTTGCGACACGAACAGTTGACACACCGGCGCAAACACCGGCAATTATCGGGCCGAAACAGCCGTAAATCGGTTTTGGGGGCAGGTATGGGCGACGTGAGCAACGAACCTTCGATGGAAGAAATCCTGTCTTCGATTAAGCGAATCATCGCGGAAGATAGCGAAGCCGCGCTCTCGCCGCCGCGCAATCGTCGTGCATCGGCGGTGCAGCCAGTGGCCGATCCTGTGCCCGAAGCCGATGCTGACGATGAGCCGGAAGTGCTTGAATTAACTGAAGCTGTTGCGCCTGAAGTGGTTGAAGAGGAAGCGGTGATGCCCGTTGCAGAAATGAAACCCGCGCTTGTTTCAGACAAGGCGACCGAGGCCAGCCGCACGTCGCTCGCCGCGCTGTCCGCATTGATTGTGAAACCCGAAGTGACGGGCGGCGATACACTTGAGGGATTGGTGCGAGAGATGCTCAAGCCGATGCTGGCCGAATGGCTCGAATCGCGCCTGCCCGATGTGGTGGAGCGAATGGTCGCGCAAGAGATTCGTCGGATTACCGACCGGGGGTAGTTTCCGACGTTTGGAGCCGTTAAGCGCGGCGCTATTATGACCGAACTTCCCAAAACATTCGACCCCGCCGAAATCGAAGCGCGCTGGTACGCTCATTGGGAGGAAACGAACGCGTTCCGGCCCGAGCGCCCCGATGCGCCGCCCTTCACGATTGTGTTGCCGCCTCCGAATGTGACGGGTTCGCTGCATATCGGCCACGCGCTTGACCATACATTGATGGACATATTGATTCGTCACTCGCGGATGCAGGGCAAGGATGCCCTTTGGGTCGTCGGGACCGACCATGCCGGCATCGCAACGCAAATGGTCGTCGAAAAGCAGATGGCGCTGCGGCAGCAGAAGCGGACTGATTTCACGCGTGAAGAATTTGTTGCCAAAGTCTGGGAATGGAAAACAGAAAGCGGCGGACAGATCGTCAGGCAGATGCGCCGTATGGGCGCAAGTTGTGACTGGCAGAACGAACGCTTCACGATGGACGAGGGCTTTTCGAAGGCCGTCATCAAGGTGTTCGTGGACCTCTACAACGAAGGGCTGCTGTATCGCGACAAGCGGTTGGTCAATTGGGATCCGGGCCTGAAAACCGCGATTTCAGACCTCGAAGTCGAAACGCGCGAGGTGCAGGGGAAATTCTGGCATTTCAAATATCCGCTGGCCGATGGCAGCGGGCATATTTCTGTGGCGACAACGCGGCCCGAAACGATGCTCGCCGACATGGCTGTGGCGGTGAACCCGTCGGACGGGCGCTATACGGCGATGATCGGGCAGATGGTGCGATTACCAATCACCGGGCGGTTGATCCCGATTGTGGCGGACGAACATGCTGATCCCGAACTCGGATCGGGTGCGGTGAAGATTACGCCGGGGCATGATTTCAACGACTTCGAGGTGGGTAAACGCGCGGGGATCGCCCCTGCGGATATGCTCAACATGCTGAACGCCGAAGCGTTCGTGGTGCAGACGGCGGACGGGCTAATCCCCGAAGAACTGATCGGCCTCGACCGCTTCGTCGCGCGCAAGCGGGTGGTGGAGATGCTTGAGGCTGAGGGTTTACTCGAGCGCGTCGAAGACCGCGTTATCCAGACGCCCTATGGCGACCGTTCGGGCGTGGTGATCGAGCCGTGGCTGACTGACCAATGGTATGTCGATGCAAAGACGCTGGCGGGTCCGGCGATCGAGGCGGTGCGTTCCGGCGCGATCAAGGTCGTGCCGCAAAGCTGGGAAAAGACGTGGTTCCAATGGCTGGAGAATATTCAGCCTTGGTGTGTCTCCCGGCAATTGTGGTGGGGGCATAGGATACCTGCTTGGTACGGGCCGAAAATTGAGAACGATGACTTTCCGGAAGATAAAGCAATCAGCTTCGATACTCACGGTTCTGATCGATTTCTTGCTCGCGCGGAGCGTGAGGTTTTTGTTGGTCAGTCCGATGAGGCGGCGCTCCTAGAAGCAAAGCAGCGCTATGCAACTTGGCGAGACGTCCCAATTGATAGCATCAGTGTCGTGATAGCTTCTTCAGAGGACGAGGCATCTCGGCAGTTCGAAAATGGGCAATTGGCAATTTGGCAGGACAATGACGTCCTCGACACATGGTTTTCTTCGGCGCTGTGGCCGTTCGGGACGTTGGGGTGGCCGGATGCTCTGGAAAACCCCTCTCCCCTTGCGGAAGAGGGCGACTCGCCAACGGCGAGCGGGAAGAGGGGTGTAAGGGAAACCCCCGAAGCCGTTCCCTTGTCCCCCTCTCCCCGCTCAGCTGACGCTGAGTCGCCCTCTCCCGCAAGGGGCGAGGGGACATCGTTGTTGAGCAAACACTACCCCAATGACGTCCTCATTTCCGGCTTCGACATCCTGTTCTTCTGGGATGCGCGGATGGCGATGCAGGGTTTGCATTTCATGAAGGAAGTGCCGTGGAAGACATTGTATCTCCATGGCCTTGTTCGCGCGCCCGACGGATCGAAAATGTCGAAATCGAAAGGCAATACCGTCGATCCACTTGGCCTGATCGATCAATATGGTGCCGATGCGCTGCGGTTTACGCTGGCGGCGATGGAGAGTCAGGGGCGCGACATCAAGCTCGATGAAAAGCGCGTCGAGGGATACCGCAACTTCGCGACCAAATTGTGGAATGCCGCGCGGTTTTTGCAGGGCAACGGGGTGGGGGCTTCCGCCTCGGTTGCCGCCCCACCTGCGACGCTCGCGGTCAATAAATGGATCATCGGCGAAGTCGTCGAAACGCTTGCGAAACTCGATCAGGCGATTGCCGACCTGCGCTACGACGCAATGGCCGATGCGATCTATCACTTCGCGTGGGGCACGTTTTGCGACTGGTATATCGAGCTGGTCAAAGGCGCGTTCGACGACGAAACCCGTGCCGTTGCTGGCTGGGCGTTCGACCAAATACTGGTGATGCTGCACCCGTTCATGCCATTTATTACGGAGGAATTGTGGGGGAGCATGGGTGCGCGGGGCGGGCATTTGCTCATTCATGGGTCTTGGCCAAAGCCGGAGGCGGTGGTTGATACTGAGGCGGCACAGGCGGTTAGTGGCTTAATTGAACTCGTCGGATCGGTCCGCACCGTTCGCACAGAGCTGAACATATCGCCCGGCCCAAGACTTCAGATTGGCATTGCGGATCCAAGCACAGATGCGTCCCGCTTTTTCGGTGACCTTCGACCCTATTTCGAGCGTCTTGCTCGTGTCGAAATTATCGGCAGTTGGCCAAGTGGCGCGAGGGCGCCGGTAATCTGGGGGGGCGACACCTTTTTTCTCGCACTTGAGGGAGTCATCGACCTCGACGCCGAACGCGCGCGCCTGACCAAATCGGCCGAAGCCGCCGAAAAGGAAGCCGCATCGCTCGCTGGTCGCCTCAACAACCCTGCATTCGTCGAAAAGGCCAAGCCCGAAGCTGTCGAAAAAGCCCGCGCCGATCATGCCGAAAAATCCGCCGAAGCGGAGCGGTTGCGTGCGGCGCTGGCGCGGTTAGGGTAGGGGGATGAGCCATTTTCCCGCACTTCGCCTTCGCCGCACCCGTTCCGCCGCGTGGAGCCGTGCGCTATTCAGCGAGACGCATCTGGCACCGCAGCATCTCATCTGGCCGCTGTTCGTGACGAGCGGGCAGGGGGTTGAGGAGTCGATTGCGAGCTTGCCCGGTGTGTCGCGCTGGTCGGTTGACGGGATTGTCGCGCGGGCAAAAGAAGCGAAGGCGCTGGGGATTGGCGTCGTTGCGCTGTTTCCGAATACGCCGCGCGAATTGCGGACCGAGGACGGTCGTGAGGCGCTCAATCCGGACAATCTGATGTGCCGCGCGATTCGCGCGATCAAGGATGCAGTGCCCGACATCGGCGTGCTGACCGATGTGGCGCTCGATCCCTATACTGCGCACGGCCATGACGGGCTGGTCGACGGCGGCGGCTATGTGCTGAACGACGACACGACCGAGGTGCTGGTCGGGCAGGCGCTCAGTCAGGCGGCGGCAGGCGCGGACATCATCGCACCGAGCGACATGATGGATGGCCGTGTCGGCGCGATCCGTGAGGCGCTGGAGGGGGCAGGGCATCATAATGTCCAGATCATGGCCTATGCCGCCAAATATGCGTCGGCCTTTTATGGCCCGTTCCGTGATGCAGTCGGTTCGGGCGGGCTGCTGAAAGGCGACAAGAAAACTTACCAGATGGACCCCGCTAATGCAGAGGAAGCGTTGCGCGAAGTGGCGCTCGACATCGACGAAGGCGCCGACAGCGTGATGGTCAAGCCGGGCCTGCCCTATCTTGACATCGTTCGCCGCGTGAAAGAACGTTTCGAAGTCCCTGTCTTTGCTTATCAAGTCTCGGGCGAATATGCGATGATCGAAGCGGCGGCTGCGGCGGGCGCAGGCGACCGCGATGCGCTTGTATTGGAAACCCTGCTCGCCTTCCGCCGCGCCGGTTGTGCGGGAGTGCTCACCTATCACGCCGCCCACGCTGCAAAGTTGCTTGCGCGTTAACCATAAAACAAGAAGGTCCCATTAGAGCTATCGTAACCGCACCAAGGGGCATTTCGTGGATCACGCCGTTACTGATAACCCGGCACTTCGCTTTCGCTATATTGCGACGATCTGTACCGGGTCGTTCCTGCTTTTCCTCGTCCAGCCGATGATTGCGCGGATGGCTTTGCCGCGACTGGGCGGTGCGCCGACGGTTTGGAACTCGGCGATGCTGGTTTATCAGGCGTTGCTGCTCGGTGGTTATGCCTATGCGCATTGGCTGGGCCGGTTTGCGCCGCGGCGACAGGCAATGATCCATCTTGGCTTGTTTCTCGCAGCGGCGTTGATGTTGCCGATTGGCCTGATTGCGATGACGCCCAGCGCGAACGCCAACCCGTTCCTGTGGGTGCCTTGGTTGTTCGTCGCTTCTATTGGGCCGCTGTTTTTTATGGTCGCGGCGCAGGCCCCGCTAATGCAGCGCTGGTTTTCTAAAGCGGGTGGGGGTGATCCCTATCCGCTTTATGCCGCGTCTAATCTGGGCAGTTTTGCGGGGCTGATCACCTATCCGTTGATTGTTGAGCCTTTGCTGCCGCTTGCGGGACAGAGTTGGCTTTGGAGCGGTGGTTATGTGCTGCTGCTGGCTTTGATCGGCTTTTGTGCGCTCAGCTTGCCACGCGCCGCCGCGTCAACGCAGATGGCTCCCGTTGCAGGGAAAACGTCGTGGCGCGAGATTGGCTTGTGGATGCTCTATGCTGCCATCCCGTCGGGCCTGATGCTGTCCACCAGCACACATTTGACGACCGATATTGTAGCAATGCCACTGCTTTGGGTGGTCCCGCTTGGGCTTTACTTGCTGAGCTTTTCGGTGGCGTTCTCGGCGAAGCGTGGGCTCTCGGACGGTATTGCATCGGTGACACCCATCTTGTTGCTGGCAGGCGGCGGCACTGCTTTTGCGAGTAGTGCAACCTTCCCGTTTGTTTTTGCAGCGCTCGGTCTCGTTCTGCTTTTCGCAGTGAGTGTTACGCTTCACGCCAAAATGTATGATCGTCGACCCGAACCAGCGCGATTGACGACATTTTATCTCGCCATGTCGGCGGGCGGCGTACTCGGCGGATTGTTCTGCGCCCTTGTCGCGCCGACAATATTCAACTGGGGATATGAACACCCGATTCTCATTGTCGCGACGGCGTTAATGATCGCAACGAAGCCCCTTTTCCAGATTTCGGAAAAATTGTGGTCGGGGCCTAACAATTTGATTGCGACGGCTGTTGTCTTAGCAGCTGCCGTCGGAGCAATCGTGTTTTCCAGTCAACTGCCATCCTCAAACAACACGGCAGCAATGGCGATCGTGATTATCGCGCTTGGCCTTGTCGCGATCGGCAATCGGTGTGTCTTTATGGTCTGCCTCGTTGCGCTAATGGCCAATTTCGGCGGTTGGAAAGCAGTGTCGAATTCGATTACAACAGATAATCAAACCCGCAGTTTCTTTGGCATTTATACCGTCGTCACAAACACAGGTGTTAATCGCACGCTTGTTCACGGGACGACGGTTCATGGGTTGCAAAGCCTGAAGCGCGGTCGCGAGACAGATCCACTGACTTATTATGCGCCGAAATCGGGCGTCGGGCTGGCCCTCGCTAACCTGCCTACTTTGTATGGAGCGCGGGCACGGGTTGGCGTCGTTGGATTGGGTGCTGGCACAGTTGCTTGCTATGCAAAGCCTGAGCAAGACTGGCGGTTCTACGAAATTGATCCCGCGATTGAGAGGATTGCACGTGACCCTGCGAAGTTCACTTTCTTGTCGCGCTGTCTTCCCACCGCACCGGTCCTGATCGGTGATGCGCGGATCGTATTAGCTGGGGAACCTTCCGCTGGCCTTGACGTGTTGGTTGTTGATGCGTTTTCATCCGACGCTGTTCCGATGCACCTGATGACAAGGGAAGCGTTATCTGTTTATCGGCGTCGCCTTACGGCCAACGGCATATTGTTGATGCACATTTCGAACCGGTTCCTTGAACTTGAACCGATTTTGGCAGCAGCCAAGGCGCAAGGCTGGCACACAATGCTGCGTAATTATGAACCGTCGCCCGACGAAACGAGACGCGGATATGCCAAATCAGAGTGGGTTGCATTGGCATCTGATCCTGCGGCGCTTGAACGGTTGAGGTCTGTATCGGGCGAAGAGAGTTGGCGCCCGCTTAATGCGCGTGCTGGTTTTTCGGGCTGGACCGATGACCATGCAAGTATATTGCCGTTGCTGAAACCAATCCGGAGCCATTGATGCGTCTTATCCCGTTCGCCGATAAAGCGCCTGTGATTGCCGACACTGCTTTCGTGGCTAGCGGCACGCAGCTCATCGGTGATGTCGAAATCGGGGATCAATCAAGCATCTGGTATAACTGCGTTTTGCGCGGTGATGTGAACCGAATTCGCATCGGTGTGCGGAGCAACATTCAGGACGGTACGGTCATTCACGTCGATTCGCCGCGGGGTGGCAGCGATGGGTTGCCCACGATCATCGGTGATGATGTGCTGATTGGTCATATGGTCATGCTGCATGGCAGCATCCTGCATGACCACGCGTTCGTGGGATTGGGCAGCATCGTGATGGATGGCTGCACCATTGAATCCGATGGCATGCTGGCCGCGGGTTCGATGCTGACACCCAGTAAAACAATTGGTTCTGGTGAATTGTGGATCGGACGTCCGGCCAAGAAACTGCGCGACATGAGCGCCGAAGAGATTGCGCGAAACCGGTTGGGTGCGGCGCATTATGTGCAACTGGCGGCCGCACATAAAGCAGCTAGCGGCTAAACTCTGCGAGACGTTTTGCTTGTCGTTCGACAATCGTGTTGATTTCGGCCTGCATCGACAGAATTTCACGGAGCCCACCGACGGCACCGTCGCGCGACGCTTGTTCGGCACGGGTGACAGCCAGCGCATCAATGTCGGCAAGCGCATCGGCACTTTTCTGGCTTGCCGAAATGAGAGCCGACTTTGCCATTTCTGCGGCGATCCAGGCTTCACTGCCCGCAGGCACGCGCTGACCCGCCGACAGAGTCTTGGCATTTTTTTGTTCGACCGTCGTAAAGTCAGCGTCCCCGGCCTTTGCGTCAGATATCAGACGAGCAAGCTGTGCGGTCAGCGCAGCATCTGCTGGTGGCGAAGTGGTTGGGGGTGGTGCGGGTGCCGTCGTCATTTGCCGCCGTTCGATGGCGCGGGGTAGCAATGATGGTGGATCCGCTGGTGTTTTGCAGGCGGAAAGCAAAATCGCAGCAGACAGGGTAATCGAAGTTGATTTCATGATCATTTCTCTAAACCGAGTGCGGCCCTGTCGCAACGCACTTGCGCCGATGCACAACTCCGCCTAGTTGGCAGTGATCACGCGCCCGTAGCTCAGCTGGATAGAGCATCAGACTACGAATCTGAGGGTCGGACGTTCGAATCGTTCCGGGCGCGCCAATAACTTCTTGTAATAGCTAGAAAAATAAAAGCAGCCCGAAAGGGCCAGAAGGGTATTTTGACTTTATGCCGGTTTTTATGCCGGTTAATGTGTTTGAAATTGCCGTTTCCTCGCCATTGTTCGCTACGGTTGGCGAATCTTTTTTATGGGGAGGGCGCTTCCTCTCTGGTCAGAGCCCGCACGCGGTCTCCTCCACACCCACCTCAGCGGGGACACCCCGGAGAAAATGAGCGGGGCTGATGCCGCACGCTGCCGATGGAGAATCGGACAGGTGGACTTGTAACGGTTTTGCGCCGGTCGCTTGAGAGTTCAAAACTCGCAACAGGAGGCCGACGAGATGATCAAGCATTCAGAAGAGTTCAAGCGGGAGGCGGTACGCATTGCGCTGACCAGTGGGCTGCCGCGTGAGCGGGTTGCCTACGGCCGAGAACCGCGTGCTCAAGGAGGAGAGGGATATCCTAAAAAAGCATGTCCTGAGCCCGTCGAAGGGGCCACGCAGTTCTTCGCGAGCCAGCGGCCGTGAGGTTCGCCTTCGTGGAGAGCTGGCGCCATGTTTGGCCGATGGAGACGATCTGCCGGGTGATGCGGGTCAGCCCTCGCGGTTATCGTTGCTGGCGCACGCGACCGATCAGCCAACGTGCACGCACGGATATGTCCGTCCTGGCCCATATCCGGAAGCAGTATAGCCTGAGCCTTGGCAGCTATGGTCGTCCTCGCATGACGCCAAAGGTTTGTTGGGTCGCTGAAGGAAGTTGGGCTCGATGTTGGCGAGCGCCGCGTCGGGCGACTGATGAAGGTCAATGGGATCAAGCCGGTCCGCACCCGCAAGCACAAGGCTACGACTGACAGCCACCACCGGTTGGGTGTTGCAGCGAACTGGCTGGAGGGGGATTTTGTTGCTGACGCACCCAACCGCAAATGGGCCGGCGATATAACCTATGTCTGGACCGCGGAGGGTTGGCTCTACCTTGCCGTCATCCTTGATCTGCACAGTCGCTGCGTTGTCGGTTGGGGGCCATGACCGGATGAAGAAAGATCTGGCAATCAGGGCGCTGGACATGGCGGTGCGCCTCCGCAACCCACCGCTAGGCTGCCTTTTCCACTCTGATCTAGCAGCAGAAGTGGCCAACACGAAGGCAGGCTGAGGCTGCAATCTTCCAGTATATCAACGGGTTCTACAACACTCGCAGACGCCATTCATATCTGGGCAGCATCAGCCCACTCGCATTCGAAGCCAAGGTGGCATAATGACATAGGTGGCCGGCGCAAAACCGTTACAAGTCCAGTGATGCCTGCCTGGCATATGTAGACGGAGCCAACCCATGTTTGACGAATTCGGTTTTCCACGCGGTGCTGACTTAGACGTCGCCGCGCCCACGCTTTATACTTTCGTCTACTGCAGTCGTGCCGCGGAAGGCGTTGACGATGCCGAGGTCGGCCGTATCGTCGAGTCGGCTCAACGCCTGAATCTCGATCGGGGCATCACTGGGGTGCTGGTCTTTGGCAACGGCGTGTTCTTCCAATTGATCGAGGGGCCAGCCGTTGAAATACGTAAACTGATCGCTACCCTGCATTGCGATCCGCGCCATTACGATGTCGTCTCGCTGGACTGGAGTGAGGAAAGGCGCGAGCGCCTGTATCCGAATTGGGAGATGGAGCGGGTAAAAGCAGACGACATCCGCGCGGTGCTGAATGACGCGCTTGAGAGCTCCGACGACGAGGATAACACCGCGGCACTTGTGCGCATTCTTGAGCACCTCGCTTCGGCGCCGCTGGATTTACCTAGGGAAGCTAGCTAGGTCGGCCACGGGGGAAAATGCGGTCTGCTCGCTTATGCGGAGCCACGATAACAATGCCGTGTGGTCAGCTGAACCTTAGTGGCTCACACCGCGAACATTGCTGCCTTTGCAGCTCGCTTTGGCGTTCGCTGAAACTTGCCGTCTTTTCACCTGCTGTTCGACTGCATGTAAGCGTCTGGCCAAAGCCGCTATCGATCGCCGTCACCGGACGCTTGATCGCGGAATTAGCGTTTCGATGTTTCATCGCGCCTATTACAAAGGAGCCCATGCATCAGTTGAAGCCGCTGCAACAACTGGTCAGCGATACAGTGCTTTGTCCAGCGCTCGTATCTCAATTGCACTGGGGGTATAGCCACCCTCGACACCCATATCATCTATCGACAGAGGCTGGCCGCCACTTTGGGCCGCAAGGCTCAATTCGCGGATACGAACGTCGGCATCATGTCGGAAGATTTCAGTTGCGCGTTGATTTTCGCCTGCATGTATCAAAGTTGGATCTGACAACAAATCGAAAGAGGCACGCTCGTTGTTTGAGGAGCGCGCAGTCTCGTAGATCTTCGACCATTCGGCGATCCCGCGTTCCGCCGCGAGCGCCCGTGCTGTATCGGGCAGCTGTCCTGCGCCCATAGCGGGTCGCGCGCTTAGCCCGTCGCTCACAACACGCGCCAAAGAGGCTTGATAGGTTGTCACCTTGTCCCAACTTGCGGCAAGACCAAAGCTGCCGCTGTCGAATGTGGTTGCATAAAGTTGATCCGGCGTATGCCCGTCCCAGAAATGCCCCGCCGTGCCAACATAGGATTCGCCGGTTCCCGGTTGGGCATGTGCATACGAGTCTGCTAGGAGATGGAGGCCTACACCAGCAGCCAGCGGGTCGCCATTGGCAATCTGGGACTGCACATACAGACGCATATCGATCCTGTGTTTTGCAACTTCGGCTGGTGTTGCTGCTTGATCCATCGGGATGGCGTGAAGGCTTTCATAAACATTGGCGAGATGACGTTGCTTCTCAGCAAGCGCTGGTGGTTGCGCGCTCCAAGTTATTGTCGCGGAGGTGGCACCTGCGGTAATTCTGTAATCGAGCCTGGGGAGATAATTCTCAAGGCTCAAATAGGTGCCCGTCGCAACAGAAATGGCATCATAATTGTGCAGCATGTCCGGCAGCTGTGAACCCAGCGCCAGTTGGCTTGCAAAGCGATCTGAATCAGCAGGCTTCATGCCTAACCCACGTGCAGTTTCATATCCCGTCAAATAGGTTGTTTGATAATGGCCTTCCGGCCCGAACCGTTCGACCCCGTTCACCCGATTGTCACGATTGACGGCGCCAGAAGCAACACGGTCAATCGCTGCAGCTTCGAGCACAACGGTGTCAACCTGGAACGACCTCGTTTGGCCGTTCGACAGTTTGATATCATAATTCGCCATAAACGTTGTTCGGTTGGCAGCATCTATGACGTCATAGCTCTTCATGGCCGCGTAGCGCGCGCCTTCATCGCCCGGCGTATCGCCGCCCGGCTGGCCCATGATGTCGTGCGCCCGCTTATCGGCCCAATGACCAATTTCTTCCATGTGGCCCAGCGCCGCCAAAGCCTCCAACTGACCTTTGCGCGGATCATTGGGATTGTTGCTGATCAAATCCTCATTGATTGTGATCGTGCCGTTGGGGCCTGCATTTTCGTTATAGGTCGCATGAGCACCCGAGAGCGGCCCAATCTCGACCCTCGGCTGGTACCGACCAGCCTGAAGGTCGGAAAAAACCTCTCGCTTGACCTCAATCGGTATCGAATAGTCCAGTGTGTAGGCAAATGGATTCAATCGGTCCTGCGGCGCGAGCTCCGTCTTCATATGCGCGACATAGGCGGGAAAATTTGTTCGCTGGAGCTGTGACATTTCCACTGCTCGCTTTGCGCCATCCATTGTTCGCGCGGCCTGCCCCCGCGCAACCGGTGTATTCGCAGACAGGTCAGCGGCTCGCTTCGCATCGTCCATCGACGGAATGGAGGCACCACTGGTGCGCGCTGCTTGGCCGCGTTCAACGGGTGTTCTAGCGGACAGGTCAGCCGCTCTTTTGGCCGCATCCATCGATGTTGCCGACGAAGCGCTTGCTCGTGCAGCTTCGCCCCGCTCGACGGGTGTTCTGGATGAAAGATCAGCCGCGCGCTTGGCGCTGTCCATGGACGTTTGCGACGAACCAGAAGAACTCGACGTTGACGAATTTCGGCCTGATTGCGAACTGCTTGAGGATGCCGATGCGCCGCCGACTGCCGATGTCATGACTGGAATCCCTTCTTCGCAGCTCCGAGCTATACCAGCAGGGCCCGGAAGCTGTCTCTAAACGAATCGTTTAGATTTGTGGGTGGACCGATCGATGCATCGGACTCGAGTGCATGAATTGAACACCGAACATTGGGTAGGCTGCAGACGCCAACATTGCTGCCGTTCTAGCTAGCCTAAACGCCCCCTAATACCCCGCCGTCCGTTCACGGACAGAAATATGCGGCAGATTAGGGTGCAAGCGCGCCCAGCGGGCTACATATGTAGCCCTCTTGGCAAGTAGGTCCGGCTCGCCACGCTCAGCAACGCCTCCGGTGCCAAGTGTGGTGCAAATTGAAGGATGGGCTTCACTGCCGCAGCTCATAGCTTTGCCGCATCAGAAAAGGTTCGCCCGCCACGCGCGTCTGCTTGGTGATTCGGAGCCGGTTGCCGTCGCGGGTCAGGATCTTGCGGGCGAATTCGGCGTGGAGTGCAAGCTCATTGATCGGCTCGGCTGCGGCGGCCTCCAATTGCGCGAACGCCGCGTCGATCGCTATAGCAGTAGAGGCCGGGATTCACAGTCTCAAGCGCGCGGCGTAGCAGAGTAACATCGCGGCTCGCCTGTTTGGCTGTAAGCATCCGCGCAGCATAGCGCGGGGTGGTAGGGAGTTCGGCGGCGGCCCGGTGCAGCAGGCTCAGGCGGCGCTGGCACAGTTACTTGTGGAAACCGCGTTTCAGAATGCCGCCAGCCAGCTATGCCGAGATAAAGCACCAGCACCGAAAACCCGACATAAAGCGGGAACTGATCGAAGTAATCACGCGACGGATCAAGCCGCTTGGCGATCACGAACCCCGCCCAGATCACCGCAATCAGCGCCAGCGCGGCGAGAAAATTGCGGATCCAGTTCGGCTCGAACTCCGCGCCGTCGGTGCGATTTTCGTCCAACCATACGCGGTAGGCGCAGTAGCGAAGATAGGCTGCAACGCTGTAGGCGGCGATGCTGGCCAGAGTGGCGATATCGAATGCGGGATCGATGATCTGGCGATGCGCAACTGTGTTCCACCAACCCTTCGTCGGCAGCGGAAACGGGAACACCGCCGCATAGGCGAGGATGCACCGCCACCGGCACAAAATGCGGCCACATCAGAGCCGGGCGTGAGCTTACGAGCGTAGCCGTGTAAAGGTAGAGCAGCGGCCCGAAGGCCAGCGTATAGGATAGCGGCGCAAAGCTGAGCCGAGGCCACTGCTCATAAAACCCGGCATAGCCGATAATATAGGGCGTCATTAGCGCGGCCACCGACACGATTAGCAACGCCAGCCAGCGGTTCGCCGCTTGGTTGACCGGAGCACGCCAGAACAGTGTCGCAAGCGGCAGGCCCTGCACAGCGCAAATCAACAGCGTGATGCTCATCGGCCCGAACACAATCATTGCCGCAGCTATGCCTCGGCGCTAGCGATTATGAAACCGCATGGTGGACCGGACTCGCGCTTAAAGTGGATCGAATGTATTTTTTGCAGCCACTTTTTCGGGAGCGGTCGATCTGACACGGGCATTTCAACACTGCCGCTCCCGCCAACGTTGCAGACGTTCAGTCACCGGATAGAATGCCCTGATTGCTGCCGTTTGTTCATGCTCTTGAACGGAGCAACATCGTAAGTTGCTTTGATCATATGGGCCAACTTCAGCACGTGGATTAAATCCACGATCATCACCTAAGTGTGCGTTTCAGGCGCTTTATTCGTTTATGTCTAAGCAACTCACATCACGAGCTGCGCAATGACCGACATCGCTATCGCCGCAATGATGAGACAGACCGGAACAATCAAGATCTGAACCAACGCTGCTTTGCCGCCAGTCCGCCCGGTGCAGGTCATCATCCCTTCGCTAAGGAATTGGTCGAGGCTCGGACGCCGACTCGGTTTGGATTCGACGCCCAGAAAAATGCGTGGAATTGTGAGATAAATTGCGACAAAAAGCGCGACGATTGTCAGGGCAAAATTGGTGTCTCGGTCGCCGCCGAAGCCAATCGCGAAGGCGACGACAATGCCGACATAGGACGCCACGATCAGGCGACCGACGCCAACCGGAACATCAGGCGCGGCGGGTGCCGAATGGAATAGCGTAACCTGTCGTAGCGCAACGTCGCCGTGCAGCGAAACATCGGCGACATGATAGCTATCTTTCAGCGAAATCTGTTCATAGTGCATATCGTCATTCCCTATCACCCGACCATCCGGGCATCGACGACATGCCGCGTCACGGGGGGCGCACCGATACGCAATGTTCCGCATACGCAATCACCTAAGGATCATTGCGCATACCCGTCTGCACAAACACCCAGCATTCATGACGGTCTTCAATCCAAGGAGATGGCCGATGAAAACCGACAGTCAATTGCAAAGCGACGTGATGGATGAAGTCGTCTGGGAACCGCGCGTCGATCATGCCCATATCGGCGTGACGGCAAAGGACGGGGTGGTCACGTTGTCCGGCTTCGTTAGCGACTATGCCCAGAAGCTGGCAGCAGAAAAAGCGACCAAGCGCGTGCAGGGTGTTCGCGCCATCGCCGAGGAAATCCAGGTCCGCTTTGCCAGCGATCCCAAGACGAGCGATGCCGAAATCGCCGAGCGTATTCTCGACCTGTTCAAATGGGACGTGACAATCCCCGCTGACAAGATCAGCGTGAAGGTCGAACTCAACTGGGTAACGTTGGGCGGCAGGACCGACTGGAACTACCAGAAGGATGCCGCCAAGCGCGCCGCTGGCCGTATCTCGGGTGTGCTCGGCGTCACCAACTTGATAGATGTTGACCAGCAGCCCTCACCCGCCAATGTCCGCGATCTGATCATTGCGGCGGTCAAACGCGCAAGCGACGTCGACGCCAACAGCATCCGGGTCACAGCCAAGGGGCATAAGGTCATATTGAGCGGTCAGGTTCATGGCTGGCACGAGCGGCTGATCGCCGAACGCGCTGCCTGGGCTGCGCCGGGTGTCACGCGTGTGGAGGACAATATCGTCGTTGTCTGAAACGAGCATGTGAAGCCTGATGCGAAGGGGCTGTCGACGCGACCCCGGCAGCCCCTTTTTTGTGCCCGACGCGTGTTTAGAGCGCATCCGGAATACCCCTTAGTTACGCGCTGAGCGCCGCGTCCTACGCCAGCGTCATCAACATGGGAGACAGGCGATGAAATCGATTTTGCTTCATGTCCACGGCGACGATGGGCAGGCGGGGCGCGTCGCGGCGGCGATTGCCATTGCGCAGGCGACGTCCGGGCGCATCCACTGTCTTCAGGTCACGCCGGTATCATCCTATGTGATTGCCGAACCCTTTGGCGGGATGTTCATGCTCTCCTCGCTTTATGATGCGCTCGCCGAACAGAACGCAGCGGCCCGCCAGGAAGTTGAGGCGCAAATGAAGGATGCGGCTGTACCCGTTGATTGGACCGATTTTGACGGCGGTGTTGCGCAATCTATCGTCAGCCGCTCTCGGCTGGCCGACCTCATCGTTCTTAGCCAGGCGGACTATGAGCGCGGCAATGGCCTTCAGCCCATTCCGATTGTCGCCGATGTCGCACTGAGCGCGCAAACGCCCGTGCTTGCGATCCCGGTTGCCGCCACGGCACCGATCCGCGTGAAGGGCACTGCAACGATCGCATGGAACGGCTCGCCCGAAGCAGCGACGACAATTCGGGCGGCGCTTCCCCTGTTGCGACTTGCTGGCTCAATTGTTGTGGTAACGATTGATGGGGACGATGCGTCCTATCCCGCACAAACCGCCATCGACTATCTCGCATTGCACGGCATCACCGCAACCCATCGCAATGCCGCATCCAATGGCGATGGCATTGGCCCCGCGCTCATCGATACGGTCAAGGCGCTCGACGCGTCCTATGTTGTTATGGGTGCTTACGGCCATTCGCGGTTCCGCGAAGCGCTGCTCGGTGGGGTAACGCGATCGATGTTGGCGCACAGCCCGGTGCCGTTGCTGCTGGCGCATTAGCGCGATGGCGGATGCGACGACGGCGTCGCTCATCAATCTTGGCATTGCACTCGGCATTGGCCTGTTGATCGGGATCGAGCGGGGCTGGACCCAGCGCGACCATGCGGCGGGAGCACGGGTGGCGGGCGTGCGCACCTTTGGTTTGCTGGGGCTGGCCGGTGGGCTGCTCGGTTTACTCGCCACCGGGTCCGCGTTCTGGCTGGGTGTCACCGCTATGGCTGGCATCGCGGGGTTGGTGGTCGTCGGCTATCGCCATGATGCCGCGAATGATCCGGCGGGACTGTCGATGACCGGTGCGCTGGTTGCGATCATGACTGTGATACTGGGCATCGCAGCGACATTGGGGTTCACGCGCGCGGCGATCATTTCGGCAGGCGCGACGCTGGCGCTACTGACCAGCCGCGTGCGGCTGCATCGCTGGCTTGCGACGCTGGACAACACCGACATTCGCGCGACCGCCCAATTTGCCGTCATCGCCATGGTCATCCTGCCGTTGCTCCCCAACGAAAATTTCGGACCCTATGCCGCGTTCAATCCGCGCAATTTGTGGCTCGTCGTCGTGTTCGTCACCGGCATTTCCTTTGTAGGATATCTCGCGAGCAAGCGGTTGGGCAGCGCGCGCGGGACGCTCGCGGCGTCGGCGATCAGGGCGACCTATTCGTCGACGGCGGTGACCGCCGAACTGTCACGCCGTTTGCACAATGCTGATGCCAATGTCGCGATCCTTCAGGCAAGCATCGCGGCCGCCACAGTTGCGATGTTGCTGCGTGTTCTTGTTCTAACGGCCATTTTAGTGCCCGGTGGCTTTACGGTGTTTGCCACCATCGTCGCCCCACCGGCAATGATCGCGCTTGCCATTGCGCTGTGGCGGGCGCGGCATTTGGGCGTGGATGATGGTGCGCCGCTCCCGGCAACAAACCCGTTTTCGGTCGGTCCCGCCATTGGCTTTGCGGTGATGGTGGGCCTGATTGTGCTAGCGTCTAAGTGGGCCATCGCGCGCTTTGGTGACAATGGCCTGACGACCTTGCTCGCGCTGACCGGCCTTTACGATGTGGATTCGGCAATCATCACCGTCGGCAATCTCGACTCCGGCAGCATTTCGGGCGCGCGAAGCGGTTTCGTGCTGGCAATTCCGATTCTGGTCAACAGCGCGTTGAAGGCGATCATTGTCGTCGTACTGGCCGGAACTAAACGGGGGTTGCGCGCTGCCGCCCCGCTGGTGCTATCTGCTTTGGTCCTGGCGGTTGGCCTCATCCTGAGTGCCTGATCACAGCCCCCAAAGCCACCACCATTGCGCCCGGTCAAAGAAATGCCAGGCCATCGGAACGAACAACATGATGCCGATCAAAGCGAGAAGGGCGCTGGACCGCCGCGACGTGAGATTGCGTAGTATCATGACGCGACTATCGGTTGTCGTCGAATGAACGGACATAGGGAATTGTCCGTATTGAGCGAACTTGCGCCACGTTGTTCTGTGGCGACATGACCAAACGCATCACCATTATCGACGGCCATCCCGATCCGGATCGTGCCCGCTTTGTCCACGCACTTGCCGACGCTTATGCCGATGGCGCGGTGGCGGGCGGGCATGACATTCGCCGGATCGAAGTGTCGCAACTCAACTTTCCGGTTCTGCGATCGCGCAAGCAATGGACCGACGAACCCTTGCCGCCGCTGCTTGAGGAGCCCCAAGCGGCCATTGGTTGGGCCGATCATATCATCATTTTCTATCCGCTGTGGATGGGCGACGTGCCTGCGCTGCTGAAGGCCTTCCTCGAACAGGTTCTACGCCCCGGCTTTGCGATGATCGAGGGCGATCAGCCGAAAGGTTTGCTAAAGGCTAAGTCGGCGCATGTCGTCGTCACCATGGGCATGCCGGGATTTTTCTATGCAACCTATTATCGCGCGCACAGTTTGAAATCACTTGAACGCAATGTGCTGAAGATGGTCGGGATTAAGCCGGTACGGCATACGATCATTGGTGCCGTCGAGGCGAGCGCCTCGGCGCGCGGCGGCTGGCTCGACGAAATGGCAATCGCTGGCGAGTTGGCGCATTGACCTGTTCGCTGGCGATACCATTACATTGTCGGGCATGGCATTGAACGAATGGAGCGCACAATTGATTGGGGCTGCCGATCTTGAAGTGCGCGAAGCGCTGCTGCGGTCAATCATCGCAACCGTTCCCGATGCCATGATCGTTGTCGATGACCATGGCACGATCCTGTCATTCAGTGCCGCCGCTGAAACCATGTTCGGCTACGTCGAAGCCGAGATTGTCGGCCAGAATGTGCGCGAATTGATGCCATCGCCCGACCGCGACCGGCATGACGGCTATATGCATGCCTATATGACAACCGGTGTTCGCAAGATCATCGGGATTGGCCGCATCACGGTGGGTCAACGCCGCGATGGATCAACTTTTCCGATGGAGCTGGCGATTGGCGAGGCCAAGACCGATCATAGCCGCGTCTTCACCGGATTCATCCGCGACCTCACGCGGCGGCAGGAAGCCGATGTTCGCCTTGAGGAATTGCAGGCTGAACTTGCCCATGTTTCGCGGGTCAGCGCAATGGGGACGATGGCGACATCTCTAGCGCATGAGCTCAACCAGCCGCTGACAGCGGTGGCGAATTACGTTGAGGCGGCGCGCGATCTGCTCGCCGATGCCGATGCCGCAAATATCGAAATTGTCCGCGAGGCATTGGACGATGCCGCCAAGCAAGCAGTGCGCGCCGGTCAGATCGTCCGGCGGTTGCGCGATTTCATCGCGCGTGGCGAAACCGAAAAGCGTATCGAAAGCCTGCGCGGCCTGATTACCGAGGCAAATGCCCTCGCGCTGATCGGGATCAAGGAATTGGGCATTGACGTCCGCACGACCATTGACCCACGGGTCGACAAGGTTCTGGTTGACCGGGTGCAGGTGCAGCAGGTTGTCGTCAACCTCATCCGCAATGCCATTGAAGCGCTTGCGCACAGCGAGGCCCGGCATTTGTCGATCAACGCTGTGCCCAATGGCGATGACATGGTGCAAGTCAGCGTCATCGACAGTGGCCCCGGCCTTGACGCCGAGGTCGCAAGCCGCTTGTTTGAGCCGTTCATCAGCACAAAGGCGGGCGGTATGGGCCTAGGCCTGTCGATCTGCCAGACCATAATCGAGGCGCATGGCGGACGTATCTGGCTCGACCAGCCCAAAGGCGGCGGGACGGCCTTCCGTTTTACGCTTGTGGCCGCCAATCCGGAGACTGAACATGACAGCTGACCGTCTTGTCTATCTCGTCGATGATGATGACGCGATCCGGCGGTCGGCGAGTTTCATGCTCAAGACGTCGGGGTACAAAGTCGAGACCTATGTTTCGGGTGTGGCATTCCTGAAAGAGGCGCGCCATGCCGAAGCGGGCTGCGTCTTGCTCGATGTCCGGATGCCCGACATGGACGGGCTTGCGGTGCAAAAGGAACTCCGGTCGCGCGGTATTGATCTGCCGGTGATCATCATGACCGGCCATGGCGATGTGTCGGTTGCGGTTGAAGCAATGAAGGCCGGTGCGGTAGATTTCATCGAAAAGCCGTTCGAAAAGGCCGTTCTGCTCGCCGCGCTTGATGACGGGTTGGGGCGCATCGAGCTTTCGGGACGTCGAGCGGAACGCGCCAAATTGGCGGGTATTCGGCTGGAGGCGCTGACCCCGCGTGAACGCGATGTGTTGCGCGGGCTGGTTGACGGCTTGCCAAACAAGACGATTGGCTATGATCTCGGCATTTCGTCGCGTACGGTCGAAATCCACCGCGCGCACCTGATGACCAAACTCGGCGTCCGCAGCCTATCCGAAGCGCTGCGCATTGCCTTTGCCGCCGGCTGGGCGGAACCCACGGTGAAGACGGTTACGTAGCGGCGGTCAACCGACGAAGCACTGCGGGCAACAGATCCGGCAGATCGTCGGCAATCAACCCCGGTCCGAACGTATCGGCCGACGCGCCGTGAATCCAGACGGCAGCGGCGGCGGCAAAGAACGGCTCCATCCCCTGCGTCAGCAAGCTAAGGACGATGCCCGCCAGCACGTCACCTGATCCCGCCGTGGCCAGCGTCGGCGGAGCGTTTTTGTTGACGATGGTGTGGCCATCCGGTGCTGCAATTATGGTCTCGGGCCCCTTCAGAATTACAACGGCACCACTTTTCCGAGCCGCAAGCGCAGCGCGTTCAGCTCGCGATCCTGCGACGTCGAAGATGCGCGTAAATTCCCCTTCATGCGGCGTCAGAACGCACTGTTCACCCAACCCGGCAAATAAGGCCGCCGGGTCGTCCGAAAAACTTGTTAACGCATCGGCATCAAGCACGGTCGGCAATCCTGTTGCCAACATCATCCGCACATTGGCGCAGGTATTCTCGCCGACGCCCGCACCGGGACCAATCAACAGCGCGGCAAACTTGCCGTCCCGGAGCAATGATGTGAGGCCCCGACCGTCAACAACGGGATGCACCATGATGCTGGTCAGGGCAGCGGCGTAAATCGGGAATGCGATGTCGGGCACGGCCACGGTAACAAGTCCCGCGCCGATACGGGCGGCGGCCCGGGCAGCCAGCCGCGCTGCCCCTGTCTTGGGATAACCACCGACGATCAGGGCGTGGCCGCGATCATATTTATGCGCGTCGCGCGACAGCTGAGGCAGTCGGTTGTGCCACAAAGCAGGGTCGTTTTCAGCGCATCGAACAGCCATCAATGCGCCAGTATCAGCGGAACCGACGTGCGCAACAACATTGATCGCGTGACGCCGCCCAATATGGCTTCGGTCAGACGCGAATGGCCATAAGCGCCCATGACGATGTAGTCTGCGTGCATGCCTGTTGCGATTTCGAGCAGGCGTGACGAGGTCGACACCATCCCTTCGGTCTTGCGCTGCTGAATCGTCGCATGAATGTCGTGGCGCGAAAGGTAGGACGCACCATCCTCCGCCGACACGCCATGATCTGACCGATGATCGACTTCGACAATCGAAACCGATGTTGCGAGCAACAGAATGGGCACGGTCGCCCGCATGGCGGCGACGGAAGACGCCGATCCGTCCCAGGCAATCATCGCATTGCCGGTTGCCGCAAAGCGCAGATAGCCCTGAGGCACGGCAAGCACAGGCTTTTTCGATTTCACCGCTGCTGCCGACACGATCGAGCGCATGTCGGACATGTCGGGATCCGCCAGCGTCGTGTTCAAGACAATGATGTCGGACAAATCGACCCGATTGTTGATGATGGCGGCAACGTCACCGGTTTCCTGGTTCCAGTCCCAGCTCACCTCCTCATGGGCAAACCGTGCTTCCAAGCGCGCGCGATTCTGTTTGGCGGCGACTTTCCAGTCGACTTCAAGATTCATCGACCCGATGGTCGTTGCATAGTCATTCAAAAATTCGGGGATACGGACAATATCAAGGCAGGTCAGATGCCCGTTCAGGGAACGGGTCAGGTCAAGCGCCGCCTGAACACGGGCTTCCTGCCCATCATCGTCATGAGCCAGAAGCAGGATGTTTTTCATCGGAAGTCTCCCAAGGTTGGTCACGACGCCCATGGTGGCGGCTTGCTGCGCGCCGGTCAGTAAGGAAGGTTACGGATGCAGCGGCTACACCACGGTCCCGACGATGCGTCCGATTGCGGCGGTCAGCGCCATCGCCAGCGCGCCCCAGAACGTGACACGCGCAACTGCCTTCATGATCAGTGCACCCCCTGCGCGCGCGCCAACCGCCCCGAGTAGTGCCAGAAACGCCAGCGAGGTCAGCGACACAATCATCGCAAGGCGGTCAACCGGTGCCACAAAAACCATCGCCAGCGGCATCGCAGCCCCAACCGTAAATGTCGCCGCCGACGTCAGCGCCGCCTGAATCGGTCGCGCTGTTGTGAAAGCCGAAATTCCCAGCTCGTCACGGCTATGCGCGCCCAGCGCGTCTTTCGCCATCAACTCGGTCGCGACTTGGACTGCGGTTTCGCGACTGACGCCGCGATCAACGTAGATCTGCGCCAACTCGGCATGTTCAAAATCAGGGCTGTCGGCCAGTTCCGCTGTCTCGCGCACAATATCGGCGCGTTCGGTATCGGCCTGCGAGCTAACCGAGACATACTCCCCCGCCGCCATCGACATCGCCCCAGCGACAAGCCCAGCAGCACCAGCAATCAGGATTTCGCTGCGTCCTGGGGACGCCGCGGCGACACCGACGATGAGACTGGCTGTCGACACAATACCGTCGTTGGCACCTAAAACGGCGGCGCGCAGCCAGCCGACCCGCGCGACGAGATGACGTTCGTTATGAATGTGCAAGCGTGTCATCAACAACTCCAGTCTTGGTTGCGGTCATCGGCTTGTCGTGCCGCAATGGGCATCAGGGAAATTACGGAGTCCGGACAGCATGATACCGCGTTATCGGGAATTAAAACCAACAGGACGATGAGCGGTGCATAACGGCGAAAATGCGCCGCCGCTTCCCTACCTAATCCTTCGCCGGCTCGGCCCTCGGCTTTGTCGTAGGTACCGCGATGGGCCGGCCGGAAGCTTTTTTGGGCGCAGTCTTCATACTCGGCGATTACAAAATTTTACGCAGACGATCTGCGATAGGCTGAAGATGCCAACTTTCCGGTTGGTCCCGTTCCAAAGGCTGGCTTCCGATACTACACATCTATTCACATTTCGGTTTCGGCGAGAATTGCAAGCGGGTGGCCTAGTCGGCTCGGGATAACAATGCGCAGCATGTAAACACCTCGAGCGACCCGAAGGTTCAGCAGAATTGGGTTTGCTAAATTCGACCGTCCGGGCAAGATGTGGGCAAGACACCGGGGAGCGGTTGATTGACGTATATCTTGGGCGGCTGGCAAAGCGATTTTTCGGCCGTCTGGAGTCGGCAGGGCATCGATATTGCTCAGGCTTTTGGTGAATGCGTTAATGCAGGGCTAGCTGCGACCAGGCTGGATCCCCGCGAGATCGATACCGGCCATGTCGGCAATTTCACTGCCGAACTCTTCGCGCAACAGGGGTTGCTTGGCGGGTTCTTTGGGCTCGTCAATCCCGCATTCGACGGCCTGCCAACGGCGCGGCACGAGGCGGCCTGTGCGTCGGGCAGCGTCGCAATCCTCGCAGCGACGGCAGAGATTGAGGCGGGACGCTATGACCTCGCCTGCGTTGTCGGGATCGAGCAGATGCGCAATGTGCCTGGAAAAACTGGGGCTGAGTATCTCGGTACTGCCGCCTGGACAGGCCATGAATTTGCCGACGCCGATTTCGTGTGGCCCCGCGCCTTTTCGGATCTCGCCGACGAGTATGACAAACGTTATGGCCTGAAATACGAACATCTGATGCGCATCGCCGAAATCAATTTCAACAACGCCAAACGCAATCCCAATGCGCAGACCCGCGCCTATCATTTCACACTCGATAGCTTCACGGCAGACGACCGCGCCAACCCCGTTGTCGAGGGCCGCATCCGCAAAATGGATTGCGGGCAGGTCACCGACGGCACTGCCGTCGTCCTCCTTGCGTCCCCGAAACGCGCCGCCGAATATGCGGAGAGACGCGGCATCGCCCTCGCCAGCATCCCGCGAATATCGGGCTGGGGCCATCGCTCGGCACCCATCAGCTATGCCCGCAAGATCGAAGCGAGCGCAGGTAAGGCGTACATTTTCCCGCAAGTCCGCCGCGCCATCCTCGATGCCCGCGACCGCGCCGGGGTCACTGACATCGTGGAGATCGACGTCGTCGAAACGCACGACTGCTTCACGTCGACAGAATATATGGCGATTGACCATTTGGGCATCACCGCGCCCGGCGAAAGCTGGAAAGCGATTGACGATGGCAGCATCGAAATTGGCGGGCGATTGCCGATAAATCCGTCCGGCGGACTGATCGGTCTCGGTCATCCGGTCGGTGCGACGGGCGTGCGGATGCTGCTCGATGGTTATAAGCAAGTGACGGGTACGGCGGGCGACTATCAGATCGAGGGAGCAAAGCGGGTGCAGACGCTCAATATCGGTGGATCAGCGACGACGACGGTCAGCTTCATTGTCGAAACCGGATGACGATCCTTGCCATCAACGCCGCTGTTCTCGCAGTAACCTTTATTGCGGCGTGGTTGCTCTGCCTGAAATTGCGCGATGTGACGCCGATCGACAGCCTGTGGGCCATCGGGATGGTCGTGATGGCACTGGCCAGCTTTCTGCACCCGCAAGGTGACCCCACACGCAAGACGCTATTGCTCGGCCTCTGCGCTGTGTGGGGTGTGAGGCTCGGCAGCTATTTGCTATGGCGGTGGCGCGATCACGGGCCGGACCGGCGTTATCAGACCATGTTCACCAAAGCGCAGGAGACCAAGGGCTGGGGGTTTGCCAAGGCCTCGCTGCTGCTGGTCTTCGCCACCCAAGCGCCGTTGCTTTTCATCGTATGCCTGCCCGTGCAGCTAGGCCAGATCGACGCCGCGCCGCCGCTGGGCATGCTCGGCATTGCGGGTGCCGCCATTGCGCTGGTCGGCATTGCCTTCGAAAGCATCGGCGACGCGCAACTTACGGCTTTTCGCAAAAACCCCGCCAACGCCGGACAAGTAATGGACCATGGTTTATGGCGCTACACCCGCCACCCCAATTATTTCGGCGACGCCTGCACTTGGTGGGGTCTGTATCTGATCGCCGCAGAAACCACTACCGGCTTCTGGGCGCTTCCGGGTCCTGTCCTGCTGACCTGGACGTTGATGAAATGGTCAGGTGTGCCAACAACCGAAGGGCGCATGAAGCGCAAGAAGCCGGGCTATGAAGATTATGTGCGGCGCACGAGCGGATTTCTACCGTGGTGGCCGAAGGCTTAAGCCGTCAAGTCCTGCCGCTCCGCCCACCAACTGTGCGTTCCGCTCGAAATCTTGTGGGGCAGCGCGATGCGGCACACCGGGCCTGCATCGATGTCGCGCGCATCGATCAGGATGCATTCGCTAGTATTACTGTTATTGTCGGTGATGAAGCTGACCAGATAACCGTCGTCCTCGTCGCTCCCGCCGATACGCGGCACGAACGGGGCTTCGCTGGCGTAGCGTCCTTCTTCCAGTTTCAGCGTCCAACTTTCGCCGGTTTCCAGATCATGCTTCACAAAGCCGTTGAACAGGAACCACCCCGGCTTGGTCGTCGTCGAGTAGACATAACGATGTTTGCGCCCCGCGCGCCGCTGGTCGATCATCCCGAATTCGAGGATGCGGTCATCGAGCCGCTCCTCGCGCGTCGTCCCGTCGGTCAAATTGAAGCGCCAGCGATGAAGCTTGGGCAGGAAACTATGCTCGTCGACATAAGCCATCATATGGCCATAGCCGTCCTCGTTGGGCAGCGGCGGCGGTTGTGGATTATCCTGAAAATAGGCGTCCATCACGACCTCGTCGCCCTCTTCGTAGGCGTTAAGGAAGTGGAGAATGTAGGTCGGCGCGGCTTCAAACCAGCGGATCGCTGTCGGATCGCCTTTGCGGGGGATGAGACCAAATCGCGATGGCACCCCGTCATGCAGCCGCGCGGCATGGATATCGCGCGTGAGCAGGTCGGCATCCCAGAACATCGGCAAGTCGTTCACAATCGCCCAATTCTCGCTGAACGTCATGTCGTGCGGCAGGCGCGACCCCGGCAGCGGCACAGGGATATATGTCGTCAGCCGCTCATGCCGATCAACCACGCCATAATGCATATACGGCGCATGCTTTGAATAGTTGAAGAACATCAGTTCACCAGTATGCGGATCGACCTTTGGATGTGCCGAAATCCCGTCTAGCGGCACCCATGGCGCTATGCCGAGCGGTTCAAGCGTTTCCGGGTCGAGCAGATAGCCTTCGCCGCATTGGTAGAAGGTCGAAAGCGCTTTGCCCGCATGGACGATGATGTCTGTGCTCGACGAGTCCTTGAGCGAGCCATGCGCGCCAAAGCCGGGGCGCTTCGATGTGCCGGCTCGGTCCATCAGCCCGCCCCAGAGCGAGTCGCCAGCTTCCTGCTCTGCCGCAAAGCAGCGCGTACGGACCCAGCGATTACGATAGCTCGCCGCGCCACCGCCCAAACTGATCACGTGAATCATTCCGTCGCCATCGAACGGGTGATATTTGCCAAGTGGTTGGTGCAGCTGGTTTTCGGTGTTGCGCAGATACACACCGTCGATGTCGTCGGGGATTCGGCCCTCGAGTACGGTCAGCTCGTGCGCCGTGACTTCCTCGTGTAACGGTGTCCAGGCGCCATTGAGATAGGGATGGTTGCTAGGGCGCAACGACGATGCGACGGGGGGGAGGCGGTCTATAAGCATCGGGATTATCCGGTTCATCTCAGTTCGTGACGTAGAGTACCCGTGCAAGCAGTAGACCGCCAGTGCTACCCACTCGCGCCAACATCTCGGCGTTCCAACAAGCTTCAACCCCCATATAAATCTTTCATAGGTTCATCTGGTGCAGGACGACTGCTTGACCGTTGCGGTCAACGTATCGCCAATCCCCTTCACCCATCCCGGCTTCGTCGATGACTTCTTTTAACTCCTCACCAAGGCAGAGCTGACCCGGCGCGCCTTGAAACTGAAATTGCCATTGATCTGCCGATCAGCGAATTCCACAGGACTTTACAGGAGCTGCGTCAATTCAAACGGTTAAGTTGCTCGGCAGCGACGGGTGACGTCGGCACCGGGTGCCAAAGTGTGGCTCATTTTTCTTAAGTTGCCGTCCGGGGTTATCAGACACCCCCGAAAGCAATCGGCTTCGACTATGGATGCTGGAAGAATTTGAAGGGACTCACTGAAGCTGCTACTTCTCGTATGGTCTTAAGGGCAAAGACCACGATGACCCGTCATTCCATTTGTTTTGTGTCGACTGTTGCGGTGTTCAACGCATGGGCCCTGATGGCGACCGGTCCAGCTCTTGCCGCTGGCAGTGGCGGTGGGGGCGGCGGATACTCGGCCCCAAGTGAGAGTGCGCCAAAATATGATCCTGCTGTCGAGTATCGCAAGGGTATCGTTGCGCTTCAGGCCAAGGACTTCAAGGCAGCAAAGACCGCGTTCGACCGCGTCCTGTCGGTTGCGCCGCGCGACGCCAATTCCAATCTCATGGCTGGCATGGCGCGTGCAGGGCTAGACGATTGGAAAGCCGCGCAGAAGTTGTTCGAAAAAGCGGTAAAGCTCGACGATACGAGCATCTTGGCGAACCATCAGCTGGGGATTGCGCATGCCCGCGGGCGCGCAGCGTTCCGGACGCCGATGCTTTTGGGCGGCCAAGCAGCACGCGCGGGGCTTTCGTGTGCCAGCTGTCATCGCAACGGACGGGACAATCAGGATTTCTTTTTGATGGGTCTGTCGAGTCCGCCCGGTACTGCCGATGTCACGAGTTCTCTGATGAGCAAATCGCGCGGTGATGCGCTGTTCAATCCCAAACTGATTCCCGATCTGGCGGACGGTGCAGCAACGCAGAAAATATCGCGCGATGCCAGGTCCGGTGATCTGGAGCGTTTCCTGACTGGCCAGATCGTGGAAGAATTTGACGGTCATGCACCACCGCCGCGCGTGCTTGCTGGGCTCGCTGCCTATGTTCGGGCCACCCGTCGGGATGCCTGCCCCGGTGGCGGCGATGAACCCGTTACGGTCAGTGCCCATTTGGACGATGCAGAGGCTGCGACGAACGCAGCGCGCGACACCGACGCGGCGACCGCGCGCCTGATGCTGTCGAGCGCCCGCTGGACTCTTGGTAGGATCGACGAACGCTATACAGCCGCCGAACTCGCCGCTGTCCGGGTGAAGATACGCGCTGCTGATCGGGGGCTCGCGAACATACAAGTGTCGCTCGACGGCGGGGAACTGGCAGGCCTTGAACAGATCGATGACTGGCAGCGCATGTTTGCAATGTTGCGACCAGCAATTGAAAGCGCATCCGCACGCTCTCTGTTTAATCCCGCACGGTTGTCCCGACTGTCTCGCTGACCATTGCTGAAGGCATGGTGCTGGTCAGTCAGTTCAAGCGCACTTTCGGTAAGCTGTTGTCGTTTCGACGCATGAACAGACTAAATCAAAAGTGGAGGCGCAAGCGCAGGCCCTTAATCGATTCCAAAGGGGCGGCTGCCGCGAACAAATCGGTCATTCCCGGCTGGCGACTTGGCGCTTCTTAGCTGCCGTCCATTCATGCGATGTGCGATGGTAAATTAGGAATGCGAATACGCAAACGCTGAATGTGGGACGAAGGGACGGCTAACGGAACCTCAGCTTTCGCACTTCAATGATGCCCGCACATAAAGTCCGGCACTCTATCCGACCTCGTCAACAGCGTGTGCGGCGTTGCCGGAAACCTATTGAACAGGCTTTGCGTGCCTCGTTGGGTACGATGACCATATCCACGAGGCGATTGATCACCGATTTTCCAGCATGGCCAACACCCAGAATTTTCTTGACGGATCGCATAATAAGGGCAATTATTGACGAATTATCTAATAGTGATCGGGGAGGTTCACATGATGCTTTTCAGGCAAACCCTGCGCGGGTCGCTACTCGCAAGTGTGGTTTTCTCGCTTCTCCTTCCGGGAGTGGTCTTTGCGCAAAATGCGGTAACAAACGAAAGCGGCATCGAGGAAATTGTTGTCACGGCGCAGAAACGCGAGGAAAAAAGCCAGGACGTTCCGATTGCGATTTCCGCATTCTCGGCTGCGACGATCGAAAAGCAAGGGCTTGACGATGCGCTTGACCTGCAACTGCTTGTTCCTAACCTGTTAATTGTGGGCAATGATCGCCCCACGATCCGCGGGATCGGCAACAATGCGATTTCTCCGACTGCTGATAATGGCACCGGCGTCTTGCTGAACTTCGCACCCATCGGAGTCCGCCCGCAGGACGAGTTTTTTGATGTCGAACGTGTCGAGGTGCTGCGCGGTCCACAGGGCACACTTTACGGTCGCAACACGACGGGTGGGACGATCAATCTGATCACGCGCAAGGCCGAAAAGGGTTTTGGCGGTTACATCACGGCGCAATATGGCACCTTCAACACCAAACGCGCGCATGGCGCGATCAATGTTGGTGATGACACGATCCAGTTTCGCGTCGCGGGCTTCTATTTGAAGCGCGATGGTTATACCAAGAACATCGGCACTGGTCGCGACATTGACGGACGCGATCAATATTCGTGGCGCGCGTCATTGGGTCTGAATGCAAGCGAAAACACACGGATCGACATTGTTTTCCAACGATCAAAGGAAAATAGCTCGCGCTCTCGCGAGAACAAGCGCCTTTGTAAGGCGACGCCGGTTCTAGGCTGTTCGCCGGTAGAACTAGGCTTTGACTCGCCTGACCCCACAGCGCAGCTTTCGGGCGGTTCGGTCGTATACGGCGTCATTTTTCAGCGCCTCCTTACACCGTTTACCGGCACGTTGGTTGCGCCCGGTTTCAACATTTACGCTGGCGCGCAGAACCCGGCCGACCTGCGCACAGTCGCGACTGATTATGACTCAACATTTGTTGGCGAGCAGAATTCGGTCACCGCTGAAATAAGTCATGATTTTGGGGGCGTAAAGCTGATCTCGTTAACAGGTTTCACCCGAGGAAACTCGGAAGCCAATACCGATTATGATAATGCGATTTTACCGTTCAGATTTCTTGTTCCTGTGACGTATAATCTGGATCGCAATACGCGGATCACGACTAACCAGCTGCGGACGACCGACAGCTTTGTCGCGACCAGTCGAACCACTTATCAGGAATTCCGCGCGGTTTCAGATCTGAAGGGTCCGTTCGACTTCACTGTCGGCATCAATTTTTTCCGTTCAAGCGGCAGCGCGTCATTCCAGATTTATCATCCAGCTATTGAGCTGCTGGCAGCGAATATCTTCCGTCTCCCGCCTGAAGCGTGGATATTTAATTCAGATACGCCCGATGCACGGACAAATTCTTTCGCCGCGTTCGGAGAGGCCTATTACAAGCTGTCGGAAGCCACGAAGCTGACGCTTGGCCTACGCTACACTAAGGACGAGAAGTCGATCCGCACTCGGACGATTTTCCTTGGCGCCCCGCCTCCCTTTGCCGAAGCATCGGGCAGCTACGATGCGTTCAGCGGTCGCGTCGTGCTGGATCATAAACTGAGCGATGACCATTTGCTCTACGCGTCGTTCTCGCGTGGTTTCAAAGGCGGCGGGTTAAACGTTGCCAACGCTATCTCGCCAACTTTCAACCCGGAATACATCAATGCGTATGAGCTAGGTTCAAAGAACCAGTTCATAGATGGAAAGCTCCAAGCGAACTTCTCCGGCTTTTATTATGATTACAAGAACCTCCAACTCGGCCAGCGGCTGGGGACTTCAGTCGTCACCGTGAACACCGACGCGAAGGTTGCCGGCTTTGAAAGCGAGTTCCTGTTCGCGCCGACACGTGGGCTCTTGTTCAACGCCAACGCCTCCTACCTCTATACAAGGATAGGCAATCTCTCCACGATCGACCCGGCCAATCCGGCGCAATGGAATCCGTCGCTGGGTGTTCCGACGCGGACGCCCGCCGTGCCGATCAATCTGCGTGGTAACCAATTGCCCTATTCACCGAAGTTCAAATTCTCGCTGGGCGCAGAATATACCGTTCCGATCGGAGGAAGCGGCTGGAATGTGACATTGCGCGGCGATTATAGCCGCCAAAGTTCGTATTTCGCGCGTGAGTTCAACACGCCAAACGACAAGATCAAAGCTTGGAGTATTGCCAACGCGCTGGTCCGCGTCCGCAATGATACCAATACACTGTCAATTGAAGCCTATGTGAAGAATATCGGCAACAGTGACAACATCACCAACTCGATTATCGAGAGCGACCTAGTGGGTTCGTACCGCAATGCGCGCATCCTTGAGCCGCGCACATATGGCGTGATCACGACGTTCAAATTTTAGGGGGTGGGCTTTCGGCGGCGGTAGCCCCGCCGCCGAAGCCCTATCGGGCGAGAACCTCTGAGTGCCGGTCCGCGACAATATTGGGGCGCGCAAGGCTAGCAAACGACAACGGCGCGCCAGCGGATGGGACCTGAAAAAGAATGAAGGCATTCCCATCGGGATCAGTGCCAGTCAGGGCGGGGGAGCCGCTCATCGCCCGTGTTTCGCTAAAAACTATTCCCTGTTGCGACAGCCGTATGCGCTCTGTGCCGAGATCATCACAGCAAAAGCCCACATGCCGATAGCCCGGCGCGCCTTGAGCCGGTGCCGCGCGCGACCGCGTTTCCGGGTGATGATAGTGCCACATCTCAAAAATAAGGTTGTCGGCCATCAGCCATTTGGCGCTGACATCGACATTATCATGCCCGGTGATCGCCTTGAACGCCGGATTTTTGAAACGCCCGCCGTTATGTGGCGCGTGGCCAATCAGCTTTGCGTAGAAATCGGCCAGCTGTTCGATATCCGCTGAAACGAGCGCAACATGCGCGATCCAGGGAGGACCCAGCTCGGCATCCACCGTTATGCCTTCAACTTCGATCAGATTGGCTTCGGGGTCGCGGCCATAGGCATAGAGATAGTCCCCGCCCAGCGACGTCATTTCACCGTTGAACGAAATACCTGCCGTCGAAAGTGCACGCCAAACAGCTGGCCCGTCGCCTGACTGGATGCAGAAATGGCCAATACCCTGATCGGCGACGCTCCGGGTCATGTCCGCAGCATCGAGCGAACGAGAGGCCTGATGAAGCGCGATGAAGGCGTTCGGCCCAGCCAGCCAGTGGACTGGACCCGGCACTTCTACCGTTTCGAAGTTTACAGCGCGCTCGTAGAGTTGCGCCATGTCCTCTGGCGCAAAGGCGTTGATCGCAATGTGGTGGATGGAGAGCGTCACGCGAGAAAATCCCCGATGGCTGCAGAAATTTCGTTCGGAATTTCATGAATGATGTTGTGCCCTGCCTGATCGAACCGGCGGACCGTGAGATCAGGCACATAGGCCTCCAATCGATCTAGAAGCGCCGGGAGTAAGGCGGTGTCCTGCATACCCCAAAGGACAATCGTCGGCACCTTGACGGCGAACTCTTCCGACGCGATCCATTGCGGCATCAGTGCCGCTTCGTCGGGCAGGGGAACGACAAAGGGTGCGGCGCGGTACCAATTGACCATGCCGGTTGTTACGCCCAGCAGTCGAGTTTCAGAACCCGGATCG
>JANMPU010000030.1:0-81583 GCA_031369985.1 Sphingomonas sp. | reverse complement strand
CCTTCGAACGGCAGGTTGCGCGCTTGCAGGAAGCTGTGGAAACCCATGACGCCCAAGCCCACCGAGCGTTCGCGGCTCGCGGAGTATTTGGCACGCGCCATTTCCGGCGGGGCGCGGTCGATATAGTCGGTCAGGACATTGTCGAGGAAGCGCATGATGTCCTCGATGAACTGCTTGTCGCCGTTCCATTCATCCCATGTTTCAAGATTGAGCGACGACAGGCAGCAGACCGCCGTGCGGTCATTGCCGAGATGGTCGCGACCGGTGGGCAGGGTGATTTCGCTGCACAGGTTGGACGTCGAGACCTTGAGACCGAGTTCGCGGTGATGCTTGGGCATCGTCCGGTTCACGGTGTCGGCGAAGACGATATAGGGTTCGCCGGTCGCAAGGCGCGTTTCGACGAGCTTCTGGAAGAGCGAACGCGCGTCGACCGTGGCGCGGACGCTGCCGTCCTTGGGTGACAGGAGGTTCCACTCTTCGCCCGCGCGGACGGCTTCCATGAACGCATCGGTCAAGAGAACACCGTGGTGCAGGTTCAGTGCCTTGCGGTTGAAATCGCCCGACGGTTTGCGGATTTCGAGGAATTCCTCAATCTCGGGATGCGAGACATCGAGGTAGCAGGCCGCCGACCCGCGCCGCAGCGAGCCTTGCGAAATCGCCAGTGTCAGCGAATCCATGACCCGGACAAAGGGAATGATTCCGCTGGTCTTGCCATTCAGGCCCACCGGCTCGCCAATGCCGCGCACCGCGCCCCAATAAGTGCCGATGCCGCCGCCCCGTGACGCGAGCCAGACATTTTCGTTCCACGTCTCGACAATGCCCTCAAGGCTGTCGGGCACTGAATTAAGGTAACAGCTGATCGGCAGGCCGCGCCCCGTGCCGCCATTTGACAGGACCGGCGTCGACGGCATGAACCAGAGCCGCGAGATATAATCATAAAGCCGCTGGGCATGTGGCTGATCATCGGCATAGGCCGACGCCACGCGCACGAACAAATCCTGATAGGATTCGCCGGGCAGCAGATAACGGTCCTTCAGCGTCTCCTTGCCGAAATCAGTCAGCAGCGCGTCACGCGAATGATCGACCTCGACCGCATAAAGTTGCGCGTTGATGCGCTTTGATTCGCTCACCGGCGCGTCTTCTGCTGCCGCACTCGATACTGCCTCAAGCAGGGTTGTCGCCATATCACTCATCGCCGCTTCGCTACCTTTGAAATCCATTACGCGCCCCTTACTCGTTCTATTTCTGTTCGACTCGGAGGCAAGCCTCCCTTGTAGCATTTTTTGCCGACGATGTAGGAAAAGATGTTTTGCATCTGTTCCCATTCACACTGGCCGCGAATCGCCCTAACTGCGGCGAAACCGCAATCCCCGAGTGATACCAGTGCTTGTGTTGCCCCTGACCGAAGTCGCTACCTATAGTGCCCGAATGTCAAAATGGTGCAAGATAGTAAATGACATTTTAGAGACTCATTTCGTCGCAAATTTGATTCGCTTTATCGATGTTGCCCAGTGCTGCAACGCAGCGACGCGCCGGTTTTCTGTGCTTTCTTAACGGCGCAAGAGAACGGGCGCGGAACAAAAAATATATCTGGATTTTTACGACGAACGGTTGAGGTCGGCGCGGATGTCGATGTCGGCAAGCATATCAGCGTCGCCGGGGATCAGGATCGCATTTTTGAGCAGCGCACGCGCACCGGTGTCGCCCGACAGGCAGGCAAGCGCCGGAAGGAGGCGGCGCTGGAATAGCGCGGGCGGCATACGCGTGATGCCGATGGCGGACGCAATGATGTCGTCGCCGCCTGTCGCGATGATCTGTTGTAAGTGCTCGGGCGTCACGAACGGCATATCGGCAAGGCAGACGAGCATGTGCGTGGCGTCGGTTTCGAGTGCTGCTTGTGCCGCCAGCGCCAATGAATGCCCCTGCCCGGCGGCGGGATTACTGTTGGTGATGAGGGTGAAGCCCACTTCCGATAACGCTTCGCCGAGCGCAGCATGAGCGGGGTCGTGGACCGCGACCAGATAGTCAGGCTCCAGACTGGCGAGCGTTCGCGCGGCATGGAGCCCGAGCATGCCCCCGCGAAATTCGGCTTCGAGCTTATTGCCGCCAAAGCGCATGCCGCGCCCCGCGGCGAGGAGGATCGCGGCGATGATCACCGCAACCCATCATTCATCACCCTGACCATCCCCGCTGCAATCGAGAGCGCGATTTCGGGGGCACTGATCGCGTTGATGCTGATGCCCGCTGGCCCTTCGATGCGCGCAAGTTGATCGACCGCTACGCCTGCTTCGGTAAGGCGAGCAAGTCGTGCGGCGTGCGATGATTTTGAACCCAAAGCAGCAACATAAGCGGCGGGGCTGGCGAGGGCGGCCGCCAAAGCGGGGTCGTCGAGCTTGATGTCGTGGCTGAGCGTGATGACGGCGGTGCGGCTGTCGGGTTTGAGCGCCGCCACCGCTTCGTCGGGCCAGCGGTCATCGCGGGTAACGCAGGGAAAGCGTTCGGGGGTCAGGAAGCGGGCGCGCGGATCGATGACGGTCACTTCGAAGCCAAGCTGCTGGGCAATACCCGACAGTGCTGCCGCAATCTCGACCGCGCCGATGATCAGCAGGCGTTTGGGCGGGGCATAGACATTCAGGAACTGGTCCGCGCTGCGTTGCGCGACGACATCGCTTTGGCCGGTTTCGAGATCCGTGCCGACCATCAAAGTCTCCCCATCGGCATTGGCCGCGCCGATCCGCGCAAACAGGGCGGGCGGGAAACCATGTTCGCCAACCGGCTGCACCAGCACCGCAATATTGCCGCCACAGGGAAGCCCGACTTCCCATGCCGCGCCGTCCGCCACGCCGTAACGCCGCACTATCGCGGGTGCCCCGCCCATGACATCGGCGGCGGTTTGCAGCACGTCGCCCTCGACGCAACCGCCCGAGACCGAACCAACAAACTGTCCGTCGCTCGCGACCAGCATATGTGTGCCGACCGGACACGGCGCGGACCGCCACGTCTCGATCACCGTCGCCAGTGCCATCGGCGTGCCCGCCCATTCGCTGGCCTTGGCCAAAATACGGACATGATCGGCAGCGCCGGTTTGCATGGGTCGGGTCAATCCGTTTTCATTCGAGACGAAAGCGTGTAAACCACATTCAATAGTATCAAAGCAACGAGGTCGGGCAATGGCAATCAACGCAACCATTAACGGCAACGCGGTCGCAATCGCCGCCGAGCCCGATACGCCCCTCCTCTGGGTGATCCGTGAAGAGATTGGCCTGACAGGCACGAAATTCGGTTGCGGGATTGCGGCCTGTGGCGCGTGCAGTGTGCATATTGACGGCGCTTATGCGCGCTCCTGCTCAGTCCCGGTCAGCGATGTTGCGGGCAAATCAATCACCACAATCGAAGGGCTGAAAAGCGCTGACGGCGCGCTGCATCCAGTGCAAGCGGCATGGATCGCGGCGCAAGTACCGCAATGTGGATATTGCCAGTCGGGCCAGATCATGGCCGCGGTTGCCCTGTTGAAAAACAGCCCGAGCCCGACCGATGCGCAGATCGACGAAGCCATGACCAATATCTGCCGTTGCGGCACATATCCGCGCGTCCGCGACGCCATCCGCGCCGCCGTCAAAGCGTAAGGGAGCAAAACCATGGCCGATAATCCCACGCTTGAACCCGAAACTGTCGACACCCCGCCCGCCAAGCGCAAGGGCGTCAAGCGCCGCGCTTTCCTTATCGGCGGGGCCGCCGTTGCGGGGGCAGGCGTTTTCGGCGTCCTGTGGACCGACCGGGGTCAACGCAAAACCGCGGTCAACCTGACCACAAAGCCGGGTGAGGGGTCGTTCCTGACTTGGCTCAAGATCGGGGCGGATGACACGGTCACCGTCTATTCACCGCACATTGATTTCGGGCAGGGATCGCAGACGGCGCTCGCGCAAATGGTCGCCGAAGAGCTTGATGCCGACTGGGCAAAAATACGGGTGGAGAATGCGCCCGCAGATTCGTCGTTCGCCAATGCCGTTGTCGTGCGCGGCTTTGTCAGTGAAATGTCGGGCCAGCCCGGAATCGCCAGCGCGCTGCCCGCGTCGTTGATCGGCATCATGGCGCGGTCGATGAACATGCAGATTACCGGCGGATCGTCGGCGGTGCGCTTTACCGGCCAGAACGGGATGCGTGTTGCGGGTGCCGCCGCGCGACTGGCGATGATTGATGAAGCGGCAAGCCGGATCGGCGTTCCGACAAGCGAATTGACGACCAACGCGGGCAAAGTCATTCACGCCAAATCGAACAAATCTTTGCGTTATGGCGAACTGGCCGAAGCAGCCGCAGGGCGTTCGCTTAACAGCAGCCCACCGTTGAAAGCGCGCGCGGATTACAAATTCATCGGCAAGCCGACGCCGCGCCTTGATATCCCCTCGAAAGTCGATGGCAGCGCGGTTTATGGCATCGACAAGACCCTGCCCGACATGCGCGTCGCCGCGATCATCATGGCGCCGGTGCGCGACGGCAAGCTGACGTCGGTTGATCCTGCGCCTGCAATGGCCGTGGCAGGTGTCGAAAAAGTCATCAATCTCGACAATGCCGTTGTTGTCGTGGCCAAGGGCTATTGGCAGGCGCTGAAGGGCGCAAAAGCACTCGCGCCCAAATTTACGGATGGCGGGCATGGCGCGCTATCGACGCAATCGATCTACGCCGCGCAGGACAAGTTGAATGCAGAGGGTGCAGCGCTTGCGGCCCCGGCTGGCGGCAAGCTGGTCAAGGCCGATTACAAAGCGCCGTTCCTGCATCAGGCAATGATGGAGCCGTTTGCACTTGTGGCGCACGCCAAGGACGGACGGCTCGATGTGTGGGGCGGACTGCAAGACCCCCTGGCTGCGCGGATGATGCTGGCCGAAGCCGCAGGGATTGATACGGCGAATGTGATGTTCCACCCGATGATCATGGGTGGCGGTTTCGGGCGGCGTTTCCCACCCTATAGCCAGATCATTCAACAGATTGCCAAAATCGCGGTGCAGCTGCCCTATCCGGTCAAGCTGATCTGGAGCCGTGAACAGGAAGTGTCGCAGGGCGCGTATCGCCCTCAAGTCGCGGCACGCTTGCAAGCGGCAATCGGCGCGGATGGCAAGATGGCGGCATGGTCATCGGACTATGCACAAAAGGATGATGGCGGGGCTGAGGCAAGCGTGCCCTATACGATCCCGACGGTCGACATCCGGCACCACGAGTATATTTCGAACCAAGTCAATGCCTATTGGCGGTCGGTCAACGCGAGCCAGCACGGGTTTTTCAACGAATGCTTCGTCGATGAACTGGCGGCGGCGGCGGGCAAAGATCCGTTCGAATTCCGCCGCGACCATCTGACACCCGGATCACGCCAGCGCATCGTTCTCGAAACCGTTGCCAAGCGCGCGGGCTGGGGCACGCCGGTGTCCGAAGGGACCGGGCGCGGCATCGCGATTGTCGAGAGCTTCGGGACAATCGTTGCTGAAGTCGTCGAGGCGTCGATGGGCGAAGACGGTCGGCCCAAAGTCGGCAAAGTCTGGGCGGTCGTCGATTGCGGCACCACCGTGAACCCGCGCAACGCCGAGGCACAGGTTCAGGGTGGCATTATCATGGGCCTGTCCTCGGCCATCGGCGAACAGATCACCGTCGAAAAAGGCGCGGTGCAGCAAACCAATTTCGACAATTACCCGGTCCTGAAACTGGCCGAGAGCCCGATCGCTATCGACGTCCATTTCATCGAAAGCGACGCGAAAATGGGTGGCCTCGGCGAACCGGGATTGCCGCCTGCGACACCAGCGTTGGTCAATGCGTTGTTCGCGGTGACGGGCAAGCGGATCCGTCAGCTGCCGATTGTGAGCGCTTAGGCGGGGGTTGGGGCCGGACGGCCGATCCTTCCCTGAGCTTGTCGAAGGGTCGTCCTGTCTCTCTTGCCGAGACCGGCAGCGGCGCGCAACATCCCGACATGAACTCGCGCATTGTCATCGACCCAGAAGTTTGCAGGGACCGTCCGAGTTGTAAGGAATGATTGAGGAGGAACTAAATGCAGTAACTGAACAGGCGTGGAAGCTATTTCTGGCTGAAATGCATTCCCCCTTTCGTAGCGATATTGGTCTCAGATTCTATAACGTTAGCTAAAGACAATTCAGCTCAAATGCCTTCTGTGCCGGTTTGCGAATTCCATGTCTTTCCCGGCGTTGGTGTTGGTGTCGTTGATGCGACGCAAGTGCGCATTGAGCAGGGGGTATTGGGGAATGTTGTTAGAGACAGTGTTTTAAACTTGTTCAGAATCAAGGATCCCAGAGCGGTTGAGTTGTTTTTAAGAGAGGCGTTACCGCTCGCTGACCAAATTGCGATGCTCAAATCAATCGACTATCAGGCGACGAAGATGGGTACGGGAAAAGTTGTGATAGTCCATGATCACCAATCACTAGTGTGACTATCTACAATTTCAAAACGCAAGAAAAATCGGCAATACCTGCGGTTCGCTGTTACAGTGAGTTAGTTATTAGTGGGACGTATTTTGAAAAATCTACGTTGTCACAGAGCCTTAAAACTTCTTATTTCTACAGAGATTTCGGTGCGGGAGCAACACCCACTCGGGCGATCTTCAGAGCAGAAGGCGTTGGAGTATCGAATTTTCCGCCAAAAAATGAGACTGAAATTGCCGCCGCATTGGTCGACGTAAGAGGCAAGGTGCGGCAAAACCTCCTTGCCTTGTTAAATCGGAAATAGATGGACAGATTGCCTCAGGCTTGCTTCGCTGCGCTTGCAATGACGTGACATGCACCTTGCAATCCCACCCCCTCTGCATTACAATGTAATACATGGTCGCAAATGCTCTCGTCCAAACCCGTATTAATGGCGCCGTCAAGGACGAAGCCTCGGCTGTGCTTGCCACGATGGGGCTGACGGTTTCCGACGCCGTGCGCCTGCTCCTCACGCGGGTGGCGCATGACAAGGCGTTGCCGTTCGAGCCGCTGAGACCGAACGCGGAAACGATTGCTGCAATGGAGGAAGCGCGGGCGGGCAATCTTAAAAGCTATCCGAACTTTAAGGCCTTGCTGGCTGACCTAGATGCGGACGACTGATCCTACCGGTCAATTCAAACGCGACCTGAAGCGGGAACTGAAGGGCCGACATCGTCAAGTCATCGTAGACGAACTTGATGTGATAATCGAGTTCTTGGCCGCCGACCAACCGCTCGAACCGCGCCACCACGACCACGCACTGACCGGCGACTGGAAAGACCATCGCGATTGTCATGTGAAGCCTGATCTCGTGCTGATTTACCGCAAGCCTGACGACGAAACGCTCCAGCTGGTTCGCCTCGGTTCGCATTCCGAATTGGGCCTGTAACACCGCCACCTTGCATTCTCCCCCCACCTCTGCCATATCCTGCCGCAGCGCAGCGTAGGCGACTGTCGTCTCCGCATGGTCGGCCAGCGTGAGTGCCTGCATCAGCAGGACAGGCCAGACCCCCATGACGCTCCAGCCAAACGGCTTCCCTTTTCACGCGGGTTGTCACCAACCTCGCTTTGTCAGCGCGGGCGTTTTGCGCGCGCTGGCCACGCATATTTGAAAGAATACCACATGATTAAATTTACCGATCTCGGCCTTTCGCCGCAGATTCTCAGCAGCCTTGCCGCCAAGGGCTATGACACGCCGACGCCGATTCAGGCACAGGCCATCCCCTCGCTGATCGAGGGCCGCGACTTGTGCGGCATTGCGCAGACCGGCACCGGCAAGACCGCTGCGTTCGCGCTCCCCTCGATCATGCGCCTTGCCGCGTCGGGCAAAATGCGCCCGCCGGGTAGCTGTCGCATGCTCGTCCTGTCGCCCACTCGTGAGCTTGCCGCGCAGATTGCACAGTCGTTCACGGATTACAGCAAAGGCATGCGCCTGACCGTTGGTTGCGTGTTCGGCGGTGTGCCGATTGGCCGCCAGATTAAGATGTGCGGCGCGGGGCTTGATGTCCTCGTCGCGACGCCGGGCCGCCTGATGGACTTGATCGAACAACGCGCGCTCAACCTGCGCCATGTCGAGATTTTCGTGCTTGATGAAGCGGATCAGATGCTCGACTTGGGTTTCATTCACGCGCTGAAAGCCATTGACCGCTTGCTCCCCAAAGAGCGTCAGTCGTTGTTCTTCTCCGCCACGATGCCGAAGTCGATTTCGGAACTCGGCGACCGTTTCCTGACGGATCCGTTGAAGGTTTCGGTCACGCCCATTGCCTCGACCGCCGAGCGCGTCGAGCAGTATGTCACGTTCGTCAGTGCCGCCGAGAAAATGGCTCTGCTTACAATCGTTTGCCAGAATGAGCCCATCGAACGCGCACTGGTGTTCAGTCGTACCAAACATGGTGCCGACAAGATCGTGAAGTTCCTCGCGGCGTCCAATATCCGTTCGGCGGCGATCCACGGCAACAAATCTCAGAATGCGCGTATGGATGCGCTCGATGCCTTCAAGAAGGGCGACATCAAGATCCTGATCGCAACGGATATTGCCGCGCGCGGGATCGACGTGTCGGGTGTCAGCCATGTTTTCAATTTTGACTTGCCCAATGTCCCCGAACAATATGTCCACCGCATCGGGCGAACAGCGCGCGCGGGGGCGACGGGGATCGCAGTCAGCTTTGTTGATGGCGAGGAAAAGGGTTGGCTGAAGCAGATTGAGCGGCTGACCAAAGTGCCACTGACGCCTGCGCCTTTGCCACCGAAGTTTGACGAACTGCGTGCAGCCTTACCCAAACCTGCGGCTTCACGGCCTCAGCCGGGCCGTGGTGGCTCGGGTCGCCGTGATGCGCCGCGTTCGGAAGAGCCTCGCCGTCACTTCCCGCGTCGCCCCGGCGGCGTTGGCGCGCACAAAAGTGCCGTGCGCCGGACGGGTGGCCGTTAAGCGCTATTTAATCTGGGTGCGGAAACGGATGGTCGCGGAGGAATTCGCGGCCATTGGTCCCTGAGGTGCCCAGCGGACAGTGCGGACATTGGTGTCGTATCCCGCGCCGGGCGTAATCGACGCATTGCCCGCATCGAGATAGGTAATGTCACCGTTGCCGAGCGTCAGCCCGCTACTGTTCGGTGTAAACACGAAATTCTGCACGCCTGCGGTGCCGGTATCAATGTCGCCATTGAAGAACGAGACGTCGGCGGGGAGCAGATCGCTGATCACGGTGGTGTTCAAATCAACCGGGCTGCCGCCTGAATTGGTGATTGTGATTGTGTAGTCGACATCGGCACCGGGGATATTGAAGCGATTGTCGCCCGTCGTCGCGACCGGGGCCGACGTCTTCGTCAACCGGATCGACGGCATCGTGCAGAAACTGATGTCGTGAATCGAAATCGCCTGCTGCCCGGCGGTGCCACCGATATAAGCGGCGGGGCCGTTCGCATAACGGACGTCAACTTGATTGACCGGCTGCGCAAAGCTGATCGTCAAATTACCGAAATTTTGTATTTCAGTCGCGCCCCCCGTATTCCCGACCACTTCGGAACCCGAGAAATTGGGCACTGACGCCGTGTAGGGTCCAATGAAGGTTGTCGATGGCGACGTTTGACCGGGCAGGGTCTGGTTGTTCCGCCCACCATAAGGTGACGAGATCAGCGGCACGATTGTTCCCGCCGTCGGGCTGGTGCCCGTAACCTTGATCCAGTCGCGGAACTGGGCGGCATTGTAATCGATGTCGAGCATCGTAAAGCGCATTTCGCGCAGCGGCTTCGAGAAGGTGAAACGGATGCCGACGCTGTTCGTTATATTGTCGATGTTCGTCTGAAATGCGCTGAAAATCGTGCCGAGCGTCAGTGTCGCTTCGGTTGCGGAAGCCAGTCCACCAGTGTTGATCACGCCGATATAGGGTGTGGTCAGTGTTCCGATCGTGCCGCCGAAAGCAATCGGTTGAAACGCAGCAGTGTCGCTGTTGTAGCTAACGGTCACTGTCTCGATACGCGCGCCACCATCGGTCGCCGTGTAGTTTTGTGCCCCGGTCCCCTGATACCCTTGCGTCTGGGCATTCCAATCGAGATTGAAATATTCGGACGCGCTGCACGTCGTTTGCGCGAGCGCAGGCGTGGCAGCACATGACAACGCCACAAGCGATACGCCCAATACGCGGAGACACCCCATTGTGCGCCCATGCGCCGAACATGGTTTCGAAACAATGAACGATGCGCCACGCGTTTCACTTTGCCACTGGATTGCCGCGCGGCGCGGGGCTAGGGGCGATTTTATGAGCACGCGCACCGCCACTGCCAAATCGGACCCCGTCATTGACAGCAAGGCCGACCTGATCGGCGTCTTCGCAAAAGGCGAAAAGCCGAAGGGCGCGTGGCGGATCGGCACCGAGCATGAGAAGTTTGTTTATCGCACGGCCGATTTTCGTGCGCCTAGTTACGACGAGCCCGGCGGCATCCTCGCTCTGCTCAACGGCCTGACCCGCTTTGGGTGGGAGCCGGTGTATGAGGGCGATACCATTATCGCGCTGTCCGGCCCCGATGGTAGCGTCAGCCTTGAACCCGCTGGCCAATTCGAACTCTCCGGCGCGCCGCTGGAAAACCTCCACCAGACTTGCGCTGAAACCGGCCGCCACTTGAAACAAGTCAAGGAAGTCGGGGACGAACTTGGGCTCGGATTTCTGGGGCTCGGCCTGTGGCCCGACAAGACCCGCGACGCCCTACCGATCATGCCGAAAGGGCGGTATAAAATCATGCTCAACCACATGCCGCGCGTCGGCAGCATGGGCCTCGACATGATGCTGCGCACGTGCACCATTCAGACCAATCTCGATTATTCGAGTGAGGCTGACATGGTGAAGAAATTCCGCGTGAGCCTCGCGTTGCAACCGCTGGCGACCGCCTTGTTCGCGAATTCGCCTTTTCTTGAGGGGAAACCCAACGGCTATCTCAGCTACCGCAGCCACATCTGGACGGACACTGATCCGGCGCGAACGGGGATGTTGCCCTTCGTGTTCGAAGATGGCTTCGGCTACGAACGCTACGCCGATTACATGCTCGACGTGCCGATGTATTTCGCGTTCCGGGACGGTGGCTATATTGACGCAGCGGGCCTCAGTTTCCGGGACTTCCTGAAAGGCGAACTCTCGGTCTTGCCCGGTGAAAAACCCACCATCAGCGACTGGAACGACCACCTGTCCACTGCCTTCCCTGAAGTGCGTCTCAAGAGCTTCCTCGAAATGCGCGGCGCGGATGGCGGGCCGTGGTCGACGATCTGCGCGCTCCCCGCGTTTTGGGTCGGCATCCTCTATGACCAAACGGCGCTCGACGCCGCTTATGATCTGGTCAAAGGCTGGAGCATCGAAGCCCAGCAAATCCTCCGCGACGAAGTCCCCGCAAAGGGTCTGGCAGCTGCTTCCCCCTGCGGCGGCACTCTCCACGATGTCGCGCGCCAAGCCCTCAAAATCGCCGACGCCGGCCTAAAATCCCGTGCCTGCTTCAACGGCGCGGGCGACAGCGAACAGAGCTTCCTGAACCCCCTCCACGAAATCGTCGCCAGCGGAAAAGTCCCCGCGCAACGCTTGCTCGACCTCTACGAAGGGGAATGGCAAGGCGATTTGTCGAAGGTTTATGGGGCCGTGAGTTTTTGAGGGGCCACTGGTGGAGCTGAGCGGAATCGAACCGCTGACCTCGTCATTGCGAACGACGCGCTCTACCAACTGAGCTACAGCCCCGCTACCGTTGCGAGACCCGCGCATTTAGCGAGCGCAAAGGCACGATGCAACGGCTTGCGAATAGCCCGTTTCGGTTTAGGACTGTCCGCCAACAAAACCCATTTCAGGAGAGAGCATTATGGCACGCGCATGGACTTTGAAATCACGGCCAAAAGGCATGCCGACCGCCGCCGACTTTGAGATGAAGGATATCGCCGCAGAGCCGTTGGCCGACGGGCAAATCCGAGTGGCGAACAGCTGGTTGTCGGTCGATCCTTATATGCGCGGGCGGATGAATGATGTGAAAAGCTATGTGCCGCCCTTCGCGCTGGGCGAGCCGATGACGGGCGGCGCGATTGGCACGATCACCGAATGCAAGGCCGATGGCTATGCGGTCGGTGATCAAGTGATGCACATGATGGGCTGGCGCGATGAAGCGGTCATCGACCTGTCCGACCCGATGCTGGGTAGCGCGAACAAACTGCCCGCAACGGGCCTGCCGATCCAGACATTCCTGCACAATATGGGGCTGACCGGCGCGACCGCTTATTTCGGATTGCTGCATACGGCGGCGGCGAAGGCGGGCGATATTGTTTTCGTGTCCGCGGCCGCTGGGGCAGTGGGCTCGGCAGTGGTGCAAATTGCGAAAGCCAAAGGGATGACCGTCATAGGTTCAGCGGGCGGCGCAGACAAATGCGCTTGGGTACAGGAATTGGGCGCGGACGCCTGCATCGATTACAAAGCGGGGCCGGTCCTGCCGCAGTTGATCGCCGCTGCGCCGAAGGGGATCGATGTCTATTTCGACAATGTCGGCGGCGAACATCTTGATGCGGCGCTTGCCACAGCACGGTTGAATGCGCGGTTTGCGATTTGCGGCGTGATTGATGTCTACAACAGCGGCGCGCCAATGCCGCTGAAATATTTTGCACGCGTGATCGGCATGCGGCTGCGCATTGAAGGACTGCTGTTCAACGATTTCCTGCCACAGATGGGTACATTCATGGCGGACGCAGGCGCTATGATCGCGGAAGGTCAGTTGAAGGGACGCGAGACGGTTTATGATGGGCTGGAGAAAGCGCCCGACGCGTTCATGGGCCTGTTCACGGGCGCGAATATGGGCAAGATGCTGGTTCGGATTTGACGTTCGGGGAGGACGATATGATTGATCAAGCTATAGCGACATCACGGCGCACATTTGTGGCAGGGCTTGCGGCAACAACGGCCTCGCTAGCGGCACCTGTTTCGGTTTTTGCGGCGGCGACCAAGCGGCTGGCGGCAGTCGCGCCGATTACGGCACTGCTCGCTACCTTTGCCGATGAAATCCTGACGCTTAGTCCAGAGAATGCGACCGGGCTTGGCCTTGATACCGGCAAACATGCGGGTCTGCGTGCAAAGCTCGATGCGGCGGGACTTGCGGGCCGTGAAAAAGCGGCGGCGCAATTCGCGTCGATGCGCGTGCGGCTCGACAAAGTTGATGATTCCAAACTCACCCCGCGCCAGCAATTACAGGGCGATACGGTCGATTATGCCATCGACCGCGCGATGGACGGCGCGCGTTTCCCCTATGGTGGTGGTGCGGCGAATGGCTTTGGTGGTGGGGCAACGCCGTATGTTGTCACGCAACAGGACGGCGCGATCACCAGTGTGGGCGAGTTCCTGAACTCGCAACATCCGGTGAAGACGTCTGCCGATGCCGAAGCCTATCTGGCGCGGGTCGCCGCATTCGGGCGCGTGCTTGATCAGGAAAGCGAGCAAATGCGCGCCGACGCCGGGATTGGCGTGATGCCGCCTGCGTTCGTCGCCAAAACCGCGCTGGGGCAATTGCAGGAATTCCGTGCAGTGCCCGCGGCGAAGCAATCGCTGGTCGCGTCATTGGAGACGCGCGCCAAAGCGGCGGGACTGAAAGGCGACTGGGCCGGGCGTTGCACCAAAGCGATTGAAAACATCGTCTATCCAGCGCTGGATCGCCAGATTGCGACATTCATCGAAACAACCAGGAATGCGCCCGAAACAGCGGGCGTCGCGCGCTTGCCGCAAGGTGAGGCTTATTATGCTTATGGCCTGCGCCTCGGCACCACGACGACGCTAAGTGCCGCGGAAATCCACAAGACCGGCCTAGAACAAAATGCCGAGATCAAAGCGAAGATTGACGCGATCCTGAAATCACAGGGGATGACCAAGGGATCAGTCGGCGAACGCGTGGTCGCGCTGAATTCTGACCCCCGCTTCCTGTTTCCTGACAATGATACCGGTCGCGCGCAACTAATTGCCTTCATCAAAGGCAAGGTTGCAGCGCAACGCGCCCTTATGCCGCGCATCAGTCACATGAAAATGAAAGCGCCTGTCGACGTCAAACGTGTGCCCATCGATATTCAGGACGGTGCCGCACTCGGCTACATGAACTTCGCGTCGCTCGATGGGTCGCGGCCCGCGATTTATTATGTGAATCTGAAGACGACGAGCCTTTGGCCGCGTTATCAATTGGCGACACTTTCCGCGCATGAGGCGTTGCCAGGTCATGCGTGGCAGGGGGCATATCTTGCCGAATTCCGTGATCAGATCCCGCTGATCTCATCGATGATGGGGTTCAATGCCTTTACCGAAGGCTGGGCACTTTATGCCGAACAACTGATGGACGAATTCGGCCTCTATAAAGACGATCCGTTCGGTCGGATTGGGTATCTGCAAGCGCAGCAGTTCCGTGCTTGTCGCCTTGTTGTCGATACGGGCCTCCATTCAAAGGGGTGGACGCGCGACCAGTCGATTGATTTCCTTGTCGCCGAAACCGGCAAGGGTCGCGGCGCGATGACCAGCGAAACGGATCGTTACTGCGTCTCGCCGGGGCAGGCATGCGGCTACAAAGTCGGCCACAATGAAATCGTCCGCCTGCGCGACAAGGCCAAGACGGCAATGGGCGCGACGTTCGATCCCGCTGCGTTCAACGATGCGCTGGTCCAGACGGGCGGGGTGCCGCTGTCGCTTGTCGAGGGCGTGATCGACCGGATGGTGGGGCGGAAAACTTAACCCACCACCTGCTCGATCACCCCGAAAATCGGATGGTGCTTCGCATCGTCCATCCAGATGCGGACGCTGTCGCCTGATTTCAGGAACGGCGTGACCGGCGCGCCTGACTGGATCGTTTCGACCATGCGGACTTCGGCGATGCAGCTATAGCCGAGGCCGCCTGCGCCGACGGGTTTGCCGGGGCCGCCATCGGCATCGCGGTTTGAGACTGTGCCCGACCCGACAATGGTGCCCGCGCTCAGGTTTCGCGTCTTGGCGAGGTGGGCAATTAACGTCCCGAAATCGAAAGTCATATCGACGCCCGCATCGGCGCGACCGAAGGGCTTGCCGTTGTAATCGACGTTGAGCGCACCGTGGAGTTTGCCGTCGGCCCACCGATCACCCAACGCATCGGGCGTGACGAACACGGGCGAGAACGCACTTGCGGGTTTGGACTGATAGAAGCCAAAACCCTTCGCCAGTTCATTCGGGATAAGGTTGCGGAGCGAGACGTCATTGGTAAGGCCGATGAGGCGGATTGCAGCAAGCGCGTCGTCGCGGCTTGCGCCCTGTGTGACATCGCCCGTTACGACGACTACTTCGGCTTCCATGTCACAGCCCCAGCTTTCATCGGCAAGCGGGATCGGGTCACGCGGCCCCAAAAATCCGTCCGATCCGCCCTGATAAACCAGCGGATCATGCCAGAAACTATCGGGCAATTCCGCCCCGCGCGCTTGCCGCACCAACGCGACATGGTTCACATAAGATGACCCATCCGCCCATTGATAGGCGCGGGGCAGGGGGGCGGCCGCCAACCGCTCGTGAAAACGGTGCTTTGGAATGGCTTCATGCGACAGGTCGGTGGCCAGCGCCGCCAATGACGGCGCAATGGCGTCCCAATTGTCGAGCGCGGCTTGCAACGTCGGCACGATATGCCCGGCGTCGGCATACCAAGCGAGATCGTTCGACACGACGACAAGGCGACCGTCGCGGCCCGACTTCAGGGAAGCTAGTTTCATGTCATTCCTTCACAACAGGGCGTGGTTCGGTTAGCCCATTGCACAGGGCGTAACGGGGATTGCGATGGCGATAAAGGCACTTCGTTTGGGGGCAGCGTTGATGCTGTGCTTGGCCGCCGCCACATCGGCGCAGGAATTCGACCGCGTTGCGGCTGCGCGCAAGGGCTGGTCGATGGAGCAGAACCGCACGGCGACGTGGCACTTGGCCCAACAAAAGCGCTTGTCCGCCGCCCTCGCCGCACTTCAGCCGCAACGAGCGGGCGTCGTCGATGCCTATGTCTTGGCCGTTGCGATGGATTCGGATCCGGTGTTCGGGCGCGAGGCAGCGGAGTCGGCGACAATCCTGTCGCGCCGTTATCAGGCGGTCGGACGCACGGTTGTGATGGCGGCGAATGCTGACGAGACAGCGTTTGGCCCACCCCAAGCCTCGCCGCCCAATATCGCTGCGGTGCTCGCGGGCGTCGCGTCAAAAATGAACCTGAAGGAAGACGTCCTCATCCTGTTCGCCACCACGCATGGCGGCGCGGACGTCGGGCTGGTCTATCGCGACACTGACAAGGGGCTCGGCATGATCGCGCCGGTGCATCTGGCGGCGATGCTCGATGGCCTCGGGATCGAACGTCGGATGATCATCCTGTCCGCTTGCTATTCGGGCGTGTTCCTCGACGATGTTGCGAAGGACAATAGTGTTGTCGTGACTGCGGCGTCGGCGGACCGGACCTCGTTCGGCTGCGAGCCCGGCAATGACTGGACCTTTTTTGGCGACGCCTTCCTGAACACAGCGCTGCGCAAGCGGCAGTCGCTCGACAAGGCTGTGGTCGAGGCAATTGATCTGATCAGCGGGTGGGAACAGACGCGCGGACTGGAGCCGTCGATCCCGCAATTCCGAATCGGCGCGAAGGCGGGTGCGTGGCTGATGCCGCTTGACGCGCGCGCCCCCAAGCTCGCCACTCCGCCGGTGGGGAAACGCGCCGTCGGAAACTGAAAGTTGCGTCAGGCTTCGGGATCCTTGTGCAGCCAGTCCGCATGGCGCGGGGCCTTCTTCGTCGCGGCCCATTCGTCCAGCATTATCGGCGCGAGGCGCTTCAGCTCATCATGCTGTTCCGCCGTGCCGATGTTGCACGCGAGTTCAAGCCGGTGGCCGTTGGGATCGAAGAAATAGATTGACCGGAAAATGCCATGATAGGTCGGGCCGAGAACGTCGACGCCCTGCGTTTCAAGATGCGCCTTTGCCGCCAGAAGTGTGGCGCGGTCCTTCACTTCAAACGCGATGTGCTGGACCCATTCGGGCGTGTTTTCGTCGCGGCCCATATCGGGCTGATTGGGCAGCTCGAAAAAAGCAATCACATTGCCGCCGCCGCAATCGAGGAAAATGTGCATATAGGGATCATACGCGCCAGTCGACGGCACATGGTCCTCCGAAAAAGCTGTCGTGAACCCCATGCCGAGCATGCGCGCATACCAGTCCGCCGTTTGCTTGGCGTCACGGCATCGATAAGCAACGTGGTGGATTTTGTTGAGCGCGAAGGGATGGGTCATTCTGCAACCTCAAGGACGCCGCGTTCGATCTGGTCGCGCTCGATGCTTTCGAACAGCGCTTTGAAATTGCCTTCGCCGAAACCTTCGTCGCCTTTGCGCTGGATAAATTCGAAGAAGACGGGGCCGATTTGCGGCTGCGCGAAGATTTGGAGCAGCAGGCGGGGTGCGCCGCCTTCCGTGGTGCCGTCGAGGAGGATACCACGCGATTTCAGCGCATCCGTGGGCTGCCCATGACCGGGCAGCCGCCCTTCGAGCATCGCATAATAAGTCTCGGGCGGCGCAGTCATGAACGGCACCCCGAGCTTCTGGAGATTGTCCCAGCAGCCCAGCAGATCGTCGCAGATCAGCGCAATATGCTGGATGCCTTCACCGTTATAGGCACGCAGATACTCCTCAATCTGCCCGCCGCCGGCCTTCCCTTCCTCGTTCAGGGGAATGCGGATCTTGCCATCGGGCGCGGTCATCGCGCGGCTTGTCAGGCCAGTATATTCGCCCTTGATGTCGAAATAGCGGATTTCGCGGAAGTTGAAGATGCGTTCATACCAGCCCGACCAATGCGCCATCCGCCCGCCATAAACATTGTGCGTCAGGTGATCGATTTTCTTGAAACCCGCACCAACAGGATGACGGTCGACGCCGGACAGGTAGACGAAATCAATGTCATAGATCGACAATGCTTCGGGGTATTCGAGCGTCGCATAACGATCCACCAGATAAATGAACGCGCCGCCAATCCCCTTGATCGCGGGGATGCGCAGTTCCATGACGCCGGTCTTGCTTTCGACCGGTTCGGCACCGCGGTTCAGCGCTTCGGCATAGGCCGCAGCGGCATCCCGCACGCGAAACGCCATCCCGCAAGCCGATGCGCCATGTTCAGCCGTGAAATACGCAGCCGGGCTTTTCGGTTCATAATTGGCGATCAGGTTGATTTCGCCCTGTCGCCACAGGTCGACATCCTTTGAGCGGTGATGCGCGATGCGGGTGAAACCCATGACTTCGAACACGGGTTCGAGCAGACCGCGTTGCGGCGCGCTGAATTCGACGAACTCGAATCCATCAAGGCCCAGCGGATTTTCAAACAGGTCAGGCATAAAGTGACTCCGAACAGCTCCGCATCAAACGCAAATCAGGTTGACGTGCGCGTAAAGCAATGGTTTTGATCATAACAACAATCAGAGGATATCACCATGACGCTCGATGTTGCCGGACGCACTGCTTACACCGAAGACCACGAAGCCTTCCGCGACTCGGTGCGCAGTTTCATCAAGGCCGAAGTCGTGCCGCACATCGAACGGTGGGACGAAGCCGGGATCATAGAGAAGGAAATCTGGCCCAAGGCAGGCGCGGTCGGGATGCTCTGCCCGACGGTCCCCGAAGAATATGGCGGGCTCGGCCTCGATTTCGGCTATAATGCGATCATTGATGAGGAAGTCGCCTATGGCGGCACGTCGCTCGGCTTTTCGCTGCAATCCGACATCGTCGTCAATTATATCGTGTCCTACGGGAGCGAAGAGCAGAAGAAGCATTGGCTGCCCAAGCTCGTTTCGGGTGAGACGATCACCGCGATTGCAATGACCGAACCCGGCGTTGGCTCCGACCTTCAGGGCATCCGCACGACCGCGAAAAAGGATGGCAATCATTATGTCATCAACGGGTCGAAAACCTACATCACCAATGGCCAGAATGCCGACCTGATCCTCGTTTGCTGCAAGACTGACACTGAAATCGAACCCGCATGGAAAGGCGTGTCGATCATTCTCGTCGAAGCCGACCGCGAAGGCTTCAAGCGCGGGCGCAACCTCGACAAGATCGGCATGGACTCAGCCGATACCAGCGAATTGTTTTTTGAAGACGTCCGCGTGCCGATGACCAATTGCCTGGGCGAAGAAGGCAAGGGGTTCATCTACCTGATGAGCGAATTGCCACAGGAGCGTTTGTCAATCGCGATCAGCGCGCAGGCGTCGGCGCAAAAGGGTTATGACGAAACCGTAGCGTTCGTGCGAGAGCGCAAGGCGTTTGGCAAACCGGTCATCGATTTCCAGAATACGCGGTTCACACTGGCGGACCTGAAGTCGAAACTGCAAGTCGGCTGGGCGCATCTCGACTGGGCGATTGCGCGGCATCTGAAGAAGGAACTTACCGCCGAAGAAGGCGCGGCAGCCAAGCTGTGGCACACCGAATTCCAGTGGGAGGTGATGGACAAATGCCTCCAGCTCCATGGTGGTGCGGGCTATATGAACGAATATCCCATTGCAAAAATGTGGCGCGGCGCGCGTGTGACGCGGATTTTCGGCGGCACCAACGAAATCATGAAGGAACTGATCGGGCGCAAGCTCTGACGCTTTGTCGCTGATCCTGTTCAACAAGCCTTATGGTGTCCTGCCCCAGTTTACGGATGGCGCGGGACGGCCAACGCTGGCCGACTATATTGACGTGCGGGGCGTCTATCCGGCTGGGCGGCTTGATAGGGATAGCGAGGGGCTGATGCTGCTGACCGACGACGGGCAGCTGCAAGCGCGGATTGCCGACCCGAAGCACAAGATGGCGAAAGTGTATCTCGTGCAGGTCGAAGGCGATGTCGGCGCGGAAGCGCTGGCGGTGTTGCGGGCGGGAGTGCGGCTGAAGGACGGTATGACGCTGCCTGCCGAGGCTGAGCGGATCGCGGACCCGATGCTCTGGCCGCGCGACCCACCGATCCGCGTGCGGCAAAGCATCCCCGATTGCTGGATACGCCTGACCATCCGCGAAGGCCGCAACCGCCAAGTGCGGCGGATGACAGCGGCAGTCGGGCACCCGACGTTAAGATTGGTGCGTTGGGGGGTTGGCGAGTGGACTGTCGAGGGGTTGGCGGTGGGCGTTTGGCGGGCAGCCGTTTGAGAGGAGCGAAGTTCTCGAAGTTCTCACGATGGAGCACTCCCGCAAAGGTTACGAAGGTTACACTATCGAAGCCATTCAGGATTTTTGCGCGTCGGCGGATTTTCGGGGTCTTGCTTTGACGCTTGGCTAGAATAGGATCAATGTTCATAGCGCCAGCTAAGCACAGACGCGTCCCTGTAGGAAAGCGATTTTGTAGGGGCATTGATGGCAAGAAGGTTGGGGGGTCCGGACAGGCAGGTTTTTGGCTTTCTCCGTTCGAAACCGGACGCTAGTTTGGGTCGGTTGTAGGATCTGGAGAGGATTGTGATGGACCTTGAAGGAGTGTGGAAGGTCCGAGAGGAGGAAGTATATCCCCGCCTTTTTGGACCCATAAATCGAGGCATATTTCCGCTTTCTCAAGCACTTTTTCTTGAGCGTTTTAGTCAAAGCGACATCGATCCTCAATGGCTATTCCTCGGCGTTTTTGAGTTCGCGCCTACTTCTTCACGCCAGTCTTGGCTTTATGTTACGTCCGGCTACTCAAACCCTTGGGACGACGACCCAAGTAAATATGATCCAAATGGAGAATCGGGAGCGGGGGTTGAGTTCACTTTTGCCGTGTCCGAAAAGGGTGATTGGGCAATCCAAACCCTGCAGAATATGTTGGCCTTTGATCTTCTTCTTGGGGCCGGTCGGTATCCGGGACGCGACCGTTTTTCTCTACATGACCGCATACCTTTGCGGGCTCCCGTTAACGGCGCAGCAGATTGCGAGATTCGTAATCTGGTGCTTGTCGAACGAGAGGATGGTCCGCAGGACTTCCGCCTTCCTTCTGGCGAAGTGATCTTAGTTGGGTTCACGGGCATTACCGATGCTGAATTAGACTTTGCAAAAGCACGCGGCTCTGACGCCTTACTCGATAAACTTCGACCAGCAGGCTATCATTCTGTCACGAACCCTAATCGAAAATCGTTAAACCTATAGTGTTCCGTTATGGCAGCTTTCGTTGACCTCAGTCGACATCGCCAACGTCCGCCATCTTGTCGACTGCGGCCATCCCAATTCTCGTCGCCCCGCACTTGATGCGGGGCTTGGCTTTTCTCGGCGCTATCGAGGCAGGCTAGCCGACCCCGTGTCGAGCACGGGGCGACGGGGGTTGGGTCAATCCTCGGGATGGAATGCCACGGCTCCCTGATTGGACAACCGATTGAGAAGCGCCATTGTTGCTTTAGATTTAGCCTGCGGTGGCGAAATGACGATCCGTTCTTCCGCACAAAGCATTTCGGCAAACGCCCCCACCTCCCCCTCGCATTCAAAACTCTCGCCGTCGGCAAAAAGCAGCACGCCATCCCCCCGTCGCACGAAGGAGAAGCGGCTTGCCGGGTTGCGGTGGAGGAGTTCGCCGCTGGTCAGGCGCTTGCGGAGTTCATCCATGCTCATCGACACTTCGGGTGCCCAATCGACGTCGGGATATTTGGGCGTGCTGTTATATTCCCCAAACCAGCGGGCGAAGGCGTCTTTGTTGGAGAGGCGCTCGATGACCATTGCATGCAGGCTCGCCAGCGCGTCGGGGGTGATTTCGCCAGGATTTGTCTGGGCCGCCAATCCGGCGTCGCCGTAACGGTCGTCGTCAGACAATCCCTCAAGCACATCATCGACATAATGCGCGATCAGTTCGCTGCGGCTCGGCGCGCGGAAGCCTACTGAGTAAGTCATGCAATCATCGCCGACCGCGACGCCATTGTGCGCGAAACGGGGGGGCACGTAGAGCATGTCGCCGGGTTCGAGCAGCCACTCCTCGGTCGGCTCGAAGTTTGCGAGCAGGCGGAGATCATCGTGCGGGAGCAGTTCGGTTGCATCGTCACACACCGCGCCAACTTGCCAGCGCCGCGTGCCCAGACCCTGCACAAGGAACACATCATATTGATCGAAATGAGGCCCGACGCCGCCGCCGTCGCTGGCATAGCTGACCATGACATCGTCGATCCGCCAATTGGGGATGAAGCGGAACGGCGCGATGAGGGCAGCGACGTCGGGGACATGATGATCGACGGCTTGGACAAGGAGCGTCCACGGCGCTTTGCCGAGCTTGCCGAAGCGCTTTTCGGGGATCGGGCCGGGTTCGACTTTCCAAGTTTTTGGCTTTTGGACGATCAGGCGGGATTCGACATGGTCTTCGCAGGCAAGCCCCGCGAGGTCGTCGGGATCAAGCGGGTTCGCCCATGCCGCCCACGGGTTGCGGATCAGGAGCGGTTTCTTTTGCCAATGATCGCGCAGGAACGTGGTGGGGTCGAAGTTGGTGAGGTGCATCGGCCACGCGTAGAGGGGCGCGCCGTCAAATGCACGTTATGTGCGACTTGGCAGCTATATATATTAGTGCTCCGGGCTTGAACCGGAGCCGTGCGATTGGAGTCCGTGCCACATCTCGCAAGGCTCCGGATCAAGTCCGGAGCACTGGTTGACGCTGATGAGTTTATCGATACTTTAGTCCACGAAGGTGACCCATTCGCTTGCGTCTGCGCGGTCGGTGCGGAGTTGGTTGGCGGGCTCGTTCGGGTCCTCATAGCCGACGGCCATGCCGCAAAAGAGCATGCGTTCATCGGGCGTGTTCAGGAATGCCTTCACCGTTTCGGGATAGATTGCCCAGCATTCCTGCGCACAAGTCGCGAGGCCTGCTTCGACCGCGAGCAGCATGAAGCTCTGCAGGAACATGCCGAGGTCGCTCCATTGTGGTGGACCCATGCGTTTATCCACGGTCGTGAACAGCGCGAGCGGCGCGCCGAAGAAAGCGAAGTTGCGCGCGAACCACATGCGGCGGGCGGCCTTGTCGTCGCGCGGGATGCCGATATGGGCATACATTGCCTCCCCGACGGCAAAACGGCGGTCGCGATAGGGAGCGACAAGCTCGGTCGGGTAGATATCATATTCAGGCGTTTCGGGGCCGGTCGCCAACTTGGCCATCATGGTTTGTTTGAGGCGATTCATCGAATCGCCCGCGACAATGTCGACATGCCACGGCTGCAAGTTGCCACCCGAGGCCGCACGTGATGCTTTGGCCACGAGTTGCTGGATCAGGCCAAGATCGACAGGCGTATCCAGAAACCCCCTCACTGATCGTCTTGCCGCCACGGCTTCGCTCACATTCATAAAGTTCCCCGAAATTCGGTCTTGCCTCACCCGAACGAACGCGCAAGAGAGTGCCAAGTTTACGTTCACGTCAAAGGAAAGCAAATGGCAACAGCCTACATCGTTGATGCGGTCCGCACCGCAGGCGGCAAGCGCGGCGGGAAACTCGCCGGATGGCACCCGGTCGATATGGCGGCATCAGTGCTCGATGCGATTGTGACGCGCACCGGGATTGACGGCGCAGCGGTTGACGACGTGATTATGGGCTGCGTAATGCAGGGTGGGCAGCAAGCGGGACAGGTTGGTCGCAATGCCGTGCTCGCCGCGAACAATCTGCCCGACAGTGTGCCTGCGGTGTCGATCGACCGGCAATGTGGATCGTCGCAGCAATCGATGCAATTCGCCGCGCAAGCAGTAATGTCAGGCACGCAGGACATCGTAATCGCGGCGGGCGTCGAAAGCATGACGCGCGTGCCGATGGGATCGACGATGATGCTTCACATGAAAGAAGGGATGGGCAACTATAAGTCGCCGCGGCTTGAAGCGAGATATCCCGGCATCATGTTTAGCCAGTTTACCGGCGCTGAAATGATGGTGACCAAGCATGGTTTTACGCGCGAAATGCTCGATGCGTTCGCGCTTGAATCGCATCGTCGTGCGGCAGCGGCAACGCAATCTGGTGCGTTCGACTGTGAAATTATCGGGCTGGAAATCGAAACGCCCGACGGCAATGAAATGCACGTTAAGGACGAAGGCATTCGTTATGATGCGTCCGCCGAGAGTCTCGCCGCAGTAAAACTGTTGCAGGACGGCGGCAGCATTACCGCCGCGAATGCCAGCCAGATCTGTGATGGTGCATCCGCCGTGTTGATCGTGAGCGAAGCGGCGTTGAAAGCGCATGGCCTGACCCCGATGGCGCGCATCCATAATCTGACGGTCACGGGCGGCGATCCCGTGATCATGCTCGAAGAACCGTTATTCGCGACTGATCGGGCATTGAAGCGTGCTGGCATGACGATTGGCGATATCGACTTGTATGAAGTCAATGAAGCCTTTGCCCCGGTGCCAATGGCATGGATGAAGCATGTCGGCGCGGACCCCGCGAGGCTCAACGTCAATGGCGGCGCAATTGCGCTCGGTCATCCGCTCGGCGCATCGGGCACGAAGCTGATGGCAACATTGGTGCACGCATTGAAAGCACGCGGTGGGCGTTACGGCCTTCAGACTATGTGCGAAGGCGGCGGCATTGCCAATGTGACGATTATTGAACGGCTTTAGTTTGAAGCAACACCGCCTTCCCGAGCGAAGCCGAGGGGCTTATTCGAGCGTTGCCGAGAATAGCGCTAACGCGACGAGAGCCTCGTCTGCGCTCGGCAGTGCCCCTCGGCTTCGCTCGGGGATACGGATTCATCAGGAGCATATTTTATGAAACTCGACTCATCCATCTCAGCCGTCATAACCGGCGGCGCATCGGGCCTTGGCGCGGCAACGGCGCGGGCGCTTGCGGCAAAGGGCGTGAAGGTCGCGATCTTTGACCTGCAGCGTGACAAGGGCACCGCGTTTGCAGCCGAAATCGGGGGCACGTTCTGTGAAGTGAATGTCACTGACGACGCCAGCGTCGACGCCGGTTTCGCAAAGGCACGTGAAGCGCATGGGCAGGAACGCATCCTCGTCAACTGTGCGGGCATCGGCAATGCGATGAAGACCGTCAGCCGCGCAAAGGATGATGGCAGCATCCGCAGTTTCCCGCTCGATGCGTTCAATTTTGTCATTCAAGTCAACCTCGTCGGCACGTTCCGATGCATCGCCAAGTCTGCGGCAGGAATGCTGAGCATTGATCCACTGGAAGACGGCGACCGCGGTGTCATTATCAACACTGCGTCGGTCGCGGCGGAGGACGGGCAGATCGGCCAAGCGGCTTATTCAGCGTCAAAGGGCGGCGTTGTCGGCATGACGCTCCCCATTGCCCGCGACCTGATGAACGAGAATATCCGCGTGAACACCATCCTTCCCGGCATTTTCCGCACGCCGTTGCTCGCCGCGCTGCCACAGCCCGCGCAGGATTCGCTGGCGCTGCAAGTGCCTTATCCCAAGCGGCTTGGCGACCCGTCGGAATATGCAGCGCTCGCGATGTGCATGATCGAAACGCAATATTTCAACGGCGAAGACGTGCGGTTGGACGGTGCGATCCGCATGGCGCCCCGTTAATGGCCAAACCGGAGAGCTGGCGGCTCGACCCCGCTGTCTATCCCTTCTCGTTCGAAATGCAGACGCGCTGGGCCGATCTCGACATGCTCGGTCACATCAACAATGTGTCGATGGCAGGCTTGTTTGAGGAAGGGCGGGGGCGGTTCAACCGCTCGCTCGCGCTCGGTCGCGATCATGCGTCGATCCGCTGGCTGATCGCAAATGTCGAAATCGCTTATGTGGCAGAGGCGCATTATCCCAAGCCCGTGACAATGGCCGCGGGAATTGGCCATATCGGCACGCGGTCTTGGACAATCATGCTTGGCGCGTTTCAGGATGGCATGTGCGTGTCGACGTGCGAAACGGCGCTGGTTTATACTGATGCGAATGGGGCGTGCCCGTTTCCGGATCGGTATCGTCCGATGCTTGAGGCCAATCTGGTGAAGCGGCTTTAGTTCAAGTGCAATGTGCGCCGGACTTGATTCGAAGCCTTGCGAAAAGTGGCGCGAACCGCAGTCGCAAAACTCCGGGTCAAGCCCGGAGCACAGTTTCATTTTTTGCTTTGGATCTTAAATCGCCTTTGCGCTCAAAATCTTTCCCGGAACTTTCGGCGGCTCACCTTTGGGCAGGGCATCAACGGCGTCCATGCCCGACGTCACTTCGCCCCACACGGTATATTGCCCGTCAAGAAACGTTGCATCATCGAGGCAGATGAAGAACTGGCTGTTCGCACTGTTTGGTGCGGAAGAGCGTGCCATCGAGCACACCCCACGGGCATGCTTTTCACGGCTGAATTCGGCAGTCAAATCAGGGAGCTTTGATCCCGACATGCCAGTGCCGGTCGGATCGCCGCCCTGTGCCATGAAACCGTCGATCACGCGGTGAAACACAACGCCGTCATAAAAGCCTTCATTTGCGAGCGTCGCGATGCGCTCGACATGGCCGGGGGCAAGGTCGGGGCGCAGCTTGATGGTGACTTCGCCGGTATCAAGCGTAAGAGTGAGTGTTTCGGCCATGGAAAATCCTTTTGTGTCGACCGCGCCCTTAAGCAAAGTCGACCCCACCGCGCAAGATAATGCGAAAGGCTGGCATTTTTATTACGAATCTGTTAATTGGTCATCCGAAACAGATGGAGGCCGTCACGGCAGCCCTGTCCGCGTAACCCCAAAAGGACTCTCAATCATTTTTGTTTTTGACTGATCTGCTCGCTTTGCGGTGCAGGGTCTTCAACAACAACGGTGCTGCTATGGTCCGTGTAGAAAGGTCGATGAATGGCTTCGAATGCCCTGATTTTCGATGTTGGCGATTATGTTGTTTACCCAAAGCATGGCGTTGGCCGTGTGATCGAGCTGCAGAAATCGGAAATCGCCGGAATGGCGCTCGAGCTTTATGTACTCCGCTTTGAAAAAGAGCGGATGACGCTCCGCGTGCCGACCAACAAGGCCGAAAGCGTCGGCATGCGCAAGCTGTCGTCGAACAAGCAAATGGGTGAAGCGCTCGAAACGCTGAAGGGCAAGCCCCGCGTCAAGCGCACCATGTGGTCGCGCCGTGCGCAGGAATATGAAGCAAAGATCAATTCGGGCGACCTGGTGTCGATTGCCGAAGTGGTCCGCGACCTGTTCCGCGCCGAAGACCAGCCCGAGCAAAGCTATTCGGAGCGCCAGATTTTCGAAGCGGCGGCCTCGCGTTTGGCCCGCGAGCTCGCGGCGATGGAACAGATTGACGAGCCCGCCGCGCTCGTGAAGCTGCTCGACATCCTGCGCGCGTCGGCGGCGATTTATAACAAGGTTGCCGTCTAAGTATATCACTTGCACGGTTGGCTCCAACGCTGTATTGCTTTTGCAACACAGCGGAGGCCGACATGCGCGCACTTCTCATTGCATCCCCTTTTCTTGCACTCGCGCTTTATGGCGTCGCCAGCAACGCTGCTGGTGGCGACGGCTTGATGCACTGGTCCTACTCGTCCGACGATGCAGCGCGTGAGGGGGCGGGACCCGTATCGACGCGCAGCTTTGCTGTCAGTGGATTTGAGTCGGTCAGCCTTGAGGGCTCCGATAATGTTCGCGTCGTTCGTGGACCGACGTTCAGCGTGATCGCTAACGGTTCCAAGCGCGTGCTAGACCTGCTTGACATCCGCGTTGAAAAGAACGCGCTGAAAATTGACCGTAAGTCGGGGCGGACCAACTGGCTGCGTGGCGATTATGGTGGCGCGACCATTACCGTTACCATGCCCAGTATCACAGCGGCGGGCGTCGCAGGATCGGGCGACATGACGGTGGATCGCGCGGACGGCCCCACGTTCGGCGCGGCCGTAGAGGGCTCAGGGAATCTCAAAATTGCTTCCATTGCCGTCAAGCGCGCGCAGCTAGCCGCGGAGGGGTCGGGCAACCTTACCATTTCGGGCACCGCCACAGAAGCGACAATGGCCGCTGAAGGGTCCGGCAACATCGACGCGCGGGGCCTTGTCAGCCAGCAAGCGACCATTGCTGTCGAAGGATCAGGCGACATCAGCGCGGCTGTTCGCCAGCGTGCGACTATCGCAGTCGAAGGCTCGGGCAATGTCGATGTCACCGGCACTGACAATTGTACCATTGTGAAGGAAGGATCGGGTGAGGCCCGCTGCAACCGCTAGATCAGTCCCATCGCCGCTAATTCCCCTGCTAGCGCAGCTGGAAGCTCGTCCGCTCCTTCCGCACCCTCACCCAAATCGCGGGGCGCATTGGCGGCCTCCAGATAACGCCACCCCTGATGCGCGCGCTTGGGCAGGGCGACAGTGGCGATGACCCGCGCTTTGATCATAATGTCGGTCTTGCCGCCCTCGGCATCATCAAAGCCGATGATCTCGCTGCGCCCGACCAGCTTATGCTTCAAAATCCAGAACAACGAGCCGCCGATGATTTCTTCATAGCGTTTCGGTCGATACCGCGTTGTTAGCCGCACGACGTCACCGCGCGCTGCAATACGTTCGGAAAGATGTTCAAGGCTGGTGCAGCCAAACGCGACTTTGGTCAGGTGGAGCATGTCAGCCGGTCAAATTTGCCATGGTCGCGAGCCCCAGAAACGCTAGGAATCCCATCGAATCGGTCAGCATCGTCACGAACACCGACGACGCCACAGCGGGATCCTGATCAAACCGATCCAACATCACCGGCACCAATACCCCCGCCAGCCCTGCAACAAAGATATTCGTCATCATCGCCGCTGCAATCACCGCGCCCAATTGCGGGTTCTGGAACAATAGGCTTACTCCCACGCCAATCACCGCCGCCACCGTCGCGCCGTTGAGCAACGCAATCCGCATCTCGCGCATGATTGTGCGCACCGTGTTCGAATCGGTCAGCTGGTTGGTCGCCAGCGCGCGCACTGCGACGGCCATTGTCTGCGTCCCCGCATTGCCACCGACGCCCGCGACAATCGGCATCAACGTGGCCAGCGCGACCATCTGCGCAATCGTTGCTTCGAACATCGCAATGATCGACGATGCCACCAGCGCGGTGACCAAATTGGCCAGCAGCCAGCGGACACGGCCTTTATAACTTTCGAGGATCGGCTGGTTGATGTCCCCATCACCCGCGCCGGAGAGCTTGAGGATATCCTCGCCCGCTTCTTCCTGAATGACATGGACGATGTCATCGACGGTGATCATCCCCACGAGCCGCCCGCCATCATCGACAACGGCGGCGGAAATCAGGGCATATTTCTGGAAGCGCAGCGCCACCTCTTCCTGGTCCATGTCGACCGGGATCAGCGTCTGCTCGCGCTTCATGACATCGGCGAGCGGGATGGCGCGGGGCGTGCGAAGGATCCACGACAGCTGGCATGTGCCAATCGGCCGATGCTGCGGATCGACAACGAAGATTTCCCAGAAATCGGTCGTCAGATCGGGATTGTCGCGGAGGTAATCGATGACCTGTCCGACAGTCATATGTTGGGGCACCGCGATCAACTCGCGTTGCATCAGGCGACCGGCGGACTCCTCGGGGAATGCCAACGCTGCTTCGATGGCGGCGCGGTCATCGGGATCAAGCGCGCGCAGGACAGCGGCCTGATCGGCGTCGTCCATATCCTCGATGATCGCGACGGCATCATCGGTGTCGAGCTCGGCGGCAATATCCGCGACCTGATGCGGCTCCAGCGCGTCGATCATTTCCTCGCGGACGTGATCGTTCATTTCCGACAAGACGTCCCCGTCGAGCAGGTCCGTCAACGCCGCCGCGAGAGGCGCACGCCGGTCCGACGGGGTCAGCTCGAAAAGGTCTGCTATGTCCGCGGGATGCAACGGCGAGACAAGATCACGCGCGCCCTGATGATCGCCATCCTCGACCCGCGCCAACACCTCGCGCACGAACTCGGGACGCAGGCGATCATCCTCGTCGAGCTGGGTTTCGGGCTGTGGGTCAGTCTGGAGGTCGGCTTCGCTCATAATGTCGTCCTCCTCCTTGATTACGCTGCCACTGCGTCACCCAGTCGGTTTTCTTGGGCAGAAGGTCAAGACGGATGCCCGACCCTTTACCAGCACGAAAGGGTATTCTGATATTCGCCGAGGGCATGAATGAAGTTTACACATACAGCTTGGCCGGACGCCGCCCGTCGACCCTTTTCGCGCTGGTCGCCTCGGTTGGCTTCGTTGCGTTCGGCTGGGCTTACGCGGCGCCATGGTATGCTATTGCACCGCCCCTTATTGTCGTGCCGATGATGCTTTATACGATTGTTGCAAATCCTATCTGCGGGATGCGGATCGACCGGCAAGCGATGGAAATCGACCGCAATGGCGACATCAAACGCATTTTGCTGACCAGCATTGATCACATCAAAATGACCGAATTCTCAGATAGCAGCGATGCAACCATTCACCTGAAAGATGGCAAGCTGTATCAAATCCCGGAAATGACACGCCCGCCCAAAGCGAAGTTCCGCGTGGTTCTTGCCGATTACGGTATCGCCGTAACGAAGGGTTAATCGCCCTCGCCCGGCTCCGGCGAAAAGAACTTCTCGAACTTGTCGGCCATGCCCTTGTGATCATCGGCATCGGCGGGAGCTTCGCGGCTGCGCGTGATGTTGGGCCATTGCGCCGAGAATGTGTTGTTAAGCTCGAGCCACTGTTCCTGCCCGCTTTCGGTGTCGGGCAGGATTGCCTCCGCGGGGCATTCGGGTTCGCAGACGCCGCAATCGATGCACTCGCTGGGGTTGATGACGAGCATATTCTCGCCTTCATAGAAACAATCGACCGGGCACACCTCGACACAGTCCATATATTTGCACTTGATGCAGGCTTCAGTGACGACATAAGTCATAGTGCTTCGGCGCTCCCCAGTATTTGGTTACGGCCTAAACCGTTAGGATTCCGCCGCGTTCCCGTCAACGGCGATGTCGGTGTAAGTAGCGCGGGCTTCGGCGGATGGGCCACGTCGTTCGGGAATCGCTTCGATACGGAGGATGCGTACGCGGTCGTTGATCATCAGCGTAATCGTCTCGCCCGGTTTGACGGTGGCATGCGCGCGGTCGATGCGGCGGCCATCAATGCGGATATGCCCGGCTTCGGCCAGTCGTTGCGCCAGCGCGCGTGTTTTCGTGATCCGCGCAAACCAGAGATACTTGTCGATCCTCAACCCTGCCAACCTTCCAGTGCGGCAAACGCAGCGGTCTTGGGCTTCGGCGCTTCGGCGGCGCGGTTGCGCGGGCGGCTATGCCATGTCCAGCGGCCGTCGGAGCCGATCCGGAACCCACCGGCGCGTAAGATCGCGGCAAAGGTTGCGGCGTCGATCCCGAATGACGTCGCTAGTGCGGGATCGGGGATGAAGCCTGCTTTGTCCTTGCGTGCCTCATGAACCGCGTGGGCGACGCGCTCGACGAGGTCAATTCGGATTTGCTTGGGGCCAAAGGCGCGATAGCCGGGAATGGGGCCTTTGATCGTGGTGACCGTCGTGCCGGGTGGTGGCAGGGTGGGGACGGGGGTTTTGTCCCGCACCGCTTGCAAAGTCGCGATCATCCGCAACGGCTCGGGCTTGAGCAAGCGAGCATCGTAAAGGTCGAGCGTTCCTACTGTCAGCCCCGCACGGCGGAGGATGCGGCGGTCATCGGGGTCAAGCGTCTTGAGTGCGGTCTCGATATCCGCGCGGGCCGCAAAGCCGCCACCTATTGCCAGTGGCGCAAGCAAGGCGCGGACGCGGGGCGGGGTGAAAAGGTCGCTCGCCGATTGCGTCATGGCGAGCAGCGGCGCGAGAGCGCGACGAATTTGGCCGTCGAACCAATCTTCAAGCCGCGCCACTACCGCTTCACGGTCGCGCGGTTCGAGCGTGTCGAGAGCGGCTTCCGGGCACAGGCGCGGCACTGTCAGTGTGCGACCAGCGGCAAGACGTGCGACGATATTGCCGTTCCAGCGGATCGCAATTGGGTCATCGACCAAGGCAAAGGCATTATCGGGGGCGGCAACCAGCGCTGCTGCACGCCGCGCGCGTTCCTTTGGCAAGCGGCGCTCGGCTGCGGCCAACAAGCGTTTACGGTCACCGGTCCTTGCGGCTGGATCAACAGTAAAGGCAAAGCCATTGAGGTGGCCGATGGCTTCATCCTCAACCAGAACCCGGCCGTCGTCGGCAACAACGACGTCGAGGAGGGCGGGATCATTACCAATCTCACGCATAAGCACTGCGGTGCGGCGGTCGACGAAGCGCTCGGTAAGGCGGGCGTGGAGGGCATCGGAGAGCTTGGTCTCGAGCTCCTGCGCGCGGCCCGCCCAGTGGGTGGGATCCGCCAGCCAGTCGGGGCGTTGCGCGATGTAGGACCAGGTACGGACAGCGGCGATGCGCCCGCCCAACGTATCGATGTCGCCTTCAATACGGTCCAGCCGGGCCAGCTCATCGGCGAACCAAGATACCGGAATATATCCATTATTTTCACTAATGTGGCGAAAGACGCGGGCGACCGTTCGGGCATGGTGATCGGCGCCGACTTTACGAAAATCGGGCAGACCTGCGGCTGCCCAAAGGCGTGCAACCATCGCCGGTTTGCGGGTGCGATCCCGGACGACGGGGTCTTCGGCAAGGCGTTTGAGGACCAGCAGGTCAATGGCTTCGGGTGCCGCCCATAAGCCTTTTTCCGTCGGTTTGGTCTCAAGTGATCCGATTAAGGCATCAACGCTCGACAAATCAGGATCGCCCTCGCGCCAATAAAGATGATCGAGCTTGGGGAAACGGTGTTCCTCGATGGCTTTGATTTCTTCGGGGCGGAACGCGGCGGGGCCTTCCTCGCCGCCCAAACTACCGAAAGTCCCGTCTTTCTGGTGACGACCCGCACGGCCCGCAATCTGCGCCATTTCTGCGACTGTCAGCCGCCGTTGCCGCCGCCCGTCAAACTTGTTCAAGCTGGCAAAGGCGACATGGTCAATGTCCATATTCAGACCCATGCCGATGGCGTCGGTGGCGACAAGATAATCGACGTCGCCTGCCTGATACATCGCAACCTGGGCATTGCGGGTGCGGGGGGAAAGCGCGCCCATCACGACCGCCGCACCGCCGCGCGCACGGCGCAACATTTCAGCAACAGCATAAACTTCTTCGGCGCTGAAGGCGACAATGGCGGATCGTTTGGGCAGGCGGGATAGCTTCTTTGCGCCAGCATAGCTCAACGTCGAAAAGCGCGGGCGTTTGATGATTTCCGCTTCGGGCAACAAATTGCGGATCATTGGGCGCAGGCTTTCGGAGCCGAGGATCATCGTTTCCTCACGGCCTCGCACATTGAGCATCCGGTCAGTAAATATATGCCCGCGTTCGGGGTCCGCGCCCAATTGCGCCTCGTCCAAGGCGACGAATGCAACATCGCGGTCGCGCGGCATCGATTCCGCTGTACAGAGCAGCCAGCGTGCTCCTTGAGGCATGATCTTTTCCTCGCCGGTGATCAGGCCGACTTCCTTTGGCCCTTTGATCGCGACGACACGGTCATAAACTTCGCGGGCGAGAAGGCGCAGCGGAAAGCCCATCATGCCCGATGCGTGGCCGCACAGCCGCTCGATGGCGAGATAGGTCTTGCCAGTGTTTGTCGGGCCGAGCACCGCTTTGATTGTTGAGGATTCGCGGCGGGCCATCTGTTCTAAAATGGCGGTTGTGCGCGGGGTTGCAAGTCATTGAGTCAGCTTGTCCCCACCGACGGGCAGTTGGCCGCAATCCTGCAATCGATTCCGATGGGTTAGTTTGACTTTAACGAAATTCGGTCATTAGCTCCGTTGCGTGTGGTGAAAGCCGCGCGGGTTGCAACCATTTAAGGCGAACGGCCTTGTATTATCGGGACGACGGGGGGATCGGCTTCGGTGCTGGCACAGCAGTGCTATCGCTCGATAATGCTATTCCCGCAAACGGCCCCGTTTTCGGCCGCGCCGACACCATCCACAAACCCCAAAGGTTCGACAATTTCGACTTTGCGCCCGATTTGGGTGCCGAGATTGGTTCGCGGACATGGTGGCGCGGCCTCGCGACCTGCACCGCGCTCTGTGCAATCACGTTTGCGCTCGCCCCGACTTTCGATCCTTTGCCCGCAGTTGTCGAAGCGCCAATGCCGCCCGCCGCGTTTGAGGAAACGCGCGCGCAGTCGATTGCGCCACTCGCCTGGGGCGGGGACACGGGCCGCAAAATGGGCGCGACCGATGCCGTGCAGGCGCTGACAGGAACGCCCGAACGGCCGACACTCGATTTGTCGGCGTCGCTGGGGCAGGGCGATGGCCTCGCCCGTGCATTGGAGCGCGCTGGCGTTGGTGGGGCCGAAGCGCGGCAAGTTGCGAACTTGACCAGCGCTGTCGTTGACCCCTCGTCGATTGCGCCGGGTACGGCACTGACGCTGACGCTTGGGCGGCGCGCGAACAAGAATATGGCGCGGCCGCTGGAAACATTGGCGTTCCGCGCGCGGTTTGACGTGCGGGTGAGCTTCAGCCGGTCGGGCGGTGGCATTGTCATGACGCGCCAGCCGATTGCCGTGGACAGCACGCCGCTGCGTGTGTCGGGCCAAGTTGGCACCGGCATTTTCATGTCCGCCACGGCGGGTGGCGCGCCAAGCGAAATCGCGCAGCAATATATCCGTGCACTTGCCCCCAAAGTGGCGATTGGCAATATCGACAGCGATGCGCGCTTTGACATGATCATTCAGCGCGACCGCGCGGCAACGGGTGAAGTCCGCTTTGGCAAGCTGCTTTACGTTGGCCTGTCACAAGGCGAGCGTGCGACGCGGATGATCGAATGGACAGTCGGCGGCCGCACGGATTGGTATGATTTGACCGGCGTTGGCCAGACGCGGCCCGGCTTTACCGTGCCGGTCGCGAATGCGCGCAAGACAAGCGGCTTTGGCTGGCGGCTCCATCCGCTGCTCGGCTATTCGCGCCTGCATCAGGGCACCGATTATGGCGCGCCGAGCGGCACGCCGATCCGCGCGGTGACTGATGGCGTCGTGAGTTTCTCCGGCTGGCATGGCGGGCATGGCAAAATGGTGAAGCTGACGCATGGCGGCGGCCTTGGCAGCGGTTATGCACATATGAGTTCGATTGCGGTGGCGGCGGGTGCGCGCGTAAGTCAGGGGCAAGTGATCGGCTATGTTGGGTCAACCGGCCTGTCGACAGGGCCGCATCTTCATTTCGAGGTCTATCGCGGTGGGGTGGCAGTGAACCCGAACGGTGTGAGCTTCCAGTCGCAATCGCTGCTGTCGGGCGCTGAACTCGCGGCGTTCCGCGCGCGATTCAGGGATATCACGGGGCAGTAACGCCCTTAAACCGGGCCCTTAAATCCTTGGGCGACAACATACCATTCGGATGATCCCTTGCGGCTCGCGGGGGGTTTGGCGTGTTTCACGCTGGTGAAATTACGTTTGAGTTCGGCGACGAGATCGCTGTCCGCGCCGCCTGCCAATGATTTTGCAACGAACGTGCCGCCGGGCATAAGCACTTGGCACGCGAAATCGACGGCAAGTTCGACGAGGCCCATCGTTCGCAGATGATCGGTCTGGGCATGGCCGACCGTGTTGGCCGCCATGTCGGACAGGACAAGGTCTGCGGGGCCGCCGAGCGCGCCCGTCAGCCATGCGGGCGCGCCGTCATCGGTGAAATCCATTTGCACAATTTCGACGCCGGGGATGGGATCGACGGCGAGGAGGTCTATCCCGACAACCCGCGCTTTCGGGCATTGCTTGCGCACGACTTGTGCCCATCCGCCCGGCGCAATGCCGAGGTCGATGACGGCGCGGACGCCACGCAGGAATTTGAAACGCTCGTCGAGCTCGATAAGTTTATAGGCGGCACGGCTGCGATACCCCTCGGCATGGGCGCGCTTGACATAGGGGTCGTTCAATTGCCGTTCGAGCCAACGGTTTGACGACGTCGTCCGTCCCCGCGCGGTCTTGACGCGGGTACGCCCGCCGGAGCCGCCTCTACTCACCGTTCATTCGCCATGAGGTTGCGCAGGATACCCTCGCGGATGCCGCGATCCGCGACGCCCACGCGCGGGGCGGGCCACAGGTCGAGAATTGCTTCGAGAATGGCACATCCGGCGACGACAAGATCGGCGCGCTCACGCCCGATGCAAGCGACATGCGCGCGGTCCTCGACGCTCAGGTCAGCGAGGCGTGCGCTGATATCGCGGCATTCCTGTGCTGTGAGGAGGAGGCCATCGACCAGATCGCGTGAATAGCGCGTCAGACCCAAATGGACGCTTCCGAGTGTGGTGACGGTGCCGCTCGTGCCGAGAAGGCGTAGGGGCGCGCCGTTGCTGACTTGCCGGTGGTCGACAAAATCCGCCATCGCTTCCGCAGCGCGGGCGCGCATCCGGGCGTAAGCGGCGCGGCGGATATCGAGCTCGGGGTCACCATGCGGCTCGCTTTCGGACATCGAGACGACGCCCCACGGGATGCTGGTCCAGTCGATGATGCGCAGGTCGTTGCCATGCGTTTCGACACGAACGAGCTCGGTTGATCCGCCGCCAATGTCGAAGATGAGTGCCGGACCGTCACCCGGTTCAAGCATCAGGTGGCACCCACCCGCCGCCAGCCGCGCTTCTTCACCAGGATCAATGATGTCAAGCAGTATGCCTGTTTCGCGATAGACGCGCGCGACAAAATCGGGGCCATTGGTGGCGCGGCGACAGGCCTCAGTGGCGACAGCGCGCGACAAATAGACCCCACGCCGCACTAGTTTGTCCGAACAGATTTGCAGCGCGGCAATCGCGCGTTCAATGGCGGCGTCGCTGATCCGCCCACTCGCGCCGAGCCCTTCGCCAAGACGCACAATCCGTGAAAACGCATCGACGATCGTGAAACTTTCGCCTTCGGCTGCTCGCGCGATCAGCAAGCGGCAATTATTGGTGCCAAGGTCCAGCGCGGCATAAGTTCGACGATACGGCCCGCGCGGTCGGCGCGGTTCTGGCGCGATTGGGGCCACAAATTTCACTCTCGATCACTGCAAATTTAATGACTTGCAGCACTTGGTGACGAGACTAGCGCGGTGAAGCGCCCCCCGCAACCGGCAGAAGTGGCCGCATTGTGCTTGCGGTTTCGGCGCGGATTTGCAAACGCTGATGCTGAAGCTGGCATTTCCCAAGGATATCTATGACGCTCGTTACGGCAAAGTCGATCAAACGCCGCCGTTTTGCTCTCCGCCTGCCGCGCACCCCCTGGGGGATGTTCTTCACCGGATTTCTGAAGCACCCCGTGATGGTCGGGTCAGTCATACCGTCGTCGGACCGGTTGATCCGGCGGATGCTCGAACGGGTGGACTGGGCGAATACGAAGCTGTTTGTTGAATATGGGCCCGGGGTCGGGACATTCTGTCGCCCGATCCTCGAACGGATGGGCCCGGACGCGACGTTGCTGGTGATCGACACCAATCCCGATTTCATTGATTATCTGAAGGAAACGATTGCCGATCCGCGCTTCCGCGCGGTGCTGGGTTCGGCGGCGGATGTCGAAGCGACTGTCGCAGCGGCAGGTTTTGAGAAAGCTGATTTCGTCCTGTCGGGCATTCCCTTTTCAACGCTTCCCGAGGGCGTGGGTGAAGCGGTTGGCAAGGCGACACACGGCGTGCTGCGTAGCGGCGGTGCGTTTCTGGTTTATCAGTTCAACCCGAAATGCCGCGATTTCATGGCGCCGTTTTTTGCGCGGATCGACCATGCGTTTGAAGCGTGGAACATCCTGCCTGCGCAGCTTTATTGGGCATGGAAAGACTAGGCTTTCCACTTTCCCGGACGGCGCGACATTAAACAGGATCGCGCGTCGCCTTCGCCCTTGCAATTAAGCGCCGTGCGTTCGTTTTCGATAGAGGCGCAGAACCCTTCGCGCCATTCGCCTTGGCGTGGTTTGGTTTCGATGACCGTGCAGCGGCGCTTTTCGTCGAACGTGCCCATTCGCCAATAGCCTTGCGTTTGGACGACACCCCCGGGTTGGGGTGTGTCACCGCCAAAGCGGCCGTCATTCAGAAATTGCACCATCAGCGCGCGGCTGCTGGGTGTGGCGTCGGCGGAGAAAATGCCCGGCATGTCGCGTTCGGTGGGTTGGCGGGGAGCCGTGGTGCAGGCGGTGAGGAGAAGAGGAAGCAGAACCAAGTTACGCATAAGCCACCAGAAAATGATCAAGTTGCATCTTATCGGACACATGAAACCCCTTGAGCGGGCCGAATGCCAAGCCGCGCTGATCGGCGATGGTCAAGCCCACCGCGCGGACATGACCCGCAAGTTCATCGGGCGTCAGGAATTTGTCCCAATCATGAGTGCCGGGGGGAATGCCACCAACGGTCTCGCCAACGCTGATCAGCGCGATTTTGGACAACGGTGTGCGGTTTGGCGTGGAAAGAATGATCAGCCCGCCGGGCGCAAGCAATCCCGCCAGCCGAGCAATAAATGAAGCAGGATCGGCGACATGCTCAATTACTTCGAGGCAAGTAATAAGATCGAACTTCTCGCCTTTCACCGCATCAACTTCACCGCAGCGATAGCGGATCGTCAGTCCCGATTGCGCCGCATGCGCCTGCGCGACGCCGACATTTTCATGCGCCGCATCAACGCCCGTCACCGTGCCGCCGAGCCGCGCTAGCGGTTCCGCCAGCAATCCCGCACCGCAGCCCATATCAAGCACATGCTTGCCTGACAGCGGGATCCGCGCCTTGGGATCGCCATGCCAATGCGCATCGACTTGGTCGCGGATATAGCGCAGTCGCACGGGGTTTAGCCGGTGCAGCATTGCCGATGATCCCTTCGGATCCCACCAGTCCGCCGCCATTGCCCCGAAATGCTCAGCTTCGCGGGGGACAATATTCGATGTGGTTGCGTTCACCATAGCGCCTTTCTATCAGGCCCCCACGTAAAAGCTAAGCAAAAGCCCAAGGGGGAAGTGGAGCGCAATGGCGCGGATCGTGATGAAATTCGGCGGCACGTCGATGGCGGGGATCGAACGCATCCGCAGTGTCGCCGCGCGCGTGAAGCGCGAAGTCGAGGCGGGGCATGAAGTTGCGGTCGTGGTGAGCGCGATGGCAGGGGAGACGGATCGTCTGGTGGGTTTCTGTAAAGAAGCGTCGCCGCTGGCTGACCCACGTGAATATGATGTGGTGGTCGCGTCGGGCGAGCAGGTGACCAGCGGTTTGCTGGCGATTGCGCTGCAATCCTTGGGTGTGAAAGCACGCAGTTGGTTGGGTTCGCAGGTGACGATCTGGACCGACGCAGTACACAGCGCGGCGCGGATCGTGGACATTGACTCGGACAATTTGGAAGCGGGTTGGAAGCGCGGCGAAGTGGCAGTGATCCCGGGCTTTCAAGGTGTCACATCCGATGAAATTGATTGCCGGATCACAACCCTTGGCCGGGGCGGATCGGACACCTCGGCTGTTGCGGTGGCGGCAGCGATCAAGGCCGACCGATGCGACATCTACACCGACGTCGACGGTGTTTACACGACCGACCCGCGCATCGTGCCGCGTGCGCGGAAGTTGAAGAACGTGACGTATGAAGAGATGCTCGAGTTGGCGAGTGTTGGAGCCAAAGTCCTACAGACCCGATCGGTAGGGCTAGCGATGAAAGCGGGGGTCCGCATTCAAGTGCTTTCGAGTTTTGATGACCCGACCAATTCGGCGACTGCCGACACCCTGCCCGGAACAATGATCGTCAGCGATGACGAGCTAGGAGATGATGTGGAACGCCAGCTGATCACAGGGATCGCGCACGACAAAAATGAAGCCAAAGTAACGTTGATGGCCGTGCCCGACACGCCGGGCACAGTATCGCGGATCTTCGCGCCGCTGGCCGAGGTCAACATCAACGTCGATATGATCATCCAGAACATTGCGCACCAGTCGCCGGGTCGGCCGGGGTCGACTGATGTGACGTTCACGGTGCCACAGGCGGAGCTGGCGCGGGCGTTGGATGCGCTTGACAAGGCGAAGGAGAGCATCGGCTTTTCGGGCGTCGTTCACGATACGAAAGTCGCGAAGATTTCGGTCGTCGGCGTGGGGATGCGGAGCCATGCGGGCGTGGCTTCGACGATGTTCAAGGCGCTGGCGGATCGCGGGATCAATATCCTCGCAATCAGCACAAGCGAAATCAAAGTCAGCGTGCTGATCGAGGAAGATTACACCGAACTCGCGGTGCGTGTGTTGCACACGGCCTATGGCCTGGATGCGGAGGATGCGGCTTAACGCGCGATCAGGTTAGGCTAAAACAAGCCTGCGCTCCTGCGAAAGCAGGAGCTTTGGACACTTGAGGACGGCCCGGGCCTCCAAGGCTCCTGCCTACGCAGGAGCACAGGATTAGCTTAAGATCGTTAACGCACTAGCGCACTAGCGCGCCACGCCGCCAGCCGCCAGCACCGCCAGCGTCACCAATTCACTTGCGGTTGACCCCATTGTTGCGACTTGAACCGGTTTCTCCATGCCGATCAGCATCGGGCCGATCACGGCATCGCCGCCGAGTTCGCGCAGCAATTTGGCGCTGAGGTTGGCCGATTGCAGACCGGGCATGATCAGGACATTGGCGGGGCCAGACAGTCGGCTGAACGGGTAGTTGGCCATCACGGTGGCATTCAAAGCAACGTCTGGTGCCATTTCGCCTTCGAATTCAAACCCTACGCCACGCGCCTCAAGGATTTCGACGGCCTCACGCAACGGCGCGAGCCAGTTGCCCGATGGATTGCCAAAGGTCGAATAGCTGAGGAAGGCCACGCGCGGGTCATGCCCCATGCGGCGGGCGACGGCGGCCGTGCCGATGGCAATATCGGCCAGTTCGGCGGCGGTCGGGCGTTCGTTGACTGTGGTGTCGGCCATGAACACCGTGTGCGTCTGGCCGACAAGGACATGGATACCGAAAGGCGTTTGTCCGACGGCGGGATCAAGCACGCGGCGGATGTCGCGCATTGACTGCGCATAGGTCCGCGTGGTGCCAGTGATCATCGCATCGACTTCGCCGAGTTTCAGCATCAGCGCGGCAAAGATGTTGCGATCCTGATTGACCATACGTTCGCATTCGCGGCGGAGATAACCGCGACGCTGGAGCCGTTCGTAGAGCTTGTCGATCATCGCGGGGACGAGCGGCGAATTGCGGCTGTTGTACACTTCGAACGTCTCGGGTTTGTCGACACCCAGCGCGCGGAGTCGTTCGTGGACGTCGTCGCGCCCGACGAGTACCGGGATGCCGTAGCCGCCATCCTTAAACGCGATGGCGGCGCGCAGGACGACTTCTTCTTCGCCTTCGGCAAAGACAACACGCTTGGGGTGCGCACGTGCGCCTTCATAAGCGAGGCTAAGCACCGAGTTGGTGGGATTGAGGCGACTGCGCAGCGTCTGGCGGTAAGCGTCCATGTCGAGGATTGGCCGTGTTGCCACGCCCGAATCCATCGCGGCTTGCGCCACCGCCGACGAGACGACTTCCATCAGGCGCGGGTCGAAGGGGGCGGGAATGATGTAATCGCGACCGAAATTCGAAACGCGACCGCCATAAGCCGCCGCGACTTCCTCGGCGACTTGTTCACGGGCCAGCGCGGCAATGGCGTTGGCGGCTGCGATCTTCATTTCCTCGTTGATGGCAGTAGCGCGGACATCAAGCGCACCACGGAAAATGAACGGAAAACCAAGCACATTGTTGACCTGATTCGGATAATCCGACCGCCCCGTCGCAACGATACAGTCGGGGCGGACCGCTTTGGCAGCGGGCGGTGTAATTTCGGGATCGGGATTGGCCATGGCGAAGATGATCGGTTCCTTTGCCATTTTCTTCAGGAACGCCGGGGTGAGTGCGTCCTTCGCGGAAAGCCCAAGGAAGACGTCTGCCCCGTCCAAGGCTTCCTCAAGGGTGCGTGCATCCGTCTTGGCCGCATGCGCCGATTTCCACTGATCCATGCTGGCTTCGCGACCCTGATAGATCACGCCTGACCGGTCACACATGATAACATTGTCGTGCCGGACGCCCATCGCTTTGATCAGCGCGGTGCAAGCAATTGCCGCCGCACCCGCGCCGTTGACGACGATCTTAACGTCCTTCATCTCGCGCCCGGTCAAGTGCATCGCGTTAATCAGCCCCGCCGCCGTAATGATCGCGGTCCCGTGCTGATCATCGTGCATAACCGGGATTTTCATCCGCTCCTTCAATGCTTGTTCAATGATGAAACATTCGGGGGCCTTGATGTCTTCAAGGTTGATCCCGCCAAAACTTGGTTCAAGCAGCGCGACGGCTTCGATAAACTTGTCGGTGTCTTCGGTGGCGACTTCGAGGTCGATTGAATCGACGTCGGCAAAGCGTTTGAAGAGGACGGCTTTGCCCTCCATCACCGGTTTCGAGGCGAGTGCGCCGAGATTGCCGAGACCCAGAATTGCCGTGCCGTTCGAAATGACGGCAACCAGATTGCCTTTGGTCGTATAGTCATAGGCTGTCGCCGGATCGGCGGCGATGGCAAGGACGGGGACGGCAACACCGGGCGAATAAGCAAGGCTCAAATCACGCTGCGTTGCCATCGGTTTGGTGGCGACGATTTCCAGTTTCCCCGGGCGTCCTTCCGAATGGAACAGCAGCGCCTCACGGTCCGAAAACTGGATGTTCGATTCGTCGCTCATACTTGCCCTCTCGATTCCCACCAAGCTGTAGCGTAAGCGGCGCGCAAATGGCTAGCACACCAACACCCATGATGGCGCAATATCATGCGCTCAAGGCCAAAGCGCCGGATTGCTTGCTGTTCTATCGCATGGGGGACTTTTTTGAATTGTTCTTTGACGATGCACGTGCGGCGGCGGCGTGCCTCGATATCGCGCTGACGGCGCGGGGAGAGCATGACGGCGAAAAAGTGCCAATGTGCGGCGTGCCAGTGCATGCGGCGGACGCCTACCTAGCGCGGTTGATCAAAGGCGGGCACCGTGTTGCCATTGCCCAACAGGTCGAAACGCCGGCGCAAGCCAAAGCGCGCGGGGGTTCGAAAACGCTGGTTGCGCGCGACATCGTTCGCGTGGTGACGGCGGGAACGCTGACCGAGGATGTCTTGCTTGACGGCAAGGCAGCGAACTGGCTGGTTGCCCTAGCGCACGTTGGTGGGGTTTACGGGTTGGCCGCAGCGGATGTGTCGACCGGGCGGTTTGAACTGAGTGCGATGTCGCCGGAGGGGTTGGATGCGGAATTGGCGCGGCTCAACCCTTCGGAACTTCTTTGTACTCCTGCGAAAGCAGGTGCTTTGGAGGCGGGAAGCATCCCTTCTTCCAATGCTCCTGCTTTCGCAGGCGTACAGGAAAGACCAGCGACAGACTTTGATTCCACCAAAGGCGAGGCCCGCCTGAAATCGTTGTTCGGTGTCGCAACGCTCGACGGATTTGGTCAGTTCACGCGGCCCGAACTGGCGGCAGCAGCAGGATTGCTGGCCTATCTCGACCATGCTGGAAAAGGGACCGTGCCGTTTCTGTCGCCGCCGGTGCAGCGGACACGTGCGGCGCATATGGCGATTGATGCGGCGACGCGGGAAAGTCTTGAGCTAACGGTTTCGGCGGGCGGGACGCGCAGCGGAAGTTTGCTCGATTGCATCGACCGGACGGTGACCGGTGCGGGTGCGCGGATGCTCGCGACGGATATATCTGCGCCGCTGATGGACCGCGTGGCGATTGATGCGCGGCTTGATCTGGTCACACATTGGGCGAGCGATAGCGGCGCGCGCGAAGGGTTGCGCGAGACGTTGCGGCGGTTGCCCGACATTTCGCGGGCGTTGGCGCGGTTGTCAGCAGGGCGTGGCAGCCCGCGCGATCTGGGGGGGCTGCGCGACGGGCTGGCAGCGGCTTGGGAGCTGCGCGAGCGATTGTCGGCTTTGTCGAATCCGCCATCGCTGCTGATTGCCCTTCTCCCCGATCTTGGTGGGCATGGGGCGTTGATTAACTTGCTCACCCGCGCGCTGGTCGAAAGCCCGCCGGTCGATACGGGCGCTGGCGGCTATATCGCGGCGGGATACGACGCGGCACTTGACGATCTGCGCGATACCGGCGGGCACGGGCGACGCGAGATTGCGGCGCTTGAGGCGCAGTTCCGCGCGGGTACGGGCATTGCGGCGCTGAAGGTCAAGCATAATGGCGTTCTGGGTTATCATATCGAAGTCCCCGCGCGGGTAGCCGATCCGTTGATGGCGGCGGACTCAGGATTCACGCACCGGCAGACTTTGGCGGGGGTCGTGCGGTTCAATGCGCCCGAATTGCATGATGTCGCGTTGAAAGTGACGCAAGCGGGCGCGCATGCGCTGGCCGCCGAAGCTGCGCATTTCGAGGATTTGACGGGGCAGGCCTTGCAATCCGCGCGCACGATTGCGGCGACGGCGGATGCGTTAGCGCGGCTGGACGTCGCGAGCGCCAATGCCGAACGCGCGGTCGAAAGCGGTTGGTGTCGTCCGGCTTTGGTCGAGGAACCCTGCCTGACCATCGAAGGCGGGCGGCATCCGGTGGTGGAGGCCGCGCTCGCGAAATCGGGCACGTCGTTTGTGGCCAATGATTGCGCACTGGCCGAAAGTGATCGGCTGTGGCTTGTCACCGGCCCCAATATGGGTGGTAAATCGACCTTCCTGCGCCAGAATGCGTTGATCGCGGTGATGGCCCAGACGGGGTGTTTCGTCCCCGCGGCCCGAGCAACGATTGGCCTGGTCGACCGTCTGTTCAGCCGCGTCGGCGCTTCGGATAACCTAGCGCGCGGGCGGTCCACCTTCATGGTCGAAATGGTCGAAACCGCCGCGATTCTGGCGCAAGCGACCGAGCGGTCGTTTGTAATCCTCGATGAAGTGGGGCGGGGCACATCGACCTATGACGGCCTTGCGATTGCGTGGGCGGTGGTGGAGGCGGTGCATGAGGTCAACAAATGCCGCTGCCTGTTTGCCACGCATTATCACGAGCTGACGCGGCTGGCGGAGAAGCTCAACGCGCTTTCGCTCCACCATGTCCGCGCGCGTGAATATAAAGGCGATCTTGTCCTTTTGCATGAAGTGTCGGCGGGGCCAGCGGACCGTAGTTACGGGATCGCCGTCGCGCGATTGGCGGGGATGACCCCGGCGGTACTGGCGCGGGCGAAGGCCGTCCTGTCGAAGCTCGAAGCGGGGCGGGCAGCGACAGGCGGATTGGCAGCGGGGCTGGATGATTTGCCCTTGTTCGCGGCGCTGGTGGAGGAAGCCGCGCCCGATCCCTTGCGCGCCGAACTCGATACGATCCACCCCGACGCACTCAGCCCGCGCGAGGCACTCGAAGCGCTGTATCGGCTAAAAGCGCTTCAGGCCGACGGGTAGGTCCCGATCGCTTCGAACATGGCAGTCAGCGCATGGCGCTCGGCGGCGGTCAATTCCGGACGCCAGATTTCGAAAAGCAGGATGACGCGCGTTTCATCGCTGTCGTTCCAGGCTTCATGTTCGATGCTGTCGTCAAAAATCATGACTTTGCCCGCGACGACAGCGCGGGTGTCATTGCCAACCCGAAGCCGACAGCCATGGGGCACGATGAGCGGCAGATGGACGATGAGCCGCGTGTTGAGCACCCCCGAATGCGGCGGGATGTGGGTGTGGGGTTTCAGGACCGAAAAGAGCACCATTGGTGAGCGATCCTGAATCCGGGGGATCGGCAAGTCGGCTAGTGCCGCCATTGCAGCGGGGCAGCGGTTGGCATTGCCCGCGACCGGCGCGCCATTTTCGATCAGGTGAAACGCGCTCCAGCTCGGATCGCCGAGGAGCTGATGTCCCTTGCTTGGGCGGGAGGGCTCGGATTCAACATAGGGTTTGTGCCCGGTGTCGCTTGCAACCAGCGCTTCGAGTTCAGACTGGATTGCTGGCGTTGCCGCTTCCAAAGCCTTGACCCACGCGAAGTCAGCGAGCTCAAAAAATTGCGTGTGCGGCAGACCTGGAAAGTAAAATACCGACGGCGACTGGAAATAGGCTTGCTTTTCGCCCGACAAAATGGCGAGTGCCTCGTCAAAACGTGCACCGGTATCCGTAACCTCACGGTCCGCAAGCGCCATATCGAGATGGTCGCGAAAGCTGCCGCGGGCCCGCACCAGCACGGCCTGCGCCGCGTCCAGCCGCTCAATCAGATGAGGCGGCAACGTTAGCCGCGCAGCAGAATTGATCGCCATCGTATACCAGCTGACCGCCGCGCGATCATCGCCCGCGGCGATGAAAGCATCCCCCTTCATCAGAAGCGCATAAAGATTGCGGGGCTCCAGTCGCAGCACCGCGTCGAGCGCAGCATGAGCGGCACTGTCGTCGTCTAGCATCGTGCAGCTTTGCGCGAGGCAAAGCCATGCTTGCGGCGAGGCATCATCTTCGTTCGTCACGCTTTCGAATGCAGCGCGCGCGGCGGCGGCATCGCCCCGGCGTAGCGCGTCCATGCCTTCACGGATTAAAGTATCGGTTACCACACGACGGTTCCTAAATGCGTGACGCGCTGGTGCAAGCGCTTTAGAGCGGTGGGATGTCCGTTCGCTTCGACAATATCGCCAACCGCCGCGCCATTATTGATCGGCGTGTGCTGGCTGATGCACTTTTGGAAGCGAACGCACGCGCCGAGGCAGTGGCAATGTTGAAACCTGCGCTTGATGCGGGTCGTGCGGAGATTGCGCGTCGGCTCGCAGAACACCCCCAGCGTGGCAATGATGTGGCTTCAGCGCAGGCGTTTCTTACCGACCAGATTTTGCGGCTTGCCTATGATTTTACGACGCAGCGGCTGCACCGGCTGGGCAATCCAACCGCATCCGAGCGGCTGACGCTGCTAGCGGTTGGCGGTTATGGGCGCGGCGAAATGGCGCCATTTTCAGACGTGGACATCGCGTTCCTGACGCCGTGGAAGCAGACCGCGTGGACCGAGCAAGTTATTGAATCAATGCTCTACACGCTTTGGGATCTGGGGTTGAAAGTCGGGCATTCGTCGCGGTCACTCGATGAAATGATCCGCATGGCCAAAGGCGATTTGACCATCCGCACCGCGTTGCTCGAATCCCGCTATGTCTGGGGCGACCAGCCGCTCTACGATGAAGCCTCGGCGCGGTTTCAAGCCGAAGTTGTGGTGGGCACGGCGCGCGTGTTCGTCACCGAAAAACTCGCCGAACGCGATGCACGGCACAAAAGGATGGGCGACAGCCGCTATGTCGTCGAACCCAATCTGAAGGAAGGTAAAGGCGGCCTGCGCGACCTCCACACGCTGTTCTGGATCGGCAAATATGTCCACCGCGTGCAGACGGTGGCGGAACTGGTTGATAAGGGATTGCTGACCGAACCTGAATTGCGCCAGTTCCAAAAGGCCGAGAATTTTCTCTGGGCCGTCCGCTGTCACCTGCACAGTGTCACGGGGCGGCCCGAAGACCGGCTTACGTTTGACGTTCAACCCGAAATCGCCCGGCGGATGCGCTATGCTGACCGGCCGGGGCGATCCGCCGTCGAGCGCTTCATGCAGCATTATTTCCTGATGGCGAAGCATGTCGGTGATTTGACCGGGGTTTTCCTCGCGCATCTTGATGATAGTATGGCTGCAAAAGGGCGGCGGTTCACGCTCGCCGGGTTTATGCGGAGCCCGCGCAAGCTATCGGGATTTGTGCTGGATCGCGGGCGGCTGGCGCTGCCATCGGATGACTGGTTTCAGGGAGATCCTGTTCGGTTGGTCGAAATTTTCGCGCTCGCCGATGAACATGGTCTGGAAATCCACCCGCAGGCAATGCGTGCGGCGAACCGCGATGCAAAGTTGATTGATGCGAAAGTGCGCGGCGATGCGCGGGCCAATGCGCTGTTCATGCAAGTTCTGACGTCGAAACGTGATCCCGAAACCGTGCTGCGCTGGATGAACGAGGCCAGCGTGTTTGGGCGCTTTGTTCCCGACTTTGGCCGTGTCGTCGCGCAGATGCAGTTCGATATGTATCACCATTATACGGTGGACGAGCACAGCATCCGCGCGATTGGCCTGCTCGCACGGATCGAAAAGGGGGATTTGAAGGCTGATCACCCGCTGGCCACTGCCATCGTCAATCAGCTCGTCTCGCGGCGTGTGCTCTATATGTCGGTGTTGCTGCATGACATCGCCAAGGGGCGGGGTGGGGATCATTCGGTTCTGGGGGCCGACGTTGCGCTGAAACTATGCCCGCGGTTCGGGCTGAGCGCGGCGGAAACGGAGACGGTGGCGTGGCTGGTACGCTGGCACTTGTTGATGTCGGCGACCGCGTTCAAGCGTGACCTATCCGATTACAAGACCATCATGGATTTCGTCGAAGCGGTGCAATCGCCCGAGCGGCTCCGCTTGCTCCTCGCGCTGACGGTGGTGGACATCCGCGCGGTCGGGCCAGGGGTGTGGAACAGCTGGAAACGGCAATTGCTCGGCGATCTTTATGAGGCCGCCGAAGAAGTGCTGCGGCTTGGTCACAAACAATCGGGTCGCCGCGAGAAAATTGATGCGAAGCAGGAAGCACTTGCAGCGGCACTCGATTGGGATGCGCCACGCTTCAATGCCTATTTGTCGGGTTTTCCCGAAAGCTACTGGATTGCCGAGCCGGACGATATCCTGATCCGCAACGCCCACCACATCGCCGAAGCCGGCGATAAGCCGCTGGCGGTAAGCGCTGAAGTCTATCCGGCACGGGGTGCGACGCTGGTGACGGTGCATACGGCGGACCACGCGGGGCTTTTCTATCGGCTGGCGGGCGCAATCCATCTGGCGGGCGCAAGCATCATCGATGCGCGCATCCACACGACGCGCGACGGGATGGCGCTTGATAACTTCCTCGTGCAGGATCCGTTTGGGCGACCGTTTGATGAAGCGACGCGGCTGAAGAGGCTCGCGCAGGGGATCGAAGACGGCCTGGCCAATCGCGGGCATCTTGACGAGCGGCTGATTGCGCGGCCGTTGGCGCGGATGCGTGCCGATGCGTTTGCGATCCAGCCCAATGTCTTGATCGATAACAAAGCCTCGAACCGCTACACCGTGATCGAAGTCAACGCGCGCGACCGTCCCGCGCTACTGGCGGCGCTGGCCTATGCTCTGTTCCAGTCAAAAGCGACAATTCACAGCGCGCATATCGCAACCTATGGCGAGCGCGCGGTCGACGTTTTTTATGTGACCGACCTGATCGGCGGGAAGGTCGAAGGGACGGTGCGGTTGAAGGCGCTGGAGAAGCGTTTGTTGGAAGCGGCGACGGGGGACGTTGTCGCGAGTGCGAAAGTAGCGGCTTAAAAGATTCTAATTTGATTCCCCTCCACGCCTTCGTGGAGGGGCTTGGGGTGGTTCTTTTTTGTCGATCAGCCGGCAGGACCGGCGAGGAAGGGGCCACCCCCCGCCCCCTCCAGCAAGCGCTGAAGGGGAGCTCGATTTAGAACTTAAACCGCGCCGTCACACCATAAGTGCGTGGCTCGGCGAGAAACGCACCATAAAGCTGGTTCGTTGTTGATCCGAATGCCTGGGTCTGGCGCGTGGTGCCGCCACCTTGCAGCGGGGCGTCGAACGTAACCTGTTGGTAATTCACGTTGAAGATATTCTGTGCCCAGAATTCAAGTGCCCATTTCTGTTCGGCACCACGAATACCGATACGGGCATTGGTGACCGCGAACGCATCCTGCACCTTTTCAATGTCGAGGTCCGACCCGGTGTTGGTATCGCTCTGCAGACGCGTATCGACATAGACAAGGCCCGAAAGCCCACTATCACCCAATGGCGGCGTCCAGCTCAACGAACCGGTCGCGACATATTGCGAGCTGTTCGACAAGCGGCTGCCCGGGAGCTGGAACAGCGCGCCTGGGAAGGCTACGCCGCCCACGCCGACAAGGTCATTGCCGTAGCGGGTGTTGGTGTAAGTCAGGCCGAGATTGACGCCGACATGACGGACAGGCCGCAGGAAGGCTTCGATTTCGAGACCCTTGGACGAGACGCCGGACTTTGTTCCCGCCGTGCAAGTGCCAGTCGCGTTGCTGAGGTCACGATCGGCACCAGCGAGTGACGCTTTGCAACTATCCACGTTCACAACAATGAAGTTCAGCCCGTTGAATGTGTTCAACTGGAAGCCCTTAAACTTCTGGTAGAAGGCCGCGATGTTGAGGTCAAAGCCCGGCTTGTTGAGCTTGTAGCCAAATTCAAATGAATCGACGATTTCGGGTTCGAAAGTCAGCGCTTGCGTGTCGGCAGTCGGTGAAATTGCGCCGACGACCGTCGGCGTTAGCTGCACGCGGGCGAGACCCGAACGGTCAAGGTTGAACCCACCCGCCTTGTAACCGCGCGAGTAGCTTGCGTAGATCAGAAGATCATCGACCGGCTTGAAGCTGATCACGGCAGTGCCGGTCAGCCGGTCTTCCGACTTCACCCGACCATTTTGCGTCAACGTTCCGGTCGGCGTACCCGCAATAACGCAAGGCAGCGTGGCGAGGCCAAGCAGACCGCGACGTGGATCACCGACAGGGAGCGCCGCGAACGACGTTAACGTCCGGCAATAATTATTGTTGTCGGTGAAGGTTGCATCGAGCGTCTTGCGTTCATTGGTGTAACGCGCACCGAGTGTCAGGCTGAGCGTATCCGTGAACTTGAAGACATTGTGCGTGAAGAACGCATAGTTGCGGCTCTTCTGGCGATATTTGTCGTCAAGCTTGATCCCGTTCAGCGTCGTCAATCCACCAGCTGCAAGGAAATTTTGGTATCCTGCAAAAGCCGATAGAGGCAATGTCGAGCACGTCGGCAGTGTTGGATTTACGGTTGTCGGGGCAGCACCAGCGACTGCCAAGCAGTTGGCATAGCGCGTATAATCCGCACCATATTCAAGATTGTCGCGCAATGTCAGCGTTTCATTGGCATAGAAACCACCGACCAACCAATCGAGCTTGTCATCAAACGCAGAGCCTTGAAGACGAAGTTCCTGCGTAAAGGTTTTGAAGCCCTGCCGCTGGCCACCACCGGCGTCGTTCGACAGACGCTTCAGGATGTCGAGGTTGTTGTAATCAGCGTCTTGCCCACGCTGAAGTGCCCAATCGCGATAGGCGGTAATCGACGTGAGCGTCGCGCCGCCGAAATCATAATTAATTTCGCCCGAAATGCCCCAATCTTTGACATTGCTCTTGTAATCTGCGCCCGGCGTGATCGCCGTTGTACGGGCAAAGGTGTTGTCGCTGATGGTGCCGCCAAGAGCGCGCTCAAGACCAGCAATCGAATTTGGTCCGAAAACCAGATTGCCGCCAACATTCGTCACGTTCTGGCCGGGAAGGTAGGTCGCGCCGCAGCATTCTTCTTTGCGGTCGGCATAGTCGCCAATGATACGGACCGAGAGCGCGTCACTCGGTTGGAACAGCACTTGACCGCGGAGCAGCCAACGGTCGCGGTTGTTGATGCTGCGGCCCGAAATAACATCCTTCAAAAAGCCGTTGCGCTTGAAATAAATGCCATCGAGTCGCGCGGCGACGGTTTCACCAATCGGCCCTGTGACGCCGCCGCCAATTCGGATCGCGTCGAAATTGCCATAGGTCGCTTCGCCGGTCGCGCCGAAATTGAACGATGGCTTTGCCGTGATGACCGAGATCAAACCGGCCGATGCGTTACGGCCGAACAACGTGCCCTGTGGTCCGCGCAATACTTCGATGCGGTCAATCGCGCCGAGTTCAGTAAGACCAACACCAGCGCGGCTGCGGTAAACACCGTCAACAAAGGTCGCGACCGAGCTTTCGAGGCCGGGATTGTCGCCGACCGTGCCGATGCCACGGATACGCGCGCCGCCACCCGCGGCTTCGGATGATGTCGATGACACCAGCAACGATGGCGAAAGCTGATTGAGCGCGCGAATGTCGCTTGCGCCGGAATTGGCGAGGCTCTGTGCAGTCACAGCGGAGACGGCGAGCGGAATATCTGAGAGCGCTTCGCTACGGCGAGTCGCGGTAACAATGATGTCACCGGTAGCACCTTCATCAACAGTCTGGGCGGGTTCGGCGGTTGCCGGCGCTTGTTGGGCCAAAGCAGGCATCGCAACCGAGCAAAGCGCAGCCGACATGATCAAGCGAAATTTGCGCATCATTCTCTCCTCAAAAGTCCGGACTTTTGCAGTCCAATTGACGGCGGGTTATCGCGATTGTTGCCCCGCCGCCAGCGCAAGCCGCGAAAATGCGACATTTTCGCGCAACCTCGCGGCATTTATGCAACAGTGTGTCGGTGAGCTAAACCAGCATTCCGTTACGGCAAGCCAACTATTTCGGCGACAGCACCATGAGCATCTGGCGCCCTTCCATCCGCGGATAGGCTTCGACCTTGGCGGTTTCGGCGGTGTCGGCCTGCACGCGTTGTAGCAACACCATGCCTAATTGGCCATGCGCAAGCTCACGACCACGGAAGCGCAGGGTGACTTTGACCTTGTCGCCTTCGCCGATGAACTCGAAAATCTTTTTCATTTTCGTATTATAGTCGTGATCGTCGATGTTCGGCCGCATCTTGATCTCTTTGATCTCCTGCGTGTGCTGCGATTTGCGCGCGGCATTGGCCTTTTTCTGGGCCTCATATTTATATTTGCCGACATCGAGATATTTGGCGACGGGCGGGTCGGCGTTCGGCGAGACTTCGACTAGATCAAGGCCAATCTCGCGCGCCGCTTCCATGGCTTCGCGCGTGAACATCCCGCCCAGATTTTCGCCATTCTCGTCAATGACACGCACTTTGGGCGAGACAATGAATTCGTTAAAACGCGGGCCATTATTTGGCATTGGCGCGCCCCCAAGCGGGCGGCGGGTCATGGGCGGTGCTATAACGCGGACTCCTGTTGTCGTTCGAAATGAAAACATGATTTAGGGCAAATGCCGTTAATGCGAAACCCCATGTTCACGATTTCGCTGTGTCTGTGGTAAGCGGGTGTCACTTGCTACCCCCTCGATCACGATCCAGCACGCTGCCAAATCGCCCAAAGCGTGATGCAATGGAACACGGCAATAGCGAGGTTGCTCATCACGACGGGGTTGGCAAAACTGCCGACCGTAAAGGGCGTTGTTATTTTGTAGATGATCTGGACGAGCAATAACGCGGCCACCATTGACGGGACTGGTTTGGCGAAAAGCCCGACCGAACAAATCAAGATGGCAACATAGACAGAGAGCAATATGCCGCGCGCCGCCGTGTCGGCGCCATAGGCTGGGATCGTCCAATCGGCTTTGGTGAAGAGACCAAAGCAAACCGGCGCCAACACAAAGATGTTGAGTCCCAGCGAGGCGACGATCAGCATCCGCATCGATCAGCCCCGCAGGTCGGGTGCTTTTGCTTCGGCGACGAGCATCACGATGGCTTCGTCGAGCGGCATGATCCGTTGTCCATCCGACCCCAATGTGCGGATAGCCACTTTCCCTTCCTCGGCCTCGCGCATGCCGACGACAAGGAGATGTGGGACTTTGGCCAGCGAATGTTCGCGGACCTTATAGTTAATCTTCTCGTTGCGCACGTCGCTTTTGACGCGGATGCCCGCGGCTTCGAGTTTTGCGGTGACTTCGCTGGCATAATCATCAGCGTCGGACACAATTGTCGCGACAACGGCTTGCACCGGTGCCAGCCAGAGCGGGAATTTGCCTGCATAATGTTCGATCAAAATGCCGATGAAGCGCTCATAGGACCCAAAAATCGCGCGGTGGAGCATGACGGGGCGGTGCTTGGCGCCATCCTCGCCGACATAGCTCGCGTCGAGGCGTTCGGGCAGGACGCGGTCGGACTGGAGGGTGCCGACCTGCCATGTCCGACCAATCGCGTCGGTCAAATGCCATTCGAGCTTGGGCGCATAGAACGCCCCTTCGCCGGGTAATTCTTCCCAGCCATATTCAGGCGTCGCCATGCCCGCGCGTACGACGGCTTCGCGCAATTCGGCTTCGGCCTTGTCCCAGTCGGCGTCCGAACCGAACCGCTTTTCAGGCCGCAGCGCGAGTTTGACGGCATAGGTGAAGCCGAAATTCTTGTAGATGCGGTCAGCAAGCGCGCAAAATGCCCGCGCTTCCTCGACGATCTGGTCCTCGCGGCAAAAGATATGCGCATCGTCCTGCGTGAACTGCCGCACGCGCATCAGCCCGTGGAGTGCGCCATGCGGTTCATTGCGGTGGCAGCAACCGTTTTCGTAAAAACGTAAGGGGAGATCGCGGTAGCTTTTGATCCCCTGCCGGAAAATCAGGACGTGCGCCGGGCAATTCATTGGCTTGATCGCCATTAAATCACCCTTGCCGGTAAGGATTGGTCCTTCTTCCTCCGTATTCGGAATTTCATCGGGCACGACGAACATATTTTCGCGGTATTTGCCCCAATGGCCCGATTGCTCCCACTGTTTAGCGTCCATGATCTGCGGCGTTTTGACTTCGAGATAGCCCGCCGCATCAATCGCGCGGCGCATATACGCCTCCAGCGCGCGCCAGATCACAAAGCCATTGGGATGCCAGAACACGCTGCCATGCGCTTCCTGTTGCAAGTGGAACAGGTCCATATCCTGCCCCAGTCGCCTGTGGTCGCGCTTTGCTGCTTCCTCGAGACGCACCAGATGCGCGTCGAGCTGTTTCTTGTTCAGCCAGCCGGTGCCGTAAATGCGCGAGAGTTGCGGGTTATTCTGATCGCCGCGCCAGTACGCACCCGACACGCGCATCAGCTTAAAAGCCTGCGGATCGAGTTTGCCGGTAGAGGCCAAATGCGGCCCGCGGCACATGTCCATCCAATCGTTACCCGACCAGTAGACACTCAGCTCCTCGCCCTCAGGCAGTTCCGCAGCCCATTCGGCCTTGAAGTTCTCGCCCGCCTTCGCCCACGTCGCGATCAGATCATCACGCGCCACAACTTCGCGGCGCAATGGCTTGTCGGCTGCGATGATCTTGCGCATCGCTTCTTCGATCGCGGGCAGGTCTTCGTCGGTAAACGGCCGGTCCTTCGGCGCGAAATCATAATAGAAACCGTCGTCAGTCGAAGGCCCAAACGTAATCTGAGTGCCGGGAAACTGCGCCTGCACCGCTTCGGCCAGCACATGTGCAAAGTCATGCCGCGCCAGTTCGAGCGCATCGGCTTCGTCACGCGATGTGATCAGTGCGAGCGTCGCATCGCTCTCCAGCGGGCGCATGATGTCACGCACTTCACCATCCACCCGCGCGGCAATCGCGGCTTTGGCCAGACCCGGCCCAATGCTCGCGGCAATCTCGGCAGGGGTTGTGCCGGACGGCACTTCGCGCACGGAACCGTCGGGCAGACTTATTTTTAGCATTATTGACATAGTGCGCGCATATGCCGCCCTCATTCAAATGCGGCAAGAGCGGCAACCCGATGAAACCTGACGGGGGAAAACGGGTTGTCCCTACCGGAATGACCAAAAAGGACTAGCGGTGGCATTTTTGAAAGCAGTGATCTTTGGCGCCATCGGCACCTTGACCGAAACATCCGAGATGCAGCGGCAGGCCTTTAATCAGGCTTTTGCCGATGCCGGGCATGATATTGTCTGGGATGCGGCGACATATGGTGAGATGGTGTCGGGCCCGCAGTCGGTCGTTGGGGGACAATCGCGAATTCGCACCGATGCCGCCGCACGGGGGATTAAACTCGACGACAGCGCAGTTGCCGCCTTGCACGCAGCGAAAAGCAGCAATTTTCAGGCCATGATGACGCGTGAGGGTTTGCCGGTGAACCGCGGTGTGGAGGCTTTGACTGCGGATGCAAAGCGCGCAGGCCTGTCGGTCGCGCTCGCCTCGACGACATCGCGCGCCAATATCGATGCGATGTTCGCGGCAATGCGCCCGGCGATCCGGCTTCAGTTCGATTTGATCCTGTCGGGTGAAGACGCCGACGGGGTGAAGCCATCGCCTGCAATCTATCTGGCGGCGCTCGAAAAGCTGGAGCTGGATGCGGGCGAAGTGATTGCCATCGAGGACAGCGCGCCGAGCATGGCGGCGGCGTTGGCAGCGGGTATTGCGACGTTCGTCGTGCCGGGCACGCTGTGGGTCGGCGGCATATTTGACGGCGCCTCCGCTGTGCTCCCCGATCTCGAGGGCGTGACAGTCGAACGGCTCGGCGCATTGCTCGGTCGCGAACCGATTGCCGCTTAACCGAACGGCACAACCTTGTTGGCCACATCATGGCCGATGTCGGCGCGGCCCAGATAGGGAATGCCCGAAATCTCGCACCAATGTTTGGCGATGGCTTCCTCGTCCATGCCGAAATCGGGGTTGTTCGGCGTGATCGGGGCACAACGACCGAGCATGATCCCGGCGGCTTTGCGCACGCCGAGGTTTGACGTAACCTGAAAAAAACAGCGGTCGATGGCGTAAAGCGCTTCGTCGACTTCTTCGAGCAACAGCGTCCGGCCCTTGAAATCGGGCTGTAACGGCGTGCCGAGCAGCTGGCATAGCACCATCAAGTTAAACGCCGCATATTTGCCGCCGCCCGCATCATAGGGGAGGTCACCAAAATAATAGCGCAGCCGGGGCTCGCCGCGCAGCATGAGCCATTCGAGCGTGCGCATGACGGCATGCTCGCCGCCGGGTTTGTTGATGTCGATTGGCATCGGGGCATGGACGGGTTCGCCGATCCCCTTTGCCAGCAGGCCCGCAAGGATGAACCCATTGTCACTATAGCCGATAAACGGCTTCTTCTTCGCCGCTGGCCCCATTCGCGCAATTGCCCGTTCGGCGATCCTGTTCGACCCATAGCCACCACGCGCGAACCAGACGGCATCAACTTTCGGATCATTGGCGACTTCGACCAGCGCATCCTCACGGGCTTTGTCCGGCCCCGCGAAGTGACCAGAGGACAGGAAACATTGTTTGTGAAAGACGATGTCGGGCGCTTTGTCGCCGAACCGCGCCTGCGCCAGCGCAGCGATTTTGGCGGGCACATCAATGGGCAGCATATTGGCTGGTGCGACAACAGCGATCTTCACGGCTTGCTCCCTTTCGACGAATTGATGATAGCGCGCGGATGACAAAATCCTATTTCTTTGTTGGCATTGGTGGGTCGGGGATGCTCCCGCTGGCTGAAATCGTCGCGGCGCAGGGGTGTACGGTCGCGGGATCGGACCGTTCGCTCGATCAGGGGCGGCTGGGCGCGAAGTTCGAGGGGCTAGCGGCGCGTGGCATTGGTTTGCATGCGCAGGATGGCAGCGGAATCGTGTCGGCGGATCAAATCGTGGTCGCGTCGGCAGCAGTCGAAGCGACAGTGCCGGACATTGTCCGTGCGACCGAATTGGGCTGCGCGCGGATAACACGGGCGGAATTGCTTGCGGAATTGTTCAATGCCGCACCGGTCAGCATCGGCGTCGGCGGGACCAGCGGGAAATCGACTGTGACGGGCATGATCGGCTGGATCCTCGACCAAACCGGCCATAATCCGACGATCATGAATGGTGCGGTCATGAAGAATTACGGCAGCGGTTCGCGCGTCGGCGCGGGGCGGGTGTTCGTCAGCGAGGTCGATGAGAGTGATGGGTCGATCGCGTTGTATAATCCGACCGTCGCGGTGCTGAACAATGTCGCGGTTGATCATAAATCGATGGATGAATTGCGGACACTGTTCGGCGACTTTCTTGGCCGAGCGGGATGGACAATTGCTAACGCTGATAACGCGGACGCGCTCGCTCTTCTTCGAGCGCTTAACAGCGAACTGTCAATCGAGTTTTCTGTTGATGGTGAACCGACCACACGCAATTTCGTCGCGTCCAATATCGTTGAAGAGCCGCTGTCGGTGTCTTTCGACCTCATTGATGCAACGATGCCGGTGGGGCGCGTGACCCTGAAAGTGCCAGGCCGCCACAATGTCGCAAACGCGCTGGCCGCGCTGGCAGCGACTTGTGGCGCAGGCGAACCCCTTTGTAATACGATGCCCGCGATTGAAGGGTTCACAGGTCTTAAACGCCGCATGGAAACCGTCGGCACAGCAAACGACATCACGGTCATCGACGATTTCGGCCACAACCCTGACAAGATTGCGGCGACGCTTTCGGCGCTGCATGCCTTTCCGGGGCGCCTGCTGATCTATTTTCAGCCACATGGCTATGGCCCACTCAAGCAAATGGGCCGCGAATTGGCTGACAGTTTCATTGCGAATATGAAAGCCGAAGATCGTCTGCTGATCAGTGATCCGGCTTATTTCGGCGGCACCGTCGACCGTAGCGTCGGCGCGGACTCCCTTGTTGCGATGATTGGTGCCCAAGCCGAACATATCCCCGACCGCGAAAATTGCGGCGCTCGCCTGCTCGACCTCGCCCAACCCAGCGACCGCATCATCGTCATGGGCGCGCGCGACGACACGCTTTCGCTATTTGCGCAAAGCCTGCTCGAACGGCTAGGGTGAGCGAAAGGGAGCGCACATGGCCAAGAAGCTGACACTTTACATCATGATCGGCCTTGTGCTCGGCATCATCGTCGGCGCGGTCATGCACAGCACGATGTCGCCGGAGGCGATCACCGAAGCCAATAAATATTTCAAGATGATCACCGACATTTTCCTGCGGCTGATCAAGATGATCGTCGCGCCGTTGGTGTTCGCCACGCTCGTCGCAGGCATCGTGCATATGGGGGATACAGCGTCGCTTGGCCGCGTCGGCGCAAAAACAATCACATGGTTTCTGGGCGCTACCATCGTGTCGCTTACGCTCGGCATGGTGCTGGTCAACTGGTTGCAACCCGGCGTGAACTCGGGTCTCGATCTTGCCAAAGCCGTCGGCAGTTCGGGGATCGATGCTCAGCATAGCGATATGTTCAAGACCATCACTGAAATGGTCCCCAAATCCATCTTTGAAGCCATGGCGAACACGACGATGCTTCAGATTGTCATTTTCTCGGTGTTCTTTGGCGTCGCATTGACAGCGATTGGCGAAAAAGGCGCTGCGATTGTGAAGGGCGTAGATGCCCTTGTCGAAGTCATGCTGGTCGTCACCAATTATGTCATGCGCGTGTCACCGGTTGCGGTGTTTGCGGCGATGGCCAAGGCAATTTCGGTCAACGGGCTCGAAATCCTGCTGACGTTCGGCAAGTTCATCGGCAGTTTCTATCTCGGTCTCGGCATCCTATGGCTGGTCCTGATCTTTGCCGGATTCGTGGTCATCGGCCCGCGTATCGTCCAATTGATCAAATATATCCGCGACCCGATCCTGCTCGCTTTCTCGACCGCCTCGTCCGAAGCGGCCTATCCGCGCACGCTGGAAGCGCTTGACAAGTTCGGTGTGCCGAACCGGATTTCGAGTTTCGTTCTGCCGCTTGGTTATTCGTTCAACCTCGACGGATCGATGATGTATATGACGTTCGCGTCGATCTTCATTGCACAGCTTTATGGGATTGACCTGACCATCGGTCAGGAAATCACGATGCTCCTGACGCTGATGCTCACGTCAAAGGGGATGGCCGCCGTACCACGCGCCTCGCTTGTCGTGATTGCGGGGACGATGGCGCAGTTCGGCCTGCCCGAAGCGGGACTCGTCCTGATCCTCGCGGTCGACCAGTTCCTCGACATGGGGCGGACGGGCACGAACGTCGTCGGCAATGCCGTCGCCACCGCAGTCGTCGCCAAATGGGAAGGCGAACTCGACAAGCCCCAGCCACTCGAAACCATCGACAGCGCGCATGCCCCGTCGGCACGCCAAGGCACCGCACACCCCGCCCCGCGCGAAGGTGAACCCGGCGGCGTTAGCTAGATCAAGGAGACCGTTCACGTGTTCAGCCGCATTTTCCTCGACCATCCCAAAACCGTCGGCGAAAGCTACTGGGAGCATTTTGGTGTAGCCACGAGCTTCGGCCGGACCATGATCATGGGTGGAATCAGGGCTGTGCTGCACGGGTTCTTCCCCAATATCTTTAAGACGTCGGGCAGCGATACTGTACGCAGCCTGCACGCTGTCCTTGTCGAAAAGCGCGCAGCAACCGCGCAGATGCACACGGTCGAATGGATGATCTGATCCGTGCCGATGGCGTTCGCATTGCCTTCGAACATTTGAAGGGCAAGGGACCGACGCTCGTTTTCCTGCCCGGTTACATGTCCGACATGACGGGGACCAAAGCACTGGCGCTTGAGGCGTGGGCGGTGAAGCGGGGGCGTGCGATGCTCCGGCTCGATTATTCGGGATGCGGGGCAAGCGGCGGGCAGTTCGAGGATGGGACGCTTGATGTGTGGCGCGATGATGTAGTGCTTGCGATTGAACTCATGGTGCGCGGGCCGGTAGTGCTGGTCGGGTCGTCAATGGGCGGGTGGTTGATGCTGATGGTCGCCCGCGCTCTGGGGGATCAGGTGAAGGGCTTGGTCGGCATTGCCGCTGCTCCCGACTTTACCGATTGGGGGTTTTCCGAACAGGAGAAGGGCCAGATTCAGAAGCATGGTCGCATTGAACGGCCTTCGGATTATGGTGACCCGCTGTTGACCACCGCGGCATTCTGGCAATCGGGTAAGGCGAACCGGCAATTGACCGGAGAAGTCCCGCTTGATTGCCCCGTGCGGCTGCTCCACGGCCAGCAAGACCTCGACGTGCCCTGCGACATTTCGATGCAGCTCGCCGAACGCCTCCGTTCAGACGATGTGCAGGTGACGCTGATAAAGGATGGGGACCACCGGCTGTCGCGCGAACAGAATATTGCCCTGTTGATTGCGACGGTCGACCAATTGCTGGAACGCCTGTGATCCTATTGATGTTGGCCGCTGCGGCGGTGCCCGTTTCGCCCGAACAAGCACGTTTTGACGCCTGTGCGACGCTGGCCAACGCCGATCCTGTGCGCGCGCTGGCCGAAGCGGGAACCTGGCGGATTGCGGGCGGTGGCATCCTCGCGCGGCAATGCGAGGGGCTGGCTTATGTCACGCAAAAGCGCTGGCTTCCCGCCGCGACCGCGTTCGAAGCGGCGGCGCGCGAGGCGGAAGTGAAGTCTGACGGTCGCGCGGCGACGCTTTGGGTGCAGGCAGGCAATGCCGCGCTGGCGGGCAATGATCCAAAGAAAGCGCTGCCCTTTTTCGACGGCGCATTAGCGCGGGGCGCGTTGCAGGGGGATCAGCTGGGCGAAGCGCATCTCGACCGTGCGCGGGCGCGGGCGGCGCTCGGCGATATGAAAGGTGCGCGTGCTGACCTTGATCTGGTGGCAAAGTTCGTGCCTGCTGACCCGCTCGGCTGGCTGTTATCGGCAACCTTGGCGCGCAAGATGAACGACCTGCCCCGTGCGCAGCGTGATATTGAGGAAGCCGCAAAACGCGCGCCGGATGATGCCTCGGTTGCACTGGAGGCGGGCAATATCGCTATCCTGTCAGGCCGTGATGATGCTGCGCGCACCGCGTGGGAGGCCGCCATCAAACTCGCGCCTGAAAGTATGTCGGGCAAAGCGGCAGCACAGTCGCTGGCGAGACTGCCGCGTTGATCCTATATACGGCGGATGAAATATCTCCACACCATGATCCGCGTGTCGGACCCCGCCGCGACAATTGCTTTCTTTGACCTACTCGGTTTGAAAGAACTCCGCCGCTTTGACAGCGAGCAAGGCCGCTTCACCCTCATTTTCCTCGCCGCGCCCGGTGATGGCGACGCGCAGCTCGAACTCACGCACAATTGGGATGAAGCGGGGTATACCGAAGGGCGTAATTTCGGGCATCTCGCCTATCGCGTCGACAACATATACGAAAGCTGTCAGCGCCTGATGGACGGCGGTGTCACCATCAACCGTCCGCCGCGCGACGGGCACATGGCGTTTGTGCGCAGCCCCGACAATATCTCGATCGAGCTGCTTCAGGCGGGGCCGAATTTACCGCCGCAAGAGCCGTGGGCATCGATGGCGAACACGGGGAAATGGTAGAATGAGCCTTGAAGTCGTTCGCATTCCCGTTTTGTCGGACAATTATATCTGGCTCGTGCGCGAGAATACGTCAGGCGATGTGATGGTCGTCGACCCCGCGGTTGCCGAACCCGTGCTCGCCAAGGCTGATGAACTTGGCTGGATGATCACGCATATCTGGAACACGCACTGGCACCCCGACCACACGGGGGGAAATGCGGCGATCAAGGCGGCCTGCCAAAAAGCGGGGGGCGGCTGCATCATCACCGGACCAGCGGCGGAATCGGAGCGGATTCCGACGCTCGACGTGCATGTGCGCGACGGTGATGTCGTTTCGCTGGGCACGACGAAAGCGCATGTCATTGATGTGCCTGCGCACACGGCTGGGCATATCGCATTCCACTTCGATTATGAAGGAATCGCCTTCGTCGGCGATACACTGTTCGCGATGGGCTGCGGCCGCTTGTTTGAGGGGACGGCAGCGCAGATGTTTGACAACATGCGCAAATTGGAGGCGCTGCCCGACAACACCGTCATTTATTGCGCGCATGAATACACGCAATCGAACGGGCGTTATGCACTGGTAGCCGAACCCGGCAATGCTGCGTTAATCGCGCGTATGGATGATGTTGATGCGGCGCGGGCGCGGGGCGAACCCACGGTACCGACGACGATCGCGCTCGAACGGGCGACCAATCCGTTCATGCGAGCGCGGACTGTCGCCGAACTGGCCGAACGGCGTGCGGCAAAGGACAATTTTCGCGGATAGGAGAATGAAGATGCTTCGTATGATCCTGCCATTGGCGCTGCTGACCGGCTGCGCGACCACAACCGAGATGTCGCAGGGGCCGGACCCCAAGTTGACGGCGGCGCTTGAAGGGCGAGTCGCGGGCAAGCCGCAAACCTGCATTCGGCTTGACGAAGCGGGCGGAAACGAAATTTTCCGCGATGCGATTCTCTATCGCGCCAGCCGATCAAAATATTGGCTCGCTGATGCGCCCGGATGCGGCAGCGCGCGGGCGAGCAATGATTTTATATTGGTGCAAAACGTCTCCGGATCGCAACTTTGTCGCGGCGATTTGATCCGTCTCGTCGACCGCACGAGCGGTTTTCAGGGTGGTGCCTGTGCGGTGCCGAGCTTTACGCCCTATACGAAGCCCAATAGTTAGATCGTGATATATTTAAACTGAACCTCTCTTGTGCTCCTGCGAAAGCAGGAGCTTGGGCACACGTGCAGTACCTGATCTTCAAGGCTCCTGCCTTCGCAGGAGCACAGGGTCCATCAAAGTTGATCGTGCCTAGCCCCCGTAAAGCGCGTCAAGCTTTGCGCCATATACCTCTTTGATCTTATGCCGCCGGATTTTCATTGAAGGCGTCAGCATCTCATTATCAACTGTAAACGCATCGGGCGTGACGGTGATGCGCCGCACTTTTTCGGTGACCGACAGATCGGCATTCACGCGGTCGACGGCCGCCATCAGCGCGCGCTGGAATGCGGGATTATCCGCCAGCGCCGCACAATCGGGCTTGAAATCATTCGCCACCGCCCAGTGCATCAGCCATTCGGGATCAGGTACGACAATGCCAACCAGATGCGGGCGCTTGTCGCCGACGACCATTGCCTGAATGATTTCGGGCTGGAGCGTCAACATCCCTTCGATCTTCTGCGGCGCGACATTATCGCCCTTGTCGTTGACGATCAGGTCTTTCTTGCGGTCGGTGATCTTGATCCGGCCCTTGTCATCAAGATGTCCGACGTCGCCCGTGTGGAGCCAGCCATCAATCAGCACGCGCGCGCTTTCCGCCGGGTTGTTCCAATAGCCTTTCATGACCAGCTCGCCCTGCACCAGGATTTCGCCATCTTCCGCAATGCGGACTTTGGTGTTGATCAGCGGTGGGCCAACCGTATCCATCTTGATGCCCGCGCCGGGGCGGTTGCACGAAATGACCGGCCCGGACTCCGTCTGGCCATAGCCCTGCATCAGCGGCAGGCCGAGCGCGTGGAAGAAGGTACCAATATCAGGATTGAGCGGCGCACCACCCGCGACCAATGCTTTCATCCGTCCGCCGAACTTCGCCTGAACCTTGGGCCGCAGCGTTTTCTTTATGAAGAAATCGACAGGGCGGTCCCAGAACGGAATGCCCTTACCCAGATCCTTCGCACCCAAGGCCAGTGCGCGCTGGAGCAGCTTGGGCGCAAGACCGCCCTGCTTTTCGATATTCTTGATGATCCGCGTGCGCAGCACTTCGAAGAGGCGCGGGACGACAACCATGACGGTCGGGCGAACTTCCTCTATGTTCGAGGCGAGCTTTTCGAGCCCTTCCGAATAATAAATCTGTCCGCCAAGCCCGATGGGGAGGAACTGCCCCGCCGAATGTTCATAGGCATGGCTGAGCGGGAGGAAGGACAGGAACACTTCGTCGCCCCAGCCAAAATCATGGATGAAAATGTCGATGCACCCTTCGACATTGTGCAGGATCATGCCGTGATGCTGCTGCACGCCACGCGGCGCGCCCCCAGTGCCGCTGGTGTAGATAATACACGCCGTATCGCCACGGCTGAAATCTGCGCCCGCAGCGGTGGCGGCAGGATCGGCCATTTCAACTGCGAGCATTTTGGTCCAGTCGTGATAGTCGACCACACCCGCCTGACCGATGCCAAGGTCTTCGATGCCGATCACGGTCTTGCAATGAGTCGAGCGGATGACAGCGGGCATAACAGTTCGCGCGAGTTTCGCGGTTGAAACGATCACTGCCTTTGCGCCCGAATCCTGAAGGATATGGCTGTGGTCGCGTTCGGTGTTGGTGGTGTAGGTCGGCACCGTAATCGCGCCCGCCGCCATGATCGCGAGATCGGCAATGCACCATTCGGGCCGGTTCTCGCTGACCAGCATGACACGGTCGCCACGTTCGATGCCCAATCGTTTTAGCGCGGCGGCAAGCGCGGATACTTCAAGCGCTGTCCGCTTCCAGCTGCGCGATACCCAATCCTTGCCCTCGCGATGCCACAGGAACGGCGCATCGCCGAGGTCCGACGCGCGCGCAAAGAACATCGTCACGAGATTGGGGAAATGTTCAAACGACCGCATTGTCTCTCCTGTTGTCCGTGCCGGTTTTACCGGTCACGACTTATTCGTCCAGCGCATTGCCGGGGCTGCGCGGGTCGGCGGCACCGCGCCATTTGCCGTTGGGCAAGCGTTCGACCGCATTGAGCTTTGATCCCAGATCAGTGGTCACAACCATTTGCCCCAGCGCCGCGAGCTCATTCTGCATTGCCGCCAGCTTCGTGCCTTTTTCAACGAGCAACGCCGAACCGCCGAAATAGATATTGGGCAGCGCAATCGCGTCCTGCGCGCTCAGGCCCCAGTCCATATAGCCGACCAGTGATTTCATGACGTGCATGATGATCCGCTTGCCGCCCGCCGAGCCCACCGCGAGAACCGGGCGGCCTTTCCTGTCATAAACAATCGTCGGCGACATCGACGACAAGGGCCGCTTGCCGGGTGCCACCGCGTTCGCCACCGGCGCACCATTTTTGACAGGCGCAAAGGTGAAATCAGTCAGTTCGTTGTTCAGGAAAAATCCGTTGGCGACCAACTGGCTGCCAAATGGTCCTTCGATGGTGGAGGTCATCGACGCCACATTGCCCGCCCCATCCGCCGCCACGAAATGTGTGGTTGCGGGGACCTCGGATGAAATGCCTGCGGTGCGCGGTGCAGCGCCCGGCGGCGTGCCCGCTTCATATTTGGCGATTGAAGTTGTCGGCGAAATCAGCGCCGACCGGCTTTTCAGATAGCCCCGGTCAATCATGCCCGCAACGGGCACATTCACGAAATCGGGATCGCCCAGATATTTTTCGCGATCAGCGTAGGCAAGCTGCATTGCTTCGCCGATCACATGCCAAGCAGTCGGATTGTCCTTCCCCAGCTTTTTCATGTCGAAGCGTTCGATGGTGCCAAGCATCTGCAAGATTGTCGTCGCGCCCGAAGAAGGCGGTCCCATGCCGCATACTTTGTATTGGCGATACAGCGCGCAAACGGCGTTGCGGTCAACGGGGCGATAAGCCGCCAAGTCTTCCATGGCCAGCTTGGTCGGATTGAGTACCGACGCCGCAACGGCATCGACAATCGCTTGCCCCTCGGCTCCCGTGTAGAATGCTTCAGGGCCATCGGCGGCAACCTTGCGGAGAAGCGCGGCGAGCGCCGGATTACGCTGCATCGTCCCGACGGGCTTGGGCTTGCCGTCCTGCCAGTAAAGCGCCTGCGCCGCCGGAAAATCTTTCCAGACGGGCGCGAGTTGCACCAGTGCGTTTGCCAGCGTTCGGTTGATCTCAAACCCCTCGGCTAGGCGGATGGCGGGCTCAAACAGCTTTGCCCAAGGGAGCTTGCCCCAGCGCTGATGCGTGCGCGCGGCGAGGCGGATATTGCCCGGAACGCCGGTCGACAGGCCGCCGGGGAAGGCTTTCATATAATTGGTCGGCTTGCCATCAGTCATGAACTGATCGGGCCGAGCAGAAGCAGGCGCTTTCTCGCGCCCGTCAATCGTCGCAATCTTGCCCGTTTTCGCGTCGTGATAAAGGATGAAGCCACCACCGCCGATGCCCGATGATTGCGGCTCGACGACCGTAATCGCCAGCATCATCGCCATGGCCGCGTCGGCTGCGCTCCCACCTGCGCGGAGCATTTCCTGCCCCGCTTCGGTGGCACGCGGATCGGCAGAGGAAACGACGCCCCCCGCCGCAACGGCAGGAAACGAGACGAGAAGCGCAAAAAGCGCGAAGAGTGACCGGATCATGCACGGATACTAGGCCGCAAAGCGAATTCGCGTCTATCCCAAAACGTCGACCAATAACGTATTGGCACGCGCGCCGTCCCAGTCCATGCCGCCAACGATGCGCCACACTTCCTTGCCCTGCGCATCATAGAGCACTGTCGTCGGCAATACGCCGGTTTCAAAGTCAAAGCCCAATTTGCCGTCTTCGTCGCGGTAAGGTTGCAGCATCGCAAACTGGCGCGGAGCCCACCATTTGGCGATGGCGGCGGCATCGTCGGTCTGGTTGACGACGACAACTTGCAGCTTGCCCGCGCCGCGTTTGGCGAGGCGGTCGAGCGAGGGCATTTCCTTCACGCAGGGCCCGCACCAAGTCGCCCACAAATTGACGAGCAGTGGTTTGCCCTTGAACGCGGCGAGCGTCACCGGCTTGCCATCGGGCGCGGTGAAAGCGCTTGGCACCGTTGCTTTCCCCCGCTGGCTGATGTCGAGCTTGCCCGCTTCGGCGTCGGGGGTTTCAATGCCCGTGGGTTGCGGCGCGGGCGTTGGCTGCTTATCGCAGGCCGCAAGGAACAGCATAGGGACGAAGGCGATTAGCGCGCGCAAGGAAAATTCCAATCCAATGTGGGGCGGGCGTTTCGGCGAAGGGCCGGACGCCGTCATGCGCGCGATAAATGCCTCGCTGCCGTTCGACAAGCGGATGTGGCGACAGGACATTGCGGGTTCGAAAGCGCATGTCGCGATGCTGGGCGCGAAAGGCATCCTGACGGCGGCGGATACTAAAATGATTTCGGAGGGGCTGGATGCAGTCGCGGCGGATTATGCGGGGAACGGTGTGCCCGATGATGCGGCGCTCGAAGACATTCATATGGCGACTGAGGCGAAGCTCGCCGAGCTGATCGGTCCGGTGGCGGGGCGGCTGCACACCGCGCGGTCGCGGAATGATCAGGTTGCAACCGATTTCCGGCTGTGGGTGCGTGATGCGATTGATGCGACGGAGTCGGGGCTGGTGTCGCTGACCGATGCGCTCCTGAACCGTGCAGATGTACATGCAGAAGCCGTGATGCCGGGCTTCACACATTTGCAAAGCGCGCAACCGGTGACGTTGGGGCACCATTTGATGGCCTATGTCGAAATGCTGGCGCGCGATCGGACGCGCTTTGCCGATGCGCGGGCGCGGTTGAACCAATGTCCTTTGGGCAGTGCAGCGCTGGCGGGGACGGGGTTTCCGATTGATCGCGACATGACGGCGCAGGCGTTGGGTTTTGACGGGCCTACTGCCAACTCGCTCGACAGCGTTAGTGACCGTGATTTTGCGATCGAATTTCTGACCGCCGCCGTCCAATGTTCGCTGCATTTGTCGCGGTTGGCCGAGGAAATCATCATCTGGGCGTCGCAGCCGTTCGGGTTCGTGACGCTCCCCGACGCTTGGTCAACGGGCAGTTCGATCATGCCGCAGAAACGCAATCCCGATGCGGCCGAACTCGTGCGTGGTCATGCGGGGCGGATCATGGGCTGCATGACCAGCTTGATGGTGACGATGAAGGGTCTTCCGCTCGCTTATTCAAAGGATATGCAGGACGATAAGGAACCACTGTTCGAAGCGTTCGATCTGCTGGGCCTGTGCCTGTCGGCGATGACGGGGATGGTTGCGACGCTGACCTTCCGGACGGATCGGATGCGCGCATTGGCCGAAAGCGGGTTCGCGACCGCGACCGATCTTGCCGACTGGCTGGTGCGTGAAGCCAATGTGCCGTTTCGCGAGGCGCATCATGTTACAGGGCGGGCGGTCAAGTTGGCCGAAGAGCGGGGGTGCGGGTTGGCGGACCTGCCATTGGACGCGCTTCGGGGGATTGATCTGCGCATCACCGTCGGCGTTTATGATGTCCTGACGGTCGATGCGTCAGTCGCCAGCCGGACCAGTTTTGGCGGAACCGCGCCGGTTCGGGTAAGGGAAGCCATTGCCGCCGCCCGTGCGGCGCTGGAACGTCGCTCATGAAGACTGCCCTATCACTCGCTCTGATCCTTGCTCTTTCGGCTTGTGGTGGCACACAAGTGATGAAGCCACGGGGCAGCGCTAGCTTACCGCCTAAGCCCGAATTTGCGGCGACTGTGCCGACCGCGGACCAGCTGATGACGCCCGATGATCAAGCGCGCCCGCAACGCAATGACGAGCTTTTGCTCAAATCCGAAAAACGCCGCGACGACAAATTCGACTTACCGCCAACGGGCTGATCTTCATGGACCATTTCAATAGCAAGAACGGCATCCTCTACGCCGAGGATGTACCGCTGAGCCGGATTGCTGCCGAAGTCGGCACACCGGTTTACGTCTATTCACGCGCGACGCTCGAACGACATGCGCGAGTTTTTCAGGACGCGGTAAAGGCGGCGGGGCGGACCGATGTGGCCTTCGCGGTGAAAGCCAATCCGAACCTCGCCGTCCTCCGCGTCCTTTCAAATGCAGGTATGGGCGCAGACGTGGTGTCGGGTGGCGAGCTGGAACGCGCGCTGGCGGCGGGGATGGCACCGCACCGGATCGTGTTTTCGGGTGTGGGCAAGACGGGGGCGGAAATGGCACAAGGCCTCGACCGCAAGATCGGCCAGTTCAATATCGAATCCGAAGAGGAAGGCGTCGAGTTTTCTGCCATTGCAGTCGCGCGCGGGGCGCGGGCGGATTGCGTCCTGCGCGTCAATCCGGACGTTGATGCGGGTACCCATGCGAAGATTTCGACCGGCAAAGCGGAGAACAAGTTCGGCGTTGCGATCGGCGAAGCGCCCGCGATTTATGCGAGACTCGCGGCGTTGCCGGGACTGAATATGCGGGGCGTTGCGCTGCATATCGGGAGCCAATTGCTCAGTCTTGATCCGCTTGAAGCCGCGTTCATCCGCGTCGGTGAACTGGTCGCCAATTTGCGGGCCTCGGGACATTCCATCACCCACGTCGACCTCGGTGGCGGTCTGGGTATTGCCTATAAGCCCACGGATTGCCCGGTCGGTCCGCAAGCCTATGGCGAAATGATCGCGCGCGTGACCAAGGGGTGGCGCGCGACGTTGATGTTTGAACCCGGTCGCATGATCGTGGGGAATGCAGGCATCCTGCTGACCAGCGTTATCCGGGTGAAGCCGGGCGCGGTAAATCCATTTGTGATTGTCGATGCCGCGATGAACGATCTCGCGCGGCCCGCGCTTTACGAAGCCTATCATCATTTCGAATCCGTCGTCGCGTCGAATGAACGGATGACCGGCAACATCGTCGGCCCGGTGTGCGAGACTGGCGACACGTTCGCGATGGGGCGCGAATTTGAGAAAGTCGAAGCGGGCGACCTAGCGATTTTCCGCACCGCCGGGGCTTATGGCGCGACGATGGCAAGCACGTACAACAGCCGCGCGCTCGTCCCCGAAGTACTCGTTGATGGCGACCGCTATGCTGTCGTTGCGGACCGGATCGCCCCCGCGACGATCATGGCGTCGGAGCGGGTGCCAGATTGGTTGTAGATTGACGCGTTAGTCCGACTTAGCTAAGTCTTGGGGTATGGGCTATGTCAACATCCACGAAGCGAAGACGCATTTGTCGCGCTATATCGAAGCCGTCGAAAGCGGTGCTGAGAGCGAAGTGATCATCGCGCGCAACGGCAAACCGGCAGCAAAACTTGTCGCCATCGAGCCGCCCAAGAAGCGTCCGATTTGGGGCGCCGCCAAAGGAAAGTGGGTGATTCCGGACAATATCGACGCCCTCAATCCCGAGATCGAAAAGCTGTTTTACGGCGAAGACGATTGAGGCTGCTGCTCGATACGCATATTCTCCTCTGGTCAGTGCTCGCGTCGACGCGGATGCCGAAGCGCGGTGCCGAACTGGTAAATGATTCGGCGAACGAACTGTTTTGTAGCACCGCCGTCATCTGGGAAGTGTCGATCAAGCACGCCAAGGCAAAGGGTCGCCCCGATGATATGCCGATGTCGGGGCAGGCGCTTTTGGAAGAGCTTGAGCCGCTCGCAGTCGGAGTGATGCCTATCCTTCCGAGCCATGCTGCGGTCGTTGGATCCTTGCCGCCAATTCACAACGATCCGTTCGACCGCCTGATGATCGCGCAGGCACAGTGCGAACGAATGTCGTTCCTGACGCATGACAAGATACTTGCCGCTTATGGTGATTTCGTCATTGTCGTTTGAGCCTCAAACCTGAATCAACAATCCCGCCAGCGCTGCACTCATCAAATTGGCCAGTGACCCCGCTGCCAGCGCCTTCAGCCCCAGCCGTGCAATCGTCGCGCGCTGGGTGGGGGCGAGGCCGCCCGTCACAGCCATCTGGATCGCGATGGACGAAAAATTCGCAAAGCCGCACAGCGCAAAAGTGACGATGGCGACCGTGCGTGGGGAGAGTTGATCCTTCATTGCGCTCAATTCGATGAACGCGACAAACTCATTGAGCACGACTTTGGTGCCGAACAATCCACCCGCGCGCGCGGCTTCGTCCCATGGCACGTTGAGCAGGAACATGACGGGCGCAAAGAGGCTGCCGATCATTCCTTGAAAGCTCAAATTGGGATAGCCGAACCACTCGCCGACACCGCCAAGCAATCCGTTTGCCAGCGCCACCAGCGCCACAAAGGCAAGTACCATCGCGCCCACTGCGACGGCGAGTTTGACGCCGGTCTGCGCACCTTCCGCAGCGGCCATGATAATATTGGCAGGGCGTTCTTCGCCGAACGGAATGTCGCCTTCGACAAACGGTTCCTTGCCGACATCTTCGGGCAAGTCGGGCATGATGATCTTGGCCATCAGGATGCCGCCGGGTGCCGACATAAAACTCGCGGCAAGCAAATAGGGTAGCAATTGCGGACCGAGCATTGACGCATAGGCCGCGAGGATCGTCCCCGCGACACCCGCCATGCCGACGGTCATGATGCAGAAAAGCTGACTGGGCGTGAGCGCGGCGAGATAGGGGCGGATCACCAGCGGTGCTTCGCTTTGCCCGACGAAGATGTTCGCAGCCGATCCCAGCGATTCGACCTTAGAGATGCCAGTTAGAAACTGAATACCGCCGCCAATCCATTTCACGATGAACTGCATGATGCGGAGGTAATAAAGGATCGAAATCACGGCAGCGAAAAAGATGATGACCGGCAGCGCGGCAAGCGCAAAACTGTGGCCGCCGAGTTCGGGTTTCGCGAGATTGCCGAAAATGAAATCAATCCCAGCCTGTGCATAACCGAGCAAATTGGTGACCCCGCGCGCCATTGCTTCGATAACGGCTTTGCCTGCCGGGACATAAAGCACCAGCACCGCAAGCCCTGCCTGAAGCGCGAAGGCAGCCCCCACGACGCGCAAGCGGATGGCTCGGCGGTTCGACGATAGCAGCACCGCAATGGCCAAGATGAGCGCGATCCCCGCGAAACCGATCAACAACGAATTCATGCGATTTTTTGCCCCTTAACTTCGCAAACTTCATAGGGTTCGCGCAGTCCGTGTGAAGTTAACACCGAAGCGCATGCGGGAGCGAAGGTTACAACGGTTACATGACGGTGCACCCCGTAAGTTTTTTTGCGGGCGCTGTCGTAAAGACCGGCACCGCTCCCCTCTTGCGCGACTGTCATACCCGGACATTGGCATGGAAGGGCGGTGTAGGACAGGGGGAAAGTGGGAGCAGCTTTGTTGTGGAGTCCGGACAGGCGGCTTTCGGCGAGGCAATTTTGATAGCTGCCGTTTCAGGCGTAAGCGAAAACCTGCCACGCAAACACAATCGTTACGAGCCACCCGCCAGTAAAGATCGTTGGCCGCACCGGAAAGAGGGCCTTGCCGCTAATCATCCCGATGGCATGGGCAACCCGCAACCAGAAGAATAGGATGGCGCACCAAACCGTCACTGGCGTCGAGACCTTCAGTAAATGCCCGATGATCACGATCACGGCGAATGGGAGAAACTGCTCGAGCAGGTTCAAATGCGCGCGATGGCTGCGGTGAACCCACGCAGGCATTTTGCTGTGATCGGGCGGGCGGATGAATTCAGTTTCCTTGCCCTCATAGGTCGCGGTGTTCACCCCAACGATGTAGGGAATCCATAGCGACGTCGCGAGAATGGCGGTTAGCAACAGCCAGAATAGCTCAGTAGTCATGTTACGGTCTTCCTTTAGGCAAATCGCAGGGCTTCACCGGTTTCGAGATAGGATTTCAGACTGGCAATGATCTTGGCCCAGCCTTCGCGGACACCATGCTGGCTGTCGGGCAAATCATAGTGGAGAATGATCAGCCTGGTCAGGTCACCGACGGCTTCGAGTTCGTAGACGTGATGCGACTTTGCCACGTCTGGCCCGAGCCAGCCGGGGAGGAATGACATTTCCAGACGCTTTGGCGGATCAGCGGCGATAATTTCACCCGACAGCATGACGTTGCCATCGGCAAACTTGTATTCATAGGGCTCGCCTGCTGCGAACCGCCCGTGCATGGCGACGCTGGCAAAATGATAGCGCGTGATCAGATCGGGATTTGTGAGCGCGTCCCACAGTTTTTCCGGCGTCGTGCGGATGAACGTCTCCATCATGAAATCAGGTCGTGTTTCGGTAATCGTTGCCATGTCACTACTCCTTTCGAGGTCAGCTTTCAGGTCCAGCAGAGCGCGGGCCAATGGTTGTTGGGTAAGGGGTTCGATCCAGCGGTCCACGAGCTGCTGGAGCGGGGCGGCGTTGAGATAGTGATACTTGAAGCGACCGGCCTTCCGCGTGCCGATGAGCGAGGCGGCTTCAAGGATTTTCAGATGCTTCATCACGCCAAAGCGTGTCATGCCGAGCGCGCTTTCGAGTTCGGTCAGCGTCTGACCGTCCTTGCGGCGCAGCATGTCGAGCAGTTCCCGCCGGGTTTCATCGCTAAGCGCTTTGAAAATTGCGTCCATAAACGCTGTATAGGTGACTTAGGAGTAACGTGTCAATAGGGTAACGTGTTAAACGTATGTCCGGTTTTTCGGACCGTTCAGCGGCGGCCCAACGTCCGAAAAGTCGTCGTAACCAGACAAAGGTTAGCCTAGCCCAGCATCAAGTGCGGGGTGACGAGGCTTTAGAAACTACCACCACCACCTCACTTGCCTTCGCCCCCGCCTTCGCGCAGGTTCCCGCCATGCGATACATAGTTCTCATTCTCACCCTCCTGACCGCCGCTTGCACCCGCCCTGAGGCGCGAGTGCGGGTGGCGTTTGATGCAACCCAGATCACCAGTGTGAAAGCGTCGGGGCTGGCCGACCGCATGACCAAGCGCCGCGTGACGGCTGATGATCCGGTGCGGGTGGCGAGTGTGACGAAACTGGTGGTCGCGATGGGCGTGATGCGGATGGTTGAGGCGGGGCAGCTTGATCTTGACCGTGATGTTTCGGATTATCTCGGCTGGCGGCTGCGCAATCCTGGCTTTCCCGAAACGCCGCTGACGCTGCGGATGTTGTTGTCGCACACGGCCGGGGTGCGTGACGCGAATGATTACCGCGTGCCGCTGGGCAAGACAGTGCAGGCTGCGGTTGCTGATCCCAAAGCATGGGAAGCAAAGCACGCGCCGGGGAAGTATTTCGCTTATTCGAACCTGAACTTTCCGATTGTTGGGAGCGTCATGGAGCGTGTGTCGGGCGAGCGGTTCGATGCGTTGATGCAGCGGTTGGTGTTGAAACCGCTTTCTATTGAGGGTTGCTATAACTGGCCGAGTTGCAGCGACGCGCGCGTGGCGACGGCGGTCGTTTTATATCACGCCAATGGCAGCGTGCGCGGGGATGATTTGCAGGGAAAACAGCCCGCCTGTCCGGTGTTTACCGATAGCCCGGGGTGCGACCTGACTGGTTACAAGCCCGGGGACAATGGGGCGCTGTTCTCGCCGCAAGGGGGATTGCGGATTTCGGCGCTGGGGCTGGCGCGGATCGGCCAGATTTTGTTGAAGGATGGTGACGGGTTTTTGAGCGCGTCGTCGGTTGCGGAATTGACCAAGCCGATCTGGACGTTCGACGGAACCAATGGTGACACCGAAGCGGGGTTTTTCTGCCGTTATGCGCTCGCGGTGCAAACGCTGGCGACGGCGCAAGCAGGGTGTCGTGATGATCCGTTTGGCGACGGAAAGCCGCGGATCGGCCATGCTGGCGAGGCTTATGGCCTGCGTTCGGGGCTGTGGATTGACCGCGCTTCGGGGAAGGGCGTCGCGTTCTTCGCAACCGCCGTGCCCGACGAGATTGCCAAGGGAAAGAACTCGTCGTTCACGATCGTCGAGGAACAACTCGCGCGCGGGCAATGACCAAAATCCGGGCTGACCAGCGCTTGTTTGAGCTTGGCCTTGCCGACAGCCGCGCGCGGGCGCAGGCGTTGATCCTGTCGGGCAATGTCTTTGCGGGCGACCGGCGGATCGACAAAGCGGGGCAAATGCTGGCGGGGGATGCCGCTCTGTCAGTGAAAGGGCGTGATCATCCGTGGGTGTCGCGGGGTGGGGTGAAACTCGCGCATGGGCTGGCGCATTTTGGCTGGGATGTGGCGGGCGTCGTCGCGATGGATGTGGGATCATCGACGGGCGGGTTCACTGATGTGCTGCTGACAGGTGGCGCGGCGCGGGTTTATGCGGTGGATTCGGGGACTAATCAGCTGGCTTGGAAATTACGGCAGGACGCACGGGTCATCGTCCATGAACAAACCAGCGCGCGCATTCTGACCGCGGCACATCTTCCCGAAGTCATCAACTTGTTCGTCTGTGATGCGAGTTTCATCGGGCTTGCCAAAGTCCTCGAACGACCGCTGACCTTTGCAACGCCCGACGCCCGCCTGATGGCGCTGATCAAACCGCAATTCGAAGTGGGGCGCGAGGCAGTGGGCAAGGGCGGGGTGGTCCGCGATCCCGCGCTTCACGAATCGGCTTGCGCGGGCGTGCGCGATTGGGTTGAAAGCATTGGCTGGCGCGTCGAAGGAATCGTGCAAAGCCCGATCACTGGCCCCGAAGGCAATGTCGAATTCCTGATCGCTGCGCACCGCATATAGCCGATTCGCAAGTCCAGCTGTTGCCGATAGGACACAGCCAAGCATTTACCATGGCTTGACGTTGAAAAGCGGGCATGCAAGCCAAGACGAATGGGGGTCGCTTATCGCCTTTTAGTTGGTGCCGCAGTCGTAACGACGCATCCCGCCTTTGCGCAAAAGACAGATAACAACGCGGTAACTGCGGCCGAGGATGCTTTTGGTAAAAGTGTCGGTGACCAATCGATCGGTATCTATGGCGATTCGAACGTGCGCGGCTTTTCGCCGATTGATGCCGGCAATGTCCGGATCGAAGGGCTATATTTCGATATTCAGGGGAGTTTGAGCAGTCGCCTTGTCGTGGGTTCCACCGTCCGCGTCGGAATTTCGGCGCAGGGGTATGCGTTTCCCGCGCCGACCGGCGTGATTGACTATGAACTGGCGAAGCCCGGCGACAAGATGCTGACCTCGGTTCAGGTTGCGAAGAGCCCGTGGAAAGGTGTGTCGGGCGAAATCGATATGCAGATTCCGATTGACGGCGAGCGGTTGGGCATCGCGGCGGGCGTCGACCGGATGCATGTCGGCACCCCTTATGGCACGATTGAGGACAGCCTGTCGGTGTCGGTGTCGGGGCGATATGCGCCGCGTGCCGGCGTCGAAATCATGCCCTTTTGGAGCAAGACCAAAAACTGGAGCAATGAAACGTCACCAACGATCTTCCTCGCTTCGGGATCGACGGCGCTGCCCAAACGCGCGCCGCGCAATGTGTTCACGGGGCAACCCTGGGCGCAATATGAAGGCGTCGAGCAGAATTATGGCTTGGTCGCAAAGGCCGATCCATTGGGGTTCGATGTGCGGCTGGGCATCTTCAATTCGAGTTACCGCACGGATTCCGACGTCTTTGATCTGATGCGCCGGACGCAGCCCGATGGCACAGTTGGGCGGCGGCGTTTCGTGTTTTCGGCGGGTGACACGGGCGAGTCGACGTCAGGCGAACTGCGCATCGGGCGGAGCTTTACCGAAGGGACACGGCGGCACATGATTACCGCATCAATCCGCGCGCGGCGGCAAAATCGCAGCTATGGTGGCGAGGATGTGATCGACATTGGCGCGAGCCGCAGCGATGTCCCCATTGCGCTAACGCGTCCCAATCCGGTTTATGGTGCCAAGACCAAGGACACAGTGACGCAGACGACGTTTGGGCTTTCCTATGAAGGTAAGTGGCTGAACGTCGGCGAATTGACAGTGGGCGTGCAAAAGACGCGTTATACGAAAGCTGTGGTCGAGCCGGGGCAAGCGCTCCCCGTGACGCGCGATTCACCAGTTCTGCTGAGTGCGGCGGCGGCGGTTTATGTGACGCCGTCGCTCGCGATATATGGCGGTTACACACGCGGGCTAGAGGAAAGCCCGGTAGCGCCGAGCGAAGCCATCAATTTCAACGAAGCGCCGCCTGCGATCCGGACGGTACAGAAAGATGCGGGCGTCCGGTGGAAAATCGGTAAGAGCGTCACCGCCATTGCGGGCGTCTTCGATATCTCGAAACCGTTTTTCAATCTGGATGTGACGGATCGGTTTCGTCAGCTTGGCACGGTTCGGCATCGCGGGATTGAGTTTTCGGTTGCGGGTAAAATCGCGCCGGGGCTGAATATGGTCCTCGGCAATTTGCTGATCGACCAGAAACTGTCGGACGGATCAAAGCCGATTGGGGCGACGCCGCGCCGCACGATCCTGAGCCTCAACTACCGTTTGCCGAAAAATCCGGCATGGTCATTCGACTATTACTTTGAATCGACGAGCGACCGGCGCGCTAATGCGGCGGGAACGCTGAAGATTCCGGCGCGGGCGATTGTGAATTTAGGGCTGCGATATCGGTTGAAAGTGTCCGACCGCCCGGTGCTGATCCGCGCGCTCGTCAACAATGTCACCAATACCTTTGGCTGGAACGTCGGTGAAAGCGGTGGGTTTAACCCCAATGGCACGCGGCGATTCACGTTGAGTATTTCGGCGGATATTTAGAGGCTTGGTTCGACTCCATTTGTCTGGCTAAGGCGACGCGATGACCGAACTCGCTTCACCTTCACAAATTCGCATGTCACTTGTCCGCTGGGCGCTCGTCACAGTGCCAGGCTGTATTTTCCTAGGTTTCCTTTCGGGCCAGCTGTCGAATTCCGGTTTCGGCAACCCGTGGTATGACGCGCTGGTGAAGCCCGCGATCCAGCCGCCGGGGTGGGCGTTTGGGTTTGCGTGGTCCATTCTTTATACCTTGCTGGGTTTTGCCCTCGCGATGGTACTGAACGCGCGCGGCAACCGGTTTCGGAATTACGCCGTCGCGCTGTTCACGGTAGCGTTCATCGCCAATCTCGCTTGGTCACCACTGTTTTTTGCGGCGCATAAAGTGTTTGCTGCGTTTTTCTTGATCCTGTTCATGCTCGCTTTTGCGATTGCCACCACTATCGCGTTCGGGCGCGTGCGCACCGTGGCGGCGTGGCTGATGTTGCCTTACTTGCTCTGGCTCAGCTTTGCAGCGATCCTGAATTGGCAGACGCATGCGCTAAATCCCAACGCCGAAACCCTTGTGCCGGCGGGTGTGGCTACCCAAATTGATGTTTGACCAGACGGGAATTTGACCATGCAGACCGACAACAAGATTTTCGATGACCTTGCCAAATTCGTGAACGGTGCCGCCGGGACCATTGCGGGCATGAGCCGCGAGGCAGAAGCGTCCGCACGGACAAAAGCGAAAGACTGGATCGGTGGGCTTGATTTCGTCAGCCGTGAGGAGTTCGACGCGGTCAAATCAATGGCCGCTGCGGCGCGTGATGAAGTTGACGTGCTGAAGGCGCGCCTCGACGCGCTCGATGGCGAGCCGGCAACCAAGCCGCGCGCGAAGCCCAAGGCCTGATCATTTATCCACAATTTTGTTGCGCTTGCCCTTGCAGTGCCGCGCTTGCTCCGTCACCGGAGGCGTCATGGCGTTGGTGGTAATAGAAGACGACGGCGGGGCTGCTGCGCCTATCGACATGCTCGAGGCATGGTTCGAAGCGCATGGCTGGTCGAACGAGCGTGTCGGCGACGACGAGATCGTTGCCTCGACGAAAGGCGCTTGGGGCAGTTACGAACTGCGCGGCGTGTGGCGCGATGACGATAACGTCCTCCAGTTTCTGGGCTTTCCCGACATCAGCGTATCGGGGCATCAGACCGCGGCGGTTTATGAAACCATCGGGCTGGTCAATGAACAGCTGTGGCTTGGTCATTTCGAATTGTGGGCGGGGGCGGGGACGGTGCTGTTCCGCCATGCCGTCCTGCTCGACCGCGACGAGCCGACGCTAACGCTCGATCAGGCCGAGACCTTGATTGAATCAAGTGTCGACGAACTCGACCGCTTTTACCCAGTCTTCCAGTTTGTCCTGTGGGGCGGCAAAGCGCCGAAGGACGCCATTGCCGCCGCAATGGTCGAAACACGCGGGGAAGCATGAACTCGCTCTGGCTCATAGGATGCGGGAACATGGCGGGGGCGATGCTGTCGCGCTGGCTTGATGTCGGCATGGATCCGGCGCGGGTGACCGTGATCACACCGACGTCAATGCGCAGCGATGTGCGAGTGTTGCGCGAAGTGCCCGATGAAGCGCCGCCAACGATGTTGATGCTGGGCATGAAGCCGCAAATGCTGGCTGAGGTTGCGTCGAGGATTCAGGCGGCGACGCAGGGGACAATGCTGCTCTCGATCCTCGCGGGGACGACGACGGCAACGCTGAAAGGGCTGTTTCCGGGCGCGCGCGGCGTGGCGCGGATTATGCCCAATCTGCCGGTCTCCATTGGTAAGGGCGCGGTGGCGCTGCACATCGATGCAGCAGTCGATGATCATAACGCCGTGACCAATTTGATGGCACCGCTTGGGTTGATGGAATGGATTGAAAACGAAGCGCTGTTTGACGCCGTGACAGCGCTGAGCGGCTCGGGGCCTGCGTTTCTTTATCGGTTCATTGATGCATTGGCGCAGGGGGGCGTGGCGATGGGATTGCCCGCAGATCAGGCGGCGCGGCTGGCGCTGGCGACGGTGGAGGGGGCGGCAACGCTTGCGGCATCCAGCGATATGTCTCCTGCCGAACTTACCGACCGGGTGGCGGCGAAAGGCGGGTCAACGCGCAACGGCCTTGATGTTCTTGACACGTATACCGCGCTGGTGCGTCTGGCGAGGGCCGCCCTAAAAGCATCTGAAGCGCGCAACCGCGAAATAGCAGCCGAAACCGCTACCCCCGCCGACTAAGGTCAATCACCAACGCTCTGTCTTCGGGCGGGATTAGCCCTTCGAGGACATGCCAGAACCCCGTCACGGATGCCTGCCCGGCTTGGCTGTACGCACCACTCAAACGCTCGCGGAATGCTTCGAACAATTCAGTTTCCAGTGCTGTCCCCGCCTCGGTCAGCCGCAACAATTTTTGCCGCCGGTCAAAATCTCCCGCCCGCGTTTCGACCAGCCCCCGCGCGGTCAGGTCGTTCAACACACGCCCCAATGATTGTTTCGTGACCGCGAGCAGCCTCAACAAAGCGCTCACCGTAAGGCCCGGCTGCCGCGCAATGAAATAGAGCGCGCGGTGATGCGCGCGGCCCAAATCCTGCGCATCGAGCAAAGCATCGACGCTGCGCGTCAAATGGCTATAGCCAAAATAAAGCAGCTCCACGCCGCGCCGGATTTCGCCTTCGCGCAGAAACAGGGGCGAGGCGGGAGGCGTTTGGACAGCCATATTGACGTATTTTGCGGCGATCCCTAACCAAAGGCAAGGAGAATGACGCGCATGACTTTCGCTTTTGATCCCCATCCGAACCCTGTTTCCGCCAATGAGCGGGCGGCAATGATTGCTGATCCCGGCTTTGGCCGTGTGTTCACTGATCATATGGCGTTGATCCGGTATTCGGCGGATCGCGGGTGGCATGATGCGCAGATTACGGCGCGCAAACCGCTGGTCCTCGATCCGGCGACCGCTGTATTTCACTACGCGCAAGAGATTTTCGAAGGGCTGAAGGCGTATAAATTGTCCGACGGCAGCATGGCGCTGTTCCGAGCGGACGCAAACGCGGTGCGGTTCCGGGCATCGGCACGACGGATGGCGATGGCCGAATTGCCCGATGAGATGTTCCTCGAATCAGTCAAGCAACTCGTCCGCACGGATCGCGACTGGTTCCCCGATATTGATGGCGGTTCGCTCTACCTTCGCCCGTTCATGATCGCGAGCGAAGCGTTTCTGGGAGTCAAGCCATCGTCCGAATATCTCTATCTCGTGATTGCGTCGCCCGCAGGCCGTTATTTCAAGGGCGATGCGCCTGCGATCAATCTGTTGGTTTCACAGGATTATACGCGTGCGGCCCCCGGTGGCACTGGCGCGGCGAAGTGCGGCGGCAATTATGCGACTAGCCTTGTTGCGCAAGCTGAAGCGATCAAGATGGGGTTCGACCAAGTCGTTTATCTTGATGCCACTGAACGGCGCTGGGTCGAAGAGTTGGGCGGTATGAACCTGTTTTTCGTTTTTGAAGACGGTTCGCTGCAAACCCCGCCGCTGACGGGCACGATCCTGCCCGGTATTACGCGTGACGCACTGCTGACGCTTGCCCGCGACGAAGGTTTGACCGTGCGCGAGGAGCCTTATGCGCTCGACCAGTGGCAGGCGGATGCGCATAGCGGACGCCTGACAGAGACGTTTGCCTGCGGAACGGCTGCTGTCGTCACACCCGTCGGCAGCGTCACCAGCGCCGATGGCAAATTCACGATTGGCGCGGGCGGTCCGGGACAGACGACACAGCGCCTGCGCGAACGGCTGGTCGGCATCCAACGCGGGGTTGCTGCCGACCCCTATGGATGGGTCCAACGCATCGACTGATGCGTTGCAAAGGCGATGCGGGCTGGTTAAAGGCGCGCTCTGCACCGTTGTTGGGGTGTCGCCAAGTGGTAAGGCAGCGGCTTTTGATGCCGCCATTCGTAGGTTCGAATCCTGCCGCCCCAGCCAGCGAAAATTACGCTCGTTCAGTCGAGGAATATCTTTCCAGGGTTGAACAACCCCCGCGGGTCCAAAGCGTCCTTGATGCGGCGCATGACGGCAACGCTTTCCGCGCCATGTTCACGGATCAGTGCATCGCGCTTGCCGGTGCCAATGCCATGTTCGCCTGTGCAGGTGCCGCCAACCGACAGCGCAAAATCGACCATTGCTTCATTGATTGCCTTTGCCTTGGCCCATGCGTCGCGGTCGTCGGGCGGCAACACGAACAGCGTGTGGAAGTTCCCGTCCCCGACATGGCCCA
>JANMPU010000021.1:0-3276 GCA_031369985.1 Sphingomonas sp. | reverse complement strand
CGCGCGCGCCATCGCCGATGCCGCCACGCGCAGCCTCATCACCGGCACCGACTTTGGCGACAACATCATCGCCGCCCTGCCCGGTGCCATCGACCAGACCATCGGCAACGCAGTGGCCGGACGGTTCGCGGCAAAGAGCGCGCCGGGGGTGGGGAAGGACGCGGGGAAGAAAGCGGGGGGGTCAACGAACAACAAGGGCACCGAAAATGGCCCATCGGCGCTTGATCAAATGCGTGCAATTGTTGGTGACGCATCGGCGGGTTATGCTGATGGGCCCGGTGGATTGTCCCCTCAAGGACGAATGCTTGATGCTTCCGCACGCCCCGAGGGCTATCGCAACGGGAATGTTCAAGCGATGACAAGGATTGCGGAAGCAAAGGTAGCGCGCGCCGAACTTGCGCGGGCCATCGGCTTAAAGCGCTATGATGGCGACACGCAACAACTTCAGACTTGGGATAAATTCATTGCTGATTGGCAGGCAACAGGATTTAATCCTTTCAAAGCTCCTCAGCCGGTTGCTGCCGCTACGCCTAAGGCTGTCCCGCTTAGCATAGCGAGTGATGTCGCGCCGCTTACAACGGGGTTCAATTTCGACCTCGCAAGTTTGAAGAGCATATCAACCACCTCGCTGTTGCGAAGCGAAGCGCCTTATCCGTGGCTGACCAATCCGCAGGCCTTCTCATACGGCAGCCGCAACTACACATCGCGCGCCGCCATGCTTCGCGACAATCCCGGGATGCAGGTGATTAGTGCACCGCCGTCGGCATATGCACAGCGCATTGCTGCCGACCAACGCGCCGATAATGCTGTCTGGTTCGGTGGGGGTTCAGCCACGCTCGGCGACACAAGCTATCTCGCGGCGCGCCAGAGTGGTGCATCGGTCCAAACGGCGATGGGGTTCCAGATGCTCGGCAACGGCTTGCAGGATCTCGCCCTCGCTCGCACCATTCGTGGCAATATCGTCCAACCGCGTCCGGTCTATAGCCCGAGCTTTTATATTGAAGGGCCGTTAGTCGCGGGGGTGAGACGACTACCGCAAGTTACTATTAACAAGGCTGCGGGGGATTTGTATGAGCTAGAAGTGATCAATAATGTACTGCCGAAGACCCAGACCAACATTCGGCCTCAGATAACTGTTAAATCTAATGGACCGTCAGGGTTAAAAGTCAGGCTCGACGCGGTCGGCAATGACGTCACGAACCGCTCGATTCGACTATCTGACATGAAAGCATCACAGTCGGCACCGTTTACGACGAACCAGATCATTGTATACCCGGAGTTAGAAGTTTACGGCGGAACGGTCGCCGGAAGGGGAAAGCCTCCATACACGGGCGGAACTCGTATTCCACCGACGCCAGTCGACGTAATCCGGAAACGCGGACAATGAGTTTAGGAAATCCGAAGGTAGTCGACGCAATCGGCACGGACACCACCAGCACGAGCGTGATCTTGAGCATTATCGACGGATGGGATTGGGTCGATCAGCGGCATCATCTTGAAGCTCTGCAAGAAAAGCTGAACTCATATTTTGAGTTTGTTGAGTCTGGACAGCTATTTCAAGAATATCCTAACGCCAAAGACCAAGCTCTTTGCATTGAAGTTATCGGAAAGTTCCCGATGCCCAATCATGGCATTAGATTTATGGACAGAGCTAGGGAGGTAGCGGCGAAGCTCGATATCACTTTACGATATCGACTGGAATACCGGTGACAGGTGCGATAGCCCCTAAAGTCACCCCATCTCCAACACCCACTTGGAATTACGGTGACAGGTGCGAAAACCCCTAATTACAAATCTAACTATATGATGTATTTTGTTTCAGTCAGCATGTTGAACAAGCGCTATTTAGTGGTTATCGCACCTGTCACCGTAATAGCGCGTGGATCGCGTCGAGGTGTTTTCGAAAACTGACACCAGATCAATCTTGATAGATCGAAATGAGGCGCTTGACCCACAAATTATTCAGCAAGGCTTTACGCCGTTGAAGCCGCGGGTCGTCTATCCTGTGCGCGGGCAATAGGAGGTGGATACAGTGACAAATGCAATTGCAATCGGATTTACGCGGCATTCCAAAGACATGCCTAGCCCAGCGGATATGATGCATGTTTATGGTGTATTAGAAGCTATCATGAACCGGTTGGGGGCAAGTCCGAATTGGTTCTCTTCCGACGATGGGATAGGACGTGGCGGATACAAGAAATTTGGCGGGGCTTTTCACAAGAGGGTGCTTGAAAACAAAACTGCCGGCTTTCGTAGCGTAGGTCTTGCGGCATCCCCAGCTGGTAGCGATGCTCCGGGCTACGACAGCTTCGTAACCGCTGATTTTTTGTTTGCCCCTGAAGCTGGCACGACAAAGCTGGAACTTGTCGCCCACCAACCCTATCTGCGACGCGGCACAGCGACATGTGACGAAATCGTCGCTGAACTGGCTCAGCTTTGGCCGTGGGACTATGGCTTTGGCCTTGAACGCGATGCGGCGACTGCGCCGGGTGTTTATCTTAGTGGAGCTGGGTGCAATCTGCATAGCCCCGAGGACGAACGCCGCACCGATCTCTGGTATCAATCATCGCACGATTTTTACAAAGGCGTAGAGCCACCGCGCCGCCTCTTCATGGTCCGGGACATCTTTCCTTACAACATGGTTGGGCCAGAGCATCTGGCGCATCGGTTGCCCGATGGCCGCAGCTTGCAGCAGTTCATCGAGGCCGATGCGGATAGCGAGCTTCGCCCGTTGGCGGATAGCCTCTGGCTATGGAAAGTGAACGCAGATCGCACCGAGGCCATGCGCGAAAAGCTGCGCGGCACGGGCATCATCATAGCCGAATAATGCGCCGCCCCATCCCCAACATCCCACCCACGTAGGAAATCTCGCTTTTGCGCCATTCTAGGTGTAACTTTCGACTAACCTTTGAACCAGCTCAATCATCACCAACACATATAACTGGCACGACCAGCTCGACGTTCAGTTACAATGCGAATGCGCATCTGACTTATGTTGCGACGACGGGTGCAAGTGCCAAGAACATCAGCTACACGACCGACAGTGTGGGGCAAGTGATGGTCAGGACGCAAACCACGAACGGTTCGACGACAAGCCCGCGCCAGTTCGGGTTTTTCTTCAACGGCGTCCGTGTTGGAGAAATCGGGAATAACGGGACCGATAATGTCGACTATGCGACGACCATCGCCGCCAATGGCGCGGTCGGTGGGTCGGGCCCGTTCAGGGGCGGGGCAAGCACGGGCGCGAGCTTTGCGGATTTTGATGCCAACTATGCC
>JANMPU010000087.1:0-67858 GCA_031369985.1 Sphingomonas sp. | reverse complement strand
GCGCCGCCGCTTGACCTTGGAATAGCTGCGGATGCTGAACGGGATCAGCGCAACATAGCCGATCGAAACCGCAATCAACGTCCATAGCGGTTCGGCAAACAGCGCTGTCCCGATCAAGGCGAGCAACAGGATGGCCTCAAGCCGGATATTCTGTCGCAGCCGGATTGATCCCCAACTGAACGTCGCCACGTTGGAGATCATCAGCATGGCAATAAACGCAAGCCACGGGGCAACCAAGAAAGGCTGGCGAAACAATTCATTGTCTGTCACGATCCACAGATAAAGTGGCAGGAATGCAAGCCCTGCCCCCGCCGGTGCTGGAACGCCCGTCAGAAATCCGGCTGACTTATGCGGCTGATCCTCAACATCAATCCGTGCATTGAACCGCGCGAGCCGCAGCGCCTGACAAACGACAAACGCCAAGGCACAGAACCAGCCAAAGCGCGGGAAATGCTGAAGCGACCAGAGGTAGATGATCAATGCGGGCGAAACGCCAAAAGCAATGACATCGGACAGCGAATCAAGTTCAGCGCCAAAACGGCTTTCTCCGCGAAACATCCGCGCCACGCGGCCATCGACGCCGTCCAATATGCCGGCAATGATGATCGAACCAATCGCTTTGATCCAATCATCGGGAACACCCTCAGCGCCCGACGCAGCAATAGCAAACCGGATACCCGTTAGCCCGAAACAAAGCGCAAGTGCCGTAATCGCGTTGGGCGCAACCGTGCGCAGCGGAATGCCACGCATTGCTGGTTTCACTGGCTAATGCCCAGCACGCTGTTGTTGTCGCCGATCATGCCGATAATTGTCTCGCCAGCCACACTTCGCTGTCCCAGCGCCACTTTCGATGCAGTTCCCGCCGGCAAATAAACATCAACGCGGCTGCCAAAGCGGATAAGTCCCACGCGCTGCCCCACCGTCACCGCGTCACCGATCTTCGAGAAGGGCACAATTCGCCGCGCGATCAGCCCCGCAATTTGCGTAAACCCAATCCGCACACCATCCGCGCGCTCGACTAGGAAATGCTGCCGCTCATTTTCCTCACTCGCTTTGTCGAGGTCGGCATTCAAGAACTTACCCGCGATATAAACGATATTCTTGATCGTTCCCGTCACGGGTGTGCGGTTGATATGAACATCAAACACGCTCATAAAAATTGACACACGCATCATCGGCGCTTCGCCGAGCCCGTCCGGTCCCGCCATCTCGCGCGGCGGCGGAACGCTTTCAATGAGCGTGATTAAACCATCGGCCGGCGCGACAATCGCTCGCTCATCCTGCGGCACGGCCCGGTGCGGATCGCGGAAAAACAACGCCACCCACAACGTCAACCCAATCAACGGCCATGTCAAAAACGGTGCCCACAGCCAGCCCGCAACGGCAATCGCCGCCGCGATAGCGACAAATTTGCGCCCCTCGGGATGCACTGACGGGACACGCCATTTGACTGGCGGCGGGGCGCTCGAAACATTTGAAATTTGATCCATCGCGCTAGTGTAAGACTGTGCCGCGACTGTTACAATCCACCAACACGGCACACACGCAGTTGATTGCGGGGCGCGCGCCCTTTAAGCGAGCCGCAATTCCTCTCCCCGGAGCAAAATGAACATGGCCAAGATCAAGGTAAAAAATCCCGTTGTCGAAATTGATGGCGACGAGATGACCCGGATCATCTGGCAATGGATTCGTGACCGACTGATCCTCCCCTACCTCGACATCGACCTGCATTATTATGATCTCGCTGTCGAAATGCGGGATCAGACCAACGACAAGATCACCGTCGATTCGGCCAATGCGATCGCCAAATACGGTGTTGGCGTGAAATGCGCGACAATCACGCCCGACGAAGACCGCGTTGAGGAATTCAAACTCAAACGGATGTGGAAATCACCCAACGGGACGATCCGCAACATCCTTGGTGGTGTCGTTTTCCGTGAGCCCATCGTTATCCAGAACGTCCCGCGCCTCATTCCAGGCTGGACCGACCCGATCGTCGTCGGCCGCCATGCTTTCGGCGATCAGTATCGCGCGACCGATTTCCGCATCCCCGGTCCCGGAAAATTGCGCATGGTTTTCGAAGGCGACGACGGCAAAGTTATTGACGAGGAAGTGTTCCAGTTTCCGTCGTCGGGCATCGCCATGGGCATGTACAACCTCGACGAATCAATCCGCGATTTCGCCCGCGCAAGCATGAACTATGCGCTTGGCCGCGGATGGCCGCTTTATTTGTCGACCAAGAACACCATCCTCAAAGCGTATGACGGTCAATTCAAGGATCTATTTGCGGATATTTTTGACAAGGAATTCAGAGATAAATTTGCTGAAGCAAAGATTACCTATGAACACCGCCTGATCGACGACATGGTCGCATCCGCGCTCAAATGGTCGGGCAAGTTCGTCTGGGCCTGCAAAAATTATGACGGCGACGTGCAATCGGATCAGGTCGCACAGGGCTTCGGCTCATTGGGCCTGATGACCTCGGTGCTGCTAACGCCCGACGGCAAAACCGTCGAAGCCGAGGCCGCGCACGGCACCGTCACCCGTCATTATCGCCAGCATCAGGCGGGCAAAGCAACCTCAACCAACCCGATTGCGTCAATCTTCGCGTGGACCGGCGGCCTGAAATATCGCGGCAAGTTCGATGACACGCCTGAGGTTACGAAGTTCGCCGAAACTCTCGAACGCGTCTGCATCGAAACCGTCGAGTGCGGCGCGATGACGAAAGACCTCGCGATCCTCATCGGCCCCGATCAAGCATGGATGACGACCGAACAATTCTTCGAAGCGGTCCGGGCTAATCTCGAGACCGCGATGGGAGATTGGAAGTAGGTTTGGAGTCGCTACTCCATCCCATCATCTGACGTTTATTGTAAACCAAGTCACCTTCGAAACACACTTTCGATAGCGCTACCGTATCATGCGCAGCCTATCGCGTGCGAGCAAGCAAAACCGCGACCGCCTGGTCGAAACGACCAACGTCCTTTGCCGCACGGGCGATCAGTTGCGCCCCCTCCATCTGTGCAAGGCAGGCATGCGCTTCGTTTTCAGCGTCTGCGACGACGGTGATCGTGCCGTCTTTTTCGCCCAAGCTGAAAGTGTCCTTCAGCCATGCAGCGACAGTAATGTGAAAGCCGTCTAGCTTCGCCAGAACAGGCGCGCTCAGTCCATCACGTCCGGTGCAGAACGCAATGCAAAGACATAGTTTAGTACCACCGTCGAGAGCCTGACGACAGGCGGCGACATAAGCTCTTAACCGTGCGCCGCCCGCCTTGTTATCGACTGCAATGTCGTTGAGGACAGCAAAGAAGTTGCCCGAGTAACGCTCGATCAATGCTAGCGCGAGATCGGCCTTAGTCGGAAAATGGTGGTGGATGCTCGCCTTGCGGATGCCGACTCCAGCTGCAAGGTCGGCATAGCTAAAGCCATCAAAGCCACGTGCGCGAACAGCAGCTTCGGCACAGTCAAGCAAGGCTGTCTTTCTGTCCATCTCTACCACTTAGTAGATCGGTCTTGCGAATCAACCAACCTATCGATAGGTAGGTAGGTAGGTTTTACGAAAAGTAAATTGGAGGGGATTGCAATGTTCTTTCATGTCATGGTCGGCGCTAACAATCTTGAGGCGTCTAAACGCTTCTATGACGCGACATTCGAGGCACTTGATATCCCGAGCAAGGGTAAATTCCGCGAGCATCCGGCCGCCTATCTATGTGGAGATGCTGAAACGGGACTATTCTTCGTCACCAAGACTCAGGACGGCAATGCAGCAACCTGTGCCAACGGCGGCACCATTATGTTCAAGGCGAAATCAAAGGTTGCCGCAGATGCTTGGCACAAAGCCGGCCTCGCCAACGGTGGCAGCGACGTTAATGGCGTACCAGGGATGGGCGGTGTTCCGGACACAATCATGGGGTATCTGCGCGACCCGACCGGTAACAAAGTCGCCGTTGTCGTCTTTGTATAAAAAGGGCGAAGACGGAATGATCGAACTTAATGCCGACTTTTCACAGCGGGTCCTAATCCATGCCGACAGCGTGGCTTGGGTGCCGTCACCGACCGCAGGAGTTGATCGACGGATGCTCGATAGGATCGGCAATGAGATTGCAAGGGCTACCTCGATTGTCCGCTACACTCCAGGCAGCCTTTTTCCGCCGCATACGCATAGCGGCGGCGAGGAGTTCATCGTGCTCGAAGGCGTGTTTCAGGACGAGCATGGTGATTATCCGGCGGGTACTTACGTACGCAATCCGCCGACCAGCCACCACCGCCCCGGCTCCGCGCAAGGCTGCACGCTCTTCGTGAAACTTTGGCAGTTTGGTCCCACTGACCGCACTCACATCTGCATTGATATGAGCGCGATTATTGCCGTTCGCATTACCGAACGTCGGGGGGTCAGCATCTCATCGTTGTTCAATGATGATCACGAAACAGTGCAGATGGAGACTTGGGATCCAGACGCTGAAGTTTCGGTGGATATGCCACGCGGGGCAGAGCTGTTTGTCTTAAGCGGAAGCTGCGTAGAGTCGGGTGCGTTAATGCAGAAATGGAGCTGGCTCCGCATTCCGGCTGGCGGGAAAGTTCATGCCGTGGCTGGCCCCAACGGTGCGCAAGTTTGGATAAAAATGGGCGGCTTGCCTGCGAAAGCCCCCAAGCTAATTCGGTGATCGAACGCTGCTGGCCTTATCACTGCCGTCGGCAAATCTCCTTTGTTTGGTTGAGCGCCCTGAAAATCGACATTTCCCTCGTCTAAGAATCGCCAACTGTGCGAACATCCTTCGCTTAAGTTCACTCTCATCCCCCGAACCCTGTGAACTTACCAGCGTATTTTTGGCAGTTTTGCGTAGATCACCGTTCCCCATAACAAAGCATACATCACCCCAGTCCTGCGTTAGTCTCGGCCAATGGCGTTAACCCTCGATTCGACTGGCTTTTCCGACGCGCTGGTCATTTTGGGAGCTGCCGGGATCGTCATTCCCGCATTTGCCCGCGCGCGAATTACGCCGGTAATCGGGTTCATCCTTGTCGGCGTCCTCGTCGGACCACACGGGCTTGGCGCATGGGTGCGCGATCATCCTTGGTTATACTATGTGTCGATCACGGACCCTGCAGCAATTGGACCGTTCGCCGAGCTTGGCATTATTTTACTGCTCTTTTCCATCGGGCTTGATTTGTCGTTCCGCCGCTTGTGGGGCATGCGGCGGCGGGTGCTTGGATTTGGCGCCGCCGAACTCATTGTTTCCGCTCTCCTTATCGCGGGTGGTTTATTGCTCCTTGGGCGGAGTAGCGACGCCGCACTGGGCCTTGGGCTGGCATTGGCCCTATCGTCAACCGCGCTCGTGCTCCCCATCGCAGGCATATCGAGCAGTGTCGGTCGACTCGCCTTTCCAATGTTGCTGTTCGAGGATTTAGCGCTAGTCCCAATCATCTTCTTGCTCGGTGCATTGGGCGGCGCGGGTGGGATCGAGCATTTGACCAACGTCGTTGCGATGGGGGCAATCACCGTCCTCCTCATGCTCCTCGTCGGATGGTTTGCGCTCCCCCTCCTTTTCGCGCAGGCCGCCCGAACCAAAAGCCCCGAACTCTTCCTCTCGGCCAGTCTACTCGTCGTCATTTTGGCCAGTGTTGCCACCACAGCCGTCGGCCTGTCCCCCATCGTCGGCGCGTTGATTGCAGGCGTGCTGATCGCTGAAACCGATTATGCCAGCGAGGTCGAAAGCGTCATCGCGCCGTTGAAGGGGCTCGCGCTCGGCGTGTTCCTGATCACCGTCGGCATGAGTCTTGATTTCGCATTGATCGCCGCGCGGTGGCAGGCGTTGATTGCGGCCGTCGTCGGCGTCGTCTTGATCAAAGCCATCGTTACCACCGCACTGCTCCGGTTCGGCGGCATTCGCATGGGTGTCGCTGCCGAGACCGGTGTCCTGATGGCTAGCCCTTCGGAAACAACGTTGATCGTTTTGGCGGCAGCGGCGGCGGCGGGATTGGTTGGCGCATCCGATGCCGCCTTCTGGCAGGTCGTCACGGCGATTGGCCTAACGATCACGCCTTTGCTCGCACGGGTTGGTCATGATGTTGCGCGGCGGATAGAGGCAGGTGTGGACGCGGTGCAGGACGACGAGGAAACCATTGAGCCGCGCACTATCATCATCGGCTTTGGCCGCGTCGGCGAAATGGTGGCGGACATGCTCGACGCGCATCGCCGCCCGTGGGTTGCTCTAGAAGCAGGCGTGGATACGGTAACGGCGGCGCGGCGTGCGGGGCGTTCGGTGCGTTTCGGCGATGCTGGGCGGCGTGAAACGCTTGATGCTCTGGGCGTTGCTGATGCCTCCGCTGTCGTGTTCACAATGGACGATCCGGCGCAGACGCTGAAACTGACGCGGCGGTTGCGCGATCAGTATCCCGATCTACCGATCATCGCCCGCGCCCGCGACACCGACCATGCGGCGGCGCTTTACCGGGCCGGGGTCACCGATGCTGTCCCGGAAACGCTGGAAAGCTCGTTGCAACTTTCCGAAGCGGTGCTCGTCGATCTCGGTGTCGCCATGGGCCCAGTGATTGCAAGCATCCACGAAAAACGCGATGAATTTCGGACCGCAATCAAAGAAGCAGGCCTCCTCGACGCGCCGCCAAAGCTCAAATCAAGTTGAAAGCAACGCCCGCACTGCCGCCACCGCTATTTCGGTTTGCGACGCATCGGGTCCGCCGCCTTGCGCCATGTCGGGCTTGCCGCCGCCACCCTGCCCACCCAGCGCTGCGACGCCGACGCGGACGAAATCGACGGCAGAGAACCGAGTGGTCAGGTCATCGGTCACTGCCGCGAGGATCGAGGCCTTGCCATCATTGACGGTCAGAAGCGCAACAACTCCCGAGCCGATCCGCGCCTTTGCATCATTGGCAAGGCCGCGCAGTTCCTTCGGATCGAGTCCTTCATAGGTTTGCGCGAAGAACTTCACACCGCTCACATCCTCGGGCTCCGCGGCACTCGCACCGCCACCACCGCCCAGCGCAATCACTTTCTTCGCTTCCGCCAGTTCCTTCTCAAGCCGCTTCACCGTCTCGGACAATGCAATAACGCGCGCGGGAACATCCTCGGGGCTGGATTTCAGGGACGCCGCGACGCCTTTCAGCCGGTCTTCGCGATCACTCAGCCACAAGCGCGCGGCCTCGCCGGTCATCGCTTCGACGCGCCGGATGCCGCTTGCAACCGCCCCTTCGGACACGATTTTGAATAAAGCGATGTCACCCAGCGCATTCACATGCGTTCCGCCACATAGCTCGACCGAATAATGCCCCGCGTTCGCATCCGCTTTCGGCCCCATACTGAGCACACGGACCTCGTCGCCATATTTTTCGCCGAACAAGGCGAGCGCACCCGCCGCAACCGCATCGTCGGGGGTCATCAGACGGGTGGTGACCTGCTGGTTCGCGCGAATTTCGGCGTTCACTTCGGTTTCGATGGCGGCAATGTCGTCAGCGGACAGTGCAGCTCCATGCGAGAAGTCGAACCGCAGGCGGTCTGGCGCAACAAGGCTCCCTTTCTGCGTGACATGCGTACCGAGCCGGTTGCGCAACGCTGCGTGGAGCAGATGCGTTGAACTATGGTTGGCCCGAATCTGGGCGCGCCGCTCGGCGTCAACGGCAAGGCTGACGGAATCACCCAAACCGATGTCGCCAGCCTCAATCTTCACATGATGCGCGTGTAGCTTGCCCAGTGGTTTCGACGTATCGATCACGATCGCGCGCAATCCAGAATCACTGGTAATCAAGCCAGCATCACCCATCTGGCCCCCGCTCTCGCCATAGAAGGGCGTCTGGTTGGTGATGATGATTAGATCCTTACCCTCATCCCCAGAAATGCGCTGATTTGTAATCGTCTCTTGGCCATCGATCAGGATCGCCAGCACTTCGCCAACACCCTCGGTCGATGTGTAACCCGTAAACTCGGTCGATCCGATGCGTTCGGCAATGTCGAACCAGACATCATCGGATGCCTTCGCGCCCGATCCCTTCCACGCCGCGCGCGCCATTGCTTTTTGCCGCGCCATGCCTTCGTCAAACCCGGCGCGATCAATGGCGAGCCCCTGCGTGCGCAACGCATCTTCAGTCAGGTCATAGGGAAAACCGTAGGTGTCATAGAGTTTGAACGCGACATCACCCGGTAAAGTAGCCCCCGCCGCCATGCCCGCGGTTGCTTCATCAAGCAGCTTCAAGCCGTTTTGCAACGTCCGTCGGAACTGTGCTTCTTCTTGCAACAGCGTTGCCTCGACGGCCGCCTGCGCGCGGACCAGTTCCGGAAACGCCCCGCCCATTTCCGCCACCAATGACGGCACAAGCCGGTGCATCAGCGGATCCTTCGCGCCCAAGATATGCGCATGCCGCATCGCTCGCCGCATGATCCGGCGCAGAACATAGCCCCTGCCCTCGTTCGACGGCAGAACGCCATCAGCAATCAGGAACCCGGACGTCCGCAAATGGTCCGCAATCACACGGTGCGATGCCTGTGTTTCGCCCGTCGTTGCGGTCTTGGTCAGCTCGCCGCTTTCAAGGATCAGCGCCTTGAACGTGTCGGTGTCGTAATTGTCGTGCACCCCCTGCATAACTGCGGCGATCCGCTCCAGCCCCATGCCAGTGTCGATGCTGGGTTTGGGCAGCGAAATCCGGTCGCCCTCCCCGCGCTGGTCATATTGCATGAAGACCAGATTCCAGATTTCGACGAACCGGTCGCCATCCTCATCGGGGCTGCCGGGCGGCCCACCGGGAATGTGATCGCCATGATCGTAGAAAATCTCCGAACACGGCCCGCACGGCCCGGTATCGCCCATCGACCAGAAATTGTCCGATGTCGCGATGCGGATGATGCGGCTGTCGGGCAGGCCCGCAACCTTGCGCCACAACGCGTGCGCCTCGTCATCGGTGTGATAGACCGTCACAGTCAGCTTTTCGGGCGGCAAACCCCAGTCACGCGTCAGCAGCGTCCACGCATGATGGATCGCCTGCTCCTTGAAATAATCACCGAACGAGAAATTCCCGAGCATTTCAAAGAAGGTATGATGCCGCGCGGTGTAGCCGACATTGTCGAGATCATTATGCTTGCCGCCCGCACGCACGCATTTCTGGCTCGAAGCGGCGGTTTTGTAAGGCCGCGTTTCAAGGCCGGTGAACACATTCTTGAACGGCACCATGCCAGCGTTCACAAACATCAGCGTCGGATCATTATGCGGCACCAGCGGCGCAGACGGCACGCGCGCGTGCCCCTGCCCTTCAAAAAAATCGAGGAAACTGCGGCGGATGTCGTTGGTCGAGGTCATTGCGTGCGCTTAGGCGAGACGCGGGGGATGCTCAAGCGGGGTCATAAACCAGAACTGGCGACGCCAAGAATACGACGACCGCCAACAACGAGACGCTTCAAGCCTTCATCCAAAACGCCGTAAAGGTTATCCAAATCCTCCTCTTCACTATGACCCTTCCGCGACCGTTCGATACCGCGCTCAATTTCCGATAGACTTTCAGACACTTCCTTGGGCAGCAGAAGGAGTGCAGCAGCCACTCCTTCATCAAACCTACGCTTTGACGATTGGTATCGCTCGCGCTGCGCTGCGTCCTGTTCCGTGGGAACATCGCGTCTAAGAATGACCTCGTCATACCAGCGGCCAACAATCAGACGCATCTCACTTAATGCGCTAACCACATCCACGTACGCCGCTAAACGGCGCTCCCATGTCTTTTCAGATTTATAGCGGTCTAAAGCCCAAGTAACTGCCAACCGAGCGATAACAATTGCACCGCCAAATTGGATTATCAGTCGTCCGATTTCCAAGTATATTGTTTGTATCGGTGTCATGCTTCAATCCGCCGGATATTCGATGCTGGTCTGCGGCTTTGAAAACCACACTGGCCCAGCGTCGGTCATGTGGAAGCAGTCCTCGATCCGCACCCCAAATTTGCCAGGAAGGTAGAGGCCGGGTTCGTTGGAAAAGCACATGCCGGGCGCGAGGCGGGTGAGTTCGCCATGGACGAGATTGACGGGTTCGTGGCCGTCCATGCCAATGCCGTGGCCGGTGCGGTGGGACAAGCCGGGGAGCTCGTAGCGCGGGCCATAGCCGAGCTTCTCATAATGCGCGCGGACCGCGTCATCGACTGACGCCGCCGTCTTGCCGACTAAAGCGGCGGCAAAAGCGATGTCTTGTCCTTCGCGGACGTGCGCGAAGACGCGGCGCTGGTCGGCGGCCACGCCACCGAGGACGACCGTGCGCGAGATGTCCGATTGATAGCCATCAACGCTGCACCCACAATCCATCAGGATCGGTTCGCCATCGAAGACCTGTTGCGGCTTACCGCTGCCATGCGGATAGGCACTGGCTTCGCCGATTAGAACAAGCGCGAATTCGGGCGTGCCGCCTTGTGCGCGAGTCGCGGCGTCGACCATCGCGCCGATGTCTTTGGGCGTCATGCCGATTTGGATGCGGGGAATGGTCGATTTGATTGCGGCATCGGTGATGTCCGCCGCACGCTGCATCAGCGCGATTTCGGCGGCGCTTTTTAACATCCGGCAGCCGCGCACGACCGGATTGGCGGATACGAGGCGGGTATCGGGGAGCGCGCGGGCGAGGCCATCATGCGCAAAGAAGCGGACCGTCTCCTCAATGCCAATGGCGCGTTTGTCGAGGGAGCGCGATTTGAGGAAAGCGACGATCTGCGCAATCGGGCTTTCGTCCTCCTGCCAGACGCGAATGTCGGCTTTGACGCCGAGCGACTCGCGAACCGACGGCGCTTCGAAAAAGGGGGTGACAATGCAGGGTTCGCCCTCAAGCGGGATGACGGCGCACGTCAGCCGTTCACTGCGCCACCATTTGACGCCCGTGAAATAGGTGAGCGATGCGCCGGGTTCGATGAGGATCGAACCGAGGCCGTAATCGCGCATCATTTTTTGGGCTTTGGCGATACGGGATTGGCGTTCGGCGGGCGTAATGGGAGTGAAGCTATGAGCTGTATCGGCAGAGAACGACGTTGCAGGGAGCAAAGTCGTTGCGCCGAGACCTGCGAGTAGGGTGCGGCGCGCGATCATGATGGAAATACTCCGTTGCGCCGATAAAGGGCAGCGAGTTCGCGGATAAGTTTGGCAGCAAGGATTGCGGTCATATCGTTGATATCGCGCAGCGGGTTGAGTTCGACAATATCGGCACCGACCAAAGATGACGTTTGGCGGTTGACCACCGAAAGGACGTCGCGGGTTGAAAGACCGCCGGGTTCGATGTGCGATACGCCGGGGGCAACGCTGGGGTCGAAGCCGTCCATATCGATGCTGATGTAGAGCGGGCCGGCGAGGATCGGCACACGATCAACAACGAAGTCGCGCATTTCGATGACTTCGATACCGAAGCGGGCGACCTGCTCGCGGCAATGGCGGTTCATGGTGCGGATACCGACTTGAACGAGGCGCTTGGCATAGCCGCCTTCGATGATCCGCGCGAAGGGCGAGGCGTGGCTGCGCGGATCGCCGTCGAAATCATCGTAAATGTCGGGATGCGCGTCGAAGTGGAGGATGTTAAGCGGGCCGTGGATTGCCGCAAGTGCAGCGACGACGGGGAGGCTGATGGCGTGGTCGCCGCCGAGGACCAATGGCATCGCGCCGGATCGGGCCGCCTTGGCGACGGCGGCTTCGATCATCGCGTCGTCGCTGGCCGATTCGGTGAGTGGAAGATCACCAACATCGTCCACATGAACGTCGGTGCCGATCTCGGTGCCATCCTCGGCGAAGGCGTTGGCGTGGTCGCTGGCAAGGGCGTCGCGGATGACGGGCGGGGCGCTGGCAGGACCGCGCAGGAACGACGAATGGACGTCAGTCGGCGCCCCGATCAGGGCGATACGGGGCACCGAAGTTCTCAAAGTTCACACTATGGAGGGCCGGAGATCAGCCATCGACGTCATCTTCAGCCGAGGGGCCAACCATCAGTTCTTCGGCCACTTTGTCGGTGCGCGCGCGGACGGCTGCTTCGATGCGGGCGGCGACGTCTGGGTTTTCCTTGAGGAAAACCTTTGAATTCTCGCGCCCCTGTCCGACGCGGACGGAGTCATAGCTGAACCAAGCCCCTGATTTCTCGACGATTCCAGCTTTCACGCCGAGATCGAGGATCTCGCCAGTCTTGGAAATGCCTTCGCCATACATGATGTCGAATTCGACTTGTTTGAACGGCGGCGCGACTTTGTTTTTGACGACTTTGACGCGGGTTGTGTTGCCGACAATGTCTTCGCCCTGCTTAATCTGGCCGGTACGGCGGATGTCGAGACGGACCGACGCATAGAATTTCAGCGCATTGCCACCAGTCGTCGTTTCGGGCGAGCCATACATGACGCCGATTTTCATGCGGATCTGGTTGATGAAAATGACGGTGCAGCGCGAGCGGCTGATCGAACCGGTGATCTTGCGCAGCGCTTGACTCATCAATCGGGCTTGCAAGCCGACATGACTGTCGCCCATTTCGCCTTCGATTTCAGCGCGCGGGACCAAGGCGGCGACTGAGTCGATGACCAGTACATCGATGGCGTTCGACCGTACCAAAGTATCAGCAATTTCAAGCGCTTGCTCGCCAGTGTCAGGCTGCGAAACGATGAGTTCGTCGATGTTGACACCCAATTTCTTGGCATAGACAGGATCAAGCGCATGTTCGGCATCGATAAAGGCCGCTGTTCCGCCAATTTTCTGGGCTTCGGCAATGGCATGCAAAGCCAGTGTGGTCTTACCCGAGCTTTCCGGTCCGAAAATCTCGACAATGCGTCCGCGCGGGAGGCCGCCAATGCCGAGCGCAATGTCGAGCCCGAGTGAGCCAGTCGACACCGATTCGATCTGCATTGCTTCCTTGCTGCCCAGCTTCATCGCGGAGCCTTTGCCGAAAGCACGGTCAATCTGTGCGAGAGCAGCTTCGAGCGCACGGGCGCGTTCAGTGTTATTTGCGGTGGTTGCCATATCTGATCCGACGACTTTCAACTGCGTTGCCATGTGATGCTCCCTCGTAGCCTGTCGCGCGCTTGCGTCAACGCGATGTTGTAGGATGTATCGGCTTTGTTCCAGAAGAACAAGAGAGGAACGAAAATTTTCCTACATTTGGTGTCATGGCTCCCCCTCCCCTTTTTATGCCGAGACGTTAAAGGCTGCGCATGACCGATCCAACCCCGCTTAAATTGTTCAATAGCCTGACGCGCTCGCTGGAGGATTTCGAGCCCCTCGATGGCAAAACGGCGAAGGTCTACACCTGTGGCCCGACGGTTTATAACTACCAGCATATCGGCAACATGCGTGCGTACGTATTTGCCGACACGCTGGGCCGGGCGCTGCGATTCAAGGGGTATGACGTCAAGCATGTCATCAACATCACTGACGTCGGGCATTTGACGAGCGATGCCGATGCGGGTGATGACAAGATGGAGAAAGCAGCATCAGCGGCGGGCAAATCGGCATGGGATATTGCGAAATTCTATCAGGCCGATTTCGAAGCGGACCTAGCGCGGCTCAACATTCTGAACATGGAACATCCCAAGGCGACTGATTATGTTGATGCGATGATCGAGTGGGCGACGTCGATTGAGGCAAAGCATTGCTATGTCCTCGACGGTGGCCTGTATTTCGATGTGTCGACGGTGCCCGATTATGGGTCGCTGGCGCGCGCGAACACCGATGACGGGATGAGCCGGATCGATCCCGTGGCGGGCAAACGCAATCCACAGGATTTCGCGATCTGGCGCAAAACGCCGCCGGGCGAAACGCGGCAAATGGAATGGGACTCCCCCTGGGGCCGCGGCGCGCCGGGCTGGCACCTCGAATGCTCGGTGATGAGTCGGGCGCTGTTGGGCTTTCCGTTCGACATCCATACGGGCGGGATCGATCATCGTGAAATCCACCACCCGTGCGAAATAGCCCAGAATCAGGCGCATTTTCCGGGCGCGGGCACCGGCGCGCGCATCTGGATGCACAATAATTTCTTGATCGACCGGCGCGGGAAGATGTCGAAGTCGTCGGGCGAGTTTTTGCGGTTGCAGACATTGGTGGACCGCGGGTTTCATCCACTGGCGTACCGCATGATGTGCCTGCAGGCGCATTATCGCAGCGAGATGGAGTTCACATGGGAAGGGCTGGCGGCGGCGTTTGTAAGGCTGAAGCGTATTGTGATTGGGATTGACCGCCTTCGCTCAAAATTAGTCGCTGAGCCGCTCGGCCAAGCCGACATGACAATTCGTCAAATTGACGAAGCGATTTCCGACGATCTCAATACACCAAGGGTTCTCGAAAATGCTTTCTTGAATTCGGAAATGAAGGGTTACGCCGCAGACCGGTTGCAATTACTCTTTGAGTGCGACAAGGTTCTTGGCCTGAATTTAGCCACCCTCTCCCGCGAAGACCTCCGCATCCGCCCCGCCTCGGCCACCCTCACCGAAGTCGACGTCGAAGCCCGCCTTACCGAACGCAGAGCCGCACGTGCGGCCAAGGACTTTGCCACGTCGGACCGCATTCGTGATGAGCTTTCCGCGCAGGGCGTCGAAGTGATGGACGGCGATCCATTGGGGTGGGACTGGAAATTGGATATTTAGCGGCACCGTCGCCCCGCACTTGATGCGGGGTTTGGCTTTTCTTCGACATGTTATGAGAAAGAAGCCTAGCCCCGTGTCAAGCACGGGGCGACGGGAGTAATCAAAATGCTACCGCCATAAATTAGGCCGCGCGCTTCAGCTTCAGCAGCTTCTTCATGATCATATCGCGCTTCAACCGCGAGAGGTGGTCGATGAACAGGATGCCCTCCAGATGATCCATCTCGTGCTGGAGGCAGGTGGCGAGGAGCCCCTCCAGTTGTTCATCATGCGCTTTGCCATCCAGATCGGTCCAGCGCGCTCGGCACGTGGCGGGGCGTTCGACATCGGCATATTGATCGGGGACCGACAGGCAGCCTTCTTTGTAGACCGTCCATTCCTCCGATGGATCGATGATTTCGGGATTGATGAATACGCGGGGGTCGCGGATCGGCTTGCCGTCTTCGTCCTCATGCTCCTGAAGGTCGATGACAAGCACACGCTTCGGCACGCCAACCTGAATCGCGGCGAGGCCAATGCCGGGCGCGTCGTACATTGTTTCCAACATATCGGTCACGAGCGTGCGCAGGTCGTCGTCAACGCTCTCCACTGGCGTCGAAATTTCGCGCAGGAACGGATCAGGTGCTTCGAGGATGGGAAGAATAGCCATATCAGTCTCAGGTATGAATCGCGCCCGCCGCCGTCAACCCTGTGTGTCGGGTTCCCACAATTCGATGGGGTTGCCTTCGGGGTCGTGGATGCGCGCAAAGCGGCCAACGCCGGGGGCGTCCCATTCGGGATTTGTGATGACGTCGATGCCCGCGGCGCGGAGTTTTTCGGTCAGCGCATCAAGCCCTTCGACGCGGAAGTTGAGCATGAACTGGCGGCCGGCGGGGAAATATTCCGAGTCCATTTTGAAAGGTGAGAACACGCTCGGGCCGGCCTCAGTTTGCCACGCGCCCCATTCGCCCGTGCCGACGCCGAGATGGTCGGCATACCAAGCGGCGAGCGCTTTCGTGTCCGTTGCGCGGATGAAAATGCCACCAATGCCCGTGACGCTCATGATGCTCTCCCTTAGCTGACCGGTCGGCGAGCCCGAAGTGCCTGTGCCAGCGTGCCGTCGTCAAGATAATCGAGTTCACCACCGACGGGAAGGCCGTGGGCAAGCTGGGTGAGGCGCACTGGAAAGGTCTCGAGCCGGTCGGCGATGTAGTGCGCCGTTGTCTGTCCCTCGAGTGTGGCATTCATAGCGAGGACGATCTCGTCGACGCCGCCTGCTGACACGCGGGTGACAAGCTTGTCGATGGTCAGATCTTCGGGGCGGATTCCGTCGAGCGCGGAGAGTCGCCCGCCGAGGACGTGGAAGCGACCGGGGAACAGGCGCGAGCGCTCGAGTGCCCAAAGGTCGGCGACTTCCTCCACCACTGCAATGCTCCGATCATCGCGGCGCGGATCGGCACAGATGCCGCAGGGGTTGGTGGTGTCAATATTGCCGCAGGTCGAACACTCGGCGAGCCGTTCGTCGACTCGTTCGAGCGCGCGGAGAAGCGGCACGAGCGCGGATTCGCGTTTCTTGAGGAGGTGGAGCACCGCACGACGCGCCGAACGAGGGCCAAGCCCGGGGAGCCGGGCCAATGCTTGCGACAGCGCTTCGATCTCGGGAGAGGCCATGTGATTCGCTATACCGTTCAGGCTGAGCTTGTCGAAGCCCTGTCCTTTCTTCTACCGGTGGGAAGAAAGGGCAGCCCTTCGACGGGCTCAGGGCAAACGGTTCATTCGATGCGCATCATTTTCATGGGAACGCCTGATTTCGCTGTGCCGAGCGTGAATTCGCTGGTGGCGGCGGGGCATGATGTGGTTGCGGTTTATACACAGCCGCCAAGGCGTGCGGGGCGCGGCAAGGCATTGACGCCTTCGCCGGTTCATCTGCGCGCCCAGGCCTTGGGGATTGAGGTTCGACATCCTGTTTCATTGCGCGATGCCGATGCGCAGGCCGCGTTTGTTGCGTTGGAAGCAGATGTTGCAGTGGTTGCGGCTTATGGATTGATCTTGCCCCAAGCGGTGTTGGATGCGCCGGAGCATGGCTGCATCAATGTTCATGCGTCGCTGTTGCCGCGTTGGCGGGGGGCGGCACCGATCCACCGCGCGATATTGGCGGGCGATCCGGTGACGGGCGTCACCATCATGGAGATGGAGGCAGGGCTTGATACGGGGCCAATGCTGGCAACGGTTGAGACGCCAGTCGCTAGGAAGAATGCGGGTGTGCTGACGGCGGAATTGGCAGCAATCGGGGCGAGTCGATTGATTGATGTGCTAGCTAATTTGTCGGCCTTTCCGGCGGTGCCACAGCCGGAGGACGGCGTCCTGTACGCGCCCAAGATTGATAAGAACGAAAGTCGCCTCGATTTCCTGAACAGCGCTACGCAAGTCGTGCGGCAAATCCGTGCCTTTGCGCCCGTGCCGGGGGCGTTTTTCGAGATTGCGGGTGAACGGGTGCGGATATTGGATGCCGAAGCGATCATTACGCGTGAACCAGCATCGCCGGGAACGGTGATTGATGACTGCCTGACTATTGCCTGTAATCCGGGGGCGATCAAACCGTTGCAGGTCCAGCGTGCGGGACGTGGCGTCATGACGCCAGCGGATTTGCTGCGCGGCTTCTCAATCCTCAAAGGCACAAAATTCGGATGAGGTTTCGCCTGTCCGTCGAATTTGACGGCCGCCCGTATATGGGCTGGCAGCGGCAACCGCATGGGCCGAGCGTTCAAGGCGCGATTGAGGATGCGGCCTTTGCAGTGACCGGTGAGACTGTGACGCTGCACGCAGCGGGACGGACCGACGCGGGGGTGCATGGGTTGGGGATGGTTGCGCATCTCGACATCGACCGCGCGATCACGCCGTTTCGGTTGATGGAAGCGTTGAATGCAAAACTGCGGCCCAATCCGGTCGCGATTCTGTCATGCGAAACGGTGCCTGACGATTTTCACGCGCGGTTTTCGTGCGTTGCGCGCCACTATCAATACCGGATCGAAAACCGTCGCGCGCCGCTAACCTTAGAAAAGGGGCTGGCTTGGAGGGTTTTGGCGACGCTAGATGCCGAGGCGATGCACGATGCCGCGCGGGTTCTCGTTGGTTTGCATGACTTTACGACGTTCCGGTCAGTGCATTGTCAGTCGGCGAGTGCGGTGAAGACGCTTGATCGGCTGGAGGTTGCGCGGGACGGCAGTCGCATTCTCATCCATGCCAGTGCGCGGTCGTTCCTGCATCATCAAGTCCGATCAATGGTCGGGTGCCTGTCGCTGGTTGGTCAGGGGAAATGGTCGGCGGATGATTTGACGGCGGCCTTGGAAGCCAAGGACCGCGCGGCACTGGGGTTCAACGCGCCGCCCGATGGGCTGTATTTTGTTCGGGCGGATTACTAACCGAACAAGCGCGCCATAGACTTTTCGAACATGACGAGTTGCCAAAGCAAGCGGCCATGATCGCTTTTGCCTGACGCGTGCGCGCTCACGATGCCGTCTAGTATGCCCGGCGCGAACCAGCCTGTTTCGTTTAGGCGGGCGACGACGCGCTGCGCTTCGCCGAGGAGCGGGCCCCGGAACCACGCGACAATCGGGCTGACGAAGCCCATTTTCTTGCGATAGAGAATTTCGTCGGGCAGCGTCCCACGTAAGGCGCGTTTCATCAGCCATTTGCCTTCGCCGCCGCGCAGCCGCATCGACACCGGGAGCCGCGCACCAAATTCGACGAGGCGGTGGTCGAGCAACGGCTCGCGCGCTTCGAGGCTGACGGCCATGCTGGTGCGGTCGACCTTCGTCAGGATATCGCCGGGGAGCCAGATTTTGAGATCGGCATATTGCGCGCGGTCGAGCGGGTCACGTGCGGGAGCTTCACGCATCGTTTTGATATAGCGGTCTTCGGCGCGGTGGCCCTGTAAATCGCGCTTCAGCGAGTCCGAGAATAGTGCGGCACGCATCGCGGGGCCGGTAACGCCGACGGACAGCGCATAGGCTTCGTCGCCATCGCGGGCGAGTGCTTCGAACGTGGACTTGGCACGAAACATCTGCGGGGCCCAATCGGCCTTTGGGTAGTGACGGCTTAGCGCACCGAAGACCGAACGTCTGAGATTGGTTGGCAGTAAGCCGCGCACCCGTTCCTCGGCAGCCTGGAATTTATGACGGCGATAGCCTGCGAAGATTTCATCCGCGCCGTCGCCTGACAAAGCCACCGTCACTGTCTCGCGTGCCAATTGACATACACGCCATGTCGGAAGGGCGGAAGCGTCGGCAAAAGGCTCGTCAAACGCCGTCACCAATGTGTCGATGGCGGCGAAATCATCCGAGGCGACGGTGCGTGTGCGGTGGTCGGTCTTGAACTTGTCGGCGACGATTTGCGCATAGCGGGTCTCGTCATACTCGGCGCGGTCAAAGCCAATCGAGCAGGTTTGGACGGGGTGGCTGCTTTCTGCCGCCATCATCGCAACGACGGCGGATGAGTCGACGCCGCCCGATAGGAATGCGCCCAGAGGCACATCGGCAACCATGCGCGATTTGACGGCGGCGTGGAGGCGGTTTTGCATCTCCTGCTCGAGATTGGCGGTTGATCCCTTTGCGCGATCCGCAAAATCAACATCCCACCATTGGATAGGGCGCGGCATCCCCTGCCCCCGCTTGAGCAGCAGGAAATGCCCCGCCGGGAGTTTTTCAACGCCCGTGACGAGGCAATTGTGATCGGGCACATAACCGAAGGCGAAATAATCCTCGATGGCCGCCGGATTCACTTCGCGGCGGACGGCGGGGTTGGCAAGCAGGCCTTTCAGTTCCGATGCAAAAGCAATGCTGCCGTCGGTTAGGCGGGTATAATGCAGCGGTTTCACGCCCAGACGGTCGCGGACGAGCAGCAGCGCCTTCTCGCGGTCATCATAAAGCGCGAAGGCGAACATACCGTTGAAACGGGGCAGCATGTCCGGCCCCCATGCCCGCCATCCGTGGATGAGGACTTCGGTGTCGCTATTGGTGCGGAAGACCGCGCCCTTCGCTTCGAGTTCGCGGCGGACATCGAGGAAGTTGTAGATTTCGCCGTTGAAGGTGACGACGATTTCACCGTCCACGCTCGCCATCGGTTGCGCGCCACCACCCAAGTCAATGATCGAAAGCCTCCGGTGGCCGAGGCCAACTCCTTGCGCCGTCCACACGCCCGACCCGTCGGGGCCGCGGTGGGCGAGCGCGTTGGTCATCAATTCGACGCGCGCGGGATCGACCGGCTTGGCGGTTTCGAGATGGAACAGGCCGGCAATCCCACACATTGGCTATTGGCCTCGAGATTTGGCAAGCATGGCTTGCGCGCGCTGATCGACGGGGCCAAGTGATTTGAGGAAAGCGTCAATGGCTGTGCGTTTGCCGCCCTCTCCGGAGACGATCACGACCGCCGCGCCCTGATCGCCACCAAGCAATCTCGCCCGTAATGTCCGCAACTTGACTGTCATCGCGTCCCCCGTAGCGCCGGGGCCTAGAACATAAAAGGTTAGCGCTTCACGTTCGATCTTGCCGGGCGCGACGAGACGTTCGCCTTTCGCACCGGCGGGTGCAGCGATATTGGCGGACCATGACCATTTGCTTGTCGGGTCAACCGCGCCTTGCGCAAAGCCGACAATCTTGCGCCCCTCCGCCTGCCAGCCATAAAGCGCGATGGCGAGGTCGATGGTTTCACCCTTCGCATTTCGGTAATGACCGATGAGCTTGTGGTCTGCACCGTCGAAGCGTGGTGTCCACGGGTATTGCTCGTTGCGTGGCCCTGCGGCCCATCCGGGGACTTGCGGCAGTGCGACTGACTTTGGCAATGGATGGCGTCCAGCGGCGATTACGGTGCCGTTCCACACCACTGGCAACAGGATAATGCCAAGGGCGGCACCTGCCAATGAGAGAGCCGCCCGGGGTTTGCCGATGGCGGTCGGGATGGCACTCAACCATTTGTCGCCTATGCGGCGGTCGAAGAAGGGCCACGCGACCCCCATGACGATGACCATGACGAAAGCGAAGAAGAACCAGCCGTAAATGATATGGTCGAACCCCGTTGCGGCTTCGACTGAGGTCAGATGCGCAGCATAGATCGTCCCAAATGCGCGGATGCCGTTGGCGAAAATCGGCGCGGCGATGGCGAGCGTGAGGAAAATGATGCGCCGTTTCCAACTGCGGAAGCAGACATGCGCGACGAGCGCGCCATAAGCCGCCATCGCGACAAGGAACTTTACACCAGCGCAGGCTTCGGCGACTTCGAACCAGCCCGTTGGTGTTGTGATGAAAACGCCGTCTATGCGCGCCGGGATGCTGGCCGCATTGAGCAGGATCATTGTCATTTTAGCAGTCAGCGTCTGCATGGCGGGCACAATTTCATCGCCAACCGGGATCAGGAAGACGAGGTAAAAAATCGGAAACAACAGCGCGCGGACGGCTGCGGGTCCAAGGATCGTGAGGATCGTTGCCTGAACCATGCCAACGAGCGCGGCATGACGGACGAGCGACACCCCTGCGGCTTCCCCGACGAGCCAGCCAAAAGCGGCCAGCGCGACAGCGATCAAGCCGGGGAGCCAAGCCCGTGGTTCAACTTGCGCGACCTCAGTCCGTCGTTGCCAGACGAGCCAGCCCACCAGCGGGAGAATGAATAAGCAATGGCCATAGGTCGAGCTGTTCCACCATTGCCCCGCCATCGCAGCGGCATCGCGCGCGAACAAGGTTAGGATTGCCGCGACTGCCACCCCCAATGCCACCAAATGCGAACGCCAGAGCGGTGTCACCGACCCACCAGACGGGCAAGCGGGGCAAGTTGCGCATCCCAGCTGTAGGATTGTTCCATCCGCAACCGCGCTGCCTTGCCTATCTCAGCCGCTTGAACGGGGTTTTTGAGGAGAAAGAGAGCTTCCTCACCGAAATCATTCGCAATGGCGAAATCGCGGCCGTTGACCGCATCGATCCCTTGGGCTGCACCCGCGGAAACAAGGCAGGGCTTGCCCATCGCCATTGCCTCAAGGACTTTATTCTGAATCCCGCGCGCAATCCGCAGCGGTGCCACCACCAATGACGCGGCAGCGAGCCAAGGGCGGGTATCAGGGACTTCACCGGTTACAACGACCGAAGGGCTCGCAAGTGCTTTCACGGCTGGCGTTGGCGCGCGACCGACGATGGCAAATTTAGTTTCTGGGAACATCAGATGGATTCGCGGGAGGGCGTCTTTTGCGAAATCAGTCACAGCTTCGACGTTGGGCGCGTAATCCATCTGACCGGTGAAGACGATCAACGGCGCGGGTGTGTCCACCGGAGGGACGACACCCGGCGCGAAATGGTCGAGGTCGATGCCGTTGCCCATGGCTTTGGCGGGGATGCCCGTTTCGCGGGTAAACATTGCCGCTTCAGCGTTGGATACAAACAACGAGACATCAGCGCGTTTTGCGGTTTCAATTTCCCATTTGAGCAGGCGTTTTGCTTCCTGTCTCGCGGCAAAGCCCATCGCGGCGAACTTGGCCGAGTCCATATCGACGAAATCCATGACGAAACGGCCTTTGAAGTCATCGAGGACGTAGGCTGCCATCTGGCCGGAGAAGGCATAGATGGTGTCGAATTCTCCGAGGCGCGTCTGAAAAGCTGTTTTCAAATCATCGTCAACGAAGGCAGCGACCGAAGCGGAGCCACCTGTCAGCAACGCTTCACCAACCGCCGTGAGTTTTGATTTGCGGCGAAGAACGGCGGTCACAGTCGCGCCCACGCTTTCGACCATCGGCACATACTTTCGGTCGGTCTCATCATCGAGCAACGCAAAGACATGCACCGGTGCAAGTCTCGCCAAGGCCTTCAGGACGTGCCACGACCGGATGCGGTCCCCTCGGTCAGGTGGGTATGGCAAACGGTGCGCAAGGAACGCGATATCGCCCATCACCCGAGCCCGCGCGCGATCAATGGGCCCAAGGCATTGGCAATCGGCAACGGCAATTTCTGCCACAGTTGTACTTTGCGGCTATATTGCGGGTCGAGCGGGTTGACCGACCGTGCCTTGTCCGAGGAACGCTTGGAATAAGCGAGCGTTGCGCCATCAAACCCCCAATTATGTTTGAAGGCGGCGGCCCCCGTTCCTGCCTTCGACCGGCCAAAATCAAAGCGCGTGCAGCCACGTTCGCGGGCGTGGCGCATCAGCGCAAAATACATCATATCATTGGCGCGGGCCGGACGAGCTAAAGCTGTGCCGCCGCCCCAATAAGGCATCACGGTGCCGCGATGATAAAGGCTGAGAACGCTAGCGAGGGGGACGCCGTCTTTGCGCACGGTCAGGATGTCGGCATCGTCGCCAAATTCTTCGAGTACGGCTTCGAACAAACTTCGCGGAAAAACCGGCGTGCCGAGATTGCGGACGCTTTCAGCGTAAACGGCATAATGCGCGGCGCGGTCTGCCCCACAACGGCCAACGTCGAAGGTCAGGTCGTTGCCAAGGGCTTTACGAACTTCGGCGCGTTGCTTCCGCGGGATGGCGAGCAGCTCGGCTTCATCATCGGCGGCGAGATCGCGTGCGAAGTTGAGATAGGTTGTTGTGTCTTGTTCCCAATCACCGGGCAGCGCGCCGCCGCGCAGTTCGAGCGTCGGGCACGAGGTTTCCTGTGCTAGTTTCCATGCCGCCTCGGCCAGGGGTGCAACGGCTTCGGGATTGTTGGTCAGGATGCCACCACCAACGGCAAAGCCCGTCGACACTAAGGCGCGCCCGAACAGCGGCGAGTGAATTTCGTTGAGCGGCAGAACGGCAACAATCGGGTCACCAGCGACCAAATAGTGCCCCTTATGTCCGCAGCCGTTTTTGATCGACGTTATCCACGCGCGTAGATGAAAGGGCGTTGCATCGGGGTGCAATTCCAAAAACGCATCAATCGCCGCGCAATCGGCTGCGTTCGCCAGATCAGCGCGGCGGATGTGAATCATTGCGCAACGGCGCGGGCCGCGACGGCGTCCACCCGCCCCCATTCGAACGCGCCCATGATGCGCTTCAACTTGGCGGCCATGACGTCGAGATTTGTGTAGTGCCGCACTTTTGACCGCAGCGGCGCATCGGCGACACGCGGTTGGGCAGGGTCAATTTCCCAAGGGTGGAAATAGAAAATGCCGGGCCGGTCCGCATCGTTGACTTGCTGAAACGCCCAGCGCGAAAAGCCATAAGGCAGCAAACGAAAAAACCCGCCGCCGCCTGCTGCCAATGTCCGCCCCGCAAATTTTGCGGTGGTGACAGGGAGTTCAAGAAGATCTGAGCCCGTAACGGGCTGAAATGCAAATCGTGGCGCTTCGGGCCAGCCATAATGATCGTGCACGACCGGCGCGACGCTCGACGAATATGAGTATCCCGCTTCAGCAAGGATCGGGTGCGCCCAAGGCGTCCGCTTGTCGATTGAGAAACTTGGCGCGCGATAGCCCGTGACGGCAGTGCCGCTGGTGTCTTCCAATGTTTTTCGCGTGCGGTCGAGATCAGCCGCAAACTGATCAGGCGTCATTGTGAAGACGCGGACATGATCCCATCCGTGGCTCGCTACTTCATGGCCTGCATCGACAATGCGTCGCATCAAAGCAGGATAGCGATGTGCCACCCAACCCAATGTGAAGAAGGTCGCTTTCACATCGGCTTCAGCAAACAAGGCAATGACGGCGTCGGTATTCGCCTCAACGCGGCATTCGAGCCCGTCCCAGTCTTCACGCCGGATAGTTTTTTCAAACGCGCCGACCTGAAACCAGTCCTCAATATCGACCGACAGCGCATTCAGCATGTTGACCCCATTTTTCCTTATACCGTTTGGGCTGAGCTTGTCGAAGCCTTGCCTTTATTCTCTTCGCTGGTGGAAGAAAGGACAGCCCTTCGACAGGCTCAGGGCGAACGGTGTTTATGCAGCAGTCGCACGTGCGACATTGTCTTCGCGTTCGACCCAGTCGACGAGCAGGGTCAGGACACGGCGGAGTGCCGCTTCCTGTTCCTGAATCTGCGCTTCAAGCATTGCGATTCGCGCTTCATGGTCGAGCAGGCGGCTGTCATCGACATAGGCAACAACTTGTTGCTCTATCGTATCGTTTGAGGCCCTCGACTTGGCTGCGGGTGCAACCGCAACGTTCGGTGTTTCATTGCCCAAATCCTGAAGCACACGTGACACCAGTGCGCCATCAACAACATCGGCATTTTCAATCGAACCAAGCAGCAAGGTGCGTGTGGCCAGCGTGTTGAGTTTACGCGGCACCCCACCACTGGCAGCATGCAATGCAATCGCTGCATCCACTGTGAATTGTGGATTCCCCGTCCACCCGGCCAATTTCATGCGATGTTCGAGGTATGGCAGCGTTTCGTCCGCGATCATGGGATCAAGATGATGCGTGGCAATAACGCGCTGGCGCATTTGTTCGAGTGAAGGGGATGCGTTCAACCGATCGCGGAATTCAGGTTGGCCCAGCAGGAAAATCTGGAGCAGCGACTGACCATCTGCCTGGAAGTTTGACAGCATGCGAAGTTCTTCAAGGCTTTCCACGGGCAAGTTCTGCGCTTCGTCGACAATCAATAGCGTCCGCCGACCACCGCGCGCGGTATCGAACAAGTAGCGTTCGATGCGCGACAAGAGTTGCGCTTTTTCAACGCCTTCGGTGGGTAAGCCAAAAGCCTGTGCGGCAAGGCGGAGCGTGTCATCGCCGCCAACCTGTGTCGATACGATCTTGAACGCCTGAAGCCGTGCAGGATCAATTGACGCCATCAGGTGCCCGACCAGCGTGGTCTTGCCCGCCCCAATGTCGCCAGTGACGACAATGAAGCCTTCATTCTGCGCAAGGCCATAGCCAAGATAGGCCATCGCCTTTTTGTGCGTGCCGCTTTCGAACCAGAAACGCGCGTCAGGCGTCAGCTGGAACGGCGCGGCGGTCAGGCCATAATGATCGGTATACATTCGCTTTGTCCCTAGAACTCGTACTTTGCACCCAAAAGCGCCGACCCCGTCAAGCTCGACCCGACATTATCGACACGCGATGAATAGAGGCCAAGCGCCGCCGATCCCGTGAAACGACTGCCGAAGCGGCGATAATAAGCCGCCGTTGCGCCGGTGCCGATGACATTCGGTGCGCCCAAGATACCGCTGTTAAACAGGTTGGCATAGACGCTGGCTTCGATGCTCGAAATCTCGTCAAGCTGGCGCGCGATGAACGCTTGCAGATAGTAGCTTTGATCTGACACGCCATTCGTCGAGAAGAACGCGCTGTTCGGCGCGAAGAACTTACGCTGCGCATAGCCGCCGCCGATTCCGGCACGCATCGGCCCACGCTGATAACTGAGCACGGCATTTAGGCCGCGCGAGCGATAAGTGCCCGTCGCGACAGATTGCAGTGCCGCATCAAGACAGCCACCATTGCCGGCAACCGAATAAATGCACCCAGCAACTTGATTGCCGAACGGATTACGCGCCACCGTGAACTGTGTTGGTAGTGCGGCCAAGCTCTGGTTCAACTGGCGACCGAATGTCTGGACGCCATCATAAAGCCCCGCCTGAAACGCCATCGCTTCGTTGATTTGATACGACAGGCTGCCGGTATACGTCATGCTGCCATAGCGGCGACCGACGCGGAATTCGGCCTGCGTGCGGCGGCTGGGCTTCCAGACAACACCGGTATCCCAAATCAAACCGCTCTGGTCGAACGACAGTTGGCGGGGTGAATTGGGGTCGGTCTGGAACCGACCATTGCCGTCCAGCACTGGCGCGCCGTTGACGTCGCGTAGTGCGTCGCGTTGGCTAGCTTCAATGTCTTCATAACCCACGCCGCCAACGGCCGCGATAGTTTCAGTTACGGGAACGGTGACGTCACCGCGAACGAATTTACTTTCAAAACGTTGGTCGAGTTGCTTGGCATCTTCGCGCTCATATCCGCCCGATACCGTCCAAGCGAAGGGCAAAGTTCCCGTTCCCATACCCACCGTTGCCGTCGCAACGTGGCTGGTCGACGAATCAAAGACGTCAAGCAGGGGTTGCCCCGCCGCCAACACACCGCGATTTCGACTTTCAACTTTGGTGTAGCCAAAGCGATAATTCGCCCCGACCTGAAGTTCACCGAAATTGGTCGCAAGCGACGGACCGGCATAGACCGAATAGAGCTGTGTCACGTTGTTCGGGTTACCGATCAACGTGTTGGGCGCAGCACCGCGAATATCAACGCGCGTGCGGGTCGCGATTGCGCCAGCTTCGAGGCTGAGCAGGTTTGGCACGACAATCTGGCGTGCGCGGGCAATGCCGCTGTGGACCTGTTGGTCACCCTGATTGCGGTTCCAGCTATAGCGATAGTCATAGCGATAATTAACCTGAACTTCGGTCCGCTGTGTGCGCACGGAAGCGTCTACACCCGACGTGATCGTCGTGTAGGTCAGCACGTCACCACCATTTTTCAGGTCGGCAAAGAAAGCCTGACTGACTTCCAGATAGGGCGTTACCTGAACCTGCCGCTTTTGAGCATGGGCTTGCGGCGCGAAAACAATCGCACTGACACTGGCTAAAACAAGAGCACTACGCATGGTCATTCTCCCTGACCGTAATAGGAACCAAAACTGTGGTTGCTTCCGAAATAGCTCGAACCATTGAGCAAAAGACTAATATTGGGACATCCATCGACGAGCGCGAGCGCATCGCGGAGTTCGGATTCGGTTGTGCGGTCGGCGCGGACCACCATCACCACTTGCCCGACGTTAAGCGCGAGGACCGAAGCCGGTGACGCCGCAAGCGCGGGTGCCGAATCGAAAATGATGATCCGGCTGGGGTGATTGTCGGCAAGTCCATCAAGCACTGCTTTTGTGCGCGCCGAGGCGAGCATTTCAGTGTCGTTGTTCGCCTGACGCCCCGCCGCGAGCACTGACAGTTTGGGAATATCGGTGCGGATGATTAGGCTCTCGACATCAATGCTGGGATCTTCGAGCGCATCCATCAAACCGGAGCCGCCTTCGATACCCAGCGTTGAAAGAATCTCGGGCTTGGCAACATCGGCATCCACCAGCAGCACGTCGGTGTCGCGTTCGGACGCCAAACTAAGCGCGAGATTGACCGCGCAGAAGGTCTTGCCATCATTGGGTTGCGCCGAACAGACGAGGATCATCCGCCCGCGATCCAGCGGCTTACCCGACGCAGCTCCACTGGCGTTGAGCAGCAACTGCCGTTTTACAATGCGGAATTCCTCCGCCAACGACCCCGGTGCAGAATCAGGCACAATAAAACCAGAGTCACGTAGGCGTTTGCGATCGACGGAGACCGTTGGGCCCGCTGCAAATATTGTTCGCCCCGAGTCCTGAGCCGGTCGAAGGATCGAAGGGCTGCCTTTTTGAACGAGATTTGGAACTGAAGAAGGGCCGGGCTTCGTCGGGCTCAGCCCAAACGGTTCTTCTGTCGGCACTGCCACGGGCGTGACAGGTGCAGGCGCAACGACCGGCGCTTTGATAGCCTTGTTGAAATCATAAATCTCCGCAGCGCGCTCGATGAGCGAACCGGTTGGCGGTGTGACTTTCTGGTTCATGCCCATATCCTCATGCCACCATGCTGCGTTGGACGAATTCAACGACCATCAGCAGGGCATAAACCCCCACCAATGCCGCCGCGCCACCCGTGAAAAGTTTCAGTTTCTTTGACCGCTCAGTGCGTTGATCGCGCGTCAAAACTTCGTGGATCGAGCCCAGCACTGGCAAGCCCGAAGCCTTGGCCAGCCGCGATGGCGTCGCGTAGCTGCCCTGTAACTGACCAAGCGCAAAAGCCGCGCCGGTGCCCGCCGCAAGCGCCGCCAATAACGTAATCGTCAGCAGCAAAGGCCGGTTCGGCGTTGCTGGTGATTTGGGCGCGGATGGCGGATCAATGACGCTAAACTTCGCGGCCGCCGTCTGTGACTGGACATCACCACGCAAGCGGACATCGTCACGGTCGGCAAGCAGTTTGTCATACGCCGCCTTGAGCACTTGGAAATCGCGTTCAAGTCGCGTCTGTTCGGCGCTGACGTCGGGATTTGCCGCTTGCTGAGCAAGCACATTGTTAATCTGACCCTGAATCTGCGCCTTGCGAGAGGACAATGCCCCTGCAACCGCCTGTTTTTCGGCAAGCATCGAACGCAGTGACACATACATCGGGTTCGCCGTCACAATCGCCGGACCTTGACGTGCAGCGGTGCCGCCACCACCGCCCGATGGCGTGCGTGACAGTTCATCACGCAGCGAAACCATGTCAGGATGCGCATCAGTCCACCCACGTGACCGGCCCTGCGCGATTTGCGCACGAATGCCAGCGGAGGGGTCAGGACCGCCTGCCGTCCCGCCGATCATCGCACCCGCAGTGCGCGTGCTTGCCGGGGTCGCAGCCATTTGGCCACGGACAGCTGACAGGCTCGCTTGTGCCGCACTAAGTTCGCCGTCGATGCGTGCCATTTCGCTGCGCGCGGCAGAAATGCGGTCGGCAATCGAGCCAGAGCCGGGTAGAAGCGCCATATATTTCTGGTCGAATTCGCTACGCCGTGTCTCGGCAGCTGCCAATTGCTTGCCACGCTGTTCAAGCTGCGCGTCGAGGAATTTGATCGTCTGACCCGTCTCGACGCGGCTGCCCGACAGGCTGCCGTCAACAAACAAGTCGATGATTTTCTGCACGATCTGGCGCGAGAGCTTTGCGTTCTGTGCATCCGACAGACTCGAATCGCCTGATTCAGCGGAGATTTTGAAGAGATTATCCTGTTCGGCGACAACCTTAACGCTTTTTGACAAAGCAACCGCGCGTTCGTTGACTTCACGCTCGTTCGTGACTTGGTTCGCCAAATCCGTCCCACGTACAACCTTTTCAAGGTTGGCCGCCGATGTCAGCGTTTGGCGCATATTATCAACGGTGCGCTGGCGATCCGCCGCGCTGATCCCGACTTTTTCGGGCAACAGGCTCGACGATTGAACCAACAATTTCGCCGTCGATTCATATTTGTTCGGGATCAAGCTGATCACCAGCCACCCCAATAGTGCCACTGCCCAGCCAATGCCGAGCGCAAGCCAGCGCCGTTTCCAGACGCTGTGCAACGCAACCAACGCTTCGTCGTACAAACCGTTCATCAGAACATGCTCGACGGTATGATGATGACGTCGCCAGGTTCAAGGCGAACATTAGCGGATGAATCGCCACGCTTCAGCAATTTGTTGAGGCGAAGGGCGTATTCTTTCTGCTTGCCGGTCGCCTTATCAGCGCGGATCAGGCGCGCACGGTCGCCCGCTGCGAATTCGGAGAGTCCGCCAACAGCGATCATCGCGTCGAGCAACGTCATGTTTGCACGATACGGTAGCGATGCAGGCTTTTCAGTCGCGCCAACAACGCGAACCTGTTGAGAGAAGGTGCCCGAGAAATTATCGACAATCACCGACACGCGCGGCGCGTTGATATATTGCTTAAGTTCGACCGTGATGTCGGCGGCCAGCTGTGCCGGGGTTTTACCCACGGCTGGCAGGTCAGCAATCAGTGGCGTGGTGATTCGGCCATCGGGTCGGACTTGCACCTTTGCCCCCAGTTCGGGGTTGCGCCAGACGAAGATGGTAAGCTGATCGAGCGGACCGATGATGTATTCCTCGCTGGGAATATCGGTCGAAGCGACGAACGCAGCGGGTGGCAATTCGGCACCGCCCCCTGAACCGCCTGCACAACCTGTTAAGGTAGCGGCAGACAAAGCAACACCGACACAACTGATCCCCAGCATGAACGACGATTGACGCATCTCAAATACCCTTCTTCATGACCCGATGACGTCACGGATGATCGACCGTAACAGTCGGATTTCACGGCATTACAGGACAATAGGTGAATATAGCGTTTAGCTATTTTCCGATGATTACCTCTTGCGCCGGGCCGTGGCCAAGAAACGCAGAAGGGCTGGCGGAAGCTCCATAAGCTCCCGCCATAAAGACGGCGATGACGTCACCAACGTCAGCGTGAGGCAAGAAAACCTGATCACCTAGCTTGTCGAGCGGGGTGCAGAGGCAGCCAACTACATTGGCTGTTTCAGTGGCTGATGAGTCAAATTTCGATGCATTTGCAATAGGATAGTTACGGCGAACAACAGTGCCGAAATTGCCGCTCGCGGCAAGTTGGTGGTGCAAACCGCCGTCGGTGACGAGGAAGGTTTCGCCGCGACTTTCTTTTCGGTCGATGATGCGCGTCAGGTAAACCCCGCATTCACCGACAAGCCAGCGACCCAGCTCAACGGCAAAGCGACTGTCCCGAAGTTGGACAGATCGTTTTGCAAGTGTTTCGGCAAGGCGCGTGCCGATGACGTCGAGATCAACGGGCTTTTCGTTCGCGAAGTAGGGAATGCCGAAACCACCACCGATATTGACCAAGGGCGGCGTCACACCAATTTCAGTCGCGAGCCGGTCAGCCAACGCGACCGTCGCGGCCTGTGTTTCCGCAATCGCTTCATTATCAAGCGCTTGGCTGCCGGCAAAAATGTGGAAACCCCGCCAATCCGCACCTGCTGCGATCAGTTTTTGAACCAGCGGCACAATGCGCTCGGCGTCAACGCCAAACGCCGCTGCGCCACCGCCCATTTTCATGCCCGATCCCTTCAGCGAGAAATCGGGGTTCACGCGCACCGCGAGTTTGGGGCGGATATCCAGTTGCCGGGCAATCGACACCGCCCGATCCGCCTCGCCTTCGGATTCGAGGTTGAGGGTCACGCCCGCGCGGATTGCCGCTTCGAGCTCGTCATCACGTTTGCCGGGCCCTGCAAAGGAAATATGCGTTGCGCCCGCCGCCAGCGCGATCAGCAATTCGCCGCCCGATGCGATGTCGATGCCATCAACTAACGGCACAATTGCCGAGACCATCTCGGGCAACGGATTAGCCTTCATCGCGAAGTGAATGCCGACATTGCTCGGCAAAGCCGCCCGCAAGGACGCAATTTTGTCACGGACAATCCCCAGATCATAGACAAATGCCGGTGTCACGTTGGTTGCGGCGGCGACTTTGACCATTCTTGCCGCGTCAAACCAGAAGGGGATGTTGCCGTGTGGTTTCATGACGTCACTTCCGCCTTCAGCGCGGCGCGATCAATCTTGCCATTGGCATTGCGCGGCATTTCGTCGCGCCAGTCGATCATACGGGGCTGCATATGGCTGGGGAGTTCAGCCTTCAAATGCGCACGCAAACGATCCTCGTCATTCTGCCCCCGCACGACAAGGCGGATCGCTTGACCCAAGCGCTCGTCGGGAATCGCATGAGCGACGACTTCATCGACAACACCGCTTGTCAAGGCAGCTTCTTCAATTTCGAGTGGGCTTATGCGGTGCCCCGATGATTTGATCATCTCGTCCTCGCGCCCAACGAAATAGAGCAGACCGTCGACATCGCGTCGCACGGTATCACCCGACCAGACGGCGGTGCCGCCATACTGAGAATCTTTCGGTGCGGGTTTGAACCGTGCGGCTGTGCGCTCGGCGTCTTGCCAATAGCCCCGAGCGACGAGCGGGCCTGCATGGACAAGTTCGCCCTGTTCGGCTGTTTCGCCGTCGGCCCCGATGACCATGATTTCGGCAAATAGAATGGCACGCCCCATCGACGTTGGATGCGCCGCAACAAGTTCGGGTGACAAGTAAGTAGAGCGAAACGCTTCCGTTAAGCCATACATCGGATAGACATCGGCGTTGGGAAATGTCGCCCGCATCCGGTCGATCAAGGCCGGCGTCAACGCTCCACCCGAATTTGTCACGCGCCGGATCGACGTCCCCGCATCCGCCCAGTCACATTCAACAAGCTGCAACCAGAGCGGCGGCACGGCGGCAATAGTAGTGATTTCATGCTTCGCTACCGCTTTCACGACATCGCGCGGCATCAAATAATCGAAGGGATAAACGCACCCGCCTGCTTTCCAAGTCGAAAACAACTGGTTCTGGCCATAGTCAAACCCGAGCGGGAGGACGGCCAATATGCGGTCGTCGGTCCCGAGCGTCAGATAATGGGCAACGCTGACAGCGCCTAACCAAAGATTGGCATGGCTGAGCATGACACCCTTCGGCCGCCCCGTTGAGCCAGACGTATAGAGAATCGCCACGAGAGTGTCGGGATCGGCGCTTGATGGTGTCAGGACATCATCACCCCGACGCGCTGCAATGGCATCCGCTTCAAGCCAAAGCGCACATCCTTCAGGTAAATCCCCCGGCTGTAACGACGCCGCCCGTTCCGGACTTGTTAGTAGCAACGACGCGCCACTATCCGCTAAAATATGCGCAACTTGCGCCCGCCGCAGCACGGGATTGACCGGAATATGCACCAAGCCCGCCCGTGGGGCCGCCAATGGCATCAGACACGCCTCGACCGTCTTTGACAACCAAGTCGCAACCCGCGCGCCCGCCGGAAATCCCCGCGCGGCCAGCGCATTCGCCAGCGCGCCCACCGATTTTTCTACTTGCGCGAACGACAATGTTTCCGACTTGGTAACCAAAGCCGGTGCATCAGCGTTTCCATCGAGCAACACATGGTCGATCGGTCGCGGTGTCGGGTCTGGTCGTTCCACAGTTGCTCCTTTAGGGGGTCCGCTTGTTCGCGGCCAGTCGGGGACGTAACGCTTTGTGGGTAAAGGGTGAAATATTTCGTAACCTAGACGACGTCACGTTGAGTTCGCGTGGCGAGCTTGATCGTGCGGGTCAGGTTTCGATGTTCGACCGTCTCGATTGGTTTCGACGCAGCTATTTGCTGACAAAGCTGCCCGGGAATCCATTAATCACGCGCGCCCGCGCTGATGCGTCCGACTGCTGGTTATTCCTGATGCAGCGCGGGAGCAGCGCACGAGCATTGGCAAGCTGGTATACACTGTCGTTCCGTCCCGTCTTTACCGGCGATCCCAATGACGCGACAAAATTTGCATTGTTACTGGCGACCGCACGGCGGCTGACCAAACGGTTATCGCAGATTAAGTTATCGCCAATGCCAGAAAAAGACGCGAGGATCGTCGCTAAAGCGTTTGATCGCGCTCGCTGGATACCACAGGTCCGCGAAACAACGGTCAACTGGACGGTCGATACCGATGATTTGTCGTTCGAGGAATATTGGGCGCAACGCCCCGGCGAACTTCGCTCAACAGTGAAGCGAAAAGCCGCAAAATACGAGATTAAAACGAAAATCTATCCGAATTTTGAAACCGAAGCATGGGCAAGCTACGAAACCATTTATGCGGCCAGCTGGAAACCTGAAGAAGGTTCGGTTGATTTTCTCCGCGACATGGCCCTGAATGAAAGTGCGGCCGGTGCGCTTCGTATTGGCGTTGCCACCATCGCGGGAGAGCCGGTGGCGGCACAATTGTGGACCGTCGAAAACGGCCGCGCGATCATTCACAAGCTCGCCTATCTGGAAAGTGCAGCGGCACAGTCACCCGGCTCGGTCCTAACGGCGGCGATGTTCGAGTATGTTATCGACAAAGACCGTGTCAAAATCGTCGATTTTGGCACGGGCGACGATCGCTACAAGGCTGATTGGATGGATCGACGCGAACCGCTATACACCGTTGAACTGTTCAACCCGCGTCATCCAGCGGGCCTTTGGGCTGCGGTCAAAGCATGGTTCGCGACGCTTGTCGGACGGTAAAGCAGCGGCTAATCGCGCGGCGATGAGAACTCCTGACGCCATTGCCGACATTGTTCGTGACGTCCTGCGCGACGTTCTTTCCATTGATGCAAAGCGCGCGGCTGCCTTTAACGCGGACACGCCATTGTTCGGTTCGCTGCCCGAACTGGATTCGATGGCCGTCGCGGGATTGCTGACAGAACTCGAAGATCGTTTGGGTATCATGATCGATGATGATGACGTTGATGGCGACCTGCTCGCGACCTTCGGCAGCCTGTCTGACTACGCCATTCGAAAAGTCGCAAAATGATTGGTCGCTACCGCTGGCGCGGTGGAGAGGAACATTATCTTCGTCATGGCGAAGGCGCGCCGATAACTTTGCTGGTGCTCCCGGCATTGTTCGAGGAAGCAAACCGGATGCGGCGGTTCACAGTTTCGCTCATGCGGGCTTTGGCGGACCGGGGGATTGGCACAATTTTGCCCGACTTGCCGGGCACGGGCGATAGCTTGGCTGAAATATGCGATGTCACACTTTCTGATTGGCGCGATGCCATCGCTTCGGTGGCAGAAACCATCGGCAATCCACTGCAGACATTGGCGATTCGTGGTGGTGCGATTTTGGACGATGGTGCCGATGCGGGCTGGAGGTTAGCCCCCGAGACCGGCGAGCGACTGCTCCGCGACATGGTGCGCGCAACCGCCCTGAGCAAAGGCGTTGGTGCATCGGAACTCGACCAGCTGGCACGCACGCAACCAACGCGACTTGCCGGCAACATCATCGCACCGGAATTTCACACTTCGCTTGCTACTGCGTCGCCCGCGGTCGGAAACTACCGGACAGCGCGGTTGGATGATGATGTCGCGGATTGTGATGTCATTTTATCGGGCTCGAAACTGTGGCGCGCGGCGGAACCCGGTGATGATAAAGCGTTGGTTGTCGCAGCGGCCACCGATATCGCCGCTTGGGCAGCAACATGCGGCGTGTAGTTTCCTTCCCTTGCGACGATGCCACGCTGATCGGCACCGTTGATGAAGCCAGTGCGACGACCGGCCTCCTGATCGTGTCGGGCGGCAACGAGATCCGTATCGGCGCGCATCGCGGGATGGCGCTGCTTGCAAAGGATATTGCCGCAGCGGGGCACCCCGTCTTTCGTTTTGACCGGCGCGGGATTGGCGACAGCGAAGGCCAAAATGGTGGTTTCCAATCGAGTAAAGCCGACTTTGATGCGGGATTGGCGGCCTTCAAAAGCGAATGTCCCCATCTGTCGCGCATCGTTGCCTTTGGAAACTGCGACGCAGCATCTGCTTTGGTGCTGCATCAAACTAAGGTTGATGCCCTCATTATCGCCAATCCGTGGGTGATCGAGCCCACCGACGACCTCCCGCCCTCCGCTGCCATCAAAGATCGTTATGCAAAGCGCCTGCGCGACCCAAAGGCTTGGATTGCCCTGTTCAGCGGCAAGCTGAATGTCGCGGCTGCATTCCGTGGCTTGCGGCGCATTGCTGCTCCAGCAACGCCAGCACGAGGTCTTGTCGCTCAGGTCGCAGCGGCAATTGCCACGGATACACGACCAACACGGATCATCGCGGCGACAGGTGACAACACGGCGATTGCGTTTCTCGATGCGTGGCAATCCGATGGCTTCGCCGCCGCCCGTCGCCGTGCCGATATCGACCTTATCAAGCTCGATTCAACATCGCATAGTTTTGCGGGTGACGATGACTATGCGGCACTGAAATCGATGCTGCTCGCTGCACTATCCCAGCGATCCGCGACTTTCCCGTAATCGCCACACCGTCCTTAAAGTTGAGTGGCTAGTGAGCGACATTAATCTTCACATTGCCTTCGGGCAATGCCGCTTCGTCACGCTGCTAAACCGAAACCGAAAGCACATGCTCGTTGTTTTCGAAAACAATCACTGAAAACATGAAGTGACCTCTCGACAACGGCGATGCGAGCAACGGCTAACGCGTCAAAACCTCGTCATTATGTTCGCCGAGCCGCGGCGTGGGCCCCTGCACTGCGCCGGGCGTTTCGGAGAACCAGACGGGATTGCCGGGAAAGCGCAACGGTCCGTAATCGCTGTTAACAGTTTCGAAGAATCCGACCGCTTCGAGATGTTCGTTATGCATCAATTCTTCCGGTGATCGTAAAGGTGCCGCCGGGATGTGATTTTCATCAAGTAGGGCGATCCATTCGGCCGTTGTTCGCTCTGCAAACGTCTCGGCGAGCTTGCCATAGATATGATCGATTGCTGCCGCGCGCGCTTCGAGCCGCGCATATTGCGGATCTTCCCATTCGGGCTTCACGGCAGCCATGAACGCCGCCCAATGCTTGTCATTATAGACCAGAGCCGCCAGATAACCGTCCTTCGTCTTGTAGGGTTTGCGGCTCCGCGAGACCACGCGCGGATAATATGCGGGTCCAGCAGGCGGCGAGAAGATCGCGCCATTGGCATGTTCGGCAAGCATGAAGCTGGCCATGCTTTCGAACATGGGGACTTCAACTTCCTGACCCTGCCCCGTCGCAGCACGGTGATAAAGTGCCATCAGCGTCGCATACAGGACATGGAGCCCTGAAATTTTATCCGCCATAATCGTGCCGACAAAGCCCGGTTCGCCGTTGATCATTTCCTGAACGGCGGGAAGGCCGCATTCGGCCTGAATCGTGTCGTCATAGGCGGGTTTATCGGCATAAGGACCACGCCGTCCGTAACCATAGCCATTGACGTAAATAATGTCGGGCTTGATTGCGGCAACGTCGGCATAGGCAAAGCCGAGTTTCGCAATCGCCTTTGATCGCATTGAATGAACGAACACATCAGCGGATTCGATCAGTTTGCGCAACGCTGCTGTTCCAGCTTCACTTCGCAGATCAAGCACAACGCTTCTTTTGCCGCGGTTCACATTAACGAAGACACCGCATAGGCCGCGTTCTGGCCCTGCGGAAATATAGCGCGTGTCGTCGCCCTGCGGCGGTTCGACCTTGATCACGTCGGCGCCGTTGTCTGCCATGATCTGCGTCGCATATGGCCCCATGACCATTGCCGTCAGGTCCACCACGCGCACGCCCAATAAAGGCCCTTTCGCTAATCGACGCTGTTCCATGCGAAACTCCTTTGTGCGTCGGGCTAGTAGATCGCACGGACGGATTCCAGTTGTATTACAGCGGCGGGCGGGAACGACTGAGTAGCGTCAGTTGTCGCCCGGTGTCGGCGCTGCCAACGCGACGAGCGAGACGGCATAGGCAGACGGACGAGAAAATGAATTTCGCACTGACCGACGACCAACAGAATTTCTGCGACGCGGTCCTGAGCCTTTGCACGCAATTCCCCAACAATTATCGGCTGGCTCGTGAAAGCGATGCCAAGTTTCCGGTCGCGTTTCTCCGAGCGATGACAGGCTCGGGCTGGTGCGTGATCGCAATGCCTGAAGCCGTTTGCCGCATGCTATTCTCGCGAACGGATTGTGTTCGGTCGGCCGTTTCTTCCTTGAAGCCCTTGAAACGTCCTCAAGTTCGTGCGGTCACTGCCACTATCGTCGCGGGCGAACTGGTCAGGTGAATTGTCGCTCCAGATCGTGCAGAACCTTGTAACACGGCAACACTTGCGCGACCGATGAATTGGGCTCGCGCCCCTCGCGGATAGCCGTGATGAACTCGCGGTCCTGCAATTCGATGCCGTTCATCGACACCGCGACCTTCGACACATCGATCGGCACTTCCTTGCCATTCAACAGGTCGTCGTAGCGCGCGATATAAGTGTTGGTATCGCCGATATAGCGGAAGAAGGTGCCCAGCGGCCCGTCATTGTTGAAACTAAGTGAGAGCGTGCAAATTGCCCCGCTTTCGGCTTTCAACTGAATCGACATGTCCATCGCAATGCCAAGCTCGGTGTGATGCGGCCCTTCGATGGCATTAGCCTTGACGATTGGTCCAGCCTGATAAGCGAACAGATCCACCGTGTGCGCTGCATGATGCCATAGGAGATGATCGGTCCATGATCGCGCCTCGCCTTTCGCATTCATATTCTTGCGGCGAAAGAAATAGGTTTGCACGTCCATCTGATGGACATTGAATTCGCCCGCGACGATCTTGTTGTGAACATATTGGTGCGACGGATTGAAGCGCCGCGTGTGCCCTACCATGCAAGTGAGCCCGGTTTCTTGCTGCTTCTTTAGCACGGCCTCGCTGTCCGCCCAGCTATCGGCTAGCGGGATTTCAACCTGAACATGCTTGCCGGCGTCCATACACGCTATGGCTTGCGCGGCATGCATTGGCGTCGGCGTACACAGGATCACCGCATCGACATCATCACGCGCCAACGCATCATCAAGCTCTGTTGAAAAATGCTTCGCGCCATATTTCTTGGCGACGTCTTCAGCCTGTTCCAAACGGCGGCTGATAATCGACGTAATTTCTACGCCGTCGATTAACTTCAAACCGTCGAGATGCTTTTCGCCAAACGCGCCTGCGCCCGCCAACGCGATCCTCATGCCACTGGCTCCAAGACAATGTGGCCAATGGCCGTATTGCTGCAAGGGATGTGATAATGCTTGTGCAGCAGCCTGGTTTTCTTTCCGAGCGCGCCGCGCATGATCAGCCACATCACCATTTCAATCCCCTCGCTTCCCGTTTCGCGCAAATATTCGATATGCGGGATGGTCCGCGCAGAATCATCGGCGCCAACGAGCGAGTCCATGAACCGATTATCCCATTCGCGATTGAGCAGCCCTGCTCGCGGCCCCTGAAGCTGGTGGCTCATCCCGCCCGTTCCCCAAATCTGGACGTTCAAGTCTTCGGAAAAACTCTCGACTGCGCGCGCAATTGCCTCGCCCAGCGCCCAGCATCGATTACCTGAAGGCACGGGGTATGTGACGACATTGACAGCAAACGGAATGACCTTGGCGGGCCACTTGTCAGGCTGACCGAACATCATCGACAACGGCACGGTCAGCCCATGATCGACGTCCATTTCGTTGATAATCGTCATGTCAAAATCATCAAGGATCAAGCTCTGGGCGATATGCCAGGCCAGATCGGGATGCCCCTCAACATCGGGCACTTTGCGCGGTCCCCAGCCTTCATCGGCAGGTTTGAAATGCTCGCCACACCCAATCGCAAACGTCGGGATGATATTCGCGTCAAACGCCGACGCATGATCGTTGAAAACGAGAATGACAACGTCCGGCTTCTCCGACTTCTCCCACCTGCGCGTCCATTTATATCCGGCAAAGATCGGCCCGAAATAATCGTCGCCGGTTTTCCCTTGATCAACCGCGGCCCCAAGCAGCGGCACATGGCTCGACCCGACCCCGGCGGTAATCCGCGCCATCTCAATAACCCCCTTTGATCGACCGATTGCCTGCGGCCGGACGACCGCCGTCGAGCATCATTTGGCGGTATTCGGGCCAGCTCATGTCGGTCATGGTCGACACGGCTTCAGCAAAGGGCAGCCCGTCGCTCGAGAAAATCTTCGAGAAGAAATAGACGTTCCCGCCAAGGTCGAGCAGCGCATTATAGTCGCGAGCAAGTATCGCCGCCTTCGCCTCGTCGGACAATTTCCATTCCTCAAGATAGGCCTTTTCATCCATTTTGAAACGCTCACGGTTTTCGGGCTTCATCAGGCTCATCGAAAACTGATTGATCCAATAGCCTTTCCGCGCCCGCGCCGCCGTGAACACCCGCGTGCCGGGAATGTCATCGAGCTCAGCAAGATAAGCATGGATGTCCATCAGTTTCCTCTTGCTTTCAATTGCGTATCAAGTCGCGGGAAGACGCGTCGCGCATTGCCTTCGAAAATCATGTGCCGTTCGGCATCACTGATGGCGAGCGCATCGACATAACGCTTCGTGTCATCGAAAAAGTGGCCTGTTGTCGGGTCAATGCCACGCACGGCCCCCACCATTTCGCTGCCAAACAGGATATTTTTATTGTCGATGACGTCGGCGAGCAGGTTGATCCCCGGCTGGTGATAAACACAGGTATCAAAATACACATTATTCATCACATGCCCCGCCAGATCGGGCTTTTTGAGCATGTCGGCCAGCCCACGATAGCGCCCCCAATGATAGGGAACAGCACCGCCACCATGCGGAATGATAAGCCGCAGGGTTGGGAAATCTCTAAACAAGTCGCCTTCGATCAGCTGCATGAACGCAATGGTGTCCGCCGCAATGTAATAAGCGCCGGTCGCATGGAGCCCTGAATTGCATGACCCCGACACATGGATCATCGCGGGCACGTCAAGCTCCACCATCGCTTCGTAAAACGGATACCAATATCGATGAGTCAGCGGCGGATGCTTGAAATGCCCGCCGCTGGGATCGGGGTTCAGGTTGCAGCCGACAAAGCCCATCTCAACACAGCGGCGAAGTTCGGCGACCGACCCAGCCATATCCGCAGCAGGCGATTGCGGGAGCATGCAGACGGGTGCGAACACGTTGGGATACATATCGGCACAGCGCTTGATCAGATCATTGTTCACCTGCGCCCACGCCGTTGACACAGCTTCATCGCCGATATGCGGGGCCATGGCCGAAGCGCGCGGGGAAAAAATCGTCATATCCGCGCCGCGTTCACGCAGCAGCCGCAGCTGGTTGACTTCCAGCGTCTCCCGGATTTCATAATCCGACATGACCGGATAGGGCGGCGGCGTTGCACGGTCGTTGAAAGCCGCAATCTGCGCCTGTCGCCACGCATCATGCGCGGGTGGGGCCGTTGTGTAGTGACCATGACAATCAATGATCATGTGGCCATTTCCCGCTGGCGCATAATGGCTCCGCGCGTCATGATCGGTTCGACGCCAAGCGATTCCAGTGTTTTCGAAACCTCTTCCATTTCGGCAGCACGGCGCTTTCCGTGCGCCGTCATCCGTTCAAGGTTATAGGCCACTTTCCGGTCCCAGCCATCGCCCAGCGAAGCGAGTACCTCATATTCTACATCCGCTTTACGCGCTGCGAGAATCATTTCGGCAGTGAGAGCTTCAATACCTTTGACCATGACCGACCGGATCATCTTGATGCTTGAGGCGCGTCCGGCCTGATCACCCACCATGCGCACATCGGTAAATCCCAAGTCAATCAACATACCGACTGCGGTCGCCGCTTCCGGTCCACTCACCAGCAACGGCACGGCCAGTGCCTCCGGCTCGACCGGGGCCATGATCGCTACGTCAAGATAATGCGCGCCGACACTAGAAATTCGTTCAGCCGCAGCCTGCTTAGTCCCCGGCGCGACTGAATTCATGTCGAAATAGAAAGCGCCCGCCGATAGCATCGGCGCATAGTCCTGCGCCGCCAAAAGAGCTTGGTCCGCAGTTACAAGCGACATCACGACCTTTGCAGTCCGAAAATTACCGACTGGGTCACGCACATCGGCAATCCCCGAGCGCTTTGTCGGATCAATGTCGAATGCCGTCTTGGCAGCCATCCCACCGGCCACAAAGGCACGCGCTGCTTCGCCAAATCCGATCAGGGTCAATGACATGGTTCATGCATCGTTCGTCTTCGGTCATCAGGCAAATTGAAACCGAGAAGATGAATAAGTTTTTACGAATTCAAGTGCTGTTACCTAACGCAGCGTTTTGATGAATCCTGAAAAATCATCTCCGCCTCGTCCCGAATTTTCAAATGCCTCGTAAAGCTCAGTTGCGCGCTTGCCCATTGGCACATCGGCACCATTTCGATGCGCTTCGTTCATCGCGAGTTTCAGATCTTTGAGCATCAACGCCGCTGCAAACCCGCCCTGATAATCATTATCCGCGGGACTTTGCGGACCCACACCCGGCACAGGACAATAGCTGGTCATCGACCAATTCTGTCCCGACGCCTTTGACGAAATGTCGTAAAAAGTCTGGAGGTCAAGGCCAAGTTTTTCAGCGAGAGCAAACGCTTCGCACGTCGCAATCATCGACGCACCAAGCAGCATGTTATTGCAAATCTTTGCCGCTTGCCCTGCCCCCGTATCCCCGGCGTGAATCACCGCTTTGCCCATCGCAGATAGGATCGGCTCAGCGCGCGCGAATGCCACGCCAGTGCCGCCAACCATGAACGTCAATGTCCCACCATTCGCCGCCGCAATCCCGCCCGAAACTGGCGCATCGACCATGTCATATCCATATTCATTGGCATATTTAGTCACGGACCGCGCCGTGCCGACATCAATGGTCGAACAATCAATCAGAATCGCGCCCTCTGGCGCAACGCGGAATACGTTGTCGTGATAAAAAACATCGACGATCCCGCCATGCGGCAACATCGAAACAACGGCATCGACGCCCGCCATTGCTGCCTTGGCGTCGGTAAATGTCGAGCAGCCGCTTTCCGCAGCATTTGCCAAAGCAGCCTCGGACAAATCAAACGCGCGGACGTCGTGCCCCGCTTGGACCAAATTCGCAGCCATCCCGCCGCCCATATTGCCGAGGCCAACAAAGGCTATTTTCATTTTCCGGTCCAGTTGCCGGGGCGTTTTTCGACGAAAGCGGCCATACCTTCTTTTTGGTCCTCAGTGCCGAACAGGCCGTGGAATAAGCGACGTTCGAAAACCACGCCCTGCTGCAACGTCGTCTCAAATGCTGCGTTGACCATTTCTTTGCATGCAATGGCGGCGAGCGGCGCCATACCTGCAATCGTCGCAGCTGTCTTCATCGCTTCTTCAACAAGATCGACGGCTGGCACGATGCGCGCGACAAGGCCCGATGCTTCCGCCTCGCCCGCGCCTATCATCCGCCCTGTCAGGCACATTTCCATCGCCTTGGCCTTGCCGATAGCGCGGGTCAGGCGCTGTGACCCGCCCATGCCCGGCGTGACCGCGAGCTTGATCTCAGGTTGACCGAACTTCGCGCCGTCACCCGCAATGATGAAATCGGCCATCATCGCAAGCTCGCATCCGCCGCCGAGCGCAAAGCCATTAACCGCTGCGATCCACGGTTTGCGCGTTGAAGTGACACGGTCATAGCCCGCAAAGAAATTGCCGCCATACATATCGGCAAAGACTTGGCTCGACATTTCCTTGATGTCAGCACCCGCCGCGAACGCTTTCTCGCAGCCGGTCAGTACGAGACAGCGTTGAGCGGGATCGGCATCGTATTTGGCAAAGACTTCGATTAACTCTGCCAGCATTTGGGAGTTCAGCGCATTCAGCGCTTGCGGGCGGTTCAATGTGACAAGCGTCACCGCATCGTGGTGCGCGACGATAATCGTGTCATAACTCATAGCGGCGTCCATTCCTGTCCGGCGGGAGGCGGGGCGAACACGCGGTCGATGGCGTCGGGGGAGGCGTCGGCGGTCCAGTGCGGGGCGTTGTCTTTATCGACAATAATCGCACGAACGCCTTCGATAAAGTCAGGCTGTGAAGCTATGCGAACGGCAATGCGATATTCCATCTGCATCACGTCGGCAAAGTCCGTCATCGCCACGCCTTCAATCATCTGGCGATAAGCAACAGCCATCGACAAAGGCGATTTTGTTAGGATCGTCGCCAATTCCTTGGCCGCCCACTCGGAACCATCGTTTTCAAGCGCAGACAGAATCGCTGCGACGCTTTCCCCTGAAAACAGTCGGTCAATGAAAGTCCGGTTGGCAACAATCCTCGCCAGCGGTGCGCCCGTGGCATGCGATTTCAGTGTGGCGCCGATGTCGTCAGTATTGTTCGACAGCGCTGTCAGCGCCGCAGCGACATCCGCCGACGGCAGGTAATGCGTGGCCAAACCGACTGCCAAACACTCCGCCCCATCCAACCGCGCGCCGGTCAGCGCCAGGAACATGCCGACTTTTCCCGGCAAACGCGGCAAGTACCAACTCCCGCCCACATCCGGGAACAAGCCTATCCCCGTTTCAGGCATGGCAAAGCGCGTGTTCTCGGTCGCGACACGGTATCGGCAGGGAAGCGCAATCCCGACACCGCCACCCATCGTGATCCCGTCTATGATCGCGACCGTGGGCTTGCTGTAAGTGAACAACCGGTAATTCATCCGATATTCGGTATGAAAAAACGTCCGTGCGGCAAAGCCATCGCCGAGCATGCTGTCGGCAAGCATGCGGATATCGCCGCCTGCGCAGAAGCCGCGACCCTCATTATGATCGAACACTACCGCTTTAATCGCGTCATCCGATTCAAAATCAGCGAGCGCGTTCATGATGCCAACGCACATCTCCGTCGTTAGCGCATGTAACGCGGCGGGCCGGTTCAGCCGGACGCGACCAATCTGGCCCTGCCGTTGAACGATCAGTTCGTCTGTCACTGCCGCAGCAAATCCCGTCCGATAATCATCCGCATCACCTGATTGGTACCCTCAAGGATTGAATGCACCCGCAGGTCGCGCCAGAACCGCTCAATCGGATAGTCGCGTAGATAGCCATAACCACCAAACAGTTGTAGCGCCTTGTTCACAATCTCGCTGCCATTATCAGTCGCCAGACGCTTGGCCATGGCAGAAAAGCACGATTTGTCGGGTGCGTTCGCTGTAACCTTCGCCGCCGCAACATAGAGCAACGCCCGCGCTGCCTCCAGATCAGTGGCCATGTCGGCAAGCATGAATTGCGTATTCTGGAAATCGGAAACAGGCGAGCCGAACTGCTGGCGTTCCTTGGTATATCCGATGGCTTCGTCCAAACAGCGTTGCGCGCCGCCCAGTGAACAGGCCCCGATGTTCAACCGCCCACCATCCAACCCCGCCATGGCGAACCGGAACCCGTCGCCTTCTGCCCCAACCCGGTTTTCGACTGGCACGCGGCAATCCTCGAAAATCACTTGTGCTGTGGGCGATGCGTTCCAGCCCAATTTCTTTTCGGGTGCGCCAAAGCTGAGGCCCGGTGTGTCCTTCTCAATAACCAGACAGCTTATGCCTTTTGCGCCGTCATCGCTCGTCCGGACCATTGCGACATAGATGTCGTTGACACCCGCCCCCGAAATAAATTGTTTGGTGCCGTTGAGGATATAATTGTCACCGTCTCTCCGGGCCGACGTCTTCAGTGCCGCCGCGTCGGATCCAGACCCCGGTTCAGTCAAGCAATAGCTGGCGATCTTTTCCATTCCGACCATGGCGGGTAGGAACCGTGCCTTCAGGTCAGCTGTGCCAAAACAGCTGATCATCCACGCCGCCATATTATGGATCGAGATGAACGCGCTCGTTGCGGGGCAGCCGTAAGCCATTGCTTCCATGATCAATGCCGCTTCAAGCCGCCCCAGCCCAATGCCGCCGTCAGCTTCGGGCAAATAGATCGCGCCAAACCCCTGCTCCCCCGCCGCTTTCCATACGTCGATCGGATAATGGCTGTCCTCGTCCCATTGCCCGGCAAAAGGCGTAATGCGGTCCGCCGTAAACTTGCGCGCCATATCCTGTATGGCGCGCTGATCATCGGTCAGGTCGAATTGGTTGGTCATTTGCAACTCATCCCATTGTCGGAATGATAAATGCTGAATCACCTGCACCGCCATCCGGCCAGCGTGCAGTGACTTTCTTCATTTTGGTCCAGAAACGAATACCTTCCATGCCATATTGATCGGTGTCGCCAAAGCCGGAGCGCTTCCATCCGCCAAAGCTGTGATAGGCGACCGGCACCGGAATCGGCACATTGATGCCGACCATGCCGACATTGACGCGTGACGCAAATTCACGCGCGGCATGGCCATTTCGCGTGAAGATCGCGACACCATTGCCGTATTGATGTTTTGACGGGAGCGCGAGCGCAGTTTCGAAATCGGGTGCACGGACAATTTGGAGCACGGGTCCGAAAATCTCTTCCTTGTAACTTTCCATGTCGGTGGTCACGCGGTCTAGCAACGTCGGCCCGAGGAAATAGCCTTCCTCGTGCCCCTGAAGCGTGAAGCCGCGTCCATCGACAACAAGTTCTGAGCCTTCATCAACGGCTTTTTGAATCCAGCTTTCTACTTTCGCTTTGTGCTGTGCCGTAACGACAGGGCCATAATGCGCTTCGTCATCGGTCGATATACCGACCCTCAACGCATGGATGGCGGGGATCAGCTTTTCCTTCAGCCGTTCCGCTGTGTCATCACCCACCGGCACAACCACTGGCAATGCCATACAACGCTCACCAGCCGACCCAAACGCCGCGCCGCACAGATCATTCACGACCTGCTCGAGATCAGCGTCGGGCATCACGATCCCGTGGTTTTTCGCGCCGCCCATAGCCTGCACACGTTTCCCCGCCGCGACGCCACGATTGTAAACATAATGCGCAATATCCGACGAACCGACAAAGCTCACCGCACCAATCGCTGGATGGTCAAGAATGGCATCGACCATTTCCTTGTCGCCGTGGACGACTTGGCAAATCCCCTCAGGCAGACCTGCTTCAACAAACAATTCGGCGAGCCGCACCGTGACGCTCGGGTCACGTTCGGACGGCTTGATGATGAAAGCATTGCCCGTCGAAATCGCTGGCCCTGCCATCCACAGCGGGATCATCGCAGGAAAGTTGAACGGCGTAATCCCGGCACCAATCCCAATCGGCTGACGCATTGAATAAACATCAATCCCCGGCCCAGCCCCTTGGGTATATTCACCCTTCAGCACATGCGGGATACCGCAGCAGAATTCGATGACCTCAAGACCACGTTGAATATCGCCCTTTGCATCGGCCACGACCTTGCCATGTTCGGCGGAAAGCATCCGAGCGAGCACATCGATATTGGCATCGATCAACGCCTTGAAATTGAACATGACGCGCGCGCGGCGTTGCGGATTAGTCGCAGCCCATTCGGGTTGTGCGGCCTGTGCTGCTGCTACGGCACGATCCAGAACAGCGGCATCCCCGAGCACAACCCGCGCCTGCACCCCGCCATTATTTGGGTCCATGACGTCGCCAAAACGAGTCGCCGAAGCGCCCGCTCCACCCGAAATGAAATGATCGATCTGCCGCATGGTCGCCCTATCGTTGAATTGACACTTCGCTTTAGGCAGGTCGCGCGCCTCGTCCACCATAATTTGTCGTGGTAGCGGAGGAGGGACTCGAACCCCCGACCCCAGGATTATGATTCCCGTGCTCTAACCAGCTGAGCTACTCCGCCTTTCGGCTGCGAAGCGGGCCTATAGGGTCGGGTGTTGCCACGGTCAACGCCTCTGGGCATAGGCGCACGAATGCACGATATAAAAATGATCAGGGAAAATCCACAGGGCTTTGACGCGGGGCTGGCGCGGCGCGGCCTCAATAAAATCGCGGGCGCGTTGCTGCAAATCGACGCACAAAAACGCCTCGCCATCCAGCAGACTGAAGTCGGCCAGTCGCGCCGGAAAGTTCTGTCGCAGCAATTCGGGACGCTGAAGGCGAAAAGCGAGCTGATCCCCGCTGAATTAGTCGCCGAACTGGAGTCGCTCAAAACCGACATCCCCGAAGGCGAACAGCACGTAGCGGCCTTGGAAGCAGAGCTAATCAGCCGCCTCGTATCGCTGCCCAACATTCCAGCGACCGATGTGCCAGACGGCGTAGATGAGGACAGCAACCTTATCCGCCACGAGCGCGGTACCATGCCCAACTTCACGTTCGCGCCAAAGGAGCATCCCGATTTCGGGCCTGCCCTTGGTCTCGATTTTGAATCGGCCCAAGCCGTGTCGGGTGCGCGTTTTTCTTATTTGCGTGGCGGCATAGCGCGATTGTCGCGGGCGCTTGGCGCATTCATGCTCGACATTCACACGACTGAATTCGATTATGAGGAAGTCGCACCACCGCTGCTCGTGCGCGATGATGCCCTCATTGGCACGGGACAATTGCCCAAATTTGCCGAAGATTTGTTTCGTACAACTGACGGCCGCTGGCTCATCCCGACTTCCGAAGTCAGCCTAACCAATCTCGTTCGTGAGAAGATCCTGAATGAAGGCGAATTGCCGTTGCGGTTTACGGCGCTCACCCCCTGCTTCCGCTCAGAAGCGGGTGCGGCGGGGCGCGACACGCGCGGACTTATCCGCCAGCACCAGTTTGACAAGGTAGAGCTGGTCTCCATTACCACGCCCGACGCTTCCGACACTGAGCATGAGCGGATGACGCAAGCGGCGGAGACCATCTTGGAACGCCTCGCCCTCCCCTTTCGCCGGATGCTGCTCTGCGCTGGCGACATGGGCTTTACGGCGAAGAAGACATACGACCTCGAAGTCTGGCTTCCCGGCCAAGCGGCTTATCGAGAAATTTCCTCCTGTTCGAACTGTGGCGATTTTCAGGCGCGGCGGATGAATGCGCGATTCCGGGCTACGGGGGAGAAAGGCACGACGTTTGTTCACACGCTTAACGGATCGGGCGTCGCGGTGGGTCGCGCATTGGTTGCCGTCCTCGAAAATTATCAACAGGAAAACGGCAGTGTCACTGTGCCCGATGCTCTGCTCCCTTATATGGGCGGCGTGACAAAGCTGGAGCCGTAATGCGTATTCTTCTTACGAATGATGATGGCATTTATGCCCCCGGCCTAACCGTTCTTGAAACAATTGCACGCACCCTGTCCGACGATATCTGGATTGTCGCGCCGCACGAAGAGCAATCGGGCGCAGGCCATTCGCTCACGTTGTCGCGTCCTGTCCGCCTGCGCAAACATGAGGATCGGCGTTTCTCGGTCAGCGGCACGCCAACCGACGCGGTGATGATGGCGCTGGGCGTGGTTGAGGGCGGGTTGAAACCCGACTTGATCCTTTCAGGCGTCAATCGTGGCGCAAATCTGGCCGAAGACGTTACTTATTCAGGCACGGTTTCTGCCGCGATGGAGGGCACACTCGCGGGCTATCGCTCGATTGCGCTCAGTCAGGTCTATGCCCGCGAAGGGATGGGCGACACTGTGCCCTTTGCTGCGGCCGAGAAATGGGGCGAGAAAGTTCTCCGCCCGCTTCTCGACGTGACGATGCCACCGCGGACGCTGATCAACGTCAATTTCCCCGCGCTTGCACCTGAAGCAGTCAACGGCGTCAAAGTCGTCGAGCAAGGCTTCCATGATTATGGCCGCGCGCGGATCGTCAAGGGCACTGATCCGCGCGGCTATCCCTATTATTGGTTCGGTCTCGGTCACGTCGCGCACGTGCCGGGGCATGACACTGATCTGGAGGCAATTGATCAGGGGTTCATCACCGTCACGCCGCTGCACCTCGACCTGACGCATTATGACTCAATGGCGACATTGAACCGCGCCTTCGCCCCGTGATAGGCTGACGCCATGACCGGGGGGCGCTTCTTTTTTTTGGCATCGTTGCTGCTCGCCGCGTGCGTGCCCCCCGGTGCGCCGCGCGTGTCGGATAATGACGCAATCAAGCGCCCGCCGTCGCCGCGCATTGAGCCACTTATGGACGGTCTCATCGACGAAACCCCGATCTGGGAAGCGCGACCCGTAACTGCCAACGCTGCGTCGGTCGGATCGTCGATCTACCGCGTCAAACCGGGCGACGGTTTGCGCGCGATTGGTGAAGCGACGGGTGTGGGGTCTGAAACGCTCGCGCGCATCAATGGGTTGTCGCCGCCGTTCCTCCTCAAGCCCGGCCAGTTGTTGCGCGTCCCTGCTGGACGCTATCACCGCGCCGGCACTGGCGAGACGGGGATTGCGATTGCGCGTGCCTATGGCATCCCGTGGAGCGCGATTGTAACGGCGAACAACCTCGCCGAGCCTTTCGTCCTCCGCGTCGGGCAACGCTTGCTCCTCCCTGGTGAAGCGACGCCGTCGCCTGAAGCGCGCGCCTCGGCGTTCAACGTCAATATCGACGATATCGAAACCGGCAGCACGCCGGCGCAAACCATCGTCTCGAACGTGCCCGCGTCGAACTTTGGTGGCCGTTTCAACTGGCCGCTGACGGGCAGCATTGCCGAGAAATTCGGCTCCGCCGGCGAAGGGCGTGTTAACCGCGGGATTGAAATCGCGGCACCGGCAGGCAGCGACATCCGCGCGGCAGCGGACGGCACCGTGGCGTTCGTCGGCAATGGCGGATCGGCGGGCTATGGCGGGCTCATCCTGCTGCGTCACGGCGATGGCTGGATCAGCGTCTATGGCCGCGCCGCCTCAGCCAATGTCGCGCGGGGTCAGGGGGTCAAAGCGGGGCAAGTGATCGGTAGCGTTAGTGACGATGCCAAACTGCATTTTGAACTGCGCAAAGATCGTACCGCCGTGGACCCGACAAAATATCTTCCTTGACCCGTGCGGAAGCGCGGCAAAGGTTACAAAGGTTACACTAACGACGCATAGCCACAGCTCCACGAAGTTCTCGAAGTTCTCACTACTTTCCTTCAGCGAGTGAAGTTGACGAAGTTGACACTATGGGCACCATAAAAATCCGACGGTCCCCAACGCTTTCAGAGAGCAAATAGAGCAGCGTCAAGTCGAACGTATCAAGAACATCCGTTATAGGACAGCCCCGTTTTAGGCTAGGCTGGCAAAATTGGTGCTTTCGGCTTATGCGCCGCATCTCACATGGCAACAACGCTCCCCTCCCCGCCAAAAGTCGGCATGGTTTCGCTGGGCTGTCCCAAGGCTTTGGTCGACAGCGAACGCATCCTGACGAAGCTGCGCGCCGACGGTTACGGCTTGTCGCCCGACTATGCGGGCGCCGACGTTGTGCTCGTCAACACATGCGGTTTCCTTGATTCCGCCAAGGAAGAATCGCTTGAGGCCATCGGAGAAGCGCTCGCGAAAAATGGCCGCGTCATCGTCACTGGATGCCTCGGCCAGGAAGCCGAAATGATCCGTGCCCGCTTCCCCAATGTCCTCGCGATCAGTGGTGCGCATCAATATGAGGCCGTTGTCGGCGCGGTCCACGAAGCCGCACCGATGCCCGCCAATGCGTTCCTGAATCTCGTTCCCGACAGCGGCCTGAAGCTGACCCCGCGTCATTACAGCTATCTGAAAATCTCCGAAGGCTGCAACCACCGCTGTGCTTTCTGCATCATCCCCAGCATCCGTGGCGATCTGGTCAGCCGCCGCCCCGATGCCATCCTGCGCGAGGCCGAAAAACTCGTCGCGGCGGGGACGAAGGAACTGCTGGTCATCTCGCAAGACACCTCGGCTTACGGTGTCGATATCAAACACCAGCCGCGCGAATGGCATGGCCGCGAAGTCCGCGCGCATATGACCGATCTCGCGCGTGAACTCGGGTCGCTCGGGGCATGGGTCCGCCTGCATTATGTCTATCCCTACCCGCATGTCGATCAGGTGATTCCGTTGATGGCTGAGGGGTTGATCACGCCCTATCTCGACATCCCGTTCCAGCATGCGGCGCCAAGCGTCCTCAAAGCAATGAAACGTCCGGCCAACGAAGCCAAAGTGTTGGAGCGCATTCACAACTGGCGCAAGATTTGCCCCGAAGTCACGATCCGCTCGACATTCGTCGTCGGCTTCCCCGGCGAAACGGAAAGCGACTTCCAATATCTGATGGATTGGCTGACCGAAGCCCAACTCGACCGCGTCGGTGCTTTTCGTTTCGAACCCGTCGAAGGCGCAAGTGCGAACGCCCTCCCTGATCCCGTGCCTGAGGAAGTTAAGGAAGAACGCTACGCCCGCTTGATGGACCTCACCGCACGGATCAGCGCCGAAAAACTTTCGGCAAAAGTGGGCCGCACGCTCGACGTCATCATCGACGAGGTTGACGATGACGGCGGCGCGACGGGCCGCTCCAAAGCCGACGCCCCCGAAATCGACGGCAATGTATTCCTCCGTGACGCGGGCGGTCTTACGCAAGGCGACATCGTACCTGTTCGTATCGAGGACGCCGACGAGCATGACCTGTTCGGGGTGCCCGCGTGATCCGATTTGGCGCGCTGCTCCTCGCCGACACTGGCCAACCAGCCCAGACCATTCACCTCATTGATCCAGCGGGCCATGACGACTGGCTGAAAGCGCAATCGGGACCGGTGCGAGTCTCAGTAAAGGCGCAGGGGTTGAAGGGGTCGGCGGGATCTTCGGCCATATTGCCCGGTCCGACTGCCGATGACTGGTCCGTGGTCGCGGTGGTGGCCGATAGAGACGCCCTTACGCCTTGGTGCCTGTCTCGACTTGCAGAAGTGTTGCCCGAGGGGTCGTATCGACTGGCCGATGGCATCCCCGGTGCCGCGGCGTTGGGTTGGCTGCTCGCGCACTATCGGTTTGAGCGGTACAAGAAAGAAGACAAAGCCGAGGGGCCGCGTATCCTGCTGACCCGCGCGCCTGCCGCCATTGCCGACATCGTGCGCGAGGCCGAAGCGGTGGCGCTGGTCCGCGACCTCGTCAACACACCCGCCGCAGACATGGGACCCCCGCAGCTGGAGGCCGAAGCCGCGCGGATCGCAAAGCTGCACGACGCGACGTTGACCGTCACGCGCGGTGGCGAACTCGAAGCTGGTTATCCGATGATCCACGCCGTCGGTCAGGCCGCGTCGCGCGACTTTGCCCCGCGCTTGATCGAGCTTGAATGGGGAAATCCCGCCAATCAGCGCATCGCGATTATCGGCAAAGGCGTTTGCTTTGACAGTGGTGGGCTCGACATCAAGCCTTCAGCCGGCATGCGCCTAATGAAGAAAGACATGGGCGGCGCAGCACATGCGTTGGCACTAGCGCATCTCATTATGGCGGGGCGCTTGCCGGTACGGTTGCACATGCTGATCCCTGCCGTCGAGAATGCTATATCGGGCAACGCCTTCCGGCCTGGCGACATTTTGACTTCTCGCAAGGGACTGACCGTCGAAATCGCCAACACCGATGCCGAAGGACGTTTGGTCCTTGCCGACGCGCTGACAAAGGCGAGCGAGAGCGAGCCGACATTGATCGTTGATTTCGCAACTCTGACCGGAGCGGCGCGGGTGGCACTTGGTCCCGATCTCCCGGCTACGTTCACGAACGACGACGATCTGTTTGCCGATCTGCAGCGCGCAAGCACCGAAAGCTGTGATCCGCTCTGGCGGCTTCCGCTGCATGCAGGTTATGCCGACATGCTTCAGTCGGACATTGCCGATCTGAACAACTCTCCCGACAGCGGCTTTGCGGGCGCAGTGACAGCTGCCCTATTCCTCGAAAAGTTCGTGTCTTCCGGGACGCCTTGGTTGCATCTCGACACCTTCGCATGGCGACCTTCGACGAAGCCGGGAAGACCCAAGGGCGGCGAAGCGCTCGGGCTGCGCGCCGTGTGGGCCATGCTTCGCGCCCGTTTCGTTTAGGAAGCGCAACCAGTTTAGCATTCGCGCGTTCATCGGACACAGTCGCTTCAAAAGAGGTCGCCCCGATGCGCAATCCGACGCTTAATCAATGGATGCAGACGCTGATCGATTATGTGCGGTCGGGCGAACCCGATCTTACCAACCGGCAAATGGCGTTACTGATGCTCGTTTACTTGACGCCCGGACCGCACACGGTTCGCGGAATTGCGCGCGGCTTGGGGGTGTCGAAGCCGGTTGTGACACGCGCCTTGAATCGTCTGGGGTCACTGGGCTATCTGTGTCGCCAACGTGACGATGCCGACAAGCGCAATATTTTTGTGGCGCGGACGGATGAAGGGGCAGATTTCCTTGACCAATTCGGGCGGCTCATTGCCGACAGACCAAGATTTGACGGCCCGCGCAGCGCCGCCGCGTAAGCGATTTCATTTGTCAGGACATTCGGCGACGCTTGATCCAGCGGTTCATGCCGTGCGCGGTGACCTTGCCGATGTCGAGCTGGCCGACCGTGTGTTCGCGCCGCATTATGCGAAAGCGATACCGCACCAGCTGGTGGTCGATACAAATTTGTGTGCGAAGCCGAATGGCGATGTCTTCGCACAACTGAAAGCCGACGCATTGATCGACCTGTTCGACATTAGCGGCGGCTGGGCGTGGGTGCGCACCCCAAGCGGCATGGGTTATATCCTCGCCGATGTGCTCGTGCCCGCATGATCCGGGTGTTCATCGACGGCGCAGCGGGCACGACTGGCCTCGAAATCGAAGCGCGCTTGTCGGGTCGCTCCGAATTCGACCTGATCAAGCTCAATGATGATCGGCGTAAGGATGCGGCGGCGCGCAGGGACGCGCTAAACGCTGCCGACATCGTTATCCTGTGCCTGCCCGATGATGTCGCGCGCGAGACGGTTGCGCTGATCGACAACCCACACACCCGCATTATCGATGCCTCCACCGCGCACCGGACGGCGGCGGGCTGGACCTATGGCTTTCCCGAAATCGGCAACGATGTCGCGGGCGCGATGCGCGTGTCAAATCCAGGATGCTATTCAACAGGGTTCATTGGCTTGATCGCCCCGCTCATCAAAGCTCGCCGGATCGGGCCGGGTGCGCCGATCATGTGCAATGCCGTGTCGGGCTATTCGGGTGGCGGCAAGGCAATGATTGCCGAATTTGAAGGGTCGGACCCGCCCGCATGGCGTACTTATGCGCTGTCACTCGCGCACAAGCATGTGCCCGAAATGCAGGCGCGCTGTGGCCTGACGAACCCACCCTTGTTCGCACCGTCGGTCGCCAACACCTATCGCGGGATGATTGTCGAAATTCCTCTGTTCGGGGCCAATCCCGACGCCATTCGCGACACATTGACAGAAACTTATGCAGGATCGCCAATAGTGCAATTGTGCGCACATGAAGAAGCGACGCTGACCATCGAGCATGCGGCGAATAGTGACCGGATGGATTTGTTCGTGTTCTCAAACGGATCACAAACCCGATTGGTCGCGGCACTCGACAATCTTGGTAAAGGCGCGAGCGGTGCGGCTGTGCAGAGCCTGAACCTGATGGCAGGATTACCCGAGACGACGGGTCTTCGACTTTAGGCGCTATTTGCCCGTTGCTTCACGGTGGGCTTTCCAGTCCCGGACCCTTGCTTCATGCTCGGCGTTCGTTTCGGTAAAGGCGCTGCTTCCATCGGGTTGCGCCACAAAGAAAATCGCGTTTGACTGTGCTGGGTCCAGCGCCGCCTCTATCGCTGCTTTGCCGGGGTTGGTAATCGGCCCAATCGGTAAGCCCACCATTTCATAAGTGTTATAAGCATTTTTCGCATCAAGTTCGGAACGGAGAATACGCCGCCCCAGCGGCTTTCCTCGCGACGTTAGATAGATCGACGTTGGATCGGCTTCGAGTTTCATCCCGCGTTTCAGCCGATTCGTATAAACCGCTGAAACAAGACGCCTTTCGGATGCCCGCGCCGTTTCCTTTTCAATGATCGAGGCAAGGATCACCGCTTGTTCTGGCGTCGTCACCGCCGTCGTTGGTTTGCGCGCAGCCCAAGCATTGGCGAGCGCCGTCTGCATCGCTTTCTGCATCCGCCCCACAACCGCCGAACGCGCTTCGCCTCGGCTATAGGCATAACTGTCGGGCAGCACCGATCCTTCCGGCGGCACCGCGACATCGCCAGTCAACAATTCGGTTGCCATCAACCGTTCCTGCACCATGATAGACGGCATCCCTTCGGGGATCATCACAAAGCGTTGCAGCGTCTTGCCCGATTGGAGCAGCGCCAAGATTTCGCGCTCGTCCATGCCTTTCTTGATCTTATACTCACCTGGCTTGATCGCTTCGCCCGAGCCGAACAATTTGGAGCGGCGCACAAAGCTGCTCGCCGACTCAATTGCACCCGCTTCTTCAAGCAACCGTGCCGCCGCAGTCATGCTCGACCCCTTGGCGATCATCACTTCGATGTCGCGGTCCGCTTTACCGCCACCGGTGAAGAACATCGCAGCGCCTACGATGGCGAGCAAGGCCAGCGCAATGACCGCCAGACGCTTCATCAGATCGCCCGCATGATCAGCGACGCATTGGTTCCGCCGAAGCCGAAACTGTTGTTCAGCACTGCGCGCACCGTCCGCTTCTTGGCGACGTGCGGCACCAGATCAACGCCCTCGGTCCCTTCGTCAGGATTGTCGAGATTGAGCGTCGGTGGCACAATCTGGTCGCGGATAGCGAGGATGCAGAAAATGCTTTCCACCGCTCCCGCCCCGCCCAGCAAATGGCCAATCGCCGATTTGGTCGAACTCATCGAAACACCCGCCATCGCATCGCCGAACAGCCGCTTCACCGCGCCGAGTTCAATGGTGTCCGCCATCGTTGAGGTGCCATGCGCATTGATATAATCAATGTCGGCCGGAGTCATTCCAGCCTTCTTCAGCGCCATTTGCATCGAGCGATAGGCACCGTCGCCATCGGGATGCGGCGCGGTGACATGATAGGCATCGCCCGACAAACCATAACCAACGACCTCGGCATAGATTTTCGCACCGCGCGCCTTAGCATGTTCATATTCTTCAAGCACTACGACGCCAGCACCTTCGCCCATCACAAAGCCGTCGCGGTCCTTGTCATAGGGGCGGCTTGCCTGCTCCGGGCGATCATTATAACTCGTGTTGAGCGCTCGCGCCTGCGCAAAGCCTGCAATGCCGAGTGGATTGACCGTCGATTCCGCACCGCCCGCCAGCATGATGTCAGCATCATCATCACGGATCATCCGCGCCGCATCGCCAATCGAATGCGCGCCCGTGGAGCAGGCCGTGACAACCGCATGGTTTGGCCCTTTCAAGCCATATTTGATCTGCACCTGCCCCGAAATCAGGTTGATCAAGCGACCGTGGACAAAATGCGGGCTGACCCGACCAGGGCCGCGTTCGTGGAGGTTGATCGATTCCTCTTCAATCCCCGGCAATCCGCCAATACCCGAACCAATCGAACAACCGGTGCGCAACTTCGTCGCTTCGTCCATCTCGGTCAGGCCGGCATCCTCGAGCGCCTGTCCCGCCGCATCAATCCCATAGATGATGAAAGGATCAACCTGACGTTGGATTTTGTGATCAACGCGTTTGTCGGGGTCGAAACCGTAAGGATGATCCTTGCCCTTTACCTCACATGCGATCAGACATTTCTGCCCACCCGCTTCGGCATCAAAATGGGTGATGCGCGCTGCACCCGATTTTGAGGCAAGAATATTGGCCCAGCAGGTTTCCACATCCGCGCCCAGCGGCGTGACCAACCCCAACCCCGTGACGACGACTCGCCGCATGTCTTCCCTTTCAAACAGCAAAACAGGCCCAGCCCCGTTTGAGCTGAGCCTGTCGAAGCTCTGTCCTGTTTATTCTCCCGTCCAACCGAGAAGGACAACCCTTCGACAAGTTCCGGGCAAACGGGTTAGCCGCTTAAATCAGCCTTTGTTCGCGTCGATGAACGCAATGGCATCCTTCACGGTCGAGATTTTCTCGGCAGCATCATCGGGGATTTCGACGCCGAATTCTTCTTCGAACGCCATTACCAGCTCGACAATGTCAAGGCTGTCGGCACCGAGATCATCAATGAAGCTCGAATCAACGGTGACCTTGTCGGCGTCAACGCCGAGATGCTCGACGACAATTTTCTTAACCCGGTCGGCGGTCTCGCTCATGAAATTGCCCTTCTTGTTCATGAAAATGAATGTTCGCTGATTGCCCTAATCGCCCCGCATGGGGTGCGCAAGTCCTGCGTCATCCGCGACCGAGCATGAAATCGACCATCGCCCCCAAGGATCGGAAGCCATTAAGCGCTATCCCCTCCGCTTTGATGCCCGTTGGAAGCCAAGCGCGGTCGAAACCGAGCTTTGCCGTTTCTTTAAGTCGAAGCGCGGCGTGCGACACAGGGCGCACTTCGCCGGAGAGCGCGACTTCGCCAAATGCCACGACTTCGGATGGAACGGGCCGTTCGCTAAACGCGCTGATGATGGCGGCGGCAACGGCCAAATCAGCGGCGGGATCACTCAATCGGTAGCCGCCAGCGATGTTTAGATAGACTTCGGCGGATGATAGCGAGAGGCCACAACGCGCCTCCAGCACGGCGAGAATCATGGCGAGGCGGCCCGTGTCCCAACCCACGACCGCGCGGCGCGGAGTCGCACCGCTCGCGAGGCGAACGGTAAGTGCTTGCACTTCGACCAACACAGGCCGCGTGCCCTCAAGCGCGGGGAATACCACTGTCCCCGCCACCGCCTCGCCGCGCGTGGTCAGGAACAGCGATGACGGATTGCCGACTTCGCCAAGGCCTTCCTCGCCCATTGAGAAGACGCCGATTTCGTCAGTGCCGCCAAACCGGTTCTTGATGGCGCGTAGGATGCGATATTGATGGCTGCGCTCGCCTTCGAAGCTCAGCACCGTATCGACCATATGTTCGAGGACGCGCGGGCCGGCAATGCTGCCATCCTTGGTCACATGCCCGACGAGGACGACTGCCGATCCGCGTTCCTTTGCAAAGCGGATCAGTTCGCCCGCTGACGCGCGGACCTGACTCACAGTGCCCGGCGCGCCTTCGATCAGGTCTGAGTGCATCGTCTGGATCGAATCGATGACGAGTAGGTCGGGCGCTTTGGGAAACGTCGCGAGAATGTCGCGCACTGACGTCGCGGCTGCCAGTGCAACCGGCGCGTTGCCGAGGCCGAGGCGTTGCGCACGCAAGCGGACTTGGTCGGCGGCTTCCTCGCCCGAGACATAGGCAACCGATTTACCCGCCAGCGCCAATTTAGCGGCGGCCTGAAGGAGCAATGTCGACTTCCCGATCCCCGGATCGCCGCCGATCAGCGTGGCTGATCCTGCCACAAACCCGCCGCCCAGCGCTCGGTCAAGCTCATTGATCCCGCTTGGCATGCGATCAGGCAACTTGGTTTCGCTGTCGAGCGGCACAAGCGACACCGCGCGCCCGCCGCTTTGCAGATTGTGCCGCGCCGAAAAGGGCGTGACGACTGCACCCACGTCCTCGACCAGCGTGTTCCACTCGAGACAGTCGTCACACTGCCCCGCCCATTTCGACGCGACCGAGCCACAGGCTTGACAGACATAGCGTTTTTGGGGGCGTGCCATGCTTAGCTTTGCGTCCGCGTTCCGATTTGCGGGAAGGGAATCGGCTCGTTAGCAGGGGCTTCGGCACCATAGCGCGCGAGCGCTTCGACGGGTGAAACTTCATCAAGTTCACGCATACCGGTGTCGATGTTGAGATCGCGGAACTTGCGGGCTGTTACTAAAGTTCTTGTCTCAAAACTGCTGACGAAGCTATTGTAATTGTTGACTGCACTGGTCAGACCGCCGCCGACTTTGCGGAGGTCCGAGGCGGCTTTGGCAAGCCGGTCGTAGAGTTCCTTGCCGAGCTCCCCGATCTGGCGCGCTTCCTTGGCCATTTTCTCCTGTCGCCAAACGGCGGCAACAGTACGGGCGATCGCGATGAGGTTGGTCGGGGTGGCCAGCAGAACCTTTTTTTCGAACGCGAAATCCCAGAGGCTCGGGTCATGTTCGAGCGCTGCGGAGAGGAAGTGTTCGCCGGGGACAAACATGATTACATAATCAGGCGCATCGTCGAACTGGCTCCAATAGGCTTTGTTACCGAGCGCATTGACGTGCGTGCGCATCGAAGCCGTGTGCGCGGTCAGCGCGAGCAGCCGTTCGCCTTCATCGACCGCACCGAACGCGTCCTGATACGCGTTCAGCGAAACCTTGGCGTCAATGACGAGCGACTGACCGCCGGGGATGTTGATGATGACGTCGGGGCGCAGGCGTCCACCCTCGCCGTCGTCGGTCGACACCTCAGTCTGAAAATCGGCATGTTCGGACAAGCCACAGCTTTCGAGCACATTTTTAAGCTGCTGCTCGCCCCAGCGCCCTCGGGCCTTAGGAGCATTGCGGAGTGCGTTGACGAGTTTGGCGGCTTCGGACGACACGCGATCAGTCCCGGCACGCATCGACTCAATTTGCCCTTGAAGCAGGCCGAACGCATCGCGGCGTTCGGACTCGACTTTCGTTACGGTCTCCTCATACCGGTTCAGGCGGTCGTGAACGGGCTGGAGAAGTGCTTTCAACCCCTGCCCCGTTGTTTCCTCCGATTGCTTAAAGCGCGCGTCAGCGCGTTCGAGGAACTGGCGCTGCGCCGAATCGAGAAGTTTGGCGCCGACTTCGGAAAATTGCGCCGACAGAGCTTCACGCGCGGCGGCCATTTCATCGAGGCGCGCCTCGAATGCCGCTTCGCGCGCTTCAGCACCCGATTTGAGGGCGTCGTGAGCGCGGAGGGCCTCATCACGCTCCTTCGTGACTTCACTCAGCATATTACGGTGAAGATCAGCTTGCGAGGCATGCACCTTGAGCGCAGCCATCTCGCGACCGGCCAGGAGCCACGCAACAAGCGAGCCTAATATAAGCGCAATGATGGCAGTGACGATAAGTTCAACGGTCATGTTGGAACATTACAGGAACCAACAAATGGGTCAACCGCCCCGCTTTGCTGCGATGCCCAAATCCAACAATTTCTTGCGCAGCGTATTGCGGTTGATGCCGAGCAGATCCGCCGCCCGCAATTGATTGCCGCGCACGGCGTTGAGTGTTGCCTCAAGCAAAGGCCGCTCCACATCGGCCAGAATGCGGTCGTAGAGGCCTGCTGGGGGTAACTCGCTGCCGAACTGAACGAAGTAGCGTGCGAGATGATGCGCAACAGCTTGTTCGAGCGTTTCGGCAACTTCCGCAGCCAAAGCCGCCCCGCCGGACAATTGCGCCGAAATCGCCGATGCCGGAATGACCGGATCGCGGCTAATTGCTGCTAATCGCCGCATCAGATTTTCAAGCTCACGGACATTGCCCGGCCAGCCATGTTCGGCGAGTTGCGCGATCCCGGCATCGTTCAGGCGTTTGCGGGGCAATCCTGCTGCGGCCGCCTTATCGAGGAAATGTTGGGCAAGCAGGCCAATGTCGTCACGGCGCTGGCGTAACGGCGGTAGATTGATCGGCACGACATTCAGCCGGTAGTAGAGGTCTTCACGAAACTGCCCGTTTGCAATGAGTTCCGACAGGTTCTTGTGCGTAGCGGCTATAATGCGAACATCGACACCGACGATTCGCGTGCCGCCTACGAGCGTGAATTCGCCCGATTGCAGGACGCGCAGAAGCCGTGTCTGCGCTTCCATTGGCATATCACCGATTTCATCCAAGAAAAGCGTGCCGCCCGCCGCTTGCTCGAATCGCCCTGCTTGCCGTGCAAGCGCTCCGGTAAATGCACCCCGCTCGTGCCCGAACAATTCGGCTTCGATGAGCTCGCGCGGAATCGCGGCCATGTTGACCGCGACGAAGGGTTTCGCTTTGCGCGGGCCAAGATCATGGAGCGCACGGGCGACAAGCTCCTTGCCGGTGCCCGATTCGCCCAGCACCAGCACCGTCAGATCGGTTGCGACGACGCGGGCGATCATCCGGTAAACATCCTGCATCGCCGCCGAACGGCCGATCAGGGGGAGGTCAGCATCTTCGGACGGTGCCGCATCGACCGTCTGGCCACTGCGCGCCAGGCCATCGCGGACGGCGCGGCAAAGCTCGTCGAGATCGAAAGGTTTGGGAAGATATTCGAACGCCCCCTGCTCGGTCGCGCGGACGGCAGTCGTCAGCGTGTTCTGAGCCGAAAGAACGATAACAGGAAGATCAGGGCGCTTTTTCAGGATCGACGGCACGAGATCGAGACCGTTGCCGTCGGGCAGCATGACATCGGTAATCAGCACGTCGGGCACAAATTGTTCGAGCATGCTGACTTGTTCGGCAACCGTGGCAGCCGTGCGGACGTCATGGCCGTCACGGCGCAGGGCTTCGGTGACGACCATGCGGATTGAAGGGTCGTCATCGACGATCAGGATTTTGGCTCGCGTCATTTTGCCCTCGGGAGCAGCAACCGGAAAACGGTTCGTTCGGGCTGTCCCTCGCGCGCAAACTGGATGATGCCGCCATTGTCGCGGACGAGCTTGTCCACGAGCGCGAGGCCAAGGCCACGGCCCGATGATTTGGACGAAACGAACGGCTCGAACAGATGATCGGCAAGTTCGGGCGGTGGTCCGGGGCCATCGTCGATGATGCAAAGTTCGATAGGGACCGACAGACGGCGACCGTCGTCGGTCGGCACGGCAACACCGTGGCGGTAACCGGTTGTCAGAGTGACAGTGCCGCGCTTGCCCGACGGCACGGCTTCGGCGGCGTTTTTCAGTAGGTTGAGAACGATTTGTATCATTGAATCACGGTCTACCAACACAGGCGGCAGCGACGGATCATAGGTATCGCGGAAGTCGATCTTTTCACCAAACCCCGATTCGGCAATCGCACGGACATGATCGAGAATCGCATAGATGTTTTCGGCCTTGCGAGTCAGCGGTCGGTCGTCGGTAAACGCCTCCATACGATCAATCAGCGTTGCGACCCGATCAACTTCATCGCGGATCAGCTTGGTCAGAGCTCTCCCATCTACGCCGACTGCTTTGTCAAGCAATTGCGCGGCACCGCGAATGCCCGACAGTGGATTCTTGATCTCATGCGCAAGCATGGCGGCAGCTCCGGTCGCCGCGCGAACGCCGCTGCGCCGCTCGCCCATCGATTGCGCCGTCGCCGCGCTGTTGAGCGAAATCAGCCGCCATCCATCATGGTCGGGTAGCGGCGTGGCATGAAAATCGACGCACAGTTTGGTGCCGCGCTGGGTCTCGACAATGCAATCATAGGATGCGAACACGGCGTCTTCACGCAAGCCACTCAGGCAAGAATCGGGCAATCGCAACACGATACCAAACGGTTTGTGCAGCAGATAAGAAGAGCTGGCGTTGAGCAGCATTTCCGCCGCACCATTAACGCCCGCGATGCAGCCGTCGGGATCAAGCACGATCAATGCGCCGGGCATAGCGGCGATCAACGCTTCGGGGGTCGGCCCCGCAGGAACCGCCGTCAGGCGGCTGCGCGCGAGAGCCACGGATCGTAAAAGCGGGCGAGCATATCGAGCACGGTCGCGCTCTCGGCAATCTGGTTTACCGCGTTGCGGAACTCGGCTGAGCCGTGCAGCCCCTTGGTGTACCAACCGATATGTTTGCGCGCGAGGTTGACGCCGGTCACTTCACCATAATGATCGAGCATAGCGCGGTAATGCGCTGTGATTACGTGATATTGTTCCTCGATACCTGGATCGGCGGGCACGGTCTGGCCGGTGAGCGCGGCCATAACCTGACCCAGCAGCCACGGCTTTCCATACGCGCCGCGCCCGATCATGACGCCGTCTGCCCCCGACTGGTCGAGCGCGGTATGCGCATCCTCAATCGAGCAGATATCGCCATTGACGATGACGGGAATACTGACCGCGTCCTTGACGGTGCGAATGAACGCCCAGTCGGCGCTGTCGCGGTACATCTGGTTGCGCGTGCGACCGTGGACAGTGATCATTTTCGCGCCCAAATCTTCGGCGATGCGCGCGAGTTCGGGGGCGTTCAGGCGCGTATGGTCCCAGCCCATGCGCATCTTGACCGTCACGGGGACACTGACGGCCTTTACCGTGGCATCGATCAGGCTGGCGGCGAGCGGCAAGTCACGCATAAGGGCCGACCCGGCATCGCCGTTGACGACTTTTTTCACCGGACAGCCCATATTGATATCGATAATCGCCGCCCCGCGGTCGGCGTTGAGTTTGGCGGCTTCGGCCATTTCCTTCGCAGTGCAGCCAGCGAGTTGCATAGAAACGGGTTCTTCCACCGGATCCCACGCGGCTTTCTGAAGCGACTGGCGCGTTTCGCGGATCATTGCCTGACTCGCGATCATCTCGGTCACGTTCAGTCCTGATCCGTAACGACGCACGACCGTGCGGAACGGCATGTCGGTCACGCCTGTCATCGGCGCGAGGATAACGGGCGTGTCGATGCGGACGGGACCGATGTGGATGGGATGAATGCGCTGCATGATCTGCCTAATAATTGGGCAACGCATAGGCGGATTGCGGCGGCGCGGCAAGGCGCTATGGGACGGAGCGATGGAAACGGTTGCCTTGATTGTTGCAGCGGGTCGCGGTGAGCGCGCCGGGGGCGATGTGCCCAAGCAATATGCGATGCTGGGCGGCAAAGCGGTGCTCGCGCATGCGGTGGATGCATTTGCGGAGATGCCCGTCTTCGTTGTGATTGCCCAGGGGCAGGAAGCATTGGCGAAGGCGACGTTGGGGGATCGGTCGGTGACGCTGGTTATGGGCGGGGCGGAGCGGCAGGATTCGGTGCGGCTTGGGCTGCAAGCGATTGGCAGCGCCGACCGTGTGCTGATCCACGATGCCGCCCGGTGCCTGTTGCCGAAAACGGTGATCGAGCGCTTGCTAACCGCGCTTGAGACCCATGATGGGGCCGTGCCCGTGCTCGCCGTCGCAGACAGTGTGGCGCGGGCTGACGGCGTGTTGGGCGATGCGGTAGATCGCGCAGGTCTGGTTCGTGTACAGACACCGCAGGCGTTCCGTTTTGATGCAATCATGACGTCACATCGCCAGTGGACCGGGTCACCAGCAACTGACGATGCGCAAGTCGCGCGTTCAGCAGGTTTTGTGGTGGCGACAGTCGAAGGAGACTCAATGCTCGAGAAAATCACCCAGCCCGAAGATTTCGCGGCGGCGGCAAACCGTTTGCTCGTTAGCCGGAGTGCGAGCGGATTCGATGTCCACCGCCTCGAAGCAGGTGAGGAACTTTGGCTGGGCGGCGTGCGTATCCCGCATGACAAGGGCTTGTCGGGGCATTCGGATGCTGACGTGGCGCTGCACGCGATTACCGATGCGGTACTGGGCTGCATCGGCGCCGGTGACATCGGCAGCCATTTCCCGCCAAGTGATGCGCAGTGGCGCGGGGCGTCTTCCGACCGGTTCCTCGGCCATGCGCGAAGCCTTGTCTTGGCGAAGGGCGGCGTGATCGATTTCATCGACCTCACCATTATCTGCGAAGCGCCCAAGATCGCTCCGCACCGGGAGGTTATGCGTGCGCGGATCGCCGAAATCTTGCAGGTGCCAATGGCACGGATCGGCGTCAAAGCCACCACGACCGAGCGATTGGGCTTTACGGGGCGCGGTGAAGGTATCGCCGCACAAGCCATCGCAACGGTTCGCCTTCCCGGAGAATGATTATGAAATTGCGTCAATGTTTCGCTCTCACCATGCTTGCTGCCCTTCCCGTTCAGGCCGTCGCCGCCAAATCGGATGCGTGCATGACGCGCGAAGAAGCGCGAGGATTTGCGATCTTCCTCATGCCCGACGCGGTCGTTGCCCTTCGCGACAAGTGCAAAGTCGCCCTTCCGTCGAGCGCCTATCTGAACATGCCCAGTGCGTCTGAGCGGTTCAGAACTGAGTCCGACCGTCGCTGGCCCATGGCGAAAAGGGCATTTGCCAAGATGTCGGGCGGCGAGCCGCTCGACGCGCTGATCGGCGAAGACGCGACCCGCAAGGTCGTAACGGGTGCCATCGTCGCCGGCATTACCAAGGACATGAAGCCCCGATCGTGCGCGGGCGCGAACCAGATGCTGGAGGCACTAGCGCCTCTCCCAATCGAAAATGTGGATATGCTCCTCGATTCATTTTTCCTTTTAGGATTGGGTAACGACAAAAAAGGCGGTGTGCGCGTTTGTGCGGACAGTGGCGAAATGACGGCCAAGGGAAGCAAGTGATGAATCCCAACGACTCTGTGCGCATTGATACGTTACTCCCGCCCGAATTGGTCGCGGCGGCAAAGCGTGTGTTGGATGCCAATCGCGCCGCACGACGGACGATTGCGCTCGCCGAAAGCTGCACAGGAGGCTTGGTCGCCGCCGCGCTAACCGAACATCCGGGCGCTTCGGACGTGTTTACGGCCAGCGTCGTCTCTTACTCAAATGCCGCGAAAATCGGTCATCTGGGCGTGGGTAGCGACATTATCGAAACCTTTGGTGCCGTTTCAATTGCCGCAGCGTGGGGCATGGCACAGGGAATGCTCAACCGAAGCGAGGCGGACATTGCCGTTTCAATCACGGGTGTTGCTGGCCCCGACGGCGGAACCGAGAAGAAGCCCGTTGGAACCGTGGTCTTTGCCCGGGCTGTTCGTGGTGAAGATCCCGAAAAAGTTCATGCCGACAAAAAGCACTTCAACGATAATGGCCGCGGTGGCGTTCGGCTTCAGGCGGCGCTGGTTGCACTGGAGCTGCTGATGCCGGATGGCGACGCATAAAGCGCGTCAGCGCGACCTTCAAATGCGTTGATCATTTTGCGGAGTGCTGCATCAAACATCTGCCCGGCAATCGCTTCGAACACGCGGTTCTTGAAAGCAAACTCGACCGAAAAGTCGATCGTGCAGCCGCCGGGTGCGGGCTCAAATTGCCAGTCGTTGCGCAGGAACTTTAATGGTCCGTCGATATAATCGACACTGATCCGCTTGGCGCGCTCTTTGCCGACGCGACTGGTAAAGCGTTCACGTAAAGACCGGAAACCCACAATCAAGTCTGCGACCATTTCGGTTTCACAGTCGGACCGGACACGCACTGCGGTGACCCATGGCAGGAATTCGGCATAACGGCCAACATCGGCAACCAAATCGAACATCTGTTCGGCGCTGTAGGGTAGAAAGCGTTTTTCGCGGTGGTTAGGCATCTATGCGCGGACCAACTTTGCCTCACGCGCGGCGCGGAGCTTCGCGAAATCGTCGCCGGCGTGATAACTCGACCGGGTCAATGGCGACGATGCGACGAGCAGGAAACCCTTCGCTCGCGCAATCCCTGCATAAGCGGCAAAGCTCTGCGGCGTTACGAAATCGATCACTTTGGTGTGCCGCGGGGTTGGTTGGAGATATTGCCCCAGCGTCAGGAAATCGACGTCGGCGCTGCGCATATCGTCCATCACTTGATGCACTTCCATGCGTTCTTCGCCCAGCCCCATCATCATCCCCGATTTGGTGAAAATCGACGGATCATGGCGCTTTACACTTTCGAGCAGACGCAGCGACGCATAATAACGCGCGCCGGGGCGGATCGTTGGATAAAGCCGAGGCACCGTTTCGAGATTATGATTATAAACATCGGGCCGCGCGGCGACGATAGATTCGACTGCTGCTTGCGATTTGTTGCGAAAATCGGGCGTCAGGATTTCGATGGTCGTGTTCGGCGTGGTCCGGCGCAGCGCTTCGATTAGTTTCACAAATTGCGAGGCTCCGCCATCGGGCAGGTCATCACGGTCGACGCTGGTCACGACAATATGTTCGAGACCAAGTTCAGCTGCCGCGTCCGCCGTGTGCTGCGGCTCGAGCGGATCAACCGCGCGCGGCATGCCGGTCTTAACATTACAGAAAGCACAGGCGCGAGTGCAGGTGTCACCCAAGATCATCACTGTCGCATGCTTCTTTGTCCAGCATTCGCCGATATTCGGGCACGCTGCTTCCTCGCATACAGTCGCCAGATTGAGGCGGCGCATCAATGCCTTTGTCTCAGCAAATCCCACCGAAGTTGGCGCTTTGACGCGAATCCAGTCGGGCTTGCGAGGGCGGATGATTGGGTCTGCTTCACTCATGGGATTGCAGATAGCGATGCGAAGGCCGTCTTGCCAGTCCCACCATCGAGAGTTAGCGCATGGAACATGGACAACGCGATATGATCCTTGAAACACTGACATCCCCCATTATACTGTTCTTTGTATTGGGATTGCTGGCGGGCTTTGTTCGGTCGGACCTCGCCGTGCCCGAGGCATTGGCGAAAGGAATGGCGCTCTACCTGATGGCAGCCATCGGCCTGAAAGGTGGCGTTTCGGTCGCTGAATCGGGGTTTACACCATCGTTGCTAAGCGCGGCAGCGGTGGGGATGGTGCTGAGTTTCGTCCTCCCCCTCCCCGCATTTGCCTTGTTGCGCTCAATCGGTGGATTGTCGCGCGTGGATGCGGGTGCGGTGGCGGCGCATTATGGTTCGGTGAGCCTTGTTACCTTTGTAACGGCCGAGCAAATGCTGGCGGGGATTGGGCTGCCCGCTGCGGGGTTTATGGACGCAGTATAGGCGCTGATGGAGACTCCGTCGATAAATTCGCGACTCT
>JANMPU010000047.1:0-20584 GCA_031369985.1 Sphingomonas sp. | reverse complement strand
GCGGTGGCTAGTATTGGGCCCCCCACCCCTTCTGGGTTGGGGCGGGGGGTGGGGACTGTTAGCGAATCGTGAAGCTGTGGTTCGTGCGAACAGTCCCCACCCCAACCCAGTTCGGCCCGTCTTGGTCGGTCCGGGGGACCGACTGGGCCGAACTCCTGAAGGGGAGGGGCTTTGAGCGGCGCACTCACAACACCACCTTTGCAATCTCATGCCGCGTCGCGAACCAGACGCCGTCGTGACCTCGGACATGCTTCAAAAATTCGTCGAGCGCCCAGATTCGGCCCGGACGGCCGATAATGCGAAGATGGAGGCCGAGGCTCATCATCTTGGGGTTGCCCGCCGCCCCTTCGGTATAGATCCAGTCGAACGCGCGGCGCGCATAATCGAGCCAATTCGCAGGTGTATAGGCGGGGTCGGTCCACATTTTCATGTCATTGGTGTCGAGCTGATAGGGGACGATGGCGATAGGCTTGCCGGGGACGGTCGCGGCATCGACGAAGGGGATGTCGCCCGAATAATCGTCCATATGATAGTGGAAGCCTTCCTCGATGAGGAGGCGGCGGGTGTTGTCAGTGTGGAAGTAGCGCGACAGCCAGCCATAGGGGCGGGTGCCCGTTGAGGCTTCGATGCTGGTGATGGCCTTGCGGATAAAATCGCGTTCTTGGCCCTCGTCCATCTTGAATTGATGGACCCAGCGATAGCCGTGGCTGACGGGCTCGTCGCCGCGCTTGGCGATGGCGGCGGCGATTTCCGGGTGGTTTTCGAGCGAGAGTGCGGCGACGGTCCAACTGGCGCGGACATCATGCTTGTCGAGCAGTGCCACAACGCGCGGGGCACCGGCTTTGATTCCGTAAAGATAGTTGGACTCGTTGCCGTAATTGCGGATCGGCGATTTGATATGGATGCCGAGTTCGTCAACCGGCTCCATCCCGCGATCGCCGCGCGCGATGGTCATCTCGCTGCCTTCCTCGACATTGACGACGATCGAGAGCGCGATTTTGGCGTTGCCCGGCCAGTCGATGCGTTCGGGGGTCATTGCCCATCCCCGAGCGCCAGCGAGGGGCTTGACCGAGCGTTAGCGAGGTCGTGCGTGGGTGTCGCTTCTCGCTCCGCTCGAAGGGGCTCCTCGCTTACGCTCGGACAAAAGCTAATATCCACCTTCAATGCATTTCCTCCCCGCCGGTGACGTTCAGCGCCTCGCCCGTCACGTAGAAAGCATCATCGCTCGCCAACCATGCGCAGGCAGCCGCCGTGTCGGACGCAAGGCCGGGTCGGCCCATCGGGTTTTTCGCCGCCATGTTTTTCAGATAGTCGTCGACGCTCGCAAAGCCGAGCAGCTTCGAGAAATATGCATTTTGTTCTGCGCCCAATCCGGTGGTGACATGGTTGGGGCAGACCGCGTTGACGGTAATTTTGTGCGCGCCCAGCTCAACGGCTGCGGCACGGGTCAGGCCGATCATGCCGTGTTTGGAGGATACATAAGCGGGGAGATGAGGGAAGCCGGTCTTGGCGGCTTGGCTGGCGATGTTGATGATGCGCCCGCCTTTGCCTGCCGTCACCATCGCGCGCGCGGCGGCTTGGGTGCAATAGAAGGCACCCGACAGATTGACGGCGATCACCGTGTCCCAGTTTGCGGGATCGACGTCGAGCAGTGGTTTCATCATGAACCCGATGCCTGCGTTGTTGACGAAGATGTCGATGCCGCCAAATCGCGCCACGGTCCGGTCGATTAGGGCGGCGCATTGGTCGGCTTTGGATACGTCGCAGGGAATCGCGGCCACGGCGGTCCCGCGTGTGCGCAGATCGTCAGCAACGCCCTCCGCTTCATGCCCAATGTCCAAATCGGACACGACGCAGTTCGCGCCTTCATCAGCAAAGCGTTGCAGGATTGCTTGGCCGAGGCCACGCTCGCGACCTGATCCGGTGACAACGATCGTTTTGCCCGCAAAGCGCATCAGAGGTTTTCGGTCAGGATGAAGATCGGGTTGTCGGCGAAATCCCGGAACGGTGCAGCGGCCGCTTGAAATGCTTCGGTCATGATATCGCCGACAAAGTCGTCCATGCCCTTGATGTCGATCACTTCAATATATTGATAGGGCGACGGCGCATCGGAACCGAACACCCCGGTCGCGCGGTGGACGGTGAACTTATCCACTGACCCGAGCGCGTTGACACCGGGAAAATCAATATCCTTCGCCCAGCGTTCATAGCCCGCCACATCGGCGCCTTCTTTCAGATTGAACAAAACAATGATGCGCATGGGGCGGTCCTTTCAGGCGGCGAAACTAGCAGGTGGACGATAAGCGGCAAGCGCGCCATCAAGTGCGCGGGCGAGGCTGAACAGATGGGCTTCGTGGCCCGCTTGACCGACGATCTGGATACCGATGGGCAGGCCGTCGGCGCTCCATCCGCCGGGGATGCTGATCGCGGGGAGGCCCGCAATGCTGGCGATGCACGTGAAATCGGCTTGGTTGGCGGGCGCGGGGTCGCTGTGCGGGAACGCGGGTTGCGGCGCGGTGGGGAGGATCAAGAAGCTGTTGCGGACGACGAGGGCGCGGATTTCATCGGCCATCGTGGCGAGGATGCGCTGGTCTTCGGCCCAGTCGGCATCGCTGCGTTTGGGGCCGTAGCTGAGCAGCTTGGTAAGGGTGTGCGATAGCTTTGCGGGGTCGGCACCCGCAAGATGCGCGGCCATTGCGCGCGATGTGGCGATGAACCCGGCAAAGCGGAGGCGCGACAGGGGGAGGCTGAGCGTTGCCGTTTGCAAGGTGCCAAGCGTGGCTTTTGCTTTGTCATAAACCGCGATCACATCCGCCGTGCATTCGACACCGCCAAGATCGGAAAGGAACATGCCCGCTGCTTTGGTTTCCGGAGTATTGCCATCGCCGTCGCCAAAATCGGACATTACCCGCGCCACGCGCTCCAGCGTATCGAGGTCGCGCGCCATCGGGCCGATCACATCGAGTGAGGGTTCGGCGGGTTCGAGGCCGTCCTGACTGACGGCGGTGTTGGCGGGCTTGAAGCCGTAAATGCCGCAATAGCTGGCCGGGATACGGACGGAGCCCATTGTATCGGTGCCCAGTGCAGCGTCGCACAGCCCTGCTGCGACGGCAGCGGCTGACCCGCCCGAGGAGCCGCCGGGGGTGTAGCCTTGTCTGTGCGGATTCTGCGTCGCGCCGAACCACGGATTGTCGGTTTTTGCGCCGAGCGCAGCTTCTTCAAGGTTGAGCGTGCCGGGGATTGCCGCGCCTGCCGCACGGATTTTTGCCACAACTTCGGCATCCTCGGTTGCGATGCGGTTGCGGTAAACGGCGCTGCCTGCAGTCCACGGCAAGCCTTTGATAGCGATGTTCGCTTTAATGCCGATGGTAAGGCCCGCGAGGGGGCCTGCGCCTGCAGCTGCAGTCTTGTCCCAATCGACAAAGGCGTTGAGCGGGGCGTTGCGCGCTTCGAGGTCGGCCCAGTCGATCATTCTTGTGCTCCTGCGAAGGCAGGAGCTTTGGACGAAGAAATGTCCTCTGCCGCCAAGGCTCCTGCCTTCGCAGGAGCACTGTTCGCCTTGTTCATAACCCCCGCTCGTCGATCAAGCGGATCGGTTTCTGGCGGCTGTCGATCTGTGTGGCCGCGGCCGTCCCGCCGGGTGCGCAGAGGGTGACGCCCACCTCGACGCCCAACCCCTGCCGGAGCAGCGCGGCCAGAGCGCCCTCGTCGGTCCCACCGCGGCTTTCGATGGTCACGACCATGTCGTCGCGCCCTTCGCTCCGCCGCAGATGGCAGACATATTCGCCAGTCAAATCGCTGCGGTTTTCGATCAGCGAGGCAATGGCGTGGGGAAACAGGTTGATGCCGCGCAGCTTGACCATATTGTCACTGCGTCCCTTGAACCCGGCGATGCGCTTGAACGCGAGTTCGCCGCGCCCGCCGAGCTCATGCGTGATGTCATGCGTGTTGAAACGGATGCACGGCGCGATGTCATCCTTGAACAGGCAAGTGACGACCATGTCGCCTGTCTCGCCAGACGCGACGGCCGCGCCAGTATCGACGTCGAGGAGTTCGAGATATTGTGCGTCTTCCCACACATAGAGCCCGTCACGCTCCGGCCCTTCGCCCGCGATTGAGCCGGTATCGCCGACGCCGTACCAATCATAGGCTTTTGCGCCGTGCCACGCGGCTTCGGTGGCGGCGCGGTCTTCAGTGCCCAGGTGACCGATGATCATACGCAAGTTGATCCGGTCGAACAGTTTTTCGGCCTCCGCCACTTCGGCGAGTTTGCGGACATAATCGACGAAGCCGACCATCACGGTGACGCCGAAATCGGCCATCAGATTGACCTGAGCCGCGCTACGCGTTTCGATGCCGGTGCCTGCGGAGAGGAACAGGCTGTTGGTGAAATGCGTGACAGCCTCGCGGATATAATGGCCGCCATTGATCATGCCGTGGCCATAGACCGACTGGACGACGTCATCGGGGCGGAGGCCCATCCAGCGATACATGCGCCCGACGAGGAGGTTGGTGACTTCGCGGCCCTTGGGTCCGAAGAGCAAGGGTTGCGGGCGGCCGGTCGTGCCGCTGGTGGTGTGGAAAACCACGGGGTCAGTCCCGCGTCCGCTGAAATCGCCATAAGGCGGGTGTTCGTTGACGGAGGCCATGAGGTCGGCCTTGTCGTAGACGGGCAGTTTGATGATGTCTTCAAGGCTGCGGATGTCGCCGGGTTCAATGCCTTTGGAGCGCCAGAGTTTCTGGTAAAACGGGATTTCCCAGCCGCGCTGCATGAGCTTTGTGAAGCGGGTTTCCTGAAGCGCGCGGAGTTCGTCCGCAGACATTTTGCCATAGGTGCCGGGCAGGTCGAGCGGATAGTTGGCCAGCATGGCCTTGGCATCGAAGGCTTCGAAATAGGTGGGGTACGTCATGCGGGTTCCGTGGCGTAAGCAAGGGGATCATCGAAAATGCGGTGGTCGGGGATGTCGCCCGCAAGCACCTCGCAAAGGTCGCGTTTTTGGGCAGTTTGGTGCGTGTCCATCGGCGCGGCGGGGCTTCCGAGGGTGTGGGGGATGTCGATGCTGTCGCCGTCGATGACAAGGCGTTGTGGCGACAGGGCGTTGGGATCGGGATTGTTATCGACTTCGATTGTGATCTTCGCAGCGATCTCGCGTAGGAGCGGATCGGCGAAATCCTCGGGCGTGAAGCGGCGCGGGTCGATGCGGCCGGTGCGGAACATAAGCGCGCTCAGGAAGGGGAGGCAGAGGCGCGCATAGGCGGGCGTCATGTCGTCAGTCATCGGGCGGCCAACGAGGCGGTGGACGAGGGGTGGGACGTGGGCGGTGATGCGGTCCATCGGGCGTTGGCTGCTGCGGATTGCGGCCAGCGTCGCGAGAACGGCATGGCTCGCGCGTCCGCTGGGATAAGGTTTGATACTGATTTCGCTGATCCGCCACGGCGCGCCGGGAGCGTGACGCGTCAGGTCGAGCGGTTCGATGAGCGCCGCATAGCCGAAAGGCCCTTCGATGACGTCGTGCGGTCCCGTAAGGCCGCTTTTCACGAGATCGACCGCGTGCACCGCACCCTGTGCCGCGCGTGCGATCTGCAAGGGGAGCGCAATCGAGGCCTCGACATGCGCCTGCATTGTGCCGCCAGCGAACGAGTAGGCGAGGCCAAGGACATCGGCCATGCGCCCTGCGTCCAGCCCGTCGAGCCGTGCGACCGCGAGCGCAGCGCCAATGATCCCGGCAGTCGCGGGGCGGAAAAAGCGCATTGGCCCGGTCGCGGCAATGCCGAGGCCGCTCGCAATGTCGACGCCGACGGCGAGCGCGGTCAGGAAATCGTCGGGATCACTCCCGCCGCGTCGGTCGGATGCCGCGAGCAATGCGGCTGTGACGACGGACAAGGCATGGACAACGGCGGGTTCGTGGACAGCGTCCCATTCAAGGCAGTGGATCGCAAAGCCGTTGAAGAACGCGGCAGCGGGTTCGGGCATGCGGGCACCGTTTAAGAGGCGCGCGGCTTGTCCGGTGCCGGTGCGGCAGATGCTTTCGAAGACCTTTGCGGCTTCGGTTGAAGCTGCACCGGCGGCACCCACGGCAAGCGTGTCAGCAAGGAGGCGGATCGCATCGGCGCGGACTTGCGGCGGCAGGGTGTGCGGTGCGGCGGCGAAGTCGAGGAGATCGGTTGTGGCGGTCATGCTCCGTGCTCCTGCGGAAGCAGGAGCGTTGGACGCAAATGCGGCGCTCGATTTGCAAAGCTCCTGCTTTCGCAGGAGCACAAGGCTCCCTTTCTCAAGACAACCACTCTTTGAGCATTGCCACAATGGCGTCCGCGTCATCGCCATACAGCGCAAGGTCCGCCGCGCGATCCGCCTCTGACGCTGGCAATCCGCCCCAGTCCGCCAGCATATGCATCTTTGCCACAATGTCCGCTTCGCTCACCGGCCGTTCGGGATCGCCGCGACAGTCGACCAGTTCGAACCCATTCAGCCGTGCGCCGAAATGCGCGGGGTAACGGGCGGTTATCGCGGGGTCTTCGCTGACGGTCACTTGCGCACGCAGCGGGGCGAGTGCGACGATGGCTTCGAGCGTAAAGTCGGCGGGCGTTGCGTTGCGGCCATCGGCGATCACGGCGACGGCATGTTGCAGCGAGAATTTGGCTTCGGCTTCGGTCTTCGGATCGGACTTGTCGCAAAATGTCAGCGCGTCGGCATAAGTTTCGACATGGAATGGCGCGGTCAGCGTGCCCGCCGCGCGCAGTTCGAGCGCGCAATCAATGGCGGGATGCGCATGGCGGCACGCTGCCCAGGGCTTGAAACTGACGTCCTCGATCCGCCAGTGATCAGTGAAGAGCATCGGCTTGGGGTCGCGGGTCATGGCGGCATATTGACCCTGTTGCCCTTCGAGGATCGCCGTCGGTCCGGTAAATCCACCGCGCGCCAGCCGTGCAAACCAGAGCGCGGCCAGCGCGGCGTGGGCGCAATGCATCGCCTTGGTCATCACATCGTCATGCCGCATATGCCACAGCCCACCCGCGACCGATCCTGCATTCCCGAGCGCCCAGCCGGTCCGCTTGGCGTCGAGACCATAGACCGAGCAAGCTGCTGCGGCGCTGCCGTAAAAGCCCGCTGTCGCGGTCGGATACCAGAGCGAATAATGATAGGCATCAAAGGTCGCGCCGACCGCAATCATTGCTTCATAACCGCGCACAGCACCGTCGAGCATTGTATCGAAACTGGCTTTGTCGTCGCGTGTCGCAGAGAAAGCCGACGTCCACACAACCGGGCCGGGGTGCAGGAGCGCGCTGCGGTGGACATCGTCCATTTCAAGCACATTGCCGAGCATTGCAGAACGGGTGAGCGGATCGCGCTCTGTTTTTCGCGCAACACCGGCCACCGCGCTTTCCCGCGCCCCCGCAACACACGCCAGCCAATCGAGCAGATGCAGCCGCGCTCTTGTCCGGACCGCTTCGGGCACGGGGCGTTGCAAATGGCGGGCAAGCTGCGCGATAAGCGGTTCAGCGGTCATGCGATTACCGCGCGGGGAGATACGGGTTGAAGGCCAAGGCGGAAACGAAAAAGCCGCGGTATCAGGAAATGGCCGACGATCTGCGAGCGGCGATCCTGAACGGTGCGTTTCCGGCGGGTGAATTCCCGACCGAAGCCGAGCTGTGCATCCAATATGGCGTGTCGCGCTTTACGGTGCGCGAGGCTTTGCGGGCTTTGCAGGGTGAGGGGCTGATTGCTCGGAAACGAGGCTCCGGCACTGTTGTTCAGCCAGCGGCGGCGCGCGGGGGTGCGTTGCATCAGCCGCTGTCGAATGTCGCCGAAATCCTGCAATATGCACGTGACAGCCGGTTTGAATTCGAACGCTTGCCCGAGGGCGGTTTGCCCAAAGCGATTGCCGAGCAGCTGGGTCTGGTCGCGGGTGGCCGCTGGTTCCGTTTCCGCGGAGTGCGCTATGGCGGCGGGGATACCGTGCCGATTGCGCTGGTCGATGCGTATATTCATGCCGATTTCGCTGCTGTGATTAATCGGGTTGAACCCAACACGGAAACGATTTTCCGGCAGGTCGAGCGGCTGGCCAAGATTAAGCTGGCAGGTGTGACGCAGGATATTCAGGCCGTGGCGGCGGGGGCCGATGTTGCCGCCGCACTCGACGTGCCGCGCCGCAGCCCGTGTTTGCGGATCCTGCGCTGTTTCCATGATGATGCGGGGAAACTGTTCGAAATTTCGGCGAGTCACCATCCGGGGGACCGCTTTGCCTATGCGATGCACATCGAGGTGGAGGGGTAGCATCACGGGGCATCAAACCGGATGGCGGGCGCAATCATGTGGCCACCATCGCTCTCGATAAGCAGCCCGCGTTCGGCGACGTGGGACGCGTCCAGGGCTTCGCGGAAATCGAGAACGGGGGCGAAAGCGACGTCCTTGTCGGCGAACCAACCCATCCATTGGTCGCGGGTTTTGGTGGCAAATGTATCGCGAAGGAAGGCGACAAGCTCGCCCTGCTCGCCTGCAGGACGTTCGGCATGGGGGATAAGATCAGGGCGGTCGAGCGCGGTCAGAAGATTGGTGGCAAACTTCATCTCGCGTCCGCCGAGCACGACATGCTTGCCGTCGCTGCATGCATAGACTTGATAGAATGCTGCGCCGCCGAGCGAGCGTTGATGCGAGGATTTTGGCGCGGAGCCACCCATGATCGCGTCACCTGCGATATGCGCGCACCATGGCAGCAAGCTGTCGAACATAGCACAGTCGATGTAATCGCCGCGTCCCGATTTGTCGCGTCCGATGAGGGCCATGAGGACCGCTGACAGGGCTGTCAGGCTTGCTGCCATATCCGCGCTGGGGACGCCGGGGACGACGGGGGTTCCGTCTGGTCCGTCGTTGACGGATAGGAAGCCCGCCATTGCCTGCACCGCCATGTCATGCGCGGGATGATGAGAAAGGTCGCCGGTCTGGCCAAAGGCACTGATCGAGCAATAGACAAGGCGCGGGTTGCGCGCGCTGACCGTCACATAGTCGAAGCCGAGGCGCGCCATGACGCCGGGGCGGAACCCTTCGACAAAGACATCGGCGGTTTCGATCAGGGTCCAGAGCGCGGCCTTGCCCGCCTCCGATTTGAGGTCGAGCGTCTGACACTTTTTGCCGCGATTGAGACCCCGGAACCACACCGACTGGCCGCCCTCAAACGGGGCTTGATCGCGCGCGGGGTCGCCTGCCATTGGCTCGATCTTGATCACTTCCGCGCCCTGATCGGCCATCATCATCGTCAGCATCGGGCCGGGGAGAAACAGCGAGAGGTCGACAACGTGGATGCCTGTGAGCTTTTGCATCACCGTGCTCCTGCGAAGGCAGGAGCCCAGGCGTCAGTCACCGTCCCTGCGGCCAAGGCTCCTGCTTTCGCAGGAGCACAAGTCGTTGCTTTACTCAAACCGTTCCCTCGGCACGCAGAGCTGCGATTTCGGCTTTGCCATAGCCGATTTCGTCCAGCAGCGCATCGGTATCACAACCAAGTTTTGGCGCGGCGCGATTGGGCAGGCGTTCGCCGTCAATCTTGATCGGGTTGGAAAGCACACGCAGCGACCCTTGTGGATGATCGACCGTGTCGAGCATGTCAGCGACCAGCGGATTATCGAGTGCTTGTGCCAGATCATTGACCGGCGCGACCGGCACGACGCTCCCCAATGTCGCGAGCCAATGCGCAGTTGGATGTTGCAGGAAAATGCCGTCGAGAATTTTGACCAGCGCCTCACGATTTTCAAAACGCGCAGGGATCGTGGCGAACCGCGCATCCTCCTTCAAATGCGGCGCGCCAATCGCATCGACCAGCAGGGCCCAGAATTTGGGCAATTGCGCCATGACGAAGACCCAACCGTCTGCGGTTTGAAACGTCTGTGAGGGGACGACCGAGGGATGCCCGGATCGCGGCATCCGCCCGGTGACATGCCCTTGATTGAGATACCAGTAAGCCGGATAGCTCGTCTGGTGCAGCGCCGCGTCAAGCAGGGCAATGTCATAATCGCGGCCCCTGCCAGTTTTGCCTGCGTCGATCAGGGCGGCAAGCGTTGCGGTTGCGAGCATCGTCCCGGTCATGAAATCGACCATCGACAGGCCGAACCGCGTTGGTGGCGCGTCAGGTTCGCCGGTCACCGACATGAATCCCGCTTCGGCCTGCATCAGATAGTCATAGCCCGGCCACGACGCGCGCGGTCCCGTGCGGCCATAGGCGCTGGCATGGACGCAGACGATGGCGGGGTTGATCTGCCCAAGCGCGGCGTAATCGAGGCCGAGTTTGGCGGGGAGATCGCCGCGCGCGTTGTTGGTGGCCGCGTGCGACGTTTTGACGAGCCGGTGGAGCACTTCGCGCCCCGCATCAGTCCGCGTATCGAGGGTGATTGAGCGTTTGTTGAGGTTGAAGGTTTGGTAGAACAGACTGTCATCCTCACCGAGGAAATAGGGGCCGGTCATCCGCGATGAGTCGCCGCCCTTTGGCGGTTCGATCTTGATGACTTCGGCACCCAGTTGGGCAAGAAACATCGAGCCATAAGGCCCCGCGCCATATTGTTCGGATGATAAGATGCGGTGACCGGATAGGGGGAGGGCTCCACTCAAATCTTGTTCGCCTTCAACCATTGTTTGGCAACAATCATGCGCTGCATTTCGTTGGTGCCCTCACCGATGCACATCAGCATCGAATCGCGGTAGAAGCGTTCGATTTCATATTCCTTTGAATAGGAATAGCCGCCGAAAATGCGCATTGCCGTCTGGCTGTTTTCAACGGCGGCTTCGGACGCGAAATATTTGGCCATGCCCGCCTGCATGTCGCAGCGTTCGCCACGGTCATAGGCTTCGGCGGCGTCGAAGGTGAGCAGCCGCGCGGCGCGGGCGCGGGTGACCATTTCGCCGAGATAGAGCTGGATTGCCTGATGCTCGGCAATCGGTTTGCCCATTGTCTGGCGCATTTGAGCATATTCGGTGGCAAGGCGGAGCGATCCTTCGGCAAGGCCAACCCCGCGCGCCGCGACATTGATGCGGCCCAACTCAAGCCCGCCGGTTGCCTGAAAAAATCCCTGCCCCTCAACGCCGCCGATCAGATTGTCGGCGGGGATGCGGTAATCCTCAAAGATCAGTTCGGCGCTGTCGATCGCGTGATAGCCGAGTTTTTCGAACTTCTTACCGTTGGTGAAGCCCGGACCCTTGGGCGCGATGAACAGGCTCATCCCCTTGTAACGCGGGTCGGCTTTGGGGTCGGTTTTGACGAGCAGGGCGAAACAGCTGCCGTTGATGCCGTTTGAAATCCACGTCTTGGTGCCGTTGATCACATAATCGTCGCCATCGCGGACCGCAGTGGTGCGGATCGCTTGCAAGTCAGTGCCTGCGTTCGGTTCGGTCAGTGCCAAGCCGCCGCGGATTTCGCCGGTTGCGAATTTGGGCAGCCATTTTGCTTTTTGCCCCGGCGTGCCGAAGCGTTCGACGGCGCAGGCCATGATGAGGTGCGAATTGAAAATGCCCGTGATTGCCATCCAGTAGGATGAGATGTGCGCAACGATCTTTGCATAAGTCGTGCACGGCAGGCCAAGGCCGCCATATTCCTGTCCGATGGTCGCGCCGAACAGACCCATTTCGGCCATCTGCGCGACGAGTTCGGCAGGCCAGATGTCGCCATGGTCGTGCTTCATGACGACGGGGCGGACTTCCTTTTGCACCCATTTGTCGATTGCATCGAGGAAGGCGCGTTCTTCGTCCGGGTCCATTGCGGGGCGATAGGTATCCATTGCGAGCGCGGTAGCCACTTCAAATCTCCTTAGTCGTCGGCGGGGCCGTGGCCGCGTTTCCACACCAGAACAGTGCGTTTGTAGCTGCTCACGACAATGCCGTCCTGATTCTTGCCAATCGTCTTGAACGTCACGATGCCCTGGTCGGGGCGGCTCTTGCTTTCGCGCTTTTCGAGCACTTCGCTTTCCGCATAGAGCGTGTCCCCGACGAACAGCGGCGCGGTCATGCGCACTTCGTCCCAACCGAGATTGGCAATCGCCTTGCCGCTGGTGTCCGACACGCTCATCCCGGTCATTAGCGCGATCGTGAACGGGCTGACCACCAGCGGCTTACCGAACTCGGTTTTTTTCGAAAATTCATAATCGAAATGGGCAGGATGCGTATTCATCGTCAGCAGCGTGAACCACACATTGTCAGCATCCGTAATCGTCCGCCCGGGACGATGTTCGTAAATGTGGCCGACTTCGAATTCCTCGAAATAGCGGCCCTGAACTTCGCGGAAGCGCCCGGGGGCAACTTCCCTGACACCATCACGCATTGGTTTTCTCTCCCTGCGCCAATATGCGGCGATACCGCGCCATGACGGGCGCTTCGAGCATTTTGCCGTTGAACCGGACGGCGGACTCACCGGCAGCGGCATAGGCGGCTTCGGCTTCGTGCGCCTCGGCGATTTCAGCGGGGGTTGGGCGCATCACTTGGTGCACGACGGCGATATGTTTGGGATGGACGACCGATTTTGCGGTGAAGCCCATCGCCTTGACGCGCGCGACATCGGCGGCGAGTCCATCGAGATTGTCGAGATCGAGATAGGGGACGTCAACCGAGGGGACGCGGGCGGCAGCGCAGGCCATGACGATGGCACTGCGCGCCGCGAACAGCGCATCCCATAACATGGCGACACCGAGTTCGCCGGCGAAGTCGGCACCGCCGAGCATGACGCCGCAAATGCCGGGGGACGCGGCGACGGCTTGTGCAACACCGACGCCTTTGACGGTTTCGACGAGTGGCAACAGGCCGACGTCGGGGCCGAGAATGGCGTGCGCGATTTCGATTTCGGCGACGGCTTCGACCATCGGGATCATGATGTAGGGCACGGTGGTTGCGGCGAGCGCGAGGAGATCGGCGAGACCCTGCTTGGTCCGCAAGCCATTGATCCGGACGCCGAGGCGCGGGTTGCCAAGGGCCGCGATAGCGGCCGCGCGGGCGCTTTCCTTGTCCGCCGGACCGACGGCATCTTCGAGATCGATGACAACCAGATCAGCACCGCTTGCCAACGCCTTTTCAAAGCGTTCGGGACGGCTGCCCGGAACGAAGAGCAGGCTTTGATATCCAAGTGGCGCGGCCAACCGATGAAACTCCCTTGCGACCTCTAATTTGTCCGGACAACTTTAGAAGTCAACCCGGTTTTACCACCCCTAGCCAAGATGTGACGACAAGCAACGCATAGACGCACCACACCCAATAGCGCGTGTTGTTCATGACGCGGAGCAGGGGCAGTTCAGTGGCGTCGCTTGATCCTTCGTTGAGCAGTTTTCCGAGCAGCGGCCCGACGGGTTTGAACGTGACATCAATCATGATCGCGGCCGCGAAGATCAGGCCGAAGAGCACGGCCTTCCACGCAAGCCACGCCGTCGCGATGGGATGGCCGGTCAGGACTGATTCCGCGCCGAGCCAGAGATAGCCAGCGCACAGTATGTAACGCAGCCACCCTTCCCACCGCCGGTTCCTTGCGGCGCGGGGGGTCATGTCATGGGCGTGCGCATCGAAAACGAGCCACAGCCAGAAAGCGGCAATGACCCACGCAATCCAGACAATGGCGACTGGCACATTCCACCAGCCGCCCATGTAGGACACGGTCAGCGACATCGGTACCATCAATGCCCACGCCGTGCGCGGCGTCAGGTCCACGATGACAAGCAACTTGAGCAATGCGATCCGCTGGTCGAGCGTGTAGACCGACCGCTTCCTGAAATGCTGGCCAAGGAGGAACACGCCCACATCCGCGCCGAGCCACAGGACGAACAGCAGTAGATGGACATAAACGAGCGTGGGATAAGCCAATGACGATATATCCATGTCGTTGATCCCCTGTTTCGTCGCTTGACAGCTAAGCCTAGCCATGAAAAGTTGTCCGGACAAATATAAAAATATGTGTGCCGGGGGACAACCTAAAAACTGTCAGGGAGACTGCTCGATGATTGCGACGTCGTTGAAAACCGGGACTGCGCTGCTTGCGCTGATGATGACCGCGCCGTTGCTGGCGCAGACGTCAACGCCAGCCGAGGACGCTGGCATCAGCGACATCGTCGTAACTGCGCAGCGCCGCAGCGAAAGTGTGCAGGACGTGCCGATTGCGATTTCCGCATTTTCGTCGAGCCAGCTGGAAGCACAAGGCGTGTCGAACACGCTTCAGCTGGGCCAATATGTCCCCAATCTTGTTGCGCAGAATAATACCGGGATTGGGTCTGCCAACGCTTACTTTTTGCGCGGTCTAGGCAATACGGAAACCATCGCGACGTTCGATCCGCCGGTCGGCACTTATGTCGATGATATTTATATCAGCCGCCAGAATGCCAATAATCTGAGCTTGTTCGATGTCGAGCGCGTCGAAGTGTTGCGCGGGCCACAGGGGACGTTGTTCGGGCGCAACACAACGGGCGGCGCAATCAATGTGATCATGCGAAAGCCGGGGGATACGATCAGCGGCTATGCCGAAATCGGATACGGCAGCTATCAGAAGAAACTTGCGCGGGGCTCGATTGACCTCCCGCTCGCGCCGACATTCGCGATCAAAGTGTCGGGATATTGGCAGGACGACGCCGGCTATGTCCGCAGTGTCACGACCGGCGAACGGATGAATGACGATGATGGCTGGGGTGCGCGGATTGCGGTGCGTGGGGATTTGGCACCGGATGTCCGTTGGAACGCGGCCTATGCGCATATTGTTGCCAATGGCGAAAATACGCTGAACTTCGATTGCAATCCCGTCACGCCGACGCAGTGCGACGGGCGTTTTGCAACGGGTGGGCTAAAGAACGGCAACACCTTGTCGCCGTCGCCCTTTGCCTCACTCAACATCACGGGGCGCAAGGCAAATTACGGACAGGGCAACCGCGCATCGAGTGACCTGATCACATCAACGCTTGAAGGCGATCTGGGCGAGAAGACGACAGTATCCCTGATCACGGGTTACATCGGACTGCGCCAGCAATTCGCGATCGATTTCTTCGATGGGCGTGGCGGGCCGAGCATCACGACGCCTAATCCGCCCGTGCGGGGCTTTGCACGCGGCGGGTTCACGATTGTGAATGACGGCTATCACTCGCAATTTTCGCAGGAAGTGAAGCTGAACGGTCAAGCAGCGGGTGGCCTGCTGACTTATGTTGTCGGCGGCTATTATCTTGACGAATATAACAAGACCGATTTCGCCGATGTCTTTTCGATCTTCAACGCGGCGGTGCCGGGCGGGGTTGGCCTGTTGCTGGCGGACCGGACGCTGACCAACAAGACGCGCGCGCTGGCCGCTTACGCGCAGGGTGACATCAAATTGGGGCCGGTCACGCTGACCGCGGGCATCCGCTACACTGACGAGCGCAAGACATTCGACATTCGCGACAATCGCGCGACCTGCAATCTGGGTGGCGCGCTGCCTGCGACATGCCTTGGCAATGCGAACCTCGTTTCGCCGTCGGGCGTGCGGATTCCGACGGTGCAGAGCGCCAAATTGTGGACGCCGCGTTTCGCGATCAATTTCAAACCGAGCGACGACATCTTGCTGTTCGCCAGCGCGACACGGGGATTCAAATCGGGCGGCTGGAACGCACGTGGGACAGTCAACAACCAGCTGCTGCCCTTTGGCCCCGAAAAGGTCTGGAGCTACGAGGCCGGGATCAAGTCCGACCTCTTTGACCGGAAGGTCCGCGCGAACGTCACGGTCTTTTACATGGATGTGAAGGACCTTCAGACACCGTCCGCGCTTGTTTCCGCGACGGGGGCAATCACCTTCCTGACGCGCAATTTCGCCAATTACCGGAACAAGGGCGTCGAAGGCGAATTCATTTTCCAGCCCGTCACCGGCATGAACCTGTATGCCAATGTCGGCTTTCAGGATGATAAATATATCCTGCCAGCGGGCGCACCTGCGGTCGACATTTACGGCATTCAATCCGTCGCGGCACAGGCGGCAAACTGTCGTGCGCTCGTCGCAGCAGGGGCGATTCCCGGCGGTCCCGGGACGGCGGCATGCGCGGCGGGCATTGTCGATCCGCGTGGCAATCTGTCCACGCCGGTCCGTACGCCCGATTGGACGATTGCTCTCGGCGGCAGTTACAAGGCGCAACTTGGCGGCGGCTTGTCGCTGACGCCTTCAGTCAATGCCAGTTACCGCGGCCGACAGGAGGTCGGGACGAGCAACCTGACCATCTATAATGGGTCAGTTACCGGCACGAATGGCACGTTCCCTGCCAATCTAACCGGCACGGGCGCGATCATCACCGGATCGAACAGCGCGCCTGCTTGGTTGTTCAATGCGGGGCTGACCCTTGCAGCGGAAAGCGGCTGGCAATTGTCGGCGGAATGCACCAATTGTTTCGACAAGGAATTTGTCCAATCGACGCTGGCCAACTACAGTTATCTGAATACCCCCGCACAATGGATGGTGCGGGCAAAGTATAAATTCTGATGCGGGAGCGCGGCGATTGAGCGAGTTCAGGCTAGGCACCAAACCGCTGATCGCTGCCTTTCTGGGCGTGATGTGCGGTGCGTCCCCGATCCCGTTCAATGTTCTGGGGGCACTATTCAAGCCACTTCAGGATGAATTTGGCTGGAACCGGGGACAGATCAGCGCCGGGATCACCGTATTCGGGATTACCGCGTCGCTGATGGCGCCTGTCATTGGCTGGCTGTCGGATAAATATGGCGTGCGGCGCGTGGCGTTGTGGTCGCTGGTCGGGTTCATCATCACGTTTGCGGCAATGTTTTTCACGCCGTCGTCGCTCATCGGTTATTATGCGCTGTGGTTCCTGATCGGCCTTGTCGGGATCGGATCGACGCCGGTCACGTGGAGCCGCGCGATCAGCATGTGGTTTGTGAAAAACCGTGGGCTGGCGCTGGGCATCATGCTGTTGGGCACAAGTGCGGCGGCGCTGATCGTGCCCAATCTCGCCGTCTGGGCAATTGCCAATCATGGCTGGCGGGCGATGTTCCCGATTGTGGCGTTGTTGCCGCTGCTGATTGCGTTGCCGGTTTGTTTCGCACTGTTCCGCGAGCCGCGTGCTGAACAACGGCCTGCCGCGCTGACGACTGCCGATGGCAATGTTGCGGGCATGACGTTTGGCGCGGCAATCCGGACACGGCAGTTCTGGACGTTGTGGATTTCGATCCTCCTCATCGCCACGGCTTATGGCGGCGCGCATATCCACATGATCCCGATTGTCATGGATCATGGCTTCACGCTGCCAGCAGCGGCGGGGATGATGAGCATTGTTGGCCTTGGCTTGCTTGTCGGACGGGTTGGCGTTGGATTTCTCCTCGACCGCATTTGGGGGCCAGCAGTTGGCTTTCCGGTGCTATGCTTGCCCGCTGTCGCCTGTGTGCTGTTGATGGGCACCAGCACCGATACACTCTGGATTTCGGTCGGCGCATTCCTGCTTGGCTTTGCGGCGGGGGCGGAAAGCGACCTGATCGCGTTCCTCGCCGCGCGCTATTTCGGGATGGCGCATTTCGGGCGGATTTATGGGATGCTGTATCTGCCGTTCGGGCTGTTCTCGGCGATCTCGCCGCTGATATACGGCATCGTCCGCGACCGCGCGGGCAGTTATGACCCGATGCTCAGCGTCGCCGCTGTCCTGTTCATTGCCGGCGGCGCAATGCTATTGGCGCTCGGGCGCTATCCCGACCTTGCGGAGGTAAAGGCACATGGCAAGCCTGCTGAAGCCACCATCTGATCCACTGGCGGTCATCACCGCCGCCGTGACGCCCGATGCGCTGATCACCGATGCCGCGACCTGCGCCTTCTACGCGCAGGATGTGTTTACGAAGGGGCCAGCGCCGCTCGCAGTTTTCCGCCCCGGATCGACCGAAGAACTATCGCGCGGTGTTGCGGCGGCAACCGGCGAAGGCGTCGCGATCATCCCACGCGGCGGGGGGATGAGCTATACGTCGGGATATGTCGCACCAAAGGCCGGTGCACTCATCGTTGATATGGGCCGCATGCAGCGCATACTCTCGATCAACGAAACCGACATGACCGTGACAGTCGAGGCAGGCTGCACCTGGCATGCGCTGTATGAAGCGCTCCATCCAAAGGGGTTACGCACGCCGTTGTGGGGCACACTCTCGGGCCTTTACGCCAGCGTCGGCGGCGGGATGAGCCAGAACGGGTTGTTCTGGGGCGGGCGCAGCGGGACAATTGCGCCGAACATTATCTGCGCTGAGGTCGTGTTGGCCGACGGGACGATCATGCGGACGGGGAGCGACTTTATCCGCCCCTTTGGTCCCGATCTGACGGGCCTGTTCGGTGGCGATGCAGGCGCATTTGGCGTGAAGGCGACGATCACCTTGCCGATGGTCCATGATGGCGCAGCGTTCGCTTATGGCAGTTTCGCTTTTGACGAACCCGCCGATTATTGCACGGCCTTGAGCGAAATCGGGCGACGCGGTTTGGCGGCGGAAGCATTTGGTTTTGACCCTTTTTTGCAAGCACAGCGCATGAAGCGCGATAGTCTGGTCAGCGATGCAAAATCGCTGGTTGGCATGATGACGTCGCAGGGAGGGTTCTGGAAAGGGATCAAGGAAGGCGCGAAAGTCATCGCGGCGGGCCGGTCCTTCCTTGACGACTGCAAATTCTCGATCCACCTGATTTGCGAAGGGCGGCACCAAAGCGCCGTCGATGCCGATATGCGCGACGTCGAAGCGATTGTCGCCGCGAACAAGGGCCGCATCGTCGAAAACACGATCCCCAAAATCCTGCGCGCCAACCCGTTCCCGCCGCCCAATTCAATGGCAGGGCCAGACGGCGAGCGCTGGGCACCCGTTCACGGCATTGTCCGCCATTCAAAGGCGCTCGCAACCATCAATGCGCTGACCGAGCTGTTCGAAACGCATACCGCGGATATGGAACGGCTGGGCGTTGGCGCGGGCTATATGTTCCTCGCGGTCGGCGCGACGGGGTTTCTGATCGAACCCTGCTTCTATTGGCCCGATGAACAATGGGCGATCCACGAGCATTTCATCGAGGATGCGCACTTCGCGAAATTGAAAGGCTTTCCCGCCAACCCCGAAGCGCGTGCGCTGGTCGAAAAGCTGCGACAGGACGTGATTGACGTTTTTGGTAAAATGGATGGCATCCACTTTCAGATCGGCCGCACTTATCCGGTCAAGGACCGCAGCGACCCGCGTGGCTGGGCGATCCTTGAGGCAGTCAAGGCGAATGTCGATCCGCACGGGTTGATGAATCCGGGGGCGTTGGGGCTTTGAACGAGCCGCGCTACAAACCCCTCTCGCCTTTAGGGAGAGGGAAAAGGTCGGAGTGGTGACTTATGCTGATCGACCGGCGCTTGACCCTGGCCGGAATGCTGGCAACGACGCTGCCAGCAGTGGTGCGGAGTAAGACAGTGGCGGGAACCAAACCCTATGCGGCGCTCGCGTTGCAACTGGCGGCGCAATCGGTCGAGAAGGCGTCGGACCCCCGTGCGCAAATGCTGAGCATGATTGATGATGTTGCTGGCAAGATGCGCTCGGCTGCGATCTTCATTCAGCAATATGGCGGCTCGCCCGTGCGGCTTGTCGTGCTGCCCGAATATTTGTTCACCAGCTATCCGGGGCGGATTTCGATTCCCGATTTTGCCAAACAAGCGGCGTGGGCGGTTGATGGGCCGGAATATGCCGCGCTTGGCACAGTTGCGGCGGAGCAGAAATTGTTCCTGGCGGGCAATGCCTATGAGACTGACAAGCATTTCCCCGACCTCTATTTTCAGACGAGTTTCGTCATCGCGCCTGATGGCAAGGTTGTGCTGCGCTATCGCCGGTTGAATTCAATGTATGCGCCGACGCCGCATGATGTGTGGGACAAATATCTCGATATTTACGGCATCGACGGCGTGTTTCCGGTGGCAAAGACCGAGATCGGCAATCTGGCAGCGATTGCATCCGAAGAAATCCTCTATCCCGAAATCGCGCGGGCGCATGCCTTGCGCGGGGCGGAAGTGTTTGTGCATTCGTCCTCGGAAATCGGGTCGCCGCTTGATACCAACAAGATGATTGCCAAGCGTGCGCGGGCGTTTGAGAATATGGCCTGGGTCGTGTCCGCGAACACGGCGGGGATCACGGGAACGTCGCTGCCACTCGCCAGCGCCGACGGCAGTTCGATGGTGGTCGACTGGAAAGGCAATGTCGTTGCCGAAAGCAATCCGGGTGAAACCTTCACCGCTTTTGCCGACATTGACATCGCGGCTCTGCGCGCGGCGCGGCGCAAACCCGGCATGAGCAATTATCTGTCGCGGCAGCGAACCGAGCTGTTCGCGTCCACTTATGCCGCGCCGTCGCATCAGCGTGCAAACAGCCTGATGGAAAAGGGCGTTGTCAAAACCCCTGACCGTGACCATTTCAATCGGGTGCAGGCCGAGACATTGGAGCGGCTCGCCAAGGATGGATTGATATGACGCCGCAAGTGCTCCTTCGAAAGCAGGAGCTTTGGAAACAAGCGCAGGCACCAACGGCCAAGGCTCCTGCTTTCGCAGGAGCACGACAATGACCGCAACCGACGTCCCGCCCCCCTATACTGCCGTCGAGCGTCACGGCGTCTTTCCCGATGTGCGCCATGAT
>JANMPU010000042.1:0-9230 GCA_031369985.1 Sphingomonas sp. | reverse complement strand
CAGCTGACCGGCAAAGTAACGCGCCTTGAAGACCGGATTGCGGTTCTCGAACGGATCGTCACCGACAAGCCAGCCCGCCTTTCCGCCGAAATCGACGGTCTGCGCTGAGCAACCGAAACAAGGAATAAAGACATGATACCGTTTGAAAGCATCGCCCCCGCCGCATTCCTCGTCGCCATTGTGGCGGTCGGCGGATGGGTGTTCACCACTTGGCTCCGCATTAAGAACGGCTACCCGCTCGATGGACAGTGGGGCCAAGCGCTCTACCCCAAGAACAACGAAGAAACGTCGGAGCGCGTCCGCCTGTTGAGCCAGGAAAACGCCCAGCTCCGCGCCGAACTCGGCTCGGTCAAGGACCGCCTCGCCAATGTCGAACGCATTGTGACCGACGAAGCGCACGGCCTAAACCGCGAGATCGAACTGCTACGCTCGAAACCTGCAAACTAGGGGGACAAGACAATGAACAATATCGCAAGCTGGATCTGGGTTCTCATTCCCCTCGCCGCAATCGGGATTGCGCCTTTCAAGATGTGGATACGCGTTAAAGAACGTCAGCTCGACAACCAGACCGCGCTGACGGCCGAGAAATCGGCGCAATATGCGGCACACACTGAACGGCTTGAACAACGGGTCCGCGTTCTCGAACGCATCATCACAGACAAGGGTGTCGATCTGTCCGAAGAGATCGAAAGCCTACGCGACACGCCACTCAACTAAAATATCGAACAAGGGAGACGTCACATGAATCCGTTTGAAATGGTTGTCATGATCATCGCCATCGTCATGATCAGCAGCATCATAAAAACGCGCATCCGCGCCAGGCACGGCATCAGCGAAGACCGCCACGGCAATGAAGTTGTCATCGCAGATCCCGATGCCGCCCGACTTCGCGACGAAGTCAAAGGTCTGAAAGAACGCATCGCTGTCCTCGAACGCCTCGCCACCGACGAAAACGGTGCAAGGGCACTGGACCGCGAGATCGAAAAACTCCGCTAAACCGGGAGAATGATCATGGAAACGCTACCGATGTATCTCGCTTTATCGCTGACAACCGTTGCCGGGCTCACGGTCCTTGCGCTGATCGGCCTCAAAGCCTTTCGCGGCTGGCTTGATCTCAAGCAACTTGAGTTGAACCAGCGAATGCCCTCAGCCCCTTCGACTTCGCAGCGGATTGATGTTGCTGATCTGAAGGAACGTATCCGCAAACTGGAAGCGATCGCCTCCGGCGTCGATATCTAGTCCGCCACGAGCCGGATTAGGTCATCGACACTGACCGGCTCGGCGAACAAAAAGCCTTGATAATAGTTGCACCCTTCCGCCGCGAGGAGCGCCAATTGCTCCTCGGTCTCAACCCCTTCTGCAACAACAGCGAGTCCAAGCGAACGGGCCATGTCGATGACGCCGCGCACCACAATCCGATCCCGTGTCGACCCCGAAATGTCACCGGCTAGTTGCTTGTCAATTTTCAAATAATCGAGCGGCAGTGCTTTCAGATAGGCAAGACTGGAATACCCGGTACCAAAATCATCGATCGCAACGCGACAACCCCCGGCACGCAATTCGGCAAGCACAGAGGCCGCAATGGCAAGATCCTCCATCAAGCCGCTTTCAGTGACTTCGACAGTGAGCCGCGAACGTGGGAAACCCGACGTGTCGATCATCTCAAAAAAACTGCCGACAAATCCGCCCCGCGTGATGTCAGCAGCCGTCAGATTGATCGCTAGCCGCAAACCGCGCAACGGTTCCGGCCACGCCGCCGCCATCATGGCAGCCCGACGCTGCACATGCGCCGATAAAACCGTCAGATAGTCCGACCGTTCGGCCACTGCGAACAGTGTCTGCGCACCGAGTTCGCCATGATTAGGGTGCCGCCACCGCGCAAGTGCTTCGACCCCGATCACCCGTCCGCTGGCAATCGACAATTGTGGTTGGAAAAGAATTTCAATTTCATCACGATCAAGCGCAAGCCGCAAATCGGCCTGAAGACCCACATCGAACAACGCATCGCCTTCATCGGCGATGCTCATGCTCCGAACTGGCCCGCCTTCCGATGCCCGTGCTTCAGCCAACGCGACCCCGGCGCGACGAAGCAGATCATTAACTGATTCGTCGGCGTCACTTTCGACAATCCCGATCCGGCAATCGAGCGTCACCATATGGCCATTGGCAACAAACGGGCGTTCGATGCGCCCCACGATCTGATTGGCAAGCGCTTCCCGAGACTTTTCGTTCATCCCATCGAGCGTGACCATGAATTCCGGCCCACCCATCCGCGCCATAAACCCACGTTCACCGGCATGTTCGATCACGAGCGGCTCGATCCGTTCCGCCACCGCGTCCAGCAAAACATCGCCCGTTGACCGCCCGAACGCGGCATTGATCATATCGAAGCGCGTAAACGCGACTAGCAGCAAGCCAAATGGGACCGGATCCGACGCAAGCCGCGCAGCAATGCGCTCACGCGCGCCGATTTCGGTTTCTACAGAAAAGGACGGATCCCGCGCAGTCCGCCGTTCGGGCCGTCCGCGAAGCCGTTCGACATGACGCTCAGCAAGGCGAACCGCGCGCGTGAGATCAACATCGACAAAGGGACGCGCCAAGTAATGCGTCGCCCCGCCCGCAATCATCCAGTCCAACGAACGATGATCCGACTCGGCAATCACGAGCATGGCGGCTCGTTGCAACGCAGCAGCACCAGTCAATGCATCGAGGCCAACCGGAGCGTCTTCATCGAGATCAATGATACACAGCGATGCGCCACTCGTAACAAAACGCGCCGCCGCATCAATGCCGCCGTCACAAATTTCGACGCGCCGACCCATCGACTCGAGCGTTGTCAACAAGGTTGCTCGCCGCGAGGATGCAACCAGTAATATAGGCAAGTCACCAATTTGCGCAGAAGAGGTCGAAGCTGACGTCAAAAATGGCACCCCGTTTAAGCTCTGCTACATTGCGACCCGCCTGCCGCCAACTGCACAATTGCTGAATCCGCAACTTGGGTCTAGCGACACGGGAATGACGCTGACGACAATACAGGCGCCGGCCATGCAGGACGGCTTTGGTCGCCGCATAGATTATGTGCGCCTGTCGCTGACGGATCGCTGCGACATGCGGTGCCGATATTGCATGGCCGAGGACATGATTTTCCTACCACGCAGCGAAGTCTTGTCGCTTGAGGAAATCGTTGAGCTCGCGAGTCGTTTCGTCGCCCGCGGTGTCCGGCGCATCCGCTTGACCGGAGGCGAACCGCTCGCTCGGCGTGGCGCTCTGCAAGTCGTGGCAGGGATTAGCCGGCTGCTTGATCACGGCCTCGAAGAAGTCACGCTGACCACCAACGGCTCGCGCCTCGTCGAATTTGCCGCGCCGCTGCACGATGCGGGCGTCCGGCGCATCAATATCAGCCTCGACACGCGCGATCCCGAGCGGTTTCGTTATATCACACGGATGGGCGATCTCGACCGCGTGCTTGCCGGGATTGGGGCGGCAAAGGCGGCGGGACTAAAGATCAAGATCAACATGGTCGCGCTGTGCAACCTGAATGATGACGAGATCGAACCGATGCTGCGCTGGTGCGGCGACGAAGGCTTTGACTTGTCGCTAATCGAAACCATGCCGTTGGGTGAGATTGACGATGACCGTGCGGATCGTTTCCTGCCGCTAACGCAGGTTCAGACCGAATTGGCGGCCAAATATGAGTTGGTGCCCAGCGACCGCAAAACCGGCGGGCCTGCGCGTTACTGGTCGGTACCCGCGCTTGGCACGACACTTGGCCTAATTTCGCCATTGACCGAGAATTTCTGCGACAATTGCAACCGCATCCGCGTGTCGGCATCGGGACAGTTATATATGTGCCTAGGCCATGACGACAAAGTCGATCTGCGCGCGGCATTACGGTCGAGCGATCCGTCCGCGCTGAACGATGCCGTCGATACCGCTCTCCGCCTCAAACCGCGCCGTCACGAATTCGACCTGTCGACCGCCGCCACAACGCGCCACATGAATGTGACCGGCGGATGAGCGTTGCCGAACCGAAACGCGCGCTGCTGGTCTCACCAACGGCAGCCGCTGAAGATGCTGCAAAGACGCTGAAGGAACGGCGCGACTGGGTGCCGCTTGATCAAGCGGAGATGGTCGTTGCCCTCGGCGGTGATGGCTTCATGCTGCAAACGCTTCACCACATGCTTGAAGGACGGCGGATCCTGCCGGTATTCGGTATGAACCTCGGCACAGTCGGATTCCTGATGAACGAGTGGCGGGCAAAGGGCCTCGACCAGCGGATTGAAACGGCCAAACTATTCAATGTTAGCCCGCTGAGGATGGAAGCCGAAACCATTGAGGGCGAAACGATTACGCTACCCGCCATCAATGAAGTCTCGCTCCTCCGCGAAACGCGTCAGACGGCTAAACTCGAAGTCATCGTCAATGGCCGTGTTGTCATTCCCGAGCTTGTTTGTGACGGTGTCCTCGTCGCAACACCCGCCGGATCCACGGCTTATAATCTGTCGGCACATGGGCCAATCCTGCCATTGGGGTCTGCTTTGCTTGCCCTTACTCCCATCAGCCCGTTCCGCCCCCGGCGTTGGCGCGGGGCCATTCTTCCCGAAACCGCCAAAATCCAGTTCCGCGTCCTTGATGCCATCAAGCGCCCGGTCTCTGCCGTTGCTGACCAGCGTGAAGTCCGCGATGTCGCGACAATCAGCGTCTCCATCGACCGTTCGGCACCACTCAAATTGCTGTTCGATCCCGAACATGCGCTCGATGACCGGATCGCGATGGAACAATTTATCGTCTGACCTTGCATTCCCCGCAAAGCCGATGCTAGTGCCCGCGCCTGCCAGTGTTCCCCGGTAGCTCAGCGGTAGAGCGTTCGACTGTTAATCGAATGGTCGCCTGTTCGAATCAGGCCCGGGGAGCCATTTTCCAAAACCATCGATTCCCTTCGAAGGGATTGTCGCTGGCATCCGCTTTGCGCTAGCGACTGACAGATATGCTGCACGTTTACAGTTCTGCTTTGCCATCGGGCACAATCATTGATGCTGATGCGTCACACGCCCTTCCCCCCGATGCTGTTTGGATTGATTTGGTCGATCCCAGCATTGCTGAAGAAAAACTAGTGGAGCAAACGCTGCGTCTGAGCATCCCGACGCGCGAAGAAATGGATGAGATCGAGCCGTCCAGCCGCCTCTATGAGGATCAGGGGACATTGTTCCTGACAGCTACCGTTTTAGCAGGGCTGGCAACCGACGAACCGATTTCGACGCCTGTGTCTTTTGTCTTGACCGACACACATCTGATTACGGTTCGCTACGCCAATCCAAGACCATTCCGTTTGTTCGCAGATCATGTTGCAAGGCAACCCGATTTGCTGGCAAACTCAACCACCACATTGGTGCGATTGCTTGACGCCATTGTTGACCGTCTCGCTGACGCGCTGGAACAAACATCTGCGGAACTCGAGACGATTTCGCACCACGTCTTTCGTCGCTCGCCCAGCGAACGTGGACGCCGCATTCCGGCGCTTAAACTGGAAGCCCTGCTCGTCCGGATTGGCACCGCGCAAAACAAGCTGGCCAAAGCGCGCGAAACCGCCACAAGCATGGCGCGTTTGCTTAATTACCTGACATCAAGCGCGCGATGCCGCGCCGACTCTGATCAAAGAGAACTTGTTCGGAGCATCAGCGAGGATATCACGTCGCTGATCGACCATTCGGGTTTCTTGTCGAATAACGTCACATTCCTGCTCGACGCATCGCTCGGTCTGATCAGTATCGAACAGAACGCCATCCTAAAGATTTTCTCGGTCGCGTCCGTGATGCTGCTGCCGCCGACGCTGGTGGGTTCGGTTTACGGCATGAACTTCGACCATATGCCCGAACTCAAGTGGCTCTATGGCTACCCTATGGCAATTGTCTTCATGCTGTTGTCGGCAATCCTGCCCTATCTTTATTTCAGGCGGCGCGGCTGGCTTTAGGCATCGGAGCCCGAGAAAAGGTCAGCACACCATCGTCCACCCGTCCGAGTTTCAACGATGCGTAATCGCGCGCATAGTTGTGATGCACTTTCCACGGGTGACGGGTGCCCTGTTGCGGGACAGTTCCTTCAGCACGGTCCAGATAACCCGAGGTGAGCCCGAAGAAATTCCCATCAGACTGCTCGGCAGGATCGCGCTTTGGCACCGCAACGGTATAGCCATGCGCATCCATATGATTGATGATGCGACAAACATGCTCAGAACTGAGATCGGCCTTCAGCGTCCATGATGCGTTGTTATAGCCGATGATGTTGCTCAGGTTCGGCACGCCGCTAATCATCATACCCTTGTAAATCATTGTCTGCGGCGCTTCGACCCGGACACCGTCGAGGAATAGCGACGCACCGCCGAGCAACTGCATTTCAAGGCCCGTCGCGGTCACCACGATGTCGGCATCAAGCCGCTCACCTGATTTCAGACGAACGCCTTTCGCATCGAATGTGTCGATATGATCAGTAACAACCGACACTTTCCCGGCCTTGATCGCATCGAACAGGTCAGCATCTGGCACAGCACAAACGCGTTGGTCCCAGACATTGTAACGCGGCGTAAAATGCTTTTCGACGTCATAATCGGGGCCGAGCGCATCGCGAACCATGCCGATCAAGCGCTTCTTTGCCGGGCCCGGATTCGAGCGAACCAGCTTGAACATCACCATGCTGACGATGACATTTTTCAGTCGGACAAGGCGATAGGCCAGCCCCTTTGGCAGCAGATTCCGTAGTCGCTGAGCGATCGCATCCTTGGAAGGCGCGGAAACCACATAAGTCGGTGACCGCTGGAGCATGGTTACATGCCCTGCCGTTTCCGCCATCGCGGGCACAAGCGTCATCGCCGTCGCACCACTGCCAATCACGACGACTTTCTTGCCGCTATAGTCCAAATCTTCGGGCCAATGTTGCGGATGAACCAATTTGCCTTGGTAATCGGCAATCCTGAGAAAATCCGGCGTGTAGCCGGCATCATATCGATAATAGCCGCTGCACATCATCACCCAATTGGCGGAAAGGTGCGCGCCGTTGGAAAGAGTCAGCGTCCAGCGGGCCTCTTCGCTCGACCAATCGGCACTGACGATTTTGTGGCCAAAGCGGATATGCGGGGTGATGTCGTTTTCGCGCGCCGTTTCAACAATATAGTCACGGATCGAAGCACCATCGGCAATCGACTTTTCACCCAGCCAAGGTTTGAAATTATAGCCGAGCGTGAACATGTCGCTGTCCGACCGGATGCCGGGATAGCGGAACAAATCCCACGTCCCGCCAATCGCCTCACGTCCTTCGAGGATCGCATAGCTTTTACCCGGGCACCGGGTCTGTAAATGCCGCGCGGCACCAATGCCCGATAGCCCTGCGCCGACTATGATGACGTCCAAATGTTCCATGACGTTAATTCTCGGTCGGATTGACGTTTACGTCAACGAAAAAGCGGGGGCGACGAATGCTTGACTCCGTCGGTGGCGGGGAGCACCCTCAGCCTGCAAGCGGAGAAGATGCCATGAAGTTGGTTGCACTTGTGGTCGTGTCAGCACTGGCGTCACCCGGCCTCGCATCTGTGCCGACCGAGGACCGTCTTTACGCCGCGCTTGATAACCTGAAGGAGAGTAACGTCGCCCGCGTCGGGTGGGCCGAAACGCCATCGATTTGGGAGAGCCATTTCACAAGCCAAAAGCTGCGATGGCCTAGCAGTATGCGCGTCGAATATAGCATTTCCAAAACCGGTCGGATCATCAATTGCGACGTGACTGAAACCAGCGGGAGCAGCGCGTTTGATAATGCTGCCTGTGGCGCGCTGGCGCAGGTCCGCGATTTGCCTGTTGCACGGCACGCCAGCGGAAAGATTGTTCGTGCGAGCGGGGCGCTCGACTATAGGCTATTTTATGGCCCTGCTTTCATTTGCGCGACGGGGCTCGACGAGGAAGAACAATAGCGCTCCGTTCAATTTCCGAAGTTTTTCCAGAGCAGCTGGATTGCGACGTACAGGATCAACACACCGGTCGCACGGCCGACGATGACGGGCGGCAAGATTTTTATACCGAACCAGCTGCCGATCTGTCCGCCCACCAACACCGCAGCAGCAAGCGGCCAGTAAGCTAAAACTGTCCCGAGTTCGCCTGCATTGCCCAGCTTGATCGACTGGCCAGTTAACCCCGCAATCGAATTCACAAGAATGAAGAAACTCGCGGTCGCCGCGATCTGCTTCGCTTCATCCCAGCGCGTCAGATAAAGCAAGGGCGCGAGAAAGATCCCGCCGCCAATGCCGACGAGGCCCGACAAGTAACCGATGGCACCGCCCATCGCTCCATCAACCAGCGTGTTTGATTTTCGCGTGTTCCCTCCGATCGTCGGCTCGCGCTGCCATACGAGCAGCACACCAGCGATCAACAGGCTGGTTCCAAGCACGGCCATAAACACCGGCTGTTTGATCGGCGTAAGCCCGCCAAGCAACGCCATCGGTGCCGACGCAACGACCAGCGGCAACATTTTGCGCCAAGGCACCAGCCCAGCGCGCGTGAACCGTATCGTGGCGCCGGTCACGACGATCACATTGCAGACCAATGATACAAACGGGAGGATGCGAAAATCTGTTCCCGTCAGCGTCAGCAGCGCTGTGTAAGTCGATCCGCCCCCAAAGCCGACGCTTGCATAAAGCAGCGCGGTCGCAAAAAAGGCAACGATCAAGCCCAATGGTTTAAGCGATCGCCCCGTGGCAATGCTTGTATTTCTGTCCAGAGCCACAGGGGCACGGCGCATTGCGACTGACCACACCGACCCAGCTTTCGGGATCTTCGCCTAGCATCTCCTGCGGGTCAGGCTGAACAATCTGCAGCGGCGGCAGACGCGTCGTGATCAGGCCCATGCCCGACATGTCGTCATAGCTATCATCATCCCCTGTCAGCGGATCAATGTGCGTCGTGAAAATGTCCGGCATCTGCGGCAATTCATTCGTCGGCGGCGCCATGAACTGCGCATGCGCCAACACTTTGGTCACGTCCTCTCGGATCAAGGAAAGCATGCGCTCAAACAAAGCAAACGCTTCCTGCTTATACTCGTTGATTGGTGTCTTCTGGGCATATGCGCGCAGATGGATCACCTGACGCAGAGCATCGAGCGTCGACAGATGTTCTTTCCAATGATGATCCAGATTCTGGAGCATCACGCTCTTTTCGACCTGCGCCCATGCACCGTCGGGCAAGTCCGCC
>JANMPU010000005.1:0-40176 GCA_031369985.1 Sphingomonas sp. | reverse complement strand
CTGTTGTGCAATCGACAGAATCCGGCCAAACATTACGATGCGAGCTATGCCACCCCCGATCCTCCATCCATTTCCCTGGACCGACGTTGTCATCATCCTCGCGCTGATAGCGTTGAACGGCGTGTTCGCGATGTCAGAACTGGCCATCGTATCGGCGCGCAAGCCACGGCTCGAAGCGCTGGCGCGAAAAGGACGAAGCGGCGCACGCATTGCTATTGAACTTGGCGCGAACCCTGGCCGGTTCCTGTCCACGGTACAGATCGGCATCACCCTGATCGGCGTGATCGCAGGTGCTTATTCCGGGGCGAGCCTCGGCGGACCGACCGGCGAACGCATTGCGCGCCTCGGCGTCGATCCCGAAACCGCACAAATTTTAGGCTTCGCGCTCGTGATCAGCATCACGACTTTTCTCTCACTCATTATCGGGGAGTTGGTGCCCAAACAATTTGCCCTCCGCGCGCCCGAACCCATCGCCGCTTTCATGGCCCGCCCAATGGTCTGGCTCGCCAAAGCCACCGCCCCGCTGGTCTGGCTCCTCGACCGCACCAGCGCGCTCATTTTCCGTCTGCTCGGCATGAACCGCGAATCCGAAAGCCATGTCACCGCCGAAGAACTCCACCTGATTTTCGCTGAAGCCAGCAAATCGGGCGTCATCGAAGAATCCGAACGCGCGATCATCTCGGGCGTCGTGCGCCTGGCCGACCGCCCCGTGCGCGAAGTGATGACCCCGCGCACCGAAGTCGACTGGATCGATGCGAGCGCTGACGCCAACACGCTCCGCAACATTCTCCGCACCTTGCCGCATAGCCGCATGCTCGTCGCCGAAGGGTCAGTCGACAAAATCATCGGCGTGGTCGAAGCGCGCGCCATTGTCGCCAAGCTCGTCGACAACGCCAAAATCGATCTGCGCGCCATGATGAAACAAGCGCCCATCGTTCCTGATCAAGTCGACGCGATGGACGCGCTCGAAGCGCTGCGCCGCGCTGATGTGCCAATGGCGCTCGTCCATGACGAATATGGCCATCTGGAGGGGATCGTGACACCCGCCGACCTCCTCGCGGCAATTGCGGGCGATTTCGCGTCGGACCACGACATCGACACCGACCCCCCGCTGGTCGAACGCGACGATGGCAGCTTGCTCGTTTCAGGCTGGCTCCCCGCAGACACGCTGGCCGAGAAAATCGGCATGACTCTCCCCGAAGACCGCGACTATGCGACCGTCGCAGGTCTGGCGTTGGCAGAATTCAAACGCTTGCCCAGCGTCGGCGACCATTTCACGCTGGGCGGCTACCGCTTCGACATTGTCGATATGGACGGGCGGAAGATTGATAAGCTGCTGGTCGCAACGACCGACTAATCCCCGATGTCAAACAACCCCGCCAGCTGCTCGACCATTGTCCCGCCGAGCTGGTCGGCATCCATGATCGTCACCGCCTTCGCATAATAGCGCGTCACGTCATGGCCGATGCCGATCGCGACAAGCTGCACCGGTGACTTGTTCTCGATCCAGCCGATAACCTGCCGCAGATGTTTCTCCAGATACGAGCCTGAGTTCACCGACAATGTCGAGTCATCGACGGGCGCGCCGTCCGAAATCACCATCAATATCTTGCGCTCTTCGGGACGGGCGATCAGGCGGCTGTGCGCCCAGAGCAGCGCTTCGCCGTCGATGTTCTCCTTGAGTAACCCCTCGCGCATCATGAGGCCGAGCGAGATCCGCGCCCGCCGCCACGGCGCATCCGCCGGTTTGTAGACAATATGGCGCAAGTCATTGAGCCGCCCCGGCAACGGTGGTCGCCCTGCTGCCAGCCATGTCTCGCGCGACTGCCCGCCCTTCCACGCCCGCGTCGTAAAGCCCAGTATCTCGGTCTTGACCCCGCAGCGTTCGAGCGTCCGCGCCATGATGTCAGCACTGATCGCAGCAATCGAAATCGGCCGCCCGCGCATCGACCCCGAATTATCGATCAGCAGCGACACGACGGTATCCTTGAACTCGGTCTCACGCTCGACTTTGTAGCTGAGGCTATGCCCCGGCGACGTCACGATCCGCGCCAGCCGCGCCGCATCGAGCATCCCTTCTTCCTGATCGAAGTCCCAGCTGCGGTTCTGCTGTGCCATCAATTTGCGTTGCAGGCGGTTGGCAAGTTTCGTCACTGCGCCTTGCAAATGGATCAGCTGCTGATCGAGATACTGGCGCAGCCGGACCAGCTCATCGGGATCGCACAGCTCATCCGCTGCAATCACTTCGTCATGCGCGGTGGTCCACGCCTTGTAATCAAACCCCGGCGTCAGGTCGGCAGGCGGCCGGTTGGGGCGGACGGGGAGCATCCCCTCCTGCTCGCCATCGCCGCCATCGGCCATGTCATCATCGGCTGATTCCTGCCCGTCGGTTTCGCCTTCGCCGTCGGAGTCTTCGGACGTTTCACTCTCACCGCGCTGTTCGACCTGACCCGCGCCGTCGCTGTCATCGTCGGCGCCGTCGGCGTCGTCCTTGCCATCCTCCTCACCGTCATCGTCGCCGTCATCATTCTCGTCGTCGGGAACCATGTCGCCTTCGATAAGCTGCAAATCCTCAAGCAACTTGGTCGCCAGCGACGCAAACGCCGCTTGATCATCGAGCACCAGCCCGAGCGCATCCATGTCCGATCCGCCCGCCTCCTCGATCCACTCGCGGACCAGCGAGAGCCCCGCTTCGGTCGCCACAGGCGGTGCTTCGCCCGTCAACCGCTCGCGCAGCAACAGCGCCACAGCCGTCGACAAGGGCACTTCATCCTTTGCCTTGGCTCGCGATATGGGATCGGACCGCATCCGCATTTCGAGCGCGGTATTCAGATTCGCGCGCACCCCCGCCATCCCGCGCGACCCCAGCGCCTCGACGCGCGCGGACTCAACCGCATCGAAAACGGCCCGCGCAATTGCCGGTGTCGGCGCGAGCTTGGCATGAACCCGTGCATCATGGTGCCGCAGCCTGAGCGCAAAGCCATCGGCGAAGCCCCGCGCTTCGGCAACCTGCTCGGGCGGCAACGCACGACCCGGCATTGGCACCTTGATGTTCTTGCCAATCTGCGTCGGCGCGTCGGCGGTAAAGGCCAGCTCAACCTCCGGCTCATGCGCAATCGCCCGCGCGGTGCCGGTGAGGACTGCCTTAAAGGCTTCGAGTGGAGTCTGTTCGGGCATGGTCAACCGCGCATAATCACGCGCGGCGCGGATGTCACACTTTAGATCAGCCCGTGCTCCGGGCTTGACCCGGAGCCTTGCGACGGGGGGACGGTTCTCATTCTACCAAGGCTCCGGATCAAGCCCGGAGCACATCATTACTTTGTGAGTGTAAGATCGCACGATTATGGTGGACGAAGACGCCGTTTGCTTCTGCCCCAATCACCCGCGCCATCGCGGCGGCGACGTCATCCGCAGCAATCGCCTTGTAGTGGTCGAACGTGCGCGGCGTCAGCGCATTGGTCAACGGACTGAGCGCCGCGAACAACCGCTCGACCGGCCGCAAATCCCCCGCCCGCTCGCCCAGCAACAGTCCGGGCCGGAAAATATCGACGCGCGCAAAGCCCATCGCCCGCACGCTCGCCTCGGCTCGCCCCTTGGTCTTCAGATAAAAACTCGCACCCCCCGCGCCGACCGATGAGACCATCATAAACTGCCGCGCCCCCGCATCCTTCGCCGCGCGCGCGAGGGCAACCACAGCATCATGATCAATCGCCGCAAACGCCCCCTGCGACCCCGCCGCGCGGATCGTCGTGCCGAGCGTGGAAATGGCGACGTCGGGCTTGAGAGTGGCCACGAGCGCGGGCCATTCGGCGACAGGGGCAATGCGTTGGTCGGTGATACCGGGGGCGGCGCGGCGACCGATGGCGGTGAGGTTGTGGCTGTTCAACCGAGCGGCGAGGAGGCCGCCGACGAGGCCAGAGGCTCCGGCGAGGATGATGTTGGTACTCATGCTACAAGCCATGCACACCCGTTCATATGCAACTGTCGGATGCCGACATCGCAGACCCTACGGTGTCCAAGCTAGTCCACCCTATTTCTGGCTCAGAGGGCTTTTGAGAGCGCAAATGGCCCAGAAATATCGCTGTCATCTCAGCTCCGCCTACGGGCTTGCCCAAGATTTTCCCGGCTAAGAATTTTGCCTGAATAGACGCGTACAAGGCCTGTAAATCAGCTGTATTGATCCGCTTATCGAGCCCTCGAATTTTTCGATTTAATGCTGTGGCCCGAGCATCCGAAATCGCTCGAAGAGCCGCGCAACGACCCGCATAGCTGCTCACATTCAACCTAACATCTCCATATTTTTCCCGCAGTGGAGCCAGAGCTGTATTGGCAGTTTCAACAAATTTAGATGCTAGACCGGATTCAGCTCTGGAGAAATTCCTCGAGGCCATATCTACAAGTAGCAAATCTTGATCTGCGGCATTTATTTGCAATGTCGCTTCGTCAGCAAAGCGAGCGAGAACTGATTCTACATCATTTCGCTGCGCGGTATTCCCGCTTGACGTAAATGTCACACATACGAGTGCAATCGCTATCGAAAGAGTTCGAAGATACATTTCGTTCTGCCCTTTTCATCGAAGCCCATTTCTCACTCCGAAGGGGCAAGAGATAACGGCAACTTACAGTAAAGACAGCAAGATACGAAAATAGTAGCTCACCCCACCCACCGCCCACCAATCCTGACCCCCTTCACCTCGGGAAACAGCGCCCCCGCCACCCGCGCCGGGTCGAGCGCGTAGTGTTGCGCCAAGGCACCGGCGATCAGCGTGTCCAGCCCCAGCGTCGGCTTCAGGTCGCGGCCTTCATAGAGCGCGGCAGCCGACAGCCCCGGCCAGTCCGCCACCACGCGGCCACCGGCGACGGCACCGCCCAGCAGCATCGCGACCGATCCCGTGCCGTGGTCGGTTCCGCCCGTCCCGTTGACCGCCACCGTGCGCCCAAACTCAGTCGCGACCAGCACCAATGTCTTGTCCCATGCCGGCCCTAAGCCCGTTTTCAACGCGGCAAGCATCGCGTCCAGCCCGCGCAATTGCCCCGCCACGCGCCCCTTCTGCGCGCTATGCGTATCCCAGCCGCCGGTTTCGATCATTGCAATCCGCGCACTCCCAGGTCCGGTCAGCAACCGTGCCGCCAGCGCGCCATTCGCCGCCGCATCGCGCCCGTTGCCTGCGGTCAGATCGCTCGTCGCCATCCGCGTTGCCATTGCCGACGACCACAGCCGATGCAGCTGCGCATCGCCCTGATACAGCGCCGTCACCCGCGCGAGCAGATCGTCCGACGCTTGCGGGAGCGCGGACGGCGCATAGGACGAAACCTCGCGCGCACCGCGCAATGCCGCCGGGATTGTTGCCGCAAGCGCAATCGCCGCGCTTTCGCTTTTGGGCAGCAAGCCGACCAGCCGGTTGAGCCAGCCATCCTTGAGTTGGTAAGCCGACGTCCCGCCGGTCTCGAGCACATTCTGTGCATCGAAATGCGAACGATCACGATAGGGCGAAGCGACCGCATGCGCGAACAATGCCTGTTTCGCGGCGTAAAGTTTGGCCGTTTCCGCCATCGCAGGGTGCAGCGTGAACATGCTGTCGAGCTTCGTCCCGCCGTCGGTCGCGAGAACCCCGCGTGCTGCCGCAAAAGCCGGATCGCCGGTCGGCATGACGATGTTCAGCCCGTCCGCCGCGCCGCGCTGGATGATGAACACAAAGCGCCGCTCGGTGTCTGCGGCGGCAAACACCATGCCGGGCAGGCTGAGCACGCCCGCGCCCAGCGCGCCGCGCATCAGAAGTTGTCGCCTATCGATCATGGTCATCTCCGCAAAAATTCAGGCGACACGAGCATCAGTGCCAGCCCCTCTGCCGGGCTTTCGCACCGCGATATTGCGCTTGCCGTGGCCGGTGTCAGAGCATCGGCCAGCACAACCTCAGCCGTCCGCCGCGCATCAATCACACCCCCGCGTGTCCCAAGCCGCCCCGCCGTCTCTACCCGCCGGAATAGCGCATCCGGTCCCGCCCAGGTTGCATCCACATCATCGAACCCTGCGGGCGACCCCGGCCGCCAAACAGGCTGACCGAGTTGGTTCAGCATGTTCGCGGCCTGCTGCCCTTCTATCGACATCACGCCGACCGCACGCAACGCCGACACCGACCAGTCCCACGGCGATTTGAACTTCGGCTTGGCCGCCCAAACTTCGGGCGCGTCGATCAGTAGGCGATACACGCTCGGCAAATCACCGCCCGAAGTCCGGAACGCATTTGCCAGCCGCTCGACCAATCGGAGCGGTGGCACATCGCCGGTAAAATGCCGCGCGAGCTTTGTCGCGATATGCGTCGCCGTGACGGAATGCGCCGCCAGATCGAGCAGCACGGCTTTCGCCTGCCCTTCACCCGTCGCCGCATAGCGCCGCCCCATGATGGTGCGCTCGCCCGGCTGGTGGAGCTGTGGCACGAACGCGAAGTCGCCCGGCGCGGCATTGGTCAGAAACCGCTGCATCGGCCCGCGCGTTATGCCCGCGACGGTCCAGCCCGTCATCGCGCGCGCAAATTCGGTGACATCGGCTTGCGTATAACCCGTCCGCACGCCGAGCGTGTGCAGTTCCATAATCTCGCGCGCCAGATTTTCGTTCAGTCCGATCTTGCGGACGCCACGCGCCGCGACCCGTGTGCCGATCGCACTATCCGGCCCAACCGACTGCGCCTGATCGAGATAAAGCAGCATCGCCGGATGCTGCTCCACCGCCAGTAACATGTCCGAAAATTTGCCAAGCACATGCGGGCGGATCGCCTCGACCTCAAGCAATCCACCCATACCCACAACAGTGAGCTTGTCCGCCGAGATCGCAAAATGGTTCGCCCAGAAGTGCACAAGCCGTTCAACAAATGGCGCCGGCGTGGTGAGCGCCGCATTCATCCGCGCGCCGACAAGGCTCAGATACGCCTCGCGCCCCGCCACCCGCGCCAGTTTCCGCGCTGCCTGCATGTCGGGCTTGGCTGCGTCCTTGCCGCCAGAATTCGCCCGCAAGCCACGGACAGTTTCCAGATACTGGGCCAATTCATTCGCCACTGAAGCCCGCGTCGGTGCCGCTGCAAATGCCGCAGGCTTTGCTTCATAACGATCAAACTGCGCAATCAACGCCAGCTTGGCGTCGGGCACGTCCCGATCATCGGCGCGCGCGCCCAAGCCGAAGCGATTGCTGGCAATGGCTGTCGTCATCATGCCCAACCAACGGGCGAGGGATCAGAAGCCTTCGGGCAAATCAACCGGGCCGACGACTTCGCGGTAACGCGCCGCCGCATAACGATCCGTCATGCCAGCAATAAAATCACCAATATGACGGCTTCGCGCAGGTTCTTCGGCGGGGAGCGAGCCGCGCCAACCGTCGGGGAGCGCCGCCGGGTCGGCGACATAAGCTGCGAACAATTTGCCCACGATATCCCGCGCCAAGTCTGCCACCGCGAGTTGAAGCGGATGATGATAAAGGTTGGCGTACATGAAGGATTTTAGCGTCCGTTCATCAGCCTGCATCGCATCCGAAAACCCAACCAGCGGCCGCCCTGCCGCACGGACATCTTCAACCCGCGTTACTCTCGTAGTAGTAATCCGTGCGCGGGTTTCGACCAGAACGTCGTTGACCATTACGCCGATCTGCACGCGGATCAGTTCGGGAAGGAGCCGCGTTTCACCAACATCGGGGTAACGCCGCCGCACTTCACCCCAGCGCGCGGCAATGAATGGAATCGCCAGCAACGCGTCACGATCCAAAATCCCCGAGCGCAAACCGTCATCGATGTCATGATTGTCATAGGCGATATCATCCGAAATCGCCGCGACTTGTGCCTCTAGCGAGGCATGGCTGGTCAGGTCGAGCGGATACGCCGCATCGGCATCCCGCATCGCCCAGCTTGGGTCAACAACGGGGCCGTTATGCTTGGCCAACCCTTCCAGCATTTCCCAGCTGAGGTTCAGCCCCGCCCACCGCGGATAGGGCGTTTCTATCGTCATTAACGCGCGCAACGTCTGCGCATTATGGTCAAATCCGCCGACACCTGCCATTGCCGCTTCAAGCGCGTCCTCGCCCGCATGCCCGAACGGGGGGTGTCCGATGTCATGCGCCAGCGCCAGTGCTTCCGTCAGGTCTTCATCCAGTCCCAGCGCCCGTGCGATCGTTCGTGCAATCTGCGCGACCTCAAGGCTATGCGTCAGGCGAACCCGGAAATGATCGCCATCGGGCGCAACGAACACCTGCGTCTTGTGGCGCAGGCGACGGAAACTGATCGAATGGATGATCCGGTCGCGGTCGCGCTGAAACGCGGTGCGCGGCCCGCGCAATTCGCCCAACGTTTCGAAATGGAGCCGACCGCGGCTGACCGCCGGGTCACAGGCATAGGTGGCGCGCGGAATCATTTGGCCGCCAGTTTGACAACCTCTTGTCCAGCTTCGCTGTTGTACGTCGTTGCCGAAACGCCAGTTTTGCCCAAGGTGTTCACGAGCGCGCGTGCATCCGCCGTTGAGCGCAGTGGCCCGGCAAGCACGCGATTGGTTGACCGGAATGGCACGCTATAGCCGCCATAGGGTTTCAGCGCCGTAGAATTGGCATCCCGAATTTTGCGCCATGTTACGGCTAGGCCACGCGCGTTGCTGCCAGTCGCCACCTGCACCCACAACCGTGCGGGATTGGCCTTTACGGCCGCTGCCTTTTTGGCTTTCTCATCCTTCTCGGCTTGAGCAGCGGCCTCTGCTTCGGCCTGTGTAGTCGCCTGCGCAGCTGCCTTACGCGCAGCCGCCCGCTGCGCTGCACGAATTTCGGTCGCAGTGGGCAACGCAACCGGGGCGGACTCCGCTTCGGGTTCAATTCCCGACATGATCGACGCCAAACGCGACGTTGGCGCGGGCGGCTTTGTGGGATTAGCTGGTTCGGGCGGCGGTGCGGTTACAGCAGCTGGCTCGGGCTTCGGTGTTGCCACCTCAAACGGCGCAGGCGAGCCCGACACGGGCATGTTTTCAACGGGCGGACCAATGAACCCGGGCGATGGTTTCGACGCTGGCACGGCCGCGTCAGGCTCGACTGCCGGGGTCGGTGGCAAGGGTGATGTCGTCGTAAAAGGCGCGGATGCCGTGACAACGGGCGCAGCAACAGGCGGCGCTGTTGGCGTTGCCATCGCGACTTGGACAGGCGGATTGACCGGTTCAGCGGGCACAGTCACCGGCGGTGTATCGGCGACAGGATCAGGTTTGATCGCAAACGTCACTTGCGCCAATTGGGGTTCCGGCTTGGGTGGCGTGACGATCACGGGCACCGGCTTCGGTAACGGTGCCTGTGTCGGAACAGGCGCCGCCACGACAGTTACAGGTGCAGGTGCGACCGTCGGCATGCGGACATTGTCGGGTGGTGGCAGTGTTGATCCGCGTGGGAGCAACGTGACTTGACGCGGCACCTCACCCCGCAACTCGGGCGGGAGCTTGGCTGGATCAACATCGCCGATCCGCTGGCCAACGCGCTGGTCGAGCCGAATATTTGGTGTGGTTGTGAATCCGGGCGTTGGTGCAGGCGGCTTGGAGGCGGGGGCAATAGTCGGCGGCAACGGAGATGCTGCGGCAATCTGAACGGGCGGTCGCGGCGCGGGAATTGGTTCCGACCGCACCGGCGCGGCGGGTCGTCCGAGCGGTTGCCCCGACGGGATCAATCCCGAACTGGGGCTTGCATTATTGCTTGCGATCATCGTGCCCGACGGCTTGTAAGGATCGCCCACCTGAACATTGGCAAAAGTCTGCCCATCACTCGGCATCGTCCCGAAATTCACGGCATGCGCGCGTTCAGCCGGGTTGAGTTTTGGCAGGCGCGCAAGGAACGGCGCCATCGACCCCGCAAGACTGACTGGCATCACTTGCCGCGCCACTGCATTTGCGCCCGACACGTCATTGTTCATCGCCAGAATGAACGCCCGCGCCCGCCACGCGCCCTGATCCTGTCGCCGCAACAACGGATCAAGCACAGTCAGCGCTTGCGACCGCTCTCCTGAGATTCCCAGCGACAGCGCATATCGCCGCGTGATTTCATCATCCGGTCCCTTGCGAAGTGCCGCCGCATAGTCCCGCTGCGCCCGGCGATTGTCACCGCGCAGATCATAAGCCAACCCGCGATCCTTCGCGAGATCGGTCTCGGGCACACCCAGCGACATCGCTTCGCCAAACAAGCGCAGCGCATCATCGGGCTTTTCAAGCTGAACCAGCGTGGATGCGAGGCCCGCTTTCGCGCGGCCATTGCGCGGATCGATTTCCTCCGCCCGCGCATAAAATCCCAGCGCCGCATTGGGATCGCCAACTTCGAGCGCCGCCTGTCCTGCGCCAAGCAAGGCAAACAAATTTCGCGGGTTCGCTGCCAATGTCCGCAAGTGGACCGACAGTGTCGACATTGGATCGGCAGGCACAGTGACGCCCGGAAGGGGCTGAACCATTTGCGCTTGCGCTGCCCCTGCCAAAGCGAGGGGCGCAACGCTCAAGAACAACAGGGCGGGCTTATATGACGTCATAGCGCCCTAAATGAGGACTGGTCGCTCTCGGGGCAACCCCAACGGCCCGTCGCTGCGGCAAAATGCGCTCCGGCAACGACCGGAGCGCGTTTGCAATTACTGATTATTCTGGCGATTCAGGAAACGCGGGATGTCGAGCGGATCCTTTGCTTCGGTATCGGTATCAATCTTGGCTGCACCGCGCGCCATATTTGACATGCGTTCGAACAAGGTACCGCCGCCCGGCGTTGGGGCCGGAGCTTCCTCAGCAACCGGTGCCGGATCGGGCGCAAGCCAGCGGCTGCCCGCCGATGGGTTGGCATCATCAAAGGAGACCGAACGCGCGGGCGTTTCAACCGCCGCATCAAGCAGCAACTCGTCCGCTTCCTCGGCCGCTGCCGTGTCAACTTCGGCCTCGATTTCTACCGGCGTGTCGAGGATCAAATCATCGGCAGGCGTTTCGGCAACCGCCGCCTCGATTTCCGCGACTTCCGCTTCAATCAATGGCTCGGGCGGGGTCAGCACAATAGGCGCTTCGTCGGCAACAGCAGCGACCGCCGTTGGAGCGCCAACAGTCTTGGCCTTAAAACCCGGGAACGCGAACACGCGCGCTGGTTCAGCCATTGTCGCTTCTTCGGCTTCGATACCGGTCGCGACGACCGAGACGCGGATGCGCCCTTCGAGTTCATTGTTGAACGCCGAACCCCAAATGATGTTGGCATCGGGATCGACCAGCTCCTTGATGTGGCTCGCCGCTTCGTCAACTTCCATCAGGCGCATGTCTTCGCCGCCAACAATGGAAACGATCACGCCCTTGGCCCCTTTGAGCGAAACGCCGTCAAGCAGTGGGTTGGCAATCGCTTTTTCAGCGGCTTCGATGGCGCGGTTGTCGCCCGATGCTTCGCCGGTGCCCATCATCGCCTTGCCCATTTCGCCCATTACAGAGCGAACGTCGGCAAAGTCGAGATTGATCAGGCCCGGCATGATCATCAGGTCGGTGATGCCGCGAACGCCCTGTTGCAGGACTTCGTCGGCCATCGAGAAGGCTTCCTTGAACGTCGTCGAAGGATTGGCGATCAGGAAGAGATTCTGGTTCGGAATGACGATCAATGTGTCGACATGCTTTTGCAGTTCGGCAATGCCGGCCTCTGCCGACTTCATCCGGCGCGACCCTTCAAAACTGAATGGCTTGGTGACAACACCAACGGTCAGGATACCGCGATCACGCGCTGCCTTGGCAATCACCGGCGCAGCGCCCGTGCCCGTGCCGCCGCCCATGCCAGCGGCGATGAAGCACATATGCGCACCTTCAAGGGCACGTTCAACGTCGGAGATTGTTTCTTCGGCTGCCGCTTTCCCGATTTCCGGGCGCGATCCGGCACCGAGTCCTTGCGTGATCTTCAGACCCAACTGGATTCGCCGCTCGGCTGAACTACAGTTCAGCGCCTGTGCATCGGTGTTCGCCACAATGAAGTCCACCCCTTGGACATTCGCCGCGATCATGTTGGCAATGGCGTTGCCGCCCGCGCCGCCAACGCCGATCACGCTGATCCGAGGCCGCAGTTCGTCCACCTCTGGTGCAAGAAATTCGATGCTCATCCTCATGTCCCCTTCGACATTGCAAGCGGACACTGAAACGGTCCCCTTGACTCTTGTGCACTATTCGAATCGCCGATTCACTATAAAAATTAACGACTCGGCATTTTTCTTCACTTTTCTCAATAACCACTCCGAAAAGCAGCCATCATTCTCGACATAAATCCGCCAACCGGCATCCGCGTGACCAGCTGCCCATCAGCAACAATCGCGCGCAAATCAACTGGGTCCGACGCAGCATAGTGGATCAGACCTGCTAAGGTTGCGAAACCCGGTCCGCTATGTGCATCGGGCAGTCCGACCATATTGCGCGGTCGACCGATGCGGACCGCACGGCCCAGCGTCCCTTGAGCGTAATCGGCAAGCCCTTTCAGCTCCGCGCCGCCCCCGGTCAGGACGACCTGACGCCCGACGGGGCCGGTGAAGCCCAGCTCCTTCAGCGCTTTGCCGACTTCGCCCATCAGATGTTCGAGCCGTTGACGGATGACCGTGATTAACGCCGCCCGGGTGATGCGCGCTGTCTCGCCGGGCTCTTCCTCGGTCGACATCGGCGCGACTTCGATCATGTCATGATTATCGCGCGGGGACGCGGTGGCCGAACCAAAGAAACATTTCATCCGCTCTGCCTGATTGCGCCGCGTACCGAACGCGCTCGCGATGTCATCGGTAATATCATTGCTGCCAAACGGGATCGAAGTCAGCCCGACCAGCAAGCCGCCCGCGAATAGCGACACGTTCGTAACCCCGGCGCCGATTTCAACCAGTGCCACACCGAGTTCGCGTTCTTCATCGCTCAAACACGCCATACCCGTCGCGACCGGAGACGCCACAATCGACTTCACTTCGAGATGTGCAGACCGCACACACAGATCGAGATTGCGGACTGGCGACCCGTCCGCTGCAACCACGTGAATATCAACGCCCAGCGTATCAGCGTGAAGGCCGAGCGGCTTCTTGACCCCCTTAAGCCCGTCAAGCGTGTAAAGCGTCGGTTGCGCGTGGAGTACCATCCGCCCTTCGGGATCAATCGACCCGCGTCCGGCTGCCAGCAGCTCGTCAATATCTTCCTGTTCGATCCGGTGCCCGCCCAGTTCGACTTCGACTGATGCAATATCGCTGACGAGGCCACCCGCAGAGAACGACACCCAGACGTCCTCGATATTGATGCCCGCAATCCGCTCGGCCTGCTCAACGGCTTCGCGCACCGCGCGTTCGGTTGCGTCCATGTCGGCAATATAGCCGCGCCGCACGCCTTTGCTCTCGCGTTGGCCAGTGCCAAGTACGGTCAATTCGCCCTGATCGCCACGTTCGGCAATCAGCGCGGACACTTTCCACGATCCAATATCGAGTGCCGTAATCAAATTCTCGCGTCGTGGCGCAGCCATTTACGCATCCCCCCCATTATTGCTTTCGGCATTTTCGGTCGGCTTGTCGATGGCTGGCTTATTCTTGCCCACGCGCACAAACATTTTCGTTGGATCGCGCATATCAAAGCGGACAAATCCACGACCAAGCAAGCGATCCACACCATCCATCTTGGCAAATTTATTCAGCGCTGAAGCCGACGGTTTTTCACCTTCGGGCAGGGCAAGCACTTCCCCCGACTGGAACTTCAAATCCCATCGCCGCCCGCCAACCCACGTCGCGCCTGCGAGCATTGGCTTTAAACGCGGCGCATGTGTCATGAGTTCGGTTAACGCCGTCGCCTGAACATTGGCATCAGGACCGATCACCAGCGGCAGATCAGGCATTGCATTGAGCGCCACAGGCTCCAGCACAATCCCGCCCTTGTCGATCAGCGACAGGCGCCCGCCATGCTGCCACACCGCAGCGGGCTTGCGCTCGAGTATGTCGACCACCAGCGTGTCTGGCAGCCGCCGCGACACGCGCGCATCGGCAATCCAGCCATATTGCAGCAATTGTGTCCGCACTTTTTCCAGATCGACGAGCGGCATCGCGCGGCTGTTCTGGTCCAGCGCAACGGCATAGACCGTCAGCCGCTCCATCCGGTCAATGCCAGTCACTTCAACGCGCTTCACGGCAAAGCCCGCACGCCCGACACCCTCAGCCATTTGCGTGCCGATATAGTTCGGAATGCCGAGCATGACGGCAATCGCGATCACCGCTCCGCCCGCCGTCACAAGGATCGTCCATGTGGCCAGCCGCTGCCACATCGCCGGACTGATCGGGACCATGTCAATGGCGCGGCTCAGCATCGACGGTGGCTTCTTCCCCCGTGCCGTCCGCTTAACGACAGGCCGCGCTTTGTTGCTCCGTTTGATAGTGGCTGCTGCGGTCATAGCGCGTCTTCCAATATTGTCTGGACCAGCTGATCATATGAAATGCCGAGATACTTCGCCTGTTCGGGGACGAGGCTAAGCGGGGTCATGCCGGGCTGAGTATTGACCTCGAGCAGGAACAATCCCTCGACACCCTTTTCATCATCCCAGCGGAAATCCGACCGCGACGTGCCTTTGCACCCCAAACCGCGGTGCGCCTTCAACGCCATGTCGAGGCAGGCTTGGACAATGTCATCCGGGATATTCGCCGGACAGACATGCTCGGTCATCCCGTCGGTATATTTCGAGTCATAATCATAAAAGCCGCTCTTCGGCTTCAACTCGGTTACCGCAAGCGCGCGGTCGCCGATGACAGCGGTTGTCAGCTCGCGGCCGCGAATGAACGGTTCAGCAAGCAGCTCGTCAAATTCCTGCCACGGACCCGCCGTTTCGCGACCAACAGGGTCACCGTAATTACCGCCCGCCATTACAATCGCCACACCAACCGACGACCCTTCATTGACCGGTTTCAGCACATAAGGGCGCGGCAAGGGGTCGCCGAGATACAGGCTTTCGGACTTCACGACATGCCCCCCCGGCATGCGGATGCCATGTGGCAACAGTGTCTGTTTGGTCAGTTGCTTGTCAATCGCGATGACCGACGTCGCAAGCCCGGAGTGCGTGTATTTGACCCCCATCAGATCAAGCATGCCCTGAACCGTGCCATCCTCGCCAGGCGTGCCGTGTAGCGCATTGAACACAACATCGGGGCGGATCGCCGCCAGCACTTCGGCAACATTGCGGTCCATATCGACGCGGACGACCTCATGCCCCAGCCGCTCGCACGCGTCCGCCACGCCCGCGCCACTGGTCAGCGAGACCTCGCGTTCGGCGGACCACCCGCCCATAAGCACGGCGACTTTCACGCCTCACCAACCCTTTGGATTTCCCACTCCAGCATCACGCCCGAATGCTCTTTCACTTTCTCACGAACCTCTTCGCCCAAAGCCTCGATGTCGGCACTCGTCGCCGCACCAAGATTAAGCAGGAAGTTGCAGTGCTTCTCCGAAACCTGCGCATCGCCGCGCTTTAGGCCTCGACAGCCCGCTGCATCGACTAAGGCCCACGCTTTGTGCCCATCCGGGTTTTTGAAAGTCGATCCCCCCGTACGCGAGCGCAGCGGCTGCGAGGCTTCGCGTTCGGCAGCGATCCGGTCCATCTCAGCCCCAATGATGGCAGGGGCACCGGGCACTCCGGCAAAGGTTGCGCTGACCACAATCGCGCCATCGGGCAAATCAGAATGGCGATAGGTAAAACCCATCGCCTCAAGCGCCACCGTCTGCATTTCGCCCGAGCGCAGCGCCACATCCGCACTGACCAATATGTCGGCGACTTCGCGGCCATAAGCGCCTGCATTCATCCGCACCGCGCCACCGACCGTGCCCGGTATCCCGCGCAGAAACTCAAGCCCCGCCACCCCTGCGTCGCGCGCCGCACTTGCCACCGAAATACCGGGTGCGCCCGCGCCACAGGTAAGACGGTTGCCCTCAACCGTGATACCCGCAAATGCCTTGCCCAATCGCACGGTGACGCCGCGCACACCGCCGTCGCGGACAATCAGGTTCGATCCGAGGCCGAGCGGCCAGACCGGCGCGTCGGGATTCGCGCGGAGGAAATCCTGCAAATCGGCAACGTCGGCGGGTTCGAAGAGTTGGTCGGTCGGTCCGCCGGTCTTGAACCAGACGAGCGGCGCGAGGGGGGCGTTGGAGGTGAGCCGCCCCCGAATTCCGTTCAGGCTGAGCTTGTCGAAGCCCTGTCCTTCTTCTGCACCGCCGCCCAAAGGAAAGGACAACCCTTCGACAGGCTCAGGGCGAACGGTGTTTGTTGGTGCCGGAACACTCACCCCCGCACCTTCTCAATCCCGGCAGCCAGCCCCGCCGCCCATTTGGTAATGTCGCCAGCCCCCAGACAGACAACCATATCGCCCGCCACAGCCTCACCTGCCAGCGCGTTTGCCAGCATATCGGCATCAGCGATTTCTGCCGCCGCGCGGTGCCCACGCGCTTTTAGCCGATCCACGAGGGCCGCTGCACTCACACCTTCGACCGGAGCCTCGCCTGCCGCATAGACTGGCGTGACATACACGATGTCCGCATCGTTGAACGCCTGCGCAAATTCATCCATCAGCCCGCCCAGCCGCGAATAACGGTGCGGCTGCACCACAGCGATGACACGCCCTTCGACTCCTTCGCGCGCTGCCGACAGGACGGCTCTGATCTCGACCGGATGATGACCATAATCGTCGATGATCGTGACGCCACTGGTTTCGCCAACCTTGGTAAAGCGCCGCTTGACCCCACCAAACGCGCCGAAGCCCTTCTGGATCGTCGCATCGTCAAGACCGAGTTCGATCGCCACTGCAATCGCCGCCAGCGCATTCTGGACATTGTGCCGCCCGGCCATCGGCAGTGACACATCCTCTATGCTCCGCGTCGATCCGTCGCGGTGGCGGATGATGACTTCGAAGCGGTTCGCGCCCGCACCTGGCACCACATTGACGCCACGGACGTCGGCTTGCGCACTGAACCCATAGGTCACGATCCGCCGGTCGCGGACGCGCGGGAGCAAAGCCTGAACTTCGGGATGGTCGAGGCAAAGCACCGCCGCGCCATAAAAAGGCACATTTTCGATAAACTCGACGAACGCATCCTTCACCGCATCGAACGAGCCGTAATGATCGAGATGTTCGGGATCGATGTTCGTCACCACTGCGACCGTGCCGTCGAGGCGCAGAAAGCTGCCATCGCTTTCGTCGGCCTCAACCACCATCCAGTCGCTCGCGCCCAGCCGCGCGTTCGATCCGTATGAGTTGATGATCCCGCCGTTGATAACTGTCGGGTCCACGCCGCCCGCATCGAGCATCGCGGCGATCATGCTCGTTGTTGTCGTCTTCCCATGCGTGCCCGCGACCGCAACGGTCGATTTGAGGCGCATCAGTTCAGCGAGCATTTCGGCGCGGCGGACGACGGGAATGCGCCGTTCGTAGGCAGCGGCGACTTCGGGATTGGCGCGCTTGATCGCGGTGGACGTGACAACCACTGCGGCGTCGCCCAAATTGTCCGCATCATGCCCGATGGCCACGGGAATGCCGCGTTTGCGCAATCCCTCAATCACATAGCCTTCGGCGACATCCGATCCCTGCACTTTGTAGCCAAGATTGTGCATCACTTCGGCAATGCCCGACATGCCGATGCCGCCAATGCCGACGAAGTGGATCGTGCCGATGTCGGTCGCCACACCTTTCATTTTAGGCCTCTCATCGCGCATACGCCGGTTTGAAATTGGCAGGCTGCATACCGATGGGCGCTGGCCCCATGCTTTCAACGAGGTCGGCGAGTTGCCGCGTTGCATCGGGACGGCCGCATTCCCAAGCGCGCTTGGCGGCATTGGCGAGGCCGACCGCATCAAGGCCCAGTTTCTGCATCTGCTTGGCAAGCTCGACCGGCGTAAAGTCGCGCTCGGCAATCGCGCGTGCACCGCCCGCATCGACCATTTCGCGGACGTTTGCGGTCTGGTGGTCATCAGTCGCGCTGGGAAGCGGGATCAAGATGGCCGGACGACCAGCGGCGGTCAGCTCGGCAATCGTCGATGCACCCGCGCGGGCAATCACCAGATGCGACCAGCTCAACCGATCCGGCAAGTCGGGCATATAAGTCGCGAGATCAGCAGGAATGCCCAACTGCGCATAGCGTTCTTTCACCTTGTCCAAATCTTCGGCGCGGCATTGCTGCGTCACCTGCAACCGCCGCCGGAAATTAAGCGGCAGCAGCGCCAACCCATCCGGCACCACGCGCGACAATACACTCGCCCCCTGCGATCCGCCGGTAACAAGCACGCGGAAAATGCCATTGTCATCAAGCGGCGGAAATTCCTGCTCGCGGATTTTGATCACTTCGGCGCGCACCGGATTGCCGATAAGGTGCGTCTTATGCGCCCAGCTTGCCTTCATCCGCTCAACGCGGGGGTAGCTGGTCGCAATCGCATTGACCCAATCGCCGACCATGCGGTTGACGCGGCCCAGCACGGCATTTTGTTCATGCACTACCGTTGGTACGCCACCACGCTTTGCACCGAGTAGCGCAGGAAATGCCGGATAACCGCCAAAGCCGACGACGGCCGACGGCCCGAATTCCTTAAAGATATTATAGCTCATCATCCGCCCGCGCTGGATCGCGCGCCAACCGGGAAACCAGGACAGCGGATTCTTCGTGATCCGTCCAGCGGGGAGCATATGCACTTCAACGCCGTCAAACAGCCCCGGAATCTTTGCGCCGCGCTCGTCCGTGATCAGCGCAACATGGTGCCCGCGCCGGATCAGTTCGGCCGCCAGTGCATGCGCCGGAACCATGTGCCCGCCGGTTCCGCCCGCTGCCAAGACAAAATGTTTCGAAATGCTCACTTCTTGCTCCACCGCACCACATAGGGCGAGCGCCGGAGATACGGGTTGCGCCGCGTAAACGCCAGCAACAGACCAAAGCCAATCGACAGCGCAAGCATCGACGATCCGCCATAGCTGACGAACGGAAGCGTCATCCCCTTTGACGGGGCGAGGTTCACATTGACCGCCATGTTAATCAGCGCCTGCACCGCGAATTGCGTGGTCAAACCGGCCGCGGCAAGGACGATAAAAGGATCTTCTTCATCAAGCAGCTTGATGAACACGCGCACGACAATTGCGAGGAACAGGCAAGCGAGCATGATGCAGGCGAACAGACCGAACTCCTCGCCAATCACGCTAAAGATATAATCGGTATGCGCTTCGGGGAGGCGGAATTTGGCTTCGCCGCCGCCCGGCCCCGTGCCGAAGAAACCCCCGGCGGTCAGCGTCGCATGCGCGCTATCCACCTGATAAGTGTCGCCCTGTTGAAATAGGAAATTGTTAATCCGCTGCGTCGCGACAGGATAGAAAAAGTAAGCGGCAACCACACCGACGGCCCCGACACCCGCCAGCGTCCCCATAATCCGGTATGAAATGCCGGTCAGCATCAACATCGCCAGCCACACCGTGCAGAAAATGATCGTCTGGCCAAAGTCAGGCTGCTTCATCAGGAAGAAAGCAATCACCGCGACCAGCGCCCCCGACAGCGGAATGACCGGCAATGATTTGTCCTGCGCACGCAAACTCAGCATCCACGCCATCGTAATAACAAAGAATGGCTTCAGGAACTCAGACGGCTCGAATGATGCAAAGCCAAGGCCGATCCAGCGTTTCGCCCCGTTCACTTCATTACCGATCAGTGGCACCAGCGGGAGCATCAGCGAGAAGGACGCCGCACCAAACATCGCCAACCGCCGCGCCATCTGCACCGGCAACATCGACACGGCGAGCATAGCGGGCAGGCCAATGCAAACCCAGCCCAATTGCCGCCAGAAATAATAGAGCGGCGGCACCGTGACATTACCGCCCGAATAGCGTTCCGCTGCCGAAGGTGAAGCGGCTGCGACCGCGATCAGGCCAATCGCAATCAGGATGAAAACCAGCAGGAGCAGCACGCGGTCTATTTCCCAGAACCACAGGCCGAAGGCACTGCGGTCGGAACGACCGAGGCGCCCCGCCACGGAGTCGCGCACCCGCGCGGTGCCGCGTGAAATTGCGGTTGTCATAGTGCCTCCACCAGTGCCCGAAACTGGTCGCCCCGGTCTTCATAATCGCGGAATTGATCGAACGACGCGCAAGCAGGGGAGAGGAGGACTGTCTCGCCCGGTTTTGCCGACGCGCTCGCGCGCCACACGGCCTGATCGAGCGTTACGCTTTGCGACACGGCAACGCCATGATTGCGAAGGATGCTCGCCAGCATTGAACTGTCGCGGCCAATCGTGAATGCGGTTTTGACGTGGGATAGATGCGGGACGCAGGCATCAAGCTCGTCGGTCTTCGCCTGCCCGCCCAAAATCCAACGCACCGCCGGATACGCCGCGAGCGCGGGCGCGGTCGAGTCTGCGTTCGTTGCCTTGCTGTCGTTGACATAAAGGACGCCGTCTTTCTCGCGAATGCGCTCCATGCGATGCGGAAGGCCGGGGAAGGTGCGAAGGCCACGATTGATGGCGATCCAATCCAATCCAAGGCATCGACAGGACTTTATTGCCGCTGCAGCGTTTAAGGCATTGTGAGATCCTTGCAGCGCTGGCCAATGGCTTTGCAAGCTAACGTAGGCGGGGTCTTGGTTTTTGAGCCACTTTGACCCCACGTCGAAAACACAATCAAATTGTGTTGCGATTTCAGCCGAAACGGGGTCGTCGACGATTACGATCCGTCCCCAGTCTTCTCCTACCGTGTTCATCTCAAATAACCGCGCCTTGCTCGCCGCATACGCCTCGAACCCGTCATACCGGTCGAGATGATCGGGCGTGATGTTGAGCAGAACCGCGACGTCGCAGTCGAGGGTGAAGGTCAGGTCGATCTGAAAACTCGACAGTTCCAGCACATAAACGCCGCCTGCAGGCAACGGCGCCTGCCCCAGAATCGGCAGGCCGATGTTGCCGCCCATCGTCGTCGGCACGCCTGCGGTTTTCAGGATGTGATGCACCAAAGCTGTCGTCGTCGACTTGCCGTTGGTCCCCGTGATCCCGACAACCTTGTGCGGCGGCAATTCGGCTCGAGCTTGGGCAAAGAGTTCGATGTCACCGATAATCGGCACGCCATATTTCGCCGCATGCGCCGCAATCGGATGGCGGTTCAGCGGCACGCCGGGGGAGACGATGACGGCGGTGAAGCCAGTGAGGTCGAGGGTTGTGGGGTCGGCGAATGCGATGTGCTCCTGCGAAGGCAGGAGCTCTGGCGTCCCGGGCTCCTGCTTTCGCAGGAGCGCAGTGCATTTGTCAGGATCACTATCCCACGCAACAACCTCTGCCCCTGCCGCCAACAAGGCATGAACCGTCGCCTGTCCCGAGCGCGCCAACCCGAGGACCGCATAGCGTTTCCCGCGCCAGAGCGACGACGTGATCACCGGATCTTCAACGTCGAAAGGCCCGCCAGTGCGAGCACCAGTGCAATAATCCAGAAACGGATAACCACTGTCGATTCCGCCCAGCCAAGCTGTTCGAAATGATGGTGGATCGGTGCCATCTTGAACACGCGCCGCCCCGTCCGCTTGAACCAGAAGACCTGAATAATGACCGACAGCGCTTCAACAACGAACAACCCGCCAATCACAGCCAACACAAACTCATGGTGCGCAACAACCGCGATCGTGCCCAGAACCCCCCCCAGCGCCAAACTCCCCGTATCCCCCATAAACACAGCTGCGGGTGGCGCATTGAACCACAGGAACGCCAGCCCAGCACCGACAATCGCACCGCACAGGATCGTCAGATCGCCCGACCCCGGCACATGCGGAATGCCCAGATAGCCTGCGAACTTCGCATTCCCGGTCAGGTAGGCAATGATCATGAACGCCACGCACGCAATAATCACCGGCATCGTCGCGAGGCCATCAAGCCCATCGGTCAGGTTCACCGAATTGCCGAACGCAACAATGACGAACGCGCCGAACGCAATGTAGAACCAGCCGAGATCAACGACCGGTCCTTTGATAAATGGCAAATAAAGCTGCGTGTTGATAGGCCCCTGCCCCATCAGCCCCTCGCGGATATTCGGCTCATACATGATCAGCGTGACCGCGACGGCCGCGATCAGGAATTCGAACATCAGCCGGACGCGGCCCGACACGCCCTTGTGGCTCGCCTTGCGGACCTTGTCCAAATCATCGAGGAAACCGACGAGGCCAAAGCCCAGCATCACAAGAATGCATGCCCAAACGAAAATATTGGTCAGGTCCATCCAGAGAAGCAGCGCCACCGACACCGATGTCAGGATCATCAACCCGCCCATCGTCGGCGTACCGCGTTTAGCGAGATGCGATTGCGGACCATCCTCGCGGATCGGTTGCCCCTTACCCTGCCGAATGCGCAGCCAGCCGATGAATTTGGGACCAATGATCAGGCCCAGAACCAACGCTGTCGTTACCGCGCCCCCAGTGCGGAAGCTCAAATAGCGGAGGAGGTTCAGGATGCCGGGAAAGCCAAGCATGTCGGCCAGCAAATAGAGCATCAGGCGTTCCTCAAAGCAGTAACGAGCGCAGACAACCCGACCCCGTTCGACCCCTTGACCAAGATCGCGTCATCGGCAGCGATGAGCGACGGCAAAATGTCGATGGCGGTGGCGGTATCTGCGACGTGGCAGAACTCGACATTGCCCTCAAGCGCCTTGGCAAGCGGCGTCATTGCGGGGCCGACAAGGAGGGCAAAAGCGACGTTTGCGGCCAGCAAGGGCGCGGCAATTGACGCGTGGAGCGCGTCGCTCTCCGTGCCCAGCTCACGCATCTCGCCCAGCACAGCAATGTGCCGCGCAGCGGGTTCATCGCCGAGAACCTTCAGCGTTGCTGCCATTGATGCGGCATTAGCATTGTAACTTTCGTCGATCAGCGTCGCACCCGACCGCAGCGTGTAGCGCGCGCCGCGTCCCGCCATCCCTTCGAGTTCAGCCAGCGCCAATCCCGCCGCTGCGAGATCCCCCCCTAAGGCTGACACCGCTGCCAGCACCGCCAGTGCATTCGATACCCAATGCTCGCCCTGCTGCGCAATCGTGAAGCAAAGTTCGGCATCGGACAGCGTCGCCGTAACCAAAGTACCCCGCGGCGACGGCACCGCTTGATGCGCACGGACGTCCGCCCCTTCGCCAAGACCAAAGGTTAGAATGCGCGCGGCATGGGGTTTGGCGTGCCCAATCAACCGGTCGCGATAAGGCGTATCGAAAGGGATGATCGCTGTGCCGCCCGGTTCAAGCTCCTGAAAAATCTCACCTTTGGCATCGGCAATCCCGTCGAGGCCTGTTGGAAAGAATTCGATATGCGCAGGGGCTATTGCAGTGATCAGCGCGACGTGTGGGCGCACCATCGCGGTCAACGCGGCGATCTCTCCGGCATGGTTCATACCCATTTCAAAGACACCATAGTCGCTGTCCATTGGCATCCGCGCGAGGCTCAACGGCACACCAGTGTGGTTGTTGTAACTTTTGACCGAGCGGTGCACCTTCGTGTTCGGGGTTCGCGATAGTGCAGCAGCAAGGGCCTCCTTCGTTCCGGTCTTTCCGACCGATCCGGTAACGCCGACGACCCTTGCGGCCGTACGCGCCCTACTTGCGACACCGAGGGCATTCAGTGCGGCCACCGTATCGGCGACCAAAACATGCGGGTGCGAAACCGGCGTCGAAACAATCGCGCCCGCTGCACCTCTTTCAAACGCACCATCGACGAAATGGTGCCCATCATCATTTTCACCGACCATGGCGACGAACAGATCGCCTGTGCCGATTTCGCGGCTGTCGAAGGCAATGCCGTTGACCGCAAAGTCAGCCGACGCCATACCGCCAGTTGCGGCGGCGATGTCGGACGCGGTCCAAAGCGCACTCATGCCGCACATTCCCGTGCAACCTGCACATCGTCGAAGGGCAGAACGCGGTCTCCCACAATCTGGCCAGTTTCATGCCCCTTCCCCGCAATCAGGACGATGTCGTCGGCGCGCGCTTCGGCCATCGCAGCGGCAATCGCTTCGCGTCGATCGCCGATTTCGGTGGCTTCGGGCGCTTTAGACAGGATAGCCGCACGGATCAGCGCCGGATCTTCGCCGCGCGGATTGTCGTCGGTGACGATGACGCGATCAGCCATCGCTTCGGCAATGATGCCCATTTCGGGCCGCTTGCCCTGATCGCGGTCGCCGCCGGCACCCATCACAAGGATCAACCGCCCGACGGCATGCGGTTTCAGCGCGGAAATCGCGGCTGCCAGCGCATCGGGGGTATGCGCGTAATCGACATAGACGGGCGCGCCGGTGCGGCTGATAACAGCGCGTTCAAGCCGCCCCCGAACGCCCTGCATCCGCCCCAGATTGGCCAGCGTCGTTTTCACGTTACCGCCCGTTGCAATCACCAACCCTGCCGCGACTAAAGCATTTGCCGTCTGATACGCCCCAATCAACGGCAGGTTGATCTTATGCTCGACCCCTTCATGCACCACGACCAGTTTCTGCCCGAGTTGTGTGGGCACGCGCGACTGGAGGCGGAGCGTTCCGCCGCGCGTGCCCACACCGACCAGCCGCAGCCCCCGCTCTCTGGCCAAGTCGATGACACGATCCGAAGCTTCATCATCCTGCCACACCACGACGGTCCCGTCGGCATCGACGACTTCGGAAAACAACCGCAATTTGGCGGTCAGATAGGCCGCCATGTCGCCATGATAATCGAGATGATCGCGACTGAGATTGGTGAAGGCTGCCGCCGCAACCGGCAATCCCTCGGTGCGATACTGGTCAAGCCCGTGGCTCGACGCCTCAAACGCTGCATGCGTCACGCCTTCGCGCTTCAGGCCTGCCATGTTGGACAAGAAGGTGACGATGTCGGGCGTGGTCAGGCCAGTAACCACGCGCTCGTCGGCGGTTGTTACGCCCAGCGTCCCGATACTCGCCGCGTGAAACCCCGCCATCCGCCACAACTGACGAGTCAGTTCGACGGCCGACGTCTTGCCATTGGTGCCCGTCACCGCAACGGTCGTCTGAGGAAACGGTGTGAAGAATTTCGCTGCCAGAAGTGCGAAATCGCGGCGCGGCTCAATCGAGCTGATATGCTTAGCACCGGCAACATGCGGTCCCGGTGCCGACACAACCGCCACCGCCCCCGCTTTCACGGCATCACCGATAAAGTCCTCGCCATTAAACCGTGCACCCCGGAATGCACCAAACACCGTGCCCGGGGCAACTTTGCGGTGATCGATCGCAAACCCGGTCACGTCTGCGCTATCATCCGTGCCCAGGAGCGTGCCCAGCCGCATCAGCGCTCTCCCTTCGGTTTCCAGAGGAGCGGCATGTAATCGGCAAGTGCAATCTCGCGGTTCACATCGGGCGTCACGCCGAGCATCGGCCCGACGCGCGATAAGACTCGGCTCACGACGGGTGCAGAAACCCAGCCCGCCGTCCGCTGTCCGGCGCTTTCGGCGCTGCCCTTCGGTTCATCGAACATGACAATGATAACGTATCGTGGCGCGTCCATCGGAAACGCTCCGGCAAAGGTCGAAACAGTCGAGTGCTTGGCATAGCCGCCAACACCGGCCTTTTCAGCGGTGCCCGTCTTGCCACCCACGCGCAGGCCACCGGCATCGGCTTTGCTGCCTGTGCCTTCAAGAACCACAAGGCGGAGCATCGCGCGCATCTTGTCACTCGTGCCTTGGCTGAACACGCGCGTTCCCTTTGGCGCTTTGCCGGCTTCAATCTTCATCAACGTCGATGGCCGCCAAATGCCACCGTTGACGAGCGCCGCATAAGCATTGGCAAGATGCAAGGGCGTGACGGCAATCCCGTGGCCATAACCCGACGTCATCACGGTCGCGCGGCCCCAGTCGGATGGCCAGATCGGGCGACCGCGCTCTTTCAGCTCAATGTCGGGCGCACTGTCGAAATGGAGCTTTCGGAACATGGCTTGCATCCGTGCCGGACCAAGCTGGTCGGAGATGCGCGCTGTCACGATGTTCGACGAATGGGCCAGTGCCTCGGGGACGTTCAGCCAGCGCCCGCTTGGATGATCATCTTTGATCTTGAACCGCCCGATTTGAACAGGCTGCGTCGCATCATATCGCTTGGCGAGTGACGTCACGACGCCCGCATCCATTGCGTTGGCAAAAGTGATCGCCTTGAACGTCGAGCCCAGTTCATAAACGCTCTGCGTCACATTGTTGCGGCGGGAATCGTCGGTCGTCTCGCCGGGCTTGTTCGGATTGAACACCGGCAGCGAAACCATCGAAATCAGCTCGCCGGTGTGGACGTCAAGGATCAGGCCTGTTGCTCCCTTTGCCTGTTGATCGACCATTGCCGCCGAAAGTTCACTTTCCATCGTCGCCTGAACACGTGAATCGATGGAAAGCGCCACTGGTTTTCCGCGCGACATGGGATTGGTCAGGCGATCCTCAAGCACGCGCTCCATGCCCGTCACGCCGCGCCCGTCAAAATCGGTATAGCCAAGCGCATGTGCGGCGAGCGTCGTCTGCGGATAAAGCCGCTCAGGCTCGCGGGCATAGGCCATGGCCGGCTCGCCCAGCGCATTAATCTTTGCAATCAAATCGGGAAGCGCGCGACGGCGGAGATACGTAAACCGCACACCCGATTGCAGAATTGTGAGATATTCGGCTTCGCTCCGTTCGGGCATCAGCGCAGCGAGTTTAGGTGCCAAATCCTCGGGATCATTCAACAGCTTGTTCGCGTGAATGCCGACCGACCACGCTTCAATCGTGCGCGCCAAAACCTGGCCGTTGCGGTCCACAATGTCGCCGCGCTTCGCCATCAGGCTGGCTGCGTTGGTGCTGGCATTGGCATCAGTCGATACGGATAACCACATGAGCCGCAGCGTGATCATCGTCACCGCCGCCACAAACAACAGCATGACAATCATCAGCCGTTGATGTGCGACGACCAGCGACGCCTGTCGCTGGCCCATGGCGCGAATCCGCGGCGGCTGTGCGATCAAGGTGGTCACGGGCGCTTGCGGTCCTCCGGCTTGGCGGCGGGCTTGGTTGCCATCGCGATCTGGGGGGCTTTCGGTTTGGCCGCCGACTTCACGAAAGGATCATCGGGGATTGACGGCACCGTTACATCAACCGGCTTCGGGATGGCGGCCGATGCCATGACCGGTGGCGGCGCATTCGGCGTGCCCGCTTTCGCGTCGAGATCGACCGCAACCAATTGCGCGCCGTCATTCACAAACTGCGTCGCCTTCGGTGCACTCAGCGCGAGGACATCACCGTTCCACCGTTCGAGTTGGCGCAACGACGCTCGTGTGCCGAGTTCGGTCTGAAGCTGGCGCACTTCGCGCTGCGCCGCGCCGATCTGTGCTTCGACCGCCTCCAGCTTGCCACGTTCAACGGCGACCTGAAGCGAAATGAGATACAGCGCGCAGACGGCGGCGGCGACAATCGCAACCCATCCAATCGCGCGGAAACGCTGGACAATCATGGGGCTGTACTCTCTTTCAAGGACCAGGCGGGGGCGGCAGTGCGTTCAGCCGACCGCAGCGTGGCGGACCGGGCGCGGGGGTTGCGCGCAATTTCAGCGTCGGAGGCGCGAACCGGCTTCGCGACGCGGGCGAAGGTGGGTTTGGGACCAGCAGCCTGCACCGGCAAATGGCGCGAACCAGAGGGTTCACCACCCGAGCGGCGGCGCATGAAATTTTTGACGATACGGTCTTCCAGACTGTGAAAAGTCACCACCGCGAGCCGACCGCCGGGTTTCAGCGCACGTTCGGCGGCGTCCAGACCATCTTCCAACTCGCCAAGTTCACGATTGATATGCATGCGGATCGCCTGAAAGGTCCGCGTTGCGGGGTCTTTTTTCTCATGCGGCTTGTGGCCCAGCGCGCGGCGGACGATGTGCGCAAGCTGGCCCGTCGTGGTCAGCGGGCGAGCGGCAACAATCGCCCGCGCAATGCGCCGCGACTTGGGTTCGTCGCCGAGCGTATAGATGACGTCCGCAATGTCGCTTTCGTCAGCGCTGTTGAGAAAGTCAGCTGCACTCGGTCCCGCTTGCTCCATCCGCATATCGAGCGGACCGTCCGCCTGAAATGAGAAACCCCGCTCAGCGCGGTCAAGCTGCATTGACGAAACACCGATGTCGAGAACAACGCCGTCGGCGGGTGCCGCCCGGTCGAGCTGCGAAAAGCGATCCTCCATAAGTGTCAGGCGATCATGCTTTTCCGCTGCTGCAATCGCATCGGGATCACGGTCGAACGCGACGACCTCAGCCCCCGCATCAATCATCGCCCGTGAATAGCCGCCTGCGCCGTAGGTGCCGTCGACATGCGTCTCGCCCGCTGCAATTTTTAGCGCCTCAAGCACTTCGTCGAGCAAGACAGGGATATGCGGCGCATTCATGACGCCCGCCGGTCGGACATGAGCCAGGCACAGCGTTCTTTTTTCGCGGCGTCGGCATTGGCGTCGGCAAGCAGCTTTTCGGGCGACCACACTTCGATCGTATCCCCGGCACCCCAGAAAAAGGCGAGACTGGTCAGCGCACCCTTGTCACGAAGGAAAGGCGGCAAGATGAAACGGCCCGACGCGTCAAATGGCACTTCATCAAAGCGACCGAAAGCGCTGGCCGCAATATCTTCGCGGTCAATCTCGCGGCCCGCATCAAGCGCACGTTCGGCATCAGCCGTCAGGCGATCATAAAGTCGGCTCGACCAATTCGGGTCCGCTGCACGTAAGCAGCCGCGCTTATCATCATCGGACAACAGGAGCGCACGTTCGCCCTTTTGACCCTCGACGATCAGGCGCATCGACGCGGGTAGGGCGACACGGCCTTTGCCGTCGATGCCCTGAAGCGCATAGCCTTTGAAAACCGCCCGATCCGCCAACGTGTCGCCTCAATCCCGTTTTGGCAAAGCTCTGGCGCGCACTGAATCACGGTCGTGACCCAGAATTTCAGATAGAATCGCGTCAGGGTGACCCCGCCTCTTGTCGGGAGCATGGCGTAACAGGGGATTTTACGGTTCACAACGGTTTTTAACGGGTGAAACGGGGAACTTATCGCTTATTTATCATAAGTTCACTTAATGTTCTTCTAAATCGGACATATTATGGATCGGATGGGGTTCGGGCGGCGCGACTCACTTGCTGGCAAGGCGATCAAGCAGGGCAGCGATCCATGCAGGATTATCGGCACCCTGTTCTTGCCAAAGGCGCGCATCGAGCATGTCAGCATCCCCGATCAGGATAACCCATCCCTTGCCGATGCGGCAATTGATGGCTTCGGGAATGATGGCCGTGCAGTTGCTACTTAACGTCCATGCCGCCGCCGCCGCAAACGTGACCTTCGTGCCACCATAGGAAACAGTGCGGATGACCTTGTCGCTGTCGCCCAGCTCAACCCCCCAATGTTTGAACAAGGGATCAAGCAACGTCACTGGCGGCGCACGGCGATTGTCGCCGAGCGGATAACTCGACGAGCCCAACAATTTTGCATCAGCAAAAATCATCGCTCGCCCGCCGCGCTGCACCCATTTGTCGAATGCGACCAGCTCCAGCGGCGACAAACGACGCGGCTGCGCGAGGATTGCAATGTCGCGGCCTAATGTTTTCCTCGACACCATATCAATCGCGCGGATGTCGAAACGCGCATCAAGACGCTGCAGTGTTTCGGAACGGCCCGAACGTCCTTGTAGTATCTCGGTAGCGCTCCCCTCACCCCATACCATTGGCAGAGCAGTCATCAACGTTACGCGAGGTCGCTCGCTCGCACCGGAAAGCGCGACCAGCATTAACAGAACAGCAACGACCCTCAGTTGGGCTTCTTTTCGGGCGGCACCGCCACGTCTTTATTTGCGTCAGGCGCGACGCCTAATTGCGCAAGCGGTTCGGTTTTTTCGCTCACTTTATCGGGCGACGAGACGGTCGGAACCACAGTAGGCGGTCCAGATATGGCTGCGGTCTCTGACGCACTTTTGCGGACACTTGTGGCAACAGCGGTCGCAATCACAACAATCAGACCAACAGCGGCGAGCCCCGTCAGGCCAACGCGCATCCGCTGCATGCGTTCATGTTTCTCGCCAGCGGTTGGCGGACGCCCGGGGAAATTGATCGCCATGCCGGAAATATAAGATTTATTGTGCCTTAAGCCAAGGGAACACGGGTAGCCCCTTCGCACGCAACCATTTTGGATTGTAAAGTGTTGATAAATAACGAAAACCTGTATCGCACAGGATCGTGACAATCGTCTTTCCCGGCCCCAGATCGCGCGCCAGCATCATCGCACCCGCCACATTGATGCCCGACGACAGGCCCAGACAAAGGCCCTCATCGCGGAGCAACGCGGCGACTTGCGCCAGTCCTTCCTCGTCCGAAACACGATATTGCCGGTCAATTGGCGCACCTTCGAGGTTTGCCGTTACGCGCCCCTGCCCGATCCCTTCGGCATAGGACGTCCCTTCCGATTTCAATTCACCAAACGCATAATAGCTATAGAGCGCTGCCCCGTGCGGATCAGTCAGCGCAATGGTGACTTTGTTGTCCTTGGCTTTCAGGCCGAGCCCGACGCCCGCGAGCGTTCCGCCGGTCCCAACCGCACACGTAAAGCCATCCAATTTGCCCTCGGTCTGTGCCCAGATTTCCTCAGCCGTGCCGACAATGTGTGCACGGCGGTTGGCTATATTGTCGAACTGGTTGGCCCAGACCGCACCCGGTGTATCTTCGGCAATCCGCCGTGACGTATGAACGAAATGCCCCGGATTGCTGAACGGCGCAGCAGGCACCAGCACCAGTTCCGCGCCCAGTGCACGCAACGTATCCATTTTCTCACGGCTCTGCGTTTCGGGCATGACGATGATCGTCTTGTATCCCTTCGCATTTGCCACGAGCGCGAGGCCGATCCCGGTATTCCCTGCCGTCCCCTCGACAATCGTCCCGCCGGGTTTCAGCGTACCGTTCGATTCCGCGTCTTCAACAATGAACAGCGCCGCGCGATCCTTCACCGACGCACCCGGATTGGCGAATTCGCACTTGCCGAGAATGTTGCAGCCAGTTGCCGCCGATGGCCCTTCGAGGCGGACGAGCGGCGTATTGCCGATAAGCGCGAGCGGGTTTGGCATGATCGTCATGCGCAATCGCCTAGCCCGCCCGCGAAGTCACCGCAATTGCGCGCTTTATCGCTTGACGGGAATCGCTCTGTCCGCGCATGAAAGGGGTCTATGATGCACCGCACAACTTTGGCCGCCGCTGCGGCTCTTTTCGCCCTTTCTGCCTGCCAGAAAGAAACTGTCGTTCAAAAGGGCGGCGATGATATGCAGGCCGAATTGGCGAACGCCAAGCCGGTCGTGCTGCCGCCCTCGCTCAAGTCCGACAAAGCCTATCGCTGTAAAGACGGTAGCCTTGCCTATGTTGAGCTGTTTCAGGGCGACAAAATGGCGAATGTCCGCGCAGACAAGGGTGGCCCTGCGACCAAATTGGAAGCCCCTGAAGCGGGCAAGCCCATGGTTGCTGAAGGCGGCTATTCCTTGACGGTGTCCGGTGAGACCATCAACCTGACCCGTCCGGGCAAGGGCGCGCAAAGCTGCAAAGCCTGAGCCTCAAGCGTTCAGCATTGGTTTATTGAAGGCGGTCCACCCTGTGCGCACAACGCGCACGGAGGACCGGTTCGATGATTATTGCTCTCGCTTTGCTGGCTGCAGCACCGGCGCAAAATCCCCTTATCGACTATGCGGAATTCCAGACGCTGACGACCGAAGTGCGGACGAAACGGCAGGCGCGCCTAATCCCGCTCGCCAAGTTTCAGGCGATGGCAAAGAAGAGTCATGTGATGATCCTCGACGCGCGGTCTGCCGACGCCTTCAAGGCGGGGCATATCGCTGGCGCAGTCAATTTGCCCTTTACCGATTTCACGGCGGACAGTCTGGCACAGGTCATCGGCAAGACGGACCGCCCGATCCTGATTTACTGCAACAATAACTTCACCAACAACGTCGCGCCGGTGCGGATGAAAGCGCGCCCGTTGGCGCTCAATATCCAGACGTTCATCAACCTCGTTGGCTATGGCTATGCCAATGTCTGGGAGCTGGGTGAGAAAGTCGATTTCAATGACCCGAAGGTTGCGTGGGTGCGCGGCGGCTGACAAAAGCGCGGCATGTTCGTCGGTCATTATAGCGCGGCCTTCGCTGCTGCTGCACTGCCCAAAGCGCCGAAGCTGGGAACCTTGTTCGTCGCGGCGCAGCTGGTTGATCTCGCCTTTTTCGCATTCGTGCCGATGGGCGTCGAGGCAATGCGCATCGCGCCGGGCACATCGGTCATGAACCCGATCAACCTTTATCATATGCCCTACACGCATAGCTTATTGGGCACGTTCGTCTGGGCGGCGGGATTTGCGGCGCTGCTGCGTCTGACCATCGGCAATTGGCGGGCAGGATTGATCGGCGGCGCAGTCGTCGTCTCGCACTGGTTTCTTGACCTGCTCGTCCACGTCCCCGACCTGACACTAGCGGCAACACCGCCGAAACTCGGGCTTGGCCTGTGGAACCATCCCGCCATCGAAATGCCGCTTGAACTCGGCCTGCTGTTCGGCAGCATTTGGCTTTACGCCCGCGCCCGCCGCGCCGCGCGCAAATCTTTCGCGCTACCTGTGCTGATCGGCGTCTTGCTGCTGGTCCAAGCCATCAACTGGTTCGGGCCCCCGCCGGTTGCGGTCGATGCCGGGCTTTGGGGACTCGCGCTTTTTGTGTTCGCATGGGCAACGATCCTCGCATCGTGGGTGGCAAGGACGCGCATCGCTCGCTAGAGGCGCAAAGATGTCTGAAATAACCCCGCAAATCGTTGCCGACCACGGCCTTTCTCCAGAAGAATATGACCGCGTTCTCCACGCAATGGGACGCGAACCAAACATTACTGAACTCGGGATTTTCTCCGTGATGTGGTCGGAGCATTGCAGCTACAAATCCTCGCGCATTCATTTGAAAAAACTGCCAACCGAAGCGCCGTGGGTCATTTGCGGCCCCGGCGAAAACGCGGGTGTCATCGACATTGGCGACGGCCAAGCCGCGATCTTCAAAATGGAATCGCATAACCACCCAAGCTATATCGAACCATATCAGGGCGCAGCGACCGGCGTCGGCGGCATCCTGCGCGATGTCTTTACGATGGGCGCGCGACCGATTGCCAACATGAATGCACTGCGCTTCGGATCGCCCGATCATCCTAAGATGAAGCATCTGATCGCGGGCGTGGTCAGCGGCATTGGCGGCTACGGCAATTGCGTTGGCGTGCCAACCGTCGGCGGCGAAGTGAACTTCCACCCGGCTTACGACGGCAACATCTTAGTCAACGCAATGACGGTGGGGATCGCCGATCAGGACAAGATTTTCTATTCCGCCGCCACCGGCCTCGGCAATTCGATTGTCTATGTCGGGTCAAAGACGGGCCGCGACGGCATTCACGGCGCGACAATGGCGAGCGCAGATTTCGGCGACGACGCCGATGCAAAACGCCCGACGGTGCAGGTCGGCGATCCGTTCACCGAGAAGCTGCTGATCGAAGCGTGCCTCGAACTGATGGCGACTGATGCCATCGTCGCCATTCAGGATATGGGCGCGGCGGGGCTGACCAGTTCTTCGGTCGAAATGGCGAGCAAAGGCGGCGCGGGCATACGGCTGAACATGGACAAAGTACCGCAGCGCGAAACCGGCATGACCGCCTATGAAATGATGCTGTCCGAATCGCAGGAACGGATGCTGATGGTTCTCAAGCCCGGCCGCGAGAGCGAGGCGGAAGCGATCTTCAAGAAATGGGAACTTGATTTCGCGATCATCGGCGAAGTCACGGATACGGGCCGCATGGTCCTCGAACATCATGGTGAAGTCGTCGCTGATATCCCCCTCGACCCCCTCGCCGAAGACGCGCCGCTGTATGACCGGCCCGCGATGAGCCGCGAAGAATACAAAGTCTGGGCGCAAGTCAAACCACTCGGCGACATCCCCGAAAGCACCGACATCGCGGCGGACTTGCTCAAACTCATGGCCAGCCCCGACATCGCCTCGCGCCGTTGGATCTGGGAACAATATGACCAAAAAGTGGGCGGGGACACCGTCCAGCCCCCCGGCGGCGACGCGGCAGTCGTGCGCATCCACGGCACCGACAAGGCCATCGCAATCACCACCGATTGCACGCCGCGCTATTGCTATGCCGACCCCTATGAAGGCGGTAAACAGGCCATTGCGGAGGCCTATCGCAACCTGTCCGCAGTCGGCGCGACGCCGCTCGCGGTGACCAACTGCCTCAACTTTGCCAACCCCCAGCGCCCCGAAATCATGGCGCAAATTGTCGGCTGTCTTGAGGGGATGTCGGAAGCGTGCATCGCGCTCGACACACCCATCATCAGCGGAAATGTGTCACTCTACAACGAGAGCAAAGCCACCGGCGGCGGCAGCGCAATCCTACCAACCCCCGCTATCGGTGCCGTCGGCATCCTCGCCGACTGGTCGAAATCGGCGACTATCGCGTTCAAGGCAGCGGGAGAGGACATCCTCATCTTGGGCCACACCGTGGGGCATTTGGGTCAATCGATCTGGCTGCGTGAAATCCACGGACGCGAAGATGGCCCCCCTCCCCCCGTTGATCTCGCTGCCGAACGCCGAGCCGGCGAACTCATCCAGTCACTTATCGCCGACGGACTTGTTACGGCAGTGCACGACTGTTCGGACGGTGGCGCTGCAGTTGCCATTGCCGAAATGGCACTATCGGGAAATATCGGCGTCATCGTTCCTGTCGTCTCGCAAATCCCGAACCCAGCTGCGATCCTGTTCGGCGAAGACCAAAGCCGCTATGTCGTTACGACCCGCGACGCCGCTACGGTGCGTGCCCGCGCGACCGAAGCCAACATCTTCTCGATCCCGCTCGGTACAACCGGCGGCGACGCAATCGGCTTCGACATGATCGACCGCGGCGGCGTCCAAAGCATCCCCCTCGCCACCCTCCGCGCCGCGCATGAACGCTTCTTCCCCGCGCTGATGGATGCATGACCATCCGCGTTGGCATTGGCGGGTGGACCTATGAACCTTGGCGCGGGGTCTTTTATCCGCCGGGGCATCCGCAGAAGCGCGAGCTGGAATATGCGGGCCAGCATGTGACCACAATCGAGATCAACGCGACATTCTATGGTCGTCAAAGACCGACAAGTTTCCGCAATTGGGCAGCGTCCGTCCCCGACGGTTTCAAGTTCAGCCTTAAGGCGTCGCGCTTTTCGACCGCGCGCAAACTGCTTGCCGACGGCGCGGACTCAATCGACAAGTTCATGACGCAGGGTTTCACCGAACTGGGCGACCGGCTTGGCCCCATCCTCTGGCAATTTGCAGCGACCAAGCGCTTTGACCGCGATGATTTCGCAGCGTTTCTCGACTTGATCCCCGACACGCAGGATGGCGTTCCCATCCGCCACGCCCTCGAACCGCGCCACGAAAGTTTTCGTGACCCCGCATTCTATACGCTCGCCAAAGCGCGGAACATGGCCATCGTTTTCGCCGACAGCGACGATCACCCGTGCATCGACGAAGCCACCGCCGACTTCACTTATGCCCGCCTGCAACGGTCGCAGAACGACGTCCCCACCGGCTATGACGACGCCGCGCTGAATGGCTGGGCAGACAAGGCGTGGGCGGCAAGCGGTCGCGACGCCTACATCTTCTTCATCGCCGGTGCCAAAGTCCGCAATCCCGCCGCTGCACGGGCTTTGATCGGGAAGCTCGGATAATGCCAGAAGGATACTCGGGCACGCCACTCGGCAAAAAGCTCTCGCTAAAACCCGGGCTGCATGTCTGGTTCGATGCCATGCCTGCCAGCGTCCGCGCCGAGATTGAAACCACGGATCTGAACGAACTCACCGAGCCCCAACCTGACCTCGACGCAGCGCACATCTTCGTCACCGAACGCGAGGATATGGAAGCGAAACTCACGGCTCTCCGCCCGCTCCTCGCGCCCAGCGGATTCATCTGGGTCAGCTGGCCCAAAAAGGCATCCAACGTTCCGACCAACATTACCGAAGACACGATCCGCGCGGTCATTCTCCCCGCCACTGATTTGGTCGATGTAAAGGTCTGCGCGGTCGATGCCATTTGGTCGGGCCTCAAGCTGATGATCCGCAAGTCGGCGCGGTGACCAGCGAACGCATTACCACAATCGACGCCGTCCGCGGAGTCGCTGTCATGGGCATCTTGCTCATGAACATCGTTGCGTTCGGGTTGCCGATGGATGCCTATCTGAACCCCACGGCATTCGGAAACAAAGGCCCCGCCGATCTTGTCACTTGGGCCGCCAACTATGTCCTCTCAGAAAGCAAGTTCCGCGCGCTGTTCACAATGTTGTTCGGCGCTTCGATGGTGTTGATCGCCGACCGTGCTGAGGCCAGCGATCAAAGCGCCGCCGCGACGCATTACCGGCGGATAGGGTGGTTGTTCGTCATCGGGATGATCCACGCGTGGCTGATCTGGTTCGGCGACATATTGGTTCAATATGCGATTGCGGGAATGCTTGGCTTCCTTCTGTGGCGCGCGCCGCAGCGGGCTTTGTGGACGACCGTGGCGGCGATGCTCGCGTTGCAGAGCGCGGCGAATATCGGGGGCTATGCCGACCTTGAAGGCATAAAATCTGCTGCAATGGCACCAGACGCTAGCGCCGACGCTATCACCAAATGGCAAGACCGCTTGACCGAAGAACGCGCCGACCCACAGGTCATGCAGCGCGAGATTGATGGCTATCGCGGCGGCTTCGCCTCGGTTGTTGAAACCCGCGTCAAGGCAACGACATTTTTCCAGACGGTTGTGGTGCTGCTGACCATGCCCGAAGTGCTCGGCTTCCTCGCGCTCGGCATCCTGTTTTTCCGCAATGGTTTCCTGACCGGCGATTGGTCGCGCCGCCGTTATCTGACAGTGATTGCCCTCGGCTATGGCATTGGCGTGCCAGTCATGACGATCCTCGCGCGCCAAATTCTCTACAGCGGTTTCGACCCCGCAATCATGGCGCTTGGCGATGCCATCAGCCTGCTCCCCCGACCCTTCGTCGCGCTCGCGCATGCCGCAGTCGTGATTCTGCTGATCAAGTCGGGTTGGTTCACCGCCCTCATGACGCGCATTGAAGCCGCCGGACGCATGGCGCTTAGCAATTATCTCGGCACCAGCCTTGTCGCGACAACGCTCTTCTATGGAACCGGTTTCGGCTTGTTCGCGAGCCTCAGCCGCGCCCAGCTCTACGCCGTCGTCCTGCTCATCTGGGTCCTGATTCTACTCTGGTCCAAACCGTGGCTTGACCGTTTTCATTATGGTCCCGCCGAATGGTTGTGGCGGTCGCTTGCCAAATGGGAATGGCAAGTATTTCGTAAACCATAAACCGCTATTGCGACTGATTATCACGTGTGATAGTGATTCGCATTAGGAGGTTTCCGATGGTCGTCTGTGTTTGCAATGCGCTGCGTGAAAATGAAATCCGCGATGCTGTGCGTGCGGGATCGGCTCATCCGAAATGTGCTTACAAGCGGCTCGGCTGCGAAGTCCGCTGTGGCCAGTGCCTCCCTTTCGCCCGCGAAATCATTCAGGCCGAACGCGCGGCTGCTTAGCATTCGCATTAACAAAATTTGGCAGATTTCCGTCCTTTACGCTCTCTTTAAACCCTGTATAACAATGCCTGAAACAGGAGCACCGGCATGAAGGGCGACCCCAAGGTCATTGAGCATTTGAATATCTGCCTCAAAAATGAACTGACCGCGGTCAACCAATATTGGTTGCATTACCGGATGCTCGACAATTGGGGCGTCGCAAAACTCGCTGAATTCGAACGCCACGAATCAATCGATGAAATGAAACACGCTGACAAACTGTCGGAACGCATCCTGTTTCTCGACGGGTTGCCGAATTTCCAGATGCTGGGTCGTTTGCGCATCGGCGAAACAGTCGAAGAAATTCTGAAGGCCGATTATGCGCTTGAGGAGGAAGCCCTCCCCCCCTTACGCGACGCCATTCAATATTGCGAAAGCATCCGCGACTTCGTCTCGCGCGATCTCTTCGCTTACATTCTCGCAAGTGAGGAAGAGCATGTCGACACGCTCGAAAAGCAATTCGACATGATCCGGCAAATGGGGATCGAAAACTATATCCAGCTGCAATCGAAACCGACCGAGGGATAAAGCATCAAACGCGATATTTGATTCCGTCCTCCGGGCTTGATCCAAAGCCTTGCGACCTAGTCAGCATTTCTTCTGTCAGGGCTCCCGATCAGGTCCGGCGCACAGGCTGACCAAAATATACGGTGCGATGTTCTAAATCCTTCCGAACCCTTGGTTGTTCACCAGCGCCGGTTTCTTCCCAAACCCGCGCCGTTCGACCAGCGGGTTGGTTTCCTTGTCGAATTCCTCAAACGTCTGTGTGAACAATGGGCGCAGTTTGACGACATGCTCGATCAAATCTTCGGGCGTGTGACCCCATTCGATGCACTGGCGCGCGTGGGTTTCGATTATTTCGGCGACGTCGCCCAGCGCTTCTGCACCGAACTGTCGCGCTTCACCTTTCAACGTATGTGCGGGCATGACGATGGCGACCGCGTTGTTTGCGCGCACGGCGGCTTCAATCGCGTCGACAGATTTTGCGCCATCTTCGCGGAAATAGCCGAGGATGCGGATAAAGTCCCCGCCCAACTCGTTGCGGGCGGATTGGAACGCGATCCAGTCAATGATGTCGGGCACTTCTGACACGCAACAGCTCCATGAACATGCCCGATTTAAGCCGATGGCGTTAACAGCGCGTTACACATGTGAAGCGAAAATCTCGAAAATCCCGTCCGTTTTGGGACACGTTATTGCGGCGCAAACGGATTTTTCGGGCTGCGCAATGTCAGCCGTACCGGCACCGCGCCGAATCCCAGATCACGACGGATGCCATTGACCAGATAGCGGCGATAGCTCTCGGGGAGCTGATCAACGCGCGTCCCGAAAATAACAAAGCTCGGCGGGCGCGTTTTGATTTGCGTGACATAGCGCAATTTGATCCGCCGCCCGCCGGGCGCAGGCGGCGGATTGGCTTCGAGCGCGCGTTCGAACCAGCGGTTGAGTTCGCCCGTCGGCACGCGCCGGCTCCATGCCTCGCGTGTTTCGAACGCCACTTTCATCAGCATGTCGAGCCCCTTGCCCGTGAAGGCCGACAGCGTGAGGAGCGGCACGCCTTTCACTTGCGCGAACCCTTCCTCCAGGGCGGCACGGACACCATTGAACAGCGCCGACTGCCCTTCCGCCACGTCCCATTTGTTGAGCGCAATCACCATCGCACGCCCTTCGGTAAAAATTTGGTCGGCAATGCGCAGGTCCTGCGCCTCCAGCCCGCGGGTCGCATCAAGCAGCAAGACGACGACTTCGGCAAAATCAATCGCATGCGCCGTATCTGCGGCAGAGAGGCGTTCGAGCTTGTCCTCGACTTTCGCTTTGCGCCGCAATCCAGCGGTGTCGATCAGGCGGACGGCCTGACCTTCCCAATTCCATTCAATACTGATGGAGTCACGCGTGATTCCGGCTTCGGGCCCGGTGATCATGCGATCTTCACCGAGCAGTTTGTTGACCAACGTCGATTTGCCAGCATTGGGCCGCCCGACAATCGCGAGCTTCAGCGGGCCGCCTTCGGGGGCGTCCTCTTCGACATCTTCAACGTCATATTCTTCTTTTTCGAGAAGCGGTTGCAACCCTTCGAACAAGTCGGCGAGCCCCTCGCCATGTTCGGCCGACAGCGCAACGGGTTGCCCGAAGCCCAGCGAGAAGGCTTCGTAAAAGCCGCCATCGCCGCTTGTCCCCTCGGCCTTGTTCGCGACCAGCACGACCGGTGTTTTCGATCCGCGCAGCCACCGCGCAATTTCTTGGTCAAGCGGCACAATCCCGGCGCGGGCATCAATCACAAACAGCGCGACATCGGCCATATCCACCGCCGCCTGCGTCTGCGCCCGCATCCGCCCTGGTAGTGTGGCCGCATCCTCATCCTCAAACCCCGCCGTATCGACCAACCGGAAATCAAGCCCCAGCAGATGCGCGTCTCCCTCGCGCCGGTCACGCGTTACCCCTGGCCGGTCATCAACCAGCGCCACCCGCTTGCCAACCAGCCGGTTGAACAGCGTGGATTTCCCGACATTGGGGCGTCCGATAATGGCAACAATGGGCTGAGGCATGGTGCAGTCCTAACTCCCCTCCACGCCTTCGTGGAGGGG
>JANMPU010000003.1:0-6410 GCA_031369985.1 Sphingomonas sp. | reverse complement strand
CCATGATAACCGGCGCGGTCCCCGCAAGCGCGAATACCGGTTTGGATAGCGCGCCAAGCCCGTAACCGATCAGGATCAGCGGCTTGCGCTTGCCCATCCGGTCAGAAAGATAGCCCGAAAACACCTTGGTGATCGACGCCGTCGCTTCGGCCACGCCGTCGATCAGCCCGACCATCGCGACGCTGATGCCGAGCGTCGCCGTCAGGAACAGCGGCAGCAGCGCGTGGATGATCTCCGACGAGATATCCATGAACATGCTGACGAAGCCGAGCACCCAGACTGTCTTTGGAATTGGCGGTCGGGGTGCCTTCATGCGGCGATCAAGCAGGTTTACGCCGGATTGGACAGCACAAAAGCAAACGACGTTCAGTGGCTGCAAGCTTGTGAATGCCGAAATGCGGACGGCTTCCGCCAACTTTGTGGTCGTCGACGTTTCATTCCGTCTGCTTCAATAGCTGCCATTCGTTCAGCTAAAACTGTAAGTGCGCGTCAATGGAGGTTGTAGTTAGAACTGACGGCTGGAAATACCTGCAAATCGATCATTTCGTCGGACAAAGCATCTATTGCCGAGGAAAGTCTTGCCGCTGCCAAGCTATATTCACTCGCATCGAGACGATTCAGCAATGCCTGCATATCGTCCAAAAAGGCGGCACGTTCGACGCTGTTTGGCTTTGATTTATGCATGTTTTGCCTCCACACATGCGACGAGTTTTGCTCCGTTACGTCTGAACGGATGAACAAAGAATTATGTCCATTGGTTACGCATCGGTTGCCTCACGCCCGCCAAATACGCGACCTGTCAGCGCATTGACCGACATGCCCGCCGCTGTTGAGCACACCCTGCGATAGGTCGCTACCGAGAGTCGTCCGGTTCGCGCCCGTCATGTTCAAGATCGGGATCGTCGTCCTCGCTATCCGGGTCAGCTTCGGACTGGTCCAAATGATCTATCAGATGCGCGGTCAGATGGACAAGTGCTGGGCGGGGTATGCAGTGAATGCGCGCAAGAATTTCGCCGAGCACTCCCGCATAATGATCGCCCTGCCAATCTCTATGCGCCAACATGAACAGGCTGATGTCGCGTGACAGAGGCGCACTGCTGGGTGAATTTACAGGTGAACGCTGCAAGCGGTGGATCGTTGCCATTACACAAGCCCCAACTTGCGGAAACTCTCAACCCGGTCGCGGCAGATGACCAAATGGTCAAACACCCGAATATCGAGCTGGCGGCAGGCATCGTGAATGCGCCGTGTGATGGTGATGTCGGCGCGACTTGGGGTTGGATCGCCGGATGGGTGGTTATGCGCCAAGACGACCATCGCCGCGCCGACGTCGAGCGCTGCCTGCACGATTGATCGTCCGTGCGCCTCGCATGAGGTTAAGCTACCATGCGAGATTGGTCCGTCATGGATCAAGTGCCCACTGACATTGAAATAAAACACATAGAAAATCTCAACCGTGGCAAAGCCAATTCTAAATTTCAGATACTCCGCGACGTCGGTCACCGAAACTTCGACTGGCTTGGCCGCGACGCGCGCTTTGAGGCAATGGGCGAAGGCCATAGCGACGGAACGAAGCTGGCTAAGTGCGGCTTGTTCGCCCTGCAGAACGCGCGCGAGATGCGCAGGGCGCGCTGCCAACGTCGCGCTGAATGACCCAAACTCATCGACGAGTTCGTTTGCAATTCTCCCGGCGCCGCTCGGAACGACTGGCGCTAGAACTTGCTCCATGATCGCTCTGCACCCATCCGCGCGACCCGTTTTCGATGCAAATAGGTTTGGTGTGCGAGCGCCCAGAGCATCATGAGGCTCGTCAATATGATTGACCACCGAAAGGCGTTCGGGCGAACACCCGGCATTATCATGTTGCCGACATGGGCCATGACGGTGAAGAGTTGCATCGACGTGATCCAAAGCGGCCATATCCTGTTGGCGCGAAGCGCGACGGCACCGAGCGCGAGCAACAACCCCACATCAACTGCAAAGACGCCCCACCTTGTTTGCCCAAGTCGTGGTTCCGAAAGGCCAGTGACGACCGTGGCCACGTTTGCGGCCAGAAATAGGGTCGAGATCAACCTCTCGGGCGTTGCGCCTCGAAGCAAGGCGTATCCGCAGCATAGTGGGAGCGACAGCGAGAAAATGATGAAATACATAAGTGAACGACCGGACCATGTGCGGATGGCCCGGCCTTTCGAGCAAGTTTAGCTTGCAATAGCAATGACGTTTGATTGCATCGGAAAATCTGCGCTGGCTGTGAGCATGCCCTGCGACGGACCGAAGCTCACCTCGCGCAGCCCGATGTCAGTTTGCGCCTGATGTAGGCTATGGTGCGCGTCGATGACTTTGCTGCGCACCTTGAACAACAAAGCAGTCGCTTCGCCGATATTGTCGAAAGCATCTTGCGCAACACAGGGCGACAAATTTGCGTCGGCACGGGCGGCAAGCATTGCCGTTGTGAGGGCGGCAAGGCTTGTCATTGCGGTGTCGATGTCGGCTTCTGCCGGGGTCAGTTGGCGCGCAACCATGCTGGCGGCGCGAACGCGTTCGTTTCGCATCGTGTATATCCTTTGAAATTTGGTTGATCCCACGCCGCAGCGAGCGCAGCTAGGATGAATGGTCTGTTAGTCGGGAAAGAACATCGACGAACGTGACGGTGATCGCCAATGCAAGCGCGATGATGATGGCACCAATGGCAATGAGCATCGCGCGGTTGATCGGTTTTATGTCATCGGGCTTCACTCCCTCCAAAAACGTGCGGAATGAAGGGCCGGTCGCGCTCCAAGGTGGCGATGGCGGTAGGCCATGCCCTTGTTCCTGAAACGCATACGGCTCTTCACTTCCGCCAACTGTTTGCGGAGAGAAAGGTGACTGAAAGGTTGGTAAATCGGCTAGTCGGGACGTTTGCCTAAGTATTTTATCCGGCAATTCAACGTTGCTGTTCTTTGCAAAAATGCGGGCAGCATCGCGACGATTGACGGCTCCCAACGCTTTGATCGCGGCTGCAATATGCGTATCTACCGTCTTTTGTGACATGCCCAATTCTCGCCCGATTTCCTTCGAGCTTTTCAACTCGGCGGTTAGCCGGAGGCATTCGATTTGGCGTGGAGTCAGTGAAGCGAATCCGGATTTAGCCATTCTGCTTGCGCGTTGATTGGCACGTTGGGTCGATTTTTAGCCTCAGTTGCGCGTGCTTCAACATTCTGATTCGCCCCACTATGATTAATAGTTGAACCACGGCGGATGCGATGAAAAGCGAATACTGTCGGTCCGAGATCGGTGATTCAATTGCGCTGGCCCGGAAACAGAGTTGCCGATGAAAACTAATATTTCGGTTCAAAGCGCGAGCCGTTTGGTACTGCATAGACCTTCTTGCGCTTAGCCCTCCAGGCGGCTCCCCACAATAACACGGAGCGCCTAACCTTAAATCTCTGTGCGCTCTGCAAGGGTGATGGCGTCGTCGATATCAACTCCCAGATACCGGACGGTGTTTTCGATGTTTGAGTGGCCGAGCAAAATCTGGACAGCCCTCAGGTTACCCGTAGCCTTGTAGATGAGCGAAGCTTTCGTGCGACGCATTGAATGTGTGCCGTATTCCGAGACGTTAAGCCCAACCGCGCCGACCCACTCATCGACCAGTCGGGCATACTGGCGCGTGCTCAGGTGGCCCATGTAGTTGACTCGGTTTGGAAAGATGAAATCGTCGAGTGTGCCGCCGCGCCTTGTGAGCCAAGTTAGCAGCGTCTTGCGTGCCTCGGTCATCAGTTCGAATTGAACCGGACGTTTCGTCTTCTGCTGGATCACTGTCGCGCGGGTCCGCAGCGCTCCTCCCGCGACGATGTCGCCAATCTTCATCTTGACGATGTCACAACCCCGCAGCTTGCTGTCGATTGCCAGATCGAATAGAGCCCGGTCACGCAATCGTCGGTGTTCGTCGAGGAAAAAACGGATCGCCCACACATCGCGTGGTTTGAGCGGGCGCTTCGCCCCAACCATGTTGCCAGCATTCCACGGACGCCGTCCGTGAGCATCGGGATCGAGGTCAGATACTCCCATGACACGACTCCTTTAGTCGCGTAGACACAAGCTAAGCGTGAGCCGATTTGATAACCATTTGGTTAATCGCCGTGGATCGCCAAACATTGCTGACGTTGCGATCCAAAAGTGGTCGGCCTGTTAACTGACGTTGGTAAATCTCGCTTGACGGGGTCTGCTTTGGGCTCACGGCCCGAACGTTCAATATCGTCATTTGAAATCGCAGCGGCAGACATCATTCAGATCGGTGGGACAGCAGCATTCTGCAGCTGGAACTCGGGAGCTTGAAAATGCGCCAATCACTATCCACTCGGCAGCTTCGTTGCGCAATCTACAGCCGCAAAAGCGCGGCGAGCGATATCGACGATAATCTCAACAGTCTGCAGGTACAGCGTGAAATCTGCTCGGCTCACATTAGGTCGCAGCGACATCGTTCCTGGGTCGAGACGCCGCAAAGCTACGATGATGACGGTTTCACCGGCGCTAACCTGTGCCGACCTTCGCTAACCCGCCTGCTCGCCGATGTTGAGCAAGGGCTCGTGGACGTGATCGTGATCTACAAACTTGATCGGCTGACCCGGTCACTCTCGGATTTCATTCGCCTAATTGATTTGCTTAATCAGTACGAGGTCACCTTCGTCAGCGTCACGCAATCATTCGATACTCATGACAGCATGGGACGACTTGTCCTCAACATCCTCCTTACCTTTGCCCAGTTCGAACGCGAGATGCTTGCTGATCGTATCCGCGACAAGGTGCATGCAATGCGGCGCGCGGGGCGCTGGGTCGGCGGCGCGGCACCGTATGGCTACGACCTCATTCAAAAACGGCTGGTCGTAAACACGATCGAAGCGGAAAACATTCGCTGGATGCACGATCGCTATCTGGAACTTGGGTGCTGCAACAAACTTGTCCTAGAGTTGCGCGCACGCGGGGTTTGCTCGAAGCAGTTCATCACCCGAAAGGGCATCATGCGCGGGGGCAATCCGGCCAACCAGAGCTTCATTTATGGACTGCTGGGCAATCCGACTTACCTTGGGCAATTCCATGTAGACAGCGAAGTAATCGACGCGCTCCACGACCCTATCGTCGATCGCGAAACCTGGGCCAAGGTCCGCCAACTCAAGGATAGTCGGCGGCTTAAAAAGCTACCCAATCCGGCACAAACCAATCTGTTGATCGATCTCCTATTTGACGCATATGGGCGCAAAATGGTGATCTGGAGCGGTGCCAATGGTCCGCATCTGGCATCTTTGCGATTTTACCTGTCGACCACCAACCACAAGCTGACAAAGAGCGGTGTGAAATCGATCCGTGCCGAAGCTAATGATCTTGAGACCCTAATCCGGGCGACGGTCTGTTCATTTTTCAGAACACGGGTGCAGGTCAGCGACGCGATCCACGCGCTCGGTTACCGCGAAGCTGATTCAGAAAAGCTGATTTCGCGTGGTGACATCGCAGCTAGACACCTCGAAACATTTGACTGCAGACGTCTTCGCCGCGCGTGGGAAGCGCTGATCGAGCGCATCGATGTGTCGCGCGAGCGCGTGAAGATAATATTGCGCTGCGACCAGATACGGGCGTTTCTTGCCTGGCCGGGCACCGGATTGTTCAAGCCGGCACCCAACACGGACGCCAGATATCATCGCATTTACATTATTGAGACCGAGGCATTCGTTGTGAGGCCTGAGCGCAAGTTCAGACTTCCGATCGAAACGGGGTATTCACCAGGCAAACCGAAGCGCGAATTGCTAAAGCTTATGTCTTTGGCTCGCAGAGCACAAACACTCGTTTATGAGCATCGCACAATGCCTTTCGAGGAAATCGCCCGAACGCTACACTGCCGGGAAGCCTATGTCATGCGCGCCCTTCGGCTCAACTATCTAGCACCCGACATAATTTCGGCAATAATCGATGGCCGTCAACCAGCCGATCTTACGCGGAGGAAGCTTCTCAATTCGAGCATTCCGATGGATTGGGCGCAGCAGCGGGTGCTCTTCGGCTTCCCAGCTAGACAGGAACCGCGGGGCCACAACAGCGTTACTAAAATGAGGGCTGTGTGAACCTTCAAGCCACAAAAACGCAGGTCAGCCTGCGCCAACAAAGGTGCCGTTCTATCGCTCATGTCATCTTGGCAAAAGCTTTCGTTCCTCCGCAAAAGCGCGCATACAATTGAGGGCGATCACCTTTCAGTAAGGCTCAGTTTCGTTCCCTTTTGGAGTGCCGGAAGGCGATGGGGTCTAGGGTCAGGACCTATTAAACTGCTTGCATGAGGCATGATTGGTTGATTCAATGGCAGCGTTAAGGAGGCGTTGTCGATGGATCATCCGTATTTGCTGAGCGCGGCGCAGATGCGCCGGATCGAGCCACATTTCCCGCTA
>JANMPU010000103.1:0-11026 GCA_031369985.1 Sphingomonas sp. | reverse complement strand
GCAACAAGCTGATCGATGGCTATCAGCAAATCATGAACATGCAGGTTTGATCGCATCCGCATGGCCACTCCCGACATTTCATCGCTGTCCAACCGGCGTCAGATTACCCTCGTTGTCGCAGGCGCCCTTGCCGTTGCGGTCCTGCTTTTTGCCATTTGGTATTGGGCGTTGCGCGTTCCTTATGTGCCGACATTCACCGAACTCAAATCGTCGGATGCCGCAACGATTGTGGCAGAGTTGGATCGGTTGAAAACGCCGTACCGAGTGGCTGACGGCGGAGCGACGATCCTTTTACCCGAAGATAGAGTCGACGCCACGCGAGTAAGCATTCTTGGCAGCGACTTGCCGATCAAGGGAGCGGTTGGCTTCGAGCTGTTCAACAAGACCGACATGGGGCTTTCCGAATTCGCGCAAAAGATCAATTATCAGCGCGCGCTTCAGGGCGAACTCGCGCGGACGATCATGGCACTTGAAGGCGTTGATACGGCCCGTGTCCATTTGTCGTTGCCAGAAGGCGGACTGTTCAATCGCGACCGTCAGATCCCAAAGGCATCAATAACGATCGCCATGAAGATGAGGCGCGTTGTTGATATCGATATTGTAAACGGGATTCAGCAACTTGTGGCCTCTGCCGTGCCGGATTTGCAGGCCGCGAATGTTGCCATTCTCGACGCAAATGGACGCTTACTGAGCGCAATTGCCTCGACATTGCCAACCAACAGCAACAATGGCCGGTCGCTGATCGAACAAAGCTATATCGACCGAATTCGCACGGCGATGGCCTCGAACGGATTAATGATGCCGATGACAATCGATGTCCGTATGTTCGGTGGATCGTCGGGCAACCTTTCCGCTAATATAATGGGTTCGACTACAGAGCCGCGCAAGACTCCGCTTCGCATTTCGGTATCGCTTACGGGAGAGCCCGGAACTACAGTTCGCGAACGACTTCAGGCAACGGCGCGACAAGCTGTTGGGTTCGATGGATTGATCGGAGATATTGTCGTTGTCGAGGTCGTTCCGGTGCCCGTTAGTGGACCGCAGACGCAACCTGCATCTCGACCATCTGTTTCGGTTGTACCATCGCCGTTGCCCGCAGCGCCGCCCTCGTTCTTTTGGCTTGTTGCGGCCATCTTGGTTGCGCTCTGCGTTGGATTTGTCGGGCTGTTTGGGTGGCGCGCTTGGCACAGGCAAACATTGTCGTCGCCAAACGATCGGGACGCATTCGCTGCGCGACTGAGAGATTTGCTGGATGAGGATGCGCGTCGTGCCAATGTCGCCAGCTAGCCCGTCGTTGCGCCGCACCGTCGCCCAGTTGCAGAAAGTGCCGCCGGATGACTTCGAAGCCATACTCGAAACACTCAATGCTGGTCAGCGTCGCCGCGTGCTCGTGCTTCTCGGCGACCTTCAGAGGCAACCGTCGCGGGACACGTCCTCTGACGAGGCGGTTTCATTTGCGGAAATTGTTCTGCCGAGTGGTTTATCGCCCTGGTTGATCGCGCGGATTAACGGCAGCGGCGACGGCGGGGATGAAACGGCCGATCAGTTTTCGATGACTGAACATGCACATAAAATGCTGCGTCAGTGCGCTGCTGAACTTGCACCACAACCACCACCGGCTCCGGTAAAGCCATCGCTGGCCTCCATACTTGGACGTTTGTTTGCATGAGCGGCGGCACCATCATTCGTGCGGGGTCGGACAATGAGCAGGTATCCGTGCGTTTGTTCTCTTCAGTGAAAAGAGATCGCGCCGAAGCGTCGAAAGCGGAGGACGTCGCCGTTGAAGCGGAACCGGTGCAAAAGCGCTCGGCCATGGTTGAGCTTATCGAAACAGTGGAATTGCGCGACACCGAGATCTCCAAGCATGAAGACGCTCTTAGCGCTGCGTGGGCCGAAGGTGAGGCAGCGGGGCGGGCAGCTGCAGAAGAAGCCTTCGAAGATGATCGTGACGCTGCGCTTTCCGCGCTCAAACACGGCATCGAGTTGGCGGGTAAGGATTTCTCCCGTTCACTTGAGGGCTTTGAACCGCTCGCTTTGCTTGTTGCTGTCGAAGCTGTTGAAAAGCTAACCGGCGATGCAAAACAATACCGGAGAATGCTCACCGACGCGATCAAAACGCGGGTTGGTGAATTCCAAAGCGCGGCAGTCGTTTCAATAATCGTTGCGCGGATCGATTTCCCCGACACGCGTGAAGTGGCGGCGCTGGAGCAATCGCTCGGGATTGAGGCAATCAACGTGAGCGTATCGGATGACCTCGACGCCTCTGAATGCCGGATCAAACTCCTTCTGGGACAAGCTGAAATAAACTTGTTGGGCCAGTGGGTTGACTTGAAGCACTGCCTCTCCGATCTGTCGCAGTCGAATGAAGTCACCGCATGAGCCTTCATCCCGCCATTGCATCAATTCGGGCTGCGCCAGGTTTCGTTCGCACGGGACGCTTGCTCAAAATCATGCCAACATGGCTGGAGGCCGATGGTCCGGGTGTCCCGGTCGGCACGTTATGCCGCATTGAGGCCACCGAACGTGACGATGATATTTTTGCTGAGGTTGTCCGTGTCGATGCCGAAACAGTGGCGCTTGCGCCCTATGGTGACATCAAGCGGCTGAACATCGGCGCGCGGGTGGTCGCGACCGTCGATAAGGCGCAATTGCCGGTCGGGATGTCATTTCTAGGACGGGCCATTGATGCTCTCGGGAGCCCGATTGATGGTGGTGTTTCGATAAGACCTGACGTTTTTGTCGATCTTGATCCCGATCCGCCCGCGGCGCTGGATCGGGAAACGCCTGATGAGATTCTGGAAACTGGTATTCGAGCAATCGATGGGCTGCTGACGCTTGGGAAGGGACAGCGGATCGGCATTTTCGCCGCAAGTGGTGTTGGCAAAACAAGTTTGGTTGGACAGCTTATTCGCCAAGTGGATGCCGACATCTGCATCGCCTGCTTGGTTGGTGAGCGCGGTCGTGAGGTCGAGGCAATCTGGTCGCGCGATTTCAACGACGATGTTCGGGCACGGTCGGTGCTTGTTGCGGCAACGTCTGATCAGGCGGCCGCGCTACGGGTTCGTGCGGTTCGCCAATCCGTCGCACTCGCTGCCTACTGGCGCGATCAGGGACTAAGCGTTTTCCTTGTGCTCGATTCCGTGACGCGCTTTGCGATGGCACTTCGCGAAATGGGTCTGGCTGCGGGCGAGCCACCGACGGTGCGCGCCTATACGCCCAGCGTTTTTGCGACGATTCCGCGCATCGTCGAACAATTTGGTGCTTTGAAAAGCGGTGGTTCGATATCGGCAGCGATGACGATTTTGAGCGAAACTGATGATATAGACGACCCGTTGTCGGAACTGATGAAGTCCCTGCTTGACGGACATCTGATCCTCTCGCGAACGCTTGCGGAACGGGGACACTTCCCGGCAATCGACCCGTTAAAGAGCATCAGTCGCGCGCCGCCAAGTTTGCGCAGCGAGCTCCATCGTGAGCACGCCCAAAATGCACAGCAGCTCTTGGCGCGGTTTGAGGGTGCACGAACCTTGATTGAAGCGGGTCTGTATAACAGCGGCAGCGCGCCGGATATTGATGCGGCGATCAATGCGGTTCCAGCCATCAACGCGTTTCTTCAACAATCGCAAGACGAAGCGGTGGATTTGGAGGCGACGTTGTCGCGGCTTTCAGCGGCGGTTGGTGCTTCATGAAGGGCGTGGTCACATCCTTTGAAGAGATATCGCGCATTCGCGGCGCGCAACTGCAAGCCAGTGAGCATGCCGCCCAACGCGAAGCGGCGGCGCGGGACGCGGCGGCAAGTGTGCGGACCGAAGCGGCTGCGCTGTGCGCCCAAACATATGATGATTGGTCGAACTCCGTGAGCGAAGGTCGTTCATTCGACCCAGTCATGTCAGTTTTGTGGGCGCACGAAGTTCGACAATGCGAAACGCGTCTTGGTGAAGCTGAAAATGCCGAACTCGAAAAGGTGCAGGATTATGCAGCAGCGACGGATAAATGGCGTCAAGCCGCTATGCTGGCTGATGTTGCCAACAAAAAGCTGCGCAATGCTTCCCGACAACAAGCCGCACGTCGTTCGGAAAATGCACTCGCCATATCGACCGACATGTTGGCGTGGAATGTGAGGCGTCGATGAAAGTTGCGCCAATGCCATTCCGGTCGATTTCGGCGGCGCAGGAGAACAATCCAATGCGCGCGTCGCAATCCTTCGCGGCCGTTCTGGCAAATGGCAAATCCGCATCGGAAGCGCGAGGTGAACGAGCTTTGGGTTTTCAGGAATCGGGCCTCCTCGGGCTCTATCGATCTCCTACAGGAAATAGCACCAACAAACGATCGGTCTCGGTCGTGGACAAGCTGCCACTTCACGATCACGGACCTCGCCAATTAACAGTTCACCGAAATAGCTTTGTTCGTTCAAATGAGGGCATATTGAGCGGTGCATGGCTAGATCCCCCAAAAGGCGCATTACCGGGCGAACAGAAATCAAACGCAAAACAGGGCGCGTTGAGGCAGTCAGTCAACGTGAACGTTCAAAAATTCTCTCTCATCGAAGAATTTAATCCATTCGAAGTTACGCGGGCTTCGCCAGCAAGTAAATATATTACTTTTTCAATAGCAAAACGGCCGCGATGGAGGTCAATGTTGACGTTAAGCGATGACGGTCATGACATAACAGTTTCAGTTGGTATGCATTCCCAAAGTCTAGACGATGCAGGATTGCTGGTCCAAGCAATGACAAATATTTTCCAAGAATATGGGGTGACACCGAAGTCACTCATGATAAACGGTGTTTTAGCAGAGCGAAGAATTTTTGGCTTCGACGGAGGGTTTTGATATGGCCTTGGCACCAGTGGGAAATTCGGCACAGGCGGTTGGTCAAACGGCGCAAAATGCGTTTGGCCTCGATTTTCAGTCACTGCTACGGATCATTCTGACCCAATTGACGTATCAAGACCCGTTGAAGCCGCTCGATAACAGCCAATTTGTGTCGCAGCTGGCGCAATTTTCGCAGCTTCAGCAAACGCAGTCGCTCAACGACCAAATTGCGAGTCTGTTGTCGGCGCAATCCGCAACGCAGGCCACGAGCTTGCTCGGTCGCACGGTGGATGTGACCACTGGACAAACAACAATATCGGGAAAGGTCGAAGCGGTTTCCTTTGCGTCGGGACAGCCTTCGGTCACACTGAAGACAAGTGATGGCCAAACAATTTCGAACATTTCCATTGCCAACGTAACGCAGGTTCGTTGAACCATAAGGGGGACAAGTCCAATGCTGGGTGCAATCTATGTCGGCTTGAGCGGAATGGGCGCGTTCAGCCGCGGTCTCCAGACGATTAGCAATAACGTTGCCAACCTTAACTCGCCGGGATTCAAGACAACGACAACGAGTTTCAATGACGTTTTTAGCTATGGCGGTCGGGGGCTGACTTTCTTCAACGGCTTGGGCTCTGGACAGCCGGGTAACGGTGTTCGTTTTTCGGGTGCCCGGATCGACTTTGGCCAAGGTGACCTGCGTCAATCGCAGGGTGATCTTGATCTCGCCATTCAGGGGACAGGGTTTCTGACACTGCTGAAGGATGGAAAAACTTACTACACACGTACTGGCCAATTCGTCGTCGACAAAGATGGCTTTGTGAGCCAGCAAGGCACTGAATATCGGTTGGGCATCCTAGACGGAACCGGAAAAGCGATCCCGCTCAATCTCGATACGCGCCGCACAAACGCCCCGGTTGCAACGACGACCGTAAAATTCGCGGACAATTTGTCGTCATCGGCCACAACCGCGACAATCTCCGATCTCGCGGTCTATGATAGTCTGGGCGGCAAACAGACCTGGCAAGCGAAATTTGACAAGGTCGCGGGGAATAGCGGCGAATGGAAGCTAACGGTGACCGATCAAGCGGGCGCGGCCGTTGGAACGCAGACGCTGAAATTCATTGGCAGCAGCGTTGATCCCACGACGACAAAACTTACATTCACCAATGCCGCGACAAATGCGTCGTCACTTTCGGTCGCTTTTGATTTTTCGTCCGGCGTGACGTCATTCTCCGCAGGCACAACATCGACCCTTCGCTCGGCGTCGATTGACGGGAACGCCGTTGGTGCGCTGACGACGGTTGGCATTGATGAACAGGGGCAGATCAAATTATCTTATTCGAATAGCAAGACCGATACGCTTGGCGCGGTGGCGCTGGCTGATTTTCGGGATCCGCAGCAATTGCGCCGACTGAGTGGCGGGCTCTTTGAAAATGTGGGGAACGGTCCATTCCGGCTTTTGTCGAGTGGCACCGAAGGTATTGGACGGTTGCTGTCGAAGCAGACTGAGGCATCCAACGTCGATCTGTCGCAGCAATTCGGTGACCTGATCCTCATTCAGCGGGGGTTTCAGGCGTCGTCGCAGGTCGTTAGCGCCACTAATGACATGATTCAGGAACTCTTCGGCATTCGAGGTCGTGGGTGACGCAGCAGGGTTTGGACTGGCTCCCATCAAACGCGTTCGGCGACTCACGTATATCCGACTTGATCGATCACTCGGTACAACTGTGGTCCAAGCGTTGGTTCGCACGCGTTGGTTTTGGCTCTTCACAACTGACAACGCACAAGCGAGGTTCGCGGGCAGCGACCGGCAAAGTCGTATGGAAATCATATGATAATGGGATGGCAGTTGGCTTAGCCGAAGGCACTCACAACGCGTTGGCCAGAATGGCGTTGGACGGTCGGAAAGACAACACGGGACTATTGTCGGCCGATCAATCCCTTCTCAATAAATATGCCATCGCGATTTTGAACGACCTTGTGTCCGCTGTTGTCGAAGCACTAGCAATAAAGCCTAAAGACGCTCGCGCGATGACCGGATCATTTGATGATGGCGACTATCTCGAAATTAATCTGAAAAGCGGTGCTGCCGGGACGCTTGTTAAAATCGCTATGCCATCGAATGCAATCGTTCCTTTGCGAAAATCTTTTGCGCAATCGCAGGCGCGCAGCAATCCTGCTCCCGTGCCAATTTCTGCCCTAATTGAAGCGGAAAGGCTGGCGGTAAGATCGGTGCTTGGGTCGGCAGTTATGTCGGTTGCCGAGGTCCGTTCGCTCGGCATTGGCGACGTAATCGTTCTCGATGCAACGCTTGACGATCCCGTGGAGCTCATTTCACGAAAAAGCGGTCAGATGTTCGCGGCAGCACAAATTTCACAAAATGGGGACACTATGAGACTTACAGCCTGTAAGGCGTCGGGTGCACGTCTGTGAAGACTGTCCCGGACATTGAGGAGGGTGCGTTACCGCATTCTGCCGATCACGCGGATGACGCCGTCGCCGCAGTTTGCCCACCGAAGGACCTGATCGCTTCGATTGATGCCGATATCTTTCATGACGTGGATGTCCGTGTAACTGCTGTTCTGGGCAATGGATCAATAGCGGTGCGGGCCCTACTCGACTTGCGGGAAGGCGACGTTGTCAATCTCGATACGCCTTTGGATGGCGTGGTGGACGTGACGGTAAATGGCCGCACCATTGCCCACGGGGAAATTGTCGCGGTTGGTGAGAAGTTCGGTGTCCGACTGACGAAAATTGAGGTCGAGCGCCGATGAGGGATCAAGCCGTTAAGGCGTCACTTTATGCATCAGTAATATCGCTTGCTCTCGTTGCGACATCGGCTTCTGCGCAGCGTTTAGGGCAAGCCGACGATACGGATGTTTCAATTGCACGCGTTCTCGCCGCCCTCCTTTTGATCATAGTTCTGGCCGGTGCTGCCATGTTCGTGGGCCGTGCCCGAATCGCTGAACTGAAGTTTTGGCGACCCGCGTCTGCACGGCGTTTGCAGGTTGTCGAAACTGCCCGACTGTCGCCGCAAGCGATGCTCTGTCTCGCGGCGTGTGACGGGAAGGAATATTTGATTGCCATTACCCCGGGTGCTGCGTCGGTTCTGAATACGTCGGATATTAAAGCCGAGGCTCATGCGGTTTCGTAGGAATGCATTGTTGGTTGTTGGGGCGATGTTGCTGGCCTCTTGCGTCACAGCCGCAACCGCCGCACCGGTGATTTCAGCATCGAATGAGACTACGCAAACCGTTCGGACCGTGCTTGTCTTGTCGCTCATGGCGATCATCCCGTCACTTCTAATTTGCACGACGTCCTTCATTCGCATTATCGTTGTCTTGTCGATGATCCGCCACGCGCTTGGCATGCCGGAAACGCCGCCCAATGCGGTGATCGTTAGCTTGGCCTTGTTTCTGACGGCGCTGTCGACGGGGCCAGCGCTTCAATCCGTTGCTGAAAACAGTGTACAGCCATTCTTGAACGGCACTATTTCGATTGATCAGGCGCTCAATCGCGGATCGGCCCCGCTTCGGTCGTTCATGCTTAAGCAAGTGCGCGACCGCGACCTACAGACTGTTTATGATATAGCGCGCAAGCCATTGCCTGTTGAGCCCGCTCAGGTCGGCATGATGCAACTTGTTCCCGCATTCATGCTCAATGAGCTGAGAACGGCATTCACAATTGGCTTTGTGATCCTTTTGCCGTTCCTCCTTATCGATTTGGTTGTGTCGGCGGTACTCCTGTCATTGGGTATGCTAATGGTGCCGCCAGCAACAATATCATTGCCGCTCAAAATCTTGATGTTCGTGATTATCGATGGGTGGGGATTGATTTTGAAGGGCGTCCTCGGGAGTTTCCGGTGACGGCACAGGGTGTTGCGCGCGCTCGGACAACACCCGTTCCCATGTCTCAGCATGAGGCACAATTGTGGGTCGAGTTTATCAATACGAGGTCAACTGAAGTCAGAGAAAAACTGTTCGTCGTTTACCTTCCGCTGGCTCGTCAATTGGCAGGTAGGCATTTCAAAATTATTCACACTGGCACGATTGAATTTGCTGAACTGGCTCAAATGGCAACGACTGGATTGCTGGAGGCAATCGACAGGTTTGATCCCGCGTTGGGCGTTCCTTTCCGATATTTTGGTAATCGCAGAATTAGCGGCAGCATCTTGAATGGAATAGCTGCGTATAACGAGGTTAACCGTCAGATCAGCACCAAAAATCGCTTGTCCGCGGATCGTATAGCATCACTTGCTCAAAACGTAGGAAGCCCAGATGGGCTTATCCAAAAGCTCGATATACTGAGCGAGATTGCAGCTGGCTTGGCTGTGGGACTCATGCTCGCGGAAACTCATCTGGTCGCCAGTCCCGAGGCTCCATCGAGTGAAAATGGCTATGAGACACTTGCTTGGAAGCAAACAACTGAAAAGCTAGTAGCCGAGCTGAGTAGGCTGCCCACGAGAGAACAGGATATAATTCGACTGCATTATCAAGACGGTATGCCCTTTGATCAACTCAGCCAAATTTTTGGTATAACAAAGGGACGTGTTTCACAGCTTCACAGAGCGGCGATTTCTCTGCTGCGAAAACGGCTGCTCAATGACGGTTTCAGTTTCCGGGGCTAGAATGAAGGTCGATAAAGATGGAAAATGACATGACGAATTGTCCTGATGAAGATATTCAAGCCCTCGTTGTTTTGGCGCAAAAAAGTGACGAAGCCGGGCTGACCGAGATCGACCGCTTATTGGGTGCACATCCTGACGATCCGCGGTTGTATTTTTTGAAAGGTTCGTTGCTGGCTGGTGTCCAACGTTACGTCGAGGGGAGGGGCGCGATGCGCACCGCGATCCAAATCGCGCCGCATTATGATCTCGCGCGGTTTCAACTCGGCTTTCTTGAATTGACGTCGGGCATGCCGGACGCTGCCGAGGAAACGTGGCAGCCATTTGAAAATCTTCCGACTGATGCGCCTTTTCGACTTTTGTCGGAAGGACTCATATGTCTCGGGCGCGATTCCTTCGAAGACGCTGAGCGGCTGCTAAAATTGGGTATGGCAGGTAATGCCGACCATCCTTTGATCAATGCTGACATGCAGCTTTTGCTTGATGAGGTCGCCAACAAAATCCCACAAACCCATAACCCCAGTCAGGGCGTTACCGATGCCTCATCTGCTGTTGGACAGATGCTTCAGCAATTCGAATTAAGAGGAAATCAAAATAGGACCCGGCACTGATGGACCCGGTTTCCAATGCCGATCGGGTCATAAGGATCCTGAGGGAACAGCTTGAGCGAAAGTCAAAAACGCGTGTCGATGGCAAAAGCAAGCCCAGCACCGTTGATCTTGTCGAACAGGGTAACGCGCGCGTAGCAGCAACCGTCGGGTCCATGGCACGGCAAGGTCTGGATGACAGTGCCCTACAACGATTAATTGTCGAACATCTTTTGGTCGAGCAGTTTGGATCACAATTGGTGAACGATGCAAAATTTCAGCAAATCGTTGATCGCGTTATGAACATGATTATGACGGATAAAAGAACGAGGTCGCTGCTCGATCAATCACTCGTCCAGTTGCGGGCCGACGTCACGCTGTGACCGCATAAAAACGGTATTTGGGCGGTGTTGGTTTGATAAAGCATGGCTGCATGCACCATTACGTTGTTCATCAACTTCGGCGGTGTCAGGGATATTAGAACAGTAATGAGCCGTAATCTTTTCATGTATATTATTGCAATGGATTTATATAAACGCAGATATAATCAAATCATCAGTAGTTTGACGGAAAATATATAATTGGTTAATGGATTTTTGCTTCCAACAAAAACTGAATATAGGACGGTTGGACTAGTAAACAGAAGGCGCGTTAGCTATCAACTGAATTTTATATCATCGCCTACAACTATAATGGAAAGATGGTGATCAGAGTAAGCGTGGTCTGGCGACCGCAGGTCAGGCGACTTGTGCGAACGGCTCTGCGATGGCGGGTTGCCAGTTCCAAGGCATGACTTCATCCTAGCGCGCTGCGAGCCAGTCGTTCGCGATTTTGGCGATGGTGAAGCACTCTCGTAAGCACATGACGTGTCGATATATTTTGGTGGACGCACTTGGGCTCGAACCAAGGACCCGCTGATTAAGAGTCAGCTGCTCTACCAACTGAGCTATGCGTCCATCGCCTCGCGGCGGAGCGGCGCATATAGCGGCTGGTTGTCGTCGCG
>JANMPU010000088.1:0-64958 GCA_031369985.1 Sphingomonas sp. | reverse complement strand
CAATCTGGCTGCGCCTCGCGGGTTCAGATTATCGCGGGAAAAAGCATCAATGCGGGGGCGGACGGGCACTATGTCCAGATCAATGCGCGCATGCTCGATTTTGTCGAAAGCGATGACGAGCTTGCGGTCATTGTCGGCCATGAACTCGCGCATAATATCCGGCGGCACAAAGCGTTGAAAACCAAGTCGAAACAAGCCGAGTATGAAGCCGATGCGCTCGGCGCATGGTTGGTTGCGCGCGCGGGCTATGATGTGAATGCTATCCTTAAATTCTGGACACGGTTTGAGGATCGCACCAACGCAGGCATCTTCGCCGACGGCACGCATCCGCCGAAGAAGAAACGCCTCGCCGCTATTGCTGCCGTTGTCGCCGACATCACGGTGAACCAAGCCCGTCGCGAACCGCTCAATCCCCCGCCTTCGCTCGCCGCGCAATAAAGCGGCTTCACAGGCCGGTTTTCGCCGCTAGTCTGTGCAGCAACAGGTCAATCAGGCCGTCACCGAACTGCGGGGAGCTTACATGGCTATCATTCCGGCGATTGCGCTCGGCTTTTTGTTCATACTGCTGCTGGGCGGCATTTACGTTGCGGTTAATCGCAATCCCGAATTTGCTGGCCATCCCAAGGGGCTTTACGTCCTGTTTTTTGCAGAAATGTGGGAACGCTTCTCCTATTACGGGATGCGCGCGCTGCTTATTTTCTACCTGACGAAGCATTGGCTGTTTGCCGACGACAAGGCGAACTTAATCTACGGTGCGTACACCGCTCTCGTTTATATCACGCCGGTTTTGGGCGGCTATCTCGCCGACCGATATCTCGGGCAGCGCAAAGCTGTTTTGTTCGGCGGCATCATCCTTGCGATTGGGCACGGGCTGATGGCCGTCGAGGGAACAGGCGGACAAGCTGACGCTACCATCAATGTGTTTTGGGCAGCGCTTGCCTTCATCATCGTCGGTTCGGGATTCCTGAAGGCCAATATCTCGGTGATCGTCGGGCAACTTTATTCGCTCACCGATACGCGGCGCGACGGAGCCTACACGATTTTCTACGTCGGGATTAACGTCGGCGCCGCGGTCGGCACGATCCTCGTCGGCTATCTGGGTGAGACCTATGGCTGGGGCTATGGCTTTGGCCTTGCCGGGATTGGCATGGTGCTTGGCCTAGTCGTCTTCGTACTTGGACGGCCGTTGCTGATGGGCCAGGGCGAACCGCCGAAACCGTTGTCTAAAACCACCGAATGGTCGCTCTATGGTATCGGTGTCGCGTCGGTCGCGGTCATCTGGGCATTGGTCCAATATCAGTCGGTTATTCAGAGCTTGCTCGCCATTTCGGGCATCGCGTTGCTCGGCTATGTTCTTTACGAGAGCTTCAAGCTCGAGAAGGAACCGCGCGAGCGGATGTTCGCGATTCTGTTTTTGATCGCGCTCAACCCGCTTTTCTGGGGTTTGTTCGAGCAAGCGGGCGGATCGATGAACCTTTTCACGGATCGTTATGTTGATCGTGGTGGCGTTCCGGCATCGCTCTTTCAGTCGATTAATCCGATCTACATCGTGCTGTTCGGTCCCCTTTTCGCGGCGCTGTGGGTGTGGCTGGGCAAGCGGGGTTCGGAGCCTTCGGCACCGGCCAAGTTTGGGCTCGCACTCTTGCAAATGGGCATCGCTAACCTTGTGCTGGTGTGGGGCGCGGGGGCGTATGGGCTTGCGGCGATGACGCCTGTTCTCTTCGTCTTCCTCTATTATCTGCTCGCGACAACGGCTGAGCTATGTCTGTCACCCGTTGGTCTGTCCGCGATGAACCGCCTTGCGCCAAAACATCTCGCCAGCCTGATCATGGGTGCGTGGTTCTATATGACCGCCGTTGGCAATTTCGTGGCGGGCAAGATTGGCGAGGCTACGGGCGGCGAGGGCGGCGCAATGACGAAAGAAGGCCTGCTTGATATCTATCAAATGTTTGGGTGGATATCGATCGGCGTCGCATTGGCGGTGCTGGCGCTGTCGCCCATCGTCAAACGCTGGATGCACCTTGATACTCTGAAGGATGTTGAAGTGGAGAAAGCGTAATGCGGTCGGTCCTGGTTGTCGCGTTAGTTCTGGCGGGGTGTGCGTCAAAGCCGTCGTCAAGACCGTCCTCCGCTGCTGCCAAACCGGTGCCCGTCAAATGGAACGCCGACCCATACCCCTCGACCTATAAAGCCTATCCCGGCGTGCCAACGCTGATCCGCAATGTCACGATCTATGATGGTGAAGGCGGACGTACAAACAACGGCACTGTTCTGTTCGCCGATGGTAAGATTAGGTCAGTTGGCGGGGCGGTGACCGATGCCGATATTCCCGCTAATGCCAACATCATCGACGGCACCGGCAAATGGGTGACCCCCGGCATCATCGACATCCATTCGCATCTCGGCAATTACCCCAGCCCCGGCGTTGCGGCACATTCGGACGGCAACGAAGCAACGGGCCCCGTCCGCCCCGAAGTGTGGGCCGAACATAGCGTCTGGCCACAGGATCCGGGGTTCAGCCGCGCACTAGCGAATGGCGGGGTGACCGCGCTGCAAATCTTGCCGGGTTCGGCGAACCTGTTTGGTGGGCGGTCGGTGACGCTCAAAAATGTCTATGCGCGGACTATGCAGGGCATGAAATTTCCCGGCGCGCCTTATGGCCTTAAGATGGCGTGTGGCGAAAACCCGAAGCGCGTTTACGGCAGCCGCAATCAGCCGCCTGCAACGCGCATGGGCAATATGGCCGTGAACCGCGCGACGTGGGCGAAAGCAGCCGAGTATAAGAAGAAGCTCGATAAGGCCAATGCTTCTGGGGCGAGCGACATCACCCGCGACATTGCGATGGACACGCTGGCGGGGGTGCTCGCAGGCGATATTCTCGTCCACAACCATTGCTACCGCGCTGATGAAATGGCGAACGTCATCGATATGTCGAAGGAATTTGGTTATAAAGTTTCGACCTTCCACCACGCGGTTGAAAGCTACAAAATCGCTGATTTGCTGAAAGCGAATGGCGTGTGTTCAGCGATGTGGTCTGACTGGTGGGGGTTCAAGATGGAATCCTATGACGCCATTAACGAGAATATTCCGCTGGTCCACAATGCGGGTGCCTGCGCAATTGTCCATTCGGATGACCCCAACGGTATCCAGCGGTTGAATCAGGAAGCGGCCAAAGCGCTTGCGGACGGGCGGCGTATCGGAATCAACGTGCCTGACGAAGTGGCGTGGACTTGGCTGAGCTATAATCCTGCCAAGGCGATGGGCATCGATAAGATGACCGGCAGCCTGAAGCCCGGCAAAATGGCTGACATCGTCCTGTGGAACGGCAATCCGTTCAGTGTCTACACGCGGCCCGATCGCGTCTGGATCGACGGCGCGATGATGTATGATGCAAACGATCCGAAGCGGCGTCCGGTAAGCGATTTTGAGCTGGGCCAGACCGGCGAAGGGGATGTGAAGTGAGAGCGCTGCTATTGGCCGCAACGGTTCTCCTCGCTACCCCTGCCGTCGCGGAAACCATCGCGATTACTGGCGGTACAGTCGCGATTGGTGACGGCAGCGCACCAGCCCCCGGCACGGTGGTGGTCCGCGATGGCCGTGTGGTTGCAGCGGGTGCCAATGTCGCTGTCCCGGCGGGCGCACGCACCGTTGACGCCACTGGCAAATGGGTCACGCCCGGCATTGTCGCGGGCTTCACGCGCCTCGGCTTGGTTGAGGTTGATGCCGTGGATCAAACCAACGACGCTTCGGCTGGTGGTTCGCCCTACAACGCCTCGCTCGACGTCACCGACGCCATCAACCCGCGCGTGCCATCCATCGCGGTCAGCCGCGCGGCAGGTGTCACAAGGGCGATAGTCGCGCCTGATACTGCTGGTAGCATGTTTGCCGGGTTTGGCGCAGTCATCGACATGGGCAATGACCCCGATGCGGTGACGAAGCCCCGCGCGTTCCAGTTTGTCGCGTTTGGCGAAGCCGGTGCACGGATCGCTGGGGGTAGCCGCGTTGCGTCCTCCGCCGCGTTCCGCAATGCACTCGACGAAGCTCGTGCCTATGGCGGCAATCCTTCGGGCTATGACGGGCGCAGCAAGGACGCGCTCCTCCTTCGCCGTGATGCCGAAGCCTTGTTGCCGGTGATTGACGGTCGCGTTCCGCTTTATGTGCATGTCGAAAGCGGGCCGGACATTTTGCGCGTGCTCGGGCTCCGCCGCGAATTTCCCGCGATCAAATTTGTGCTGGTCGGCGTGACCGAGGGCTGGACCGTCGCGCGCCAGATTGCGGCGTCGGGTGTGCCGGTCATTGCGTCGGCGCTCAACGATCTGCCTGCATCGTTCGAACAATTGGCGGCAACCCAATCCAATGTCGGCCGTATGAAAGCCGCAGGTATCAACGTCGGCATCGGCATGATCGATGATAATGATACGCGTCAAGCGCAGCAATCGACGCAGTTGGCAGGCAATCTTGTCGCGCTCACCCGCGTGTCAGGGGCGTCGGGCCTCAGTTGGGGCGATGCTTTTGCAGCGATCACATCGAAACCGGCGGAGATTGCGGGCCTTGGCGGTGAGATTGGGTCGCTCCGCGCCGGACGCCGCGCTGATGTCGTCATCTGGTCGGGCGACCCCCTCGAACTGGCCAGCGCGGTTGAAAAAGTCTGGATCGACGGCGTTGAACAAAATCTCAGCACGCGCCAGACGCGGCTACGTGACCGTTATCTGAAACCACAGGAAGGGGCATTGCCAAAGGCTTACGACCGATGACGATGTTAATCGTCGCTCTCATCGCGTTCGTCGGCACTCATTTCATGATGTCGCACCCATTGCGCGCCCCAATGTCCAACGCGCTCGGGGCAAATGGCTTCCAGATCGTCTATTCGCTGGTGTCGTTCGCAACGCTCGGCTGGGCGGTCTACGCCTTCCGTGAAACACCGATCGGTATGCCGCTATGGGTCGCGGGCGATGCGCAGAATATCCTCGCGACCGCGATCATGTTTGTGGCGAGCGTCCTTCTCGCGGGCTCGTTCATCGGCAATCCCGCGCTTCCACAGCCGGGGGCTGACAAGCTCGCGGCGCAACCGCCGCGTGGGGTGTTCGCGATAACACGTCACCCGATGATGTGGTCCTTCGCTCTGTGGAGTCTGGCCCACGCCCTCGTCAGCCCGCGCCCGCCGGTCATTGTCCTGACCGCGTTCATTGCGTTCCTCGCATTGGGTGGCGCTGCGGGGCAGGACCATAAAAAAGCCAAACTGATGGGTGAAAGCTGGCAGGGTTGGGTGTCGCGTACGTCATTCATGCTTAAACCCGCATGGCCGGGCCGGACGGCGTTGGTCGGCGGCACTTTGATCTGGATGGCCGCGAGTTGGTCGCATCCCTTGTTTGGCGCGCCGACCGCTGGTTTGTGGCTCTGGCTTTAACGCGCTTTTTCGAGCGTTCCGCTTTGCCGCGAAACGGTGCCGGTTACGGCAACATCGTGCATCACATTGCCGACAGTGCGGAAAATATCGGGGAGCGTTTCAACGGCGATCAGCAGTGCCAGCGGCTCGACCGGCGCGCCAATCGCAATGCAAATCGGCGCGCATGAGGTGATGAAACTGACGGTGCCGGGCAAGCTGACGGCGCCCATTGATGTCAGCACGGCAGCAAAGATTGCGACGCCATATTGCGCCGGGCCAAGCTCAACCCCGAACCAGTTGGCCACATAAAGCGCAACCGCGAGGTTCATCGCTGGACCCGTCGCGCGCAACAAAGCAACGGCCATCGGCAACGTCACGCCCGCGCTTGATTCGGGAACACCCAGATCCTCGGATTTGCGTAGCATCAGCGGCAAGCAGGCGAGCGACGACTGCGTACTGATCGCCAGCGCCTGCACAGGGGCCACGGCCGTAGCATAGGCCTTCAGCGACCAACGCGCGCCAAACATCGCAAACGGATAAGCAAGCAGCGCGATAACGATGCCGACGCTCGACACCGTTACGATGTAATGAAGCAGCGCTCCAAACGCCGCTGCGCCCGACCGCGCCCCGACGACGAGGGCCAACGCAAACACCCCGATGGGCGCAAGGCGGATCACCCATTCGACGACAATCACCATCGCATCGGCGAGCGCGCTGAAGAAACTGGTTAGACTTTTACGCGGCTCAGGCGGGAGCTTGGTAAGCGCAAAGGCGAACACCAATGTGAAAATCAGCAGTGGCAGGATCGCGTCATTCGATGCCGCAGCAATTGGGTTCGTCGGCACAATCGCGCGGACGAAATCGCCGAATGGCGGCACAGCGGCCACTGTCGGTGCGCCGGTCAGCGCTGCCTTCAGCGCATCGGCCGACGCTGTCGGCATCGGGAACAGTGTAAGGAATAGCGGCATCAGGATCGCGCCCATGATGGCCGACAACGTCATCAACGTCACGATCCATGCCAGCGATAACCCCGCCAACCGTCCCGCCCGCGCCGCTTCTGCCGTCTGAGCAATGCCGGTGATGAGCAACGCCACAACGAGCGGCACGATCGTCATCCGCAAGCCATTGAGCCACAGCGCGCCGATGGGATCAGCAAAGTCCGCAACGCGTCCCGCCAGCGCCGGATCAACACTGGCCCCCGCGATTCCCAAAACCAAACCAAGGACGAGTGCGAGCAGGATGCGGGTGGCGTTTGACATGATCGGTTGCTAACCCGCGCGACGGGTAAACGAAAGCGTGAATATGACGCGTAAATTTTTTGGCACCGACGGCATCCGGGGGCGGACCAACGCCGATACGATGACGGCGGAAATCGCAATGAAAGTCGGGATGGCGGCAGGCACTTATTTCATGCGCGGCGATCACCGACATCGGGTGGTCATTGGTAAGGATACGCGTCTGTCGGGCTATATGGTCGAAAATGCACTTGTCGCGGGCTTTACGAGCGTCGGTATGGACGTCGTGCAGTTCGGCCCGCTGCCGACGCCTGCGGTTGCCATGCTGACATCGTCAATGCGCGCCGATCTGGGCGTCATGATTTCGGCCAGCCATAATCCGTACCAAGATAACGGTATCAAACTATTCGGTCCCGATGGTTACAAACTATCCGACGAAGCCGAAGCCGAGATCGAAGTGCTATTGGCCGGTGACATCGCCCTCGTCGAAGCTGAACAGATCGGCCGCGCCCGCCGGGTCGAGGATGCGCGGGGCCGCTATATCCATTTTGTCAAATCGAGCTTTCCCGAACATCTCCGCCTCGACGGCCTGAAAGTGGCGGTCGATTGCGCAAACGGCGCTTCCTATCAAGTTGCACCGTCTGCGTTGTGGGAATTGGGGGCCGAAGTCATCGCCGTTGGCGTCAGCCCGAATGGCAAGAACATCAATGACAAATGCGGATCAACCGCGCCCGGCCTTTTGCAGGAAACCGTCGTAGCCAGCGGTGCACATGTTGGCATCGCACTCGACGGCGATGCCGACCGTCTGATTATTGTCGACGAAAAGGGGCGGATTGTTGACGGCGACCAGTTGATGGCGCTGATCGGCTCCAATTGGGCGCGCAATGGTATCCTCAAGGGCGGGGGTGTCGTCGCGACAGTGATGTCCAACCTTGGCCTCGAACGCTTTTTGGTCAGTGAAGGGTTGACGCTCGAACGGACGAAAGTCGGCGACCGTTATGTGCTTGAGCGGATGCGTGGCGGCGGCTTTAATGTTGGCGGCGAGCAGTCGGGGCATATCATATTGTCGGATTATGGCACGACGGGCGATGGGTTGATTGCCGCGCTTCAGGTGCTGGCGGCGCTCGTGGTCTCGGGCAAGGCGGCGAGCGATTTGCTCCATCTCTTCGATCCCGTGCCGCAATTGCTCAAAAATGTCCGTTTCTCGGGCGGGCAACCGCTCGAAGCGGCAGCCGTCAAATCCGCGATTGCCGAGGGCGAAGCTATGCTCAATGGCTCGGGTCGCCTCGTCATCCGCGCGTCAGGCACTGAACCGCTCATCCGCGTGATGGCTGAAGGGGATGACGAAAGCACCGTAACGCGCGTCGTCGACATGATTTGCGATGCCGTGCAGGACGCCGCCTGATGCTCGACATGCGTCCTGATTGCGAGAAGTGCGGGGCGGATTTGCCGGCCAGTGCGGGCGGCGCTTTCATTTGCTCGTTTGAATGCACTTTCTGCGCCGACTGTGCCCACGCGCTTGATGAGCATTGCGCGAATTGCGGCGGCGAGCTTCTTGACCGACCCGCGCGATCAGCTGCGTTGCTGGCGAAATACCCCGCCTCGGCGGTACGGAAGTTCAAGGGGTGACTGCCCGCATCCTCATCATTGCCGGGTCAGATAGCGGCGGCGGCGCGGGCATTCAGGCGGATATCAAGACCGTGACGATGCTTGGTGGCCATGCGATGACGGCTGTGACGGCAGTGACGGCGCAAAATACGCTCGGCGTCGACGCGGTGCACCTCATTCCGACAGACATCGTTATGGCTCAGATTGACGCGGTGGTGCGCGACATCGGGGTTGATGCTGTCAAGATCGGGATGATCGGGAGTGCCGAGACAGCGGAGGCGGTTGCGGATTGGCTCGTTGGTGTGGGCATTCCCGTTGTACTTGATCCTGTTATGGTGGCGAGTAGTGGTGCTATTCTCGCGGACAAAGCCACGATTGAAGCAATTGTCAGGCTCATGACCTGGGCAACGCTGGTCACGCCTAACCTGCCAGAGCTTGAGATCTTGGGTGGTGTCGAACATTTAATGGCTGCGGGGGAGACTGTGCTTGTCAAAGGCGGACACAGCAACGGAAACGTTATCGTGGACCGCTTCTTCGGCCCCTCCGGCGAAATTGCGCGGTGGTCCGACGCGCGGATCGAGACGCGCCACACCCACGGCACCGGCTGCACGCTCTCGAGTGCTATTGCAGTTGGGTTGGCACAGGGCATGCATTGTCCTGACGCCATAACGCGTGCACGGTTATTTGTTCGCGCGGCTTTGCTTGCCGCTCCCGGTTTGGGTGCCGGGCACGGGCCAATGGGGCATCAGGCTGTCCGCCTGTGATCGCCGGCGTTGACGAAGCGGGCAGGGGGCCTCTCGCGGGGCCTGTGGTCGCAGCAGCGGTAATCCTTTGCGTGGGGGGTATCGTTGGTCTCGACGACAGCAAGAAGCTCTCGGCGAAACGGCGCGGGGAATTGGAGGCGTTGATCCTTGCGCGCTGTATCGTCGGCGTCGGCATGGCGAGTGTCGAGGAAATTGACCGGATCAATATCCTGCAAGCGACAATGCTCGCCATGACCCGCGCGGTAGATGCGCTCGGCGTCGAACCTGTGCATATCATGGTTGATGGCAACCGCCTCCCCAAATGGCGATACCGCGCCGAAGCCGTCATCGGTGGCGATGCGATCCACCCGTGTATTTCGGCGGCAAGCATCATTGCGAAGGAATATCGCGATCGCATAATGATCGCCGCTGATCGCGACTTTCCCGGCTATGGCTGGGCATCCAACAAGGGCTATGGCGCGGCTGTGCACATGGCGGCGTTGCGTGATCTGGGACCGACGCCGCTGCATCGAACGAGTTTCAAACCCGTCCGTGAAAGCATTTTTGCGACCAGTTGAGTCTTTCGCGCCACACACCATACGTTGAGTCCCGCTATGAACATCACCCCCACATCTCGTGGGAGACTCGTTTCGTTCTCGTGACGTTAAGGGATTTGTTAAGACTCTTTGTTAACTATGCACTTGACGAAGGAGTCTGATGGACTCACCATATCCTGCTGAAAAGGGGACGGTTTCATGGGCGTTATGGAAAAGCTGAAGGCGGTTTCGCCCGCGCGCGACGTCATGCTCGACCGGATCATCCTGGATGATTGCATCGCCGCGATGGCTTCGCTGCCTGATGCGTGCGTCGATATGGTTTTTGCCGATCCGCCCTATAATCTGCAACTTGGCGGCGATCTGTTCCGACCCGAAGGCGGGCGCGTTGATGCCGTCGATAATGACTGGGACAAGTTCGATACGTTCGCGGCCTATGATGCTTTTACGGCGGCTTGGCTGGCCGAGGCGCGCCGTATCCTGAAGCCAAACGGCACGCTTTGGGTCATCGGCAGCTATCACAATATCTTCCGCGTCGGATCGCGGTTGCAGGATGCGGGCTTCTGGATTCTAAACGACGTCGTGTGGTGCAAGACCAACCCGATGCCCAATTTCAAGGGCACGCGGTTTACCAATGCGCACGAAACGCTGATCTGGGCAACGCGCGACGAGGGGTCGAAATACACGTTCAACTATCGCGCGATGAAGTCGCTCAACGATGAATTGCAGATGCGTTCAGACTGGAGTTTCCCGATTTGCGGCGGGCAGGAACGCATCAAACGCGGCGGGACGAAAGCGCACCCGACGCAAAAGCCCGAGGCTTTGCTTTATCGCATCCTACTCGCCTGCACCCAGAAAGGCGATGTCGTGCTTGACCCGTTTTTCGGAACCGGCACGACGGGTGCTGTCGCGCGGCGACTGGGGCGGCACTGGATCGGCATCGAGCGCGACGCAACTTATGTGGATGTCGCGAAGGAGCGGATTGCGGCGGCGCTCCCGCTGGATGAGTCTGCCGTTACGACGATGATGTCGCCGAAGTCGCAGCTCAAGGTCGCCTTCGGAACGCTCGTCGAAACCGGCTATATCGTGCCGGGCACTAAAGTATTCGACACGAAACGCCGCTGGGTCGCCACTGTGCGGGCGGATGGGTCGCTGGGCTTGGGAACCGATGCCGCATCCATTCACAAACTAGGTGCGCAGGTTCAGGGTGCGCCGTCATGCAATGGCTGGACCTTCTGGCATTATGACGTGGATGGTGTGGCAAAACCGATTGATGCGCTGCGCAAAACTTACATTTTGGCAAACGAGCCATAAGGCCGCTTCCCTGAGCTTGTCGAAGGGCTGTCCTTCTTTGCTCTGACAGTCCAAAGAAAGGACAGGACTTCGACAAGCTCAGCCCGAACGGGATTTGTTTATGCAACTTACCCAACTGATCTACGTTTCCCAACCCTTTGGCTTTGACGATGCCATGCTGGCGGGGATACTTGTCGGCTCGCGGCGCAACAATCCGAAGCATGACATTACCGGCTGCTTGATTGTGCGTCATGATTTGTATCTGCAATTGCTAGAAGGGCCGACGGAGGCGGTCGATGCGCTGTTCGCCCGTATAAAGGGAGACAACCGCCACCTTGATGTTCGATCCCTTGTGCGGGAAACCGTTGAAACACGAATGTTTCCAGATTGGGCAATGCGCGACGATCCGGCGCAGTCGTGGTTGTGGTCGCCCGAAGACGTTGGGAACGGCGCACTAACGGCGGCGTCGCCATCCGAACTGCGCGCGGTGTTCGAGCGGGTGGCGCATTGATGTCGCTTTATCTGCGCCCGACGGCGTTTGTGGACACGCCGGTCGGATTTGATGGACAAGTCATGCGCATTGCCGGGGGCATGACATTCTTCTCTGCCTTCGAAGTAATCCGCCGCGATGGTGCACGCGTAGCGAAGGAATTGGTGCCTGTCGGTGCGATTGATCAGGTTGACAACGCAGCGCCCATCGTCGCGCGGATCACCGCACCACGCTCACCCCTAACGCTAGGCGAAAGAACGCTGCGGCTTGATCAGCCACAGGTCATGGGCATTCTCAACGTGACGCCCGACAGTTTTTCGGACGGCGGCAAACTGGACGGCGACGTTGAAGCAGCGGCAGCAGCTGGCTTTGCTATGGAAACCGCCGGTGCCGCAATTATCGACGTCGGCGGTGAATCCACCCGCCCCGGCGCAAAGCAAGTCTGGGAAGGCGACGAAATCGCCCGTACCCAACCGGTCATCGAACGCCTCGCTCGCGGCGGCGCGACTGTCAGCATCGACAGCCGCAAAGCAAGTGTGATGGAAGCTGCGTTGTCGGCGGGCGCGACACTGGTCAATGATGTGTCGGCACTTGGTTTCGACAAACAAGCGCTGGCATTGGCGGCCAGAAGCACCTTCCCCGTTATCATCATGCACTGGCCCGATGCCGACACGCATGAAGCGGTAAGTGGCGGCAATGCGCTGCTGGACACCTATGATTGGCTCGAGACGCGAATACAGGCGTTGGAAGCCGCAGGCGTCGCCCGCGCGCGCATCATCATCGATCCCGGCATTGGCTTCGGTAAGGGCGTGGCAGAGAACCTGGCTATCCTGAATGGCCTATCGCTGTTCCACGGCCTCGGCTGCCCGATCCTGCTCGGTGCGAGCCGCAAACGCTTCATCGGTGCGCTCTCAAACGAAGCGCCGGTTGAAGCGCGATTGGGCGGTTCGCTCGCCGTCGCGATGAAAGCGGCCGAACAAGGCGCACAGATCATCCGCGTCCACGATGTCCCCGAAACGGCGCAAGCCATACGTGTGTGGCGTGGCTTGCGCGATCAGGGGCTGAGCGGCTGAAATCGATTGCAATTGTCGTATTTTTACCTGATTTCCGGTAAATTCTTCAAGTGATCCCGTCTGCCCCACGGTTCACCGAACCATGTCGAACCCGTTCATGTTCCCGTTCGTAGCTCGCGCGTGCTGTCCATTTCCGGGCGGCTTGAACCTCCTTAGAAGGGGAATAAAATGCTTACCGTACGTACGATATCGATGCTCGCCGCAACCAGCACGCTGGCCCTTGTTGCCACGCCTGCCTTGGCCGGAGAGCCCTATGTTGGGGTGTCGGTGGGGGCAACACTAAAGCAGAAATCGAATGATCGGGGGACATTCACGTCGACAGTGCCGGCGACTGCAGCCTTTCCGGCGATTGCGAGCGGCACGCCAGTCACGCTCGAAACGCGCTTCAAGACCGGGTTTAACATTGCAGGACAAGCGGGATACCGGTTCGACAATGGTTTTCGCGTCGAAGCCGAAGTTGCGTACAGCGAGAACGATGTGAAGCGGCACAACAACCTGACGGTCGGGGGCACCAACATTGATGCACTTGATGTTGCTGTATTGACGCGCGGCGTGCCAGCTGCGGCCAACCCGCGCGTTGGTGCGGTGATTGGCAATGGTGGCAAGGGTCGCGCGCGCAATTTTTCAGTGTTCGCGAATGCCTATTACGACTTCAACCGCGAAGGGTCGCTTCAGCCTTATATCGGTGCAGGCGTGGGCGTGCAGCAGGCCAAGGTTCGCTATCAGCCGTCCGACGTGCCCGTCGCGAATGGCAAGAAATCAGTATTCGCTTATCAGCTGATTGCGGGTCTCACGTATAAGATCAGCCCCGGCATGGAGGTGTTCGGCCAGTATAATTATCGCTCGTCAGACCGCGTGAACATTCCGCTGTCGATTGTGCCCGCCACGTTCGATGTGCAGAACAAGGCGTCTGTGCTGTCGGTGGGTCTGCGGATCCCGCTCGGCGCGAAGTAACGAAAATAAGCGACGCGGCGGTTTGTGCCGCCGCGTCGCTAATCCTAATTCTTCAATTCGATAGCGTCTGTTGGCGCCGGAAAAGGAGCGTCGCCAGCACCGCTTGTCGTGGTCGGCGGTGGCGATGAGTCCGCGTTTAATCGGACGGCTTCGGGCGACCAGAGACAGGCGATATGCTGATAATTGGCATAGATCGAGCCGCGATAGCGCCAGCGGCCGCCCTCATCCTGTTTCCATCGTTCGCGCTGGACCCAATCGGCAACGGCATTCCAGTCGCGCACGAATGACCCTTCGATCCACGCGCGATAGATCTTTGAATCGAGAATGTCTTGGCGGATGCCGATTGAAACGAGCTCATAATGGTTGAGATAATCGATCAACATGCGCCGGTCGGCGACATCGGTATGAACGGGGGCATTGAGGTGATCAAATCCGCGATTTTTCCGCAGGGTCGAAAACCGGTCGATGATCTGGCGATAATGCTCGGTCGATTCGCGCTTTTCGATGAGGTCGAGGGTTGCCTTCTGTTTGGCAATAAGGCGTGCGCCGCGGAAGGCACGCCACGCAACGAAGGCCGCGACCGACGCAATGGCTAGGGCAATGAAATCCGACCAATGTGGTTGATTGGAAATACTCCGGCACGCAGAAGTGATGCCACCCGAAGCAAGGAAGGGCAGCATATCAGGCAATATATTAGTCGCGAAGACCTTCGTTGCGCATGATCGAAACTCCTTGAATTTTCAATTAGGGTGATAGGGCCGATTTGTCAATCAAATCGCTGGTTAGGCCGCGTCACTAATCCCTAGTTCGGCGAGCTTGCGATACAGTGTCGAGCGACCGATACCAAGGCGGCGGGCGACTTCGGTCATCCGACCACGATAATGGCCGATGGCGAGGCGGATGACGTCGGCTTCGATGGCATCAAGCGCACGCATATTGCCGTCCGCGTTGAACAGGGTCACACCTGCACCATGCGGACCTGCGGCACCCGTTGCGGTTTCGGTCGCAACAAGGTGACTGGCGATGTGCGGGAAATCAGTCGCGGTCAGCGCATCGCCGTCACACAGGACCGCGGCACGGAACAGGGCATTCTGAAGCTGGCGGACATTGCCTGGCCAGTTATAGCCACCGAGGAGCGACATCGCTTCGTCGGTAATGCCAAGTTCGCGCAGTCCAGGCTGTTTTGCGATCCGTGCAAGCAAATGACGGGCGAGCGCAGGCACATCGCCACCGCGGTCGCGCAAGGGCGGGATCGTGACCTGAACGACGGCCAAGCGGTAATAAAGATCTTCGCGGAACCGCCCCGCCGCCACTTCGTCGAGTAGCGTCCGGTTGGTCGCCGCCACAATGCGGACATCGACTTCGCGTGGACGACCGCCAACGGGGCAGACTTCGCCTGATTGCAGCACGCGGAGCAATTTGACTTGTGCATCGAGCGGCAAGTCACCGACTTCGTCGAGGAACAAGGTGCCGCCGTCTGCGTCAACAAACTTGCCAACTTGTCGCGCAAAAGCGCCGGTAAAAGCACCTTTTTCGTGACCAAACAGTTCAGATTCGACGAGGTTTGAGGGGATTGCGCCGCAATTGACAGCAATCATTGGCTTTTTCGCCCGTGGTGAGGCAGCGTGGATCGCCTCGGCGACGACTTCTTTGCCGACCCCCGACTCGCCTTCGACCAGCATTGGGACGCGGGCACGTGCCGCCTTTGCCGCAATTGCCAGTGCCGCACGGAATTTTGGCGCGGAGCCAACAATCTCGTCAAACCCCAAAGGCGCAGAAATCTTTTCGGACAGCGGCCGCAGCTCGCCTTCATTCGCGCCTTCGGCCAGCGCTGCCTCCAGCGCTGCCAGCAAACGATCAGGCGCAATCGGCTTCACAAGAAAATCCGACGCCCCTGCTCGCATGGCCTCAACGGCGATTGCCACTGAATCCGTCGCCGTCAGCATCAAGATCGGCAACATCGGGCGGCGCACACGCAATTCGGAAATCAGGTCGGGCACATCATCGCCCCACCGGTCGATCAGGACCGCATCGAGCATCATGCCGTCGCGCGTTCCCAGCGTCGCAATCGCGGTTTCGTTGTCGTCGATGGCAATCGTCCGCCACCCGGCGCGCGACGCAAGCGCCGACACCAGCCGAACCTGTGCCGGTTCGTCGTCGATGAGCATCAACATGCGTGTTCCGTTCGGTGCCAAGGCAGACCCCGTTATTGTCCCAATCAAGGACACCCCCTACGACAAAGCGGTAAAGTTACCGTGAACATGCCCTTTAGGATTGGTTTGTTGTCCAAATGCTGAAAATCATGTTCAGCGTCGTGAAAGCGATGTGAAGCGGATGTGAAGCAGCTTGGGCTTGAGGGGCGCGGCATGCGCGGTTAAGGCTGATGCAGAGCAACCAATCAAAGAGGGCGAAAATGGCGGGGAATGGCGAAACCAACGGCGACATGAATGCGCATCAGCAATCCTATGAAGGCTTTCTCGGCTGGCTGAAATTCGGCGCCATCGCGACGGTCATCATCACGGCCATTGTCATTTACGTTATCACCTGATGAAAATTGCCGTCCTGAAAGAAACCACTGAGGGGGAACGTCGCGTTGCCGTCTCGTCCGAAACGGTGAAGAAATTCATAGCGCTTGGTGCGACGGTTGCGGTTGAAAAGGGTGCGGGTGCGTTCGCGTCAGTGCGTGACGCCGATCTTGAAGCGGCGGGCGCAACGCTCGGCACGCGGGCAGCGGTCATCAAAGATGCCGATATCCTGTTGGGTGTGCAGGGGCCGACGGTGGCGTCGTTGAAGGGGGTGAAATCGGGCGCGTGGTTGGTCGCGGGCCTAAACCCGTTCGGCGAGCGCAAGCGTGTTGACGAATATGCGAAACTCGGTGTCGAAGCGCTGGCAATGGAATGGATGCCGCGGATTACGCGCGCGCAAGGGATGGACATCCTGTCGTCGCAATCGAATTTGAGTGGATATAAGGCCGTGCTGGATGCTGCGTCCGAATATGGCCGCGCGTTTCCGATGATGATGACAGCGGCGGGCACGATCAACGCCGCGCGCGTTTTTGTGATGGGCGTTGGCGTTGCGGGGCTGCAAGCGATTGCGACGGCGCGACGGCTCGGGGCGCAGGTTTCGGCGACCGACGTACGATCCGCGACCAAGGAACAGATTGAGTCGCTTGGCGCGAAGGCGATTTTTGTCGAGGACGTCAAAGGCATCGAGGGCGAGGGGTCTGGCGGTTATGCCACCGAAATGTCCGACGAGTATAAGGCAGCGCAGGCGGCGCTGGTCTCGGCGCACATTGCCAAGCAGGACATCGTGATCACGACCGCGCTGATCCCCGGGCGGCCCGCGCCGCGATTGATTAGCGATGAGCAGATTGCCAGCATGAAGCCTGGCTCAGTGATCGTGGATTTGGCAGTTGAAAGCGGCGGCAATGTCGAAGGGGCAGTCGCGGGGTCGGTGGTCGATCGCCATGGGGTTAAGATCGTCGGGCACAAGAATGTGCCGTCGCGCCTTGCCACCGACGCGAGCGCCTTGTTTGCGCGCAACCTGTTCATTTTCATCCAAGCGTTCTGGGACAAGGAAGCGGGCGAGCCGGTCCTCGACGAGGAAATCGGTAACGCGATCCGCCTTACGCAGGGTGGCAAGGTCGTGAACGAGCGGTTGCTCACAAGCTAAAAGGGGCGACACATGGACTTCATCAGCATCCTTTCCATCTTTGTGATGGCGTGTTTTGTCGGCTATTATGTCGTCTGGTCGGTCACGCCCGCGTTGCATACGCCGTTGATGGCGGTGACCAATGCGATCTCCAGCGTCATCATTGTCGGCGCGCTGATTGCGGCGGCGGCGGGGGGAAGCGCCCAAGGCGCCGGAGCGTCGAAATGGCTGGGGCTGCTCGGTGTGGTGCTGGCGAGCGTCAATATCTTTGGCGGTTTCGCGGTGACGGCGCGGATGCTCGCCATGTACAAGAAAAAGGACAAATAGGGGCATGGAACACGCGACGCCCGGATGGGCAATGCTCGCTTATTTGATTTCGGGGGTGTTCTTCATCCTTGCGTTGCGCGGACTGTCGTCACCATCGACCAGTCAGGCGGGCAATCGTTACGGTATGATCGGGATGACGATTGCGGTCGTGACCACACTGCTGACGCACGCACTCGGCTTCGACTTCGCGGTTCCCAGCACCCAAAAGTTTAATGTCGAAGTTGGCTTCGATGAGATCGCCTTTCTTCAAATTCTCGCTGCCATCGCCATCGGCGCGGTCATCGGGATCGTCACCGCGCGGCGCATCAAGATGACTGACATGCCGCAGTTGGTTGCGGCGTTCCACTCACTCGTCGGCATGGCGGCAGTGCTTGTCGCGGCCGCCGCTTATCTCAACCCCGAAGCGTTCGGCATTCTCGACAGCCCCGGCAATATCGACCCCGTCAGCCGTGTCGAAATGGGACTGGGCGCAGCAATTGGCGCGATCACGTTCAGCGGATCGGTCATCGCCTTCTTGAAACTCAACGGCAATATGGGCGGCAAGCCGATCATGCTGCCTGCGCGCCACGTCATCAATCTGGGGACGCTGGTCGCGATCCTTGGCCTCACCGCCATTTTCGCGCACACCAATCCGGTGCCCGAGTGGGTATTCTGGACGCTCCTCGCGCTCGCTTTCCTGATCGGTTTCCTGCTGATCATTCCTATCGGCGGCGCAGACATGCCGGTCGTGGTGTCGATGCTCAACAGCTATTCAGGCTGGGCAGCGGCGGCGATGGGGTTCACGCTGCACAACACCGCGATGATCATTACGGGGGCGCTGGTCGGATCGTCGGGCGCGATCCTCAGCTACATCATGTGCAAAGCGATGAACCGCAGCTTCATCAGCGTCATTGCAGGCGGCTTTGGTGCGGTGGCCTCAAGCGACGGTGAGGCGAAGGAACAGCGCCCGTGGAAGCGCGGCTCGGCCGAAGATGCGGCCTACATGATGCAACAGGCCGAAAGCGTGATCATCGTGCCCGGTTACGGCATGGCAGTGGCGCAAGCACAGCATGCCCTGCGCGAAATGTCTGATTTGCTGAAAAAGGAAGGCGTGAAGGTCAAATACGCCATTCACCCCGTCGCGGGCCGCATGCCGGGGCACATGAACGTCCTGCTTGCCGAAGCCAATGTGCCGTATGACGAAGTATTCGAACTCGAAGACATCAACAGCGAATTCGCGCAGGCCGACGTCGCGTTCATCATCGGCGCGAACGACGTTGTGAACCCGTCCGCCAAGACCGACAAGACGTCACCGATTTACGGGATGCCCGTGTTCGATGTCGAAAAAGCCAAGACAGTCTTTTTCATAAAACGAAGCATGGGCGGCGTGGGCTATGCGGGCGTCGACAATGATGTGTTCTACATGGACCAGACGATGATGCTCTTGGCCGATGCGAAGAAGATGGTCGAGGATATCAATAAAAGCCTCGCGCACTAAACGCCTGACCCACTCCAAGCCAACGTAATACTCATCCGCCGGTTCTTTGGATCAAATCGGTTGGCGGGATTGAACGGTTCACGGTCGGCGACGCCTTCGATCCGCGCAAACCGATCTGCGCCAACGCCAGCCAGTGACAACGCCTGCCGCGTCGCTTCGGCGCGGGCGGTGGAGAGCAGCCAATTGTTCATCGCGCCGTTGCGGACATAGGGCAGCGCATCGGTATGGCCGCGCACGATCAAATCATTGGGCACATCGGCGGCAACGCGCGCCACTTCGCCAACCAAAGCACGGGCGTCGGGTAGTAACTGATCAGTGCCCACGCGGAACATCGAGAATTCGGCTTCGTCGACGATGTCGATCCGCAACCCCTCGCGTGTTTCGGTTAGCCGCACGTTTTTCATGAGGCGCTTCAAGGTCTCATTGCTTTCCATGCGGACGTTCAGCGCACGGGCAATGTCTTTGAACTTGATCCGGTCCTGCTCGCGCGTGACTGGCATGGCGCGCGATCCGGTGCCGCTAACCGAAGTAGCCAGATTGTCCTTCGCCATTGCAGAGTCGCCTTGAAGCAACGCATTGCCGCCAGCTGCGCCTTCCTTTTTTGTGACAAGCGTGGGCGCGAAATAATCCGCAATCGACTTGCGCTGTTTCTCGGTCGTCGCGCCGAGTAGCCACATCAGCAGAAAGAACGCCATCATCGCCGTCACGAAGTCGGCATAAGCCACTTTCCACGCGCCGCCATGATGGCCCGCGTGCGGGGCCTCGTAGATTTTCTTGACGATGATCGGGCGCGGCGGCGGCTCGTTTTTACCGCGTTTGGGGTGGGCGGTGGCCATCACTTACCCCGCATCCCGTCAAACACTTCTGCAAAGCTCGGCTGCACTGCATGCGCCAGCCCAGCGCGTGCCGCTTCGATCACTAGCGGCTGCGGATGACCGTGCAGCGTTGCAACGATGATCTGCTTCACAACATCATAGATTGCGGCATCGGATTCGATGATCGACTTCGCCTTGGTCGCAAACGGCCCGACCATGCCGTAAGCAAGCAGCACCCCGAGGAACGTCCCGACCAGCGCCGACCCGATCATCGCGCCGAGAACAGCCGGTGGCTGATCAATCGACCCCATTGTTTTCACAACACCAAGCACCGCCGCGACAATGCCAAGTGCGGGCAAGGCATCAGCAAGCGTCTGGAGATTGTCGGCGGGGCCGATGGCTTCGTGATGGTGCGTTTTGATCGCGTGATCCATGACGTCTTCGACTGCGTGCGGGTCAAGATTGCCCGACGAAATGACGACGAGCCGCAACGTGTCGCAGATCAAGTGGATCAGCGCGGTGTCTTTCAACAGGCGCGGATAGTCGGCGAAAATTGTGGATGCCTTGGGGTCTTCGATATGTGGCTCGACCGCGACTGGCCCTTCGACGCGGAGCATTTTCATCAGCTTGGAGATCAGAAAAATCGTATCGAGGAAATCCTGTTTCTTCCAGCTTGGCCCCTTGAATACTTTGACGAGGCCGCCGCCGAGCGCTTTCAACTGCGCACCCGAATTGCCGATGATGAGCGCGCCAATAGCCGCCCCGCCGATGATCAACATTTCATGCGGCAATGCGTGGAGGACGGGCGCGAGGTTGCCGCCCGTGATGGCAAAGCCACCGAACACCATCGCGATGAGGACAACGAGGCCGATGGCTGGAAACATGGTTTTGGTGGTCCCCCGAATGGCCCGGACAACCCGAGCAGTTCAACGGGATTAACGGCGGAATCGCGGGGAAGTTTAGCCCAACAGGTCGAACAACGTGCGCCGATTGATCTGAGCAAACAAGCTGCGCGATGCATCGAGGGCGAGTTGGTCCGTCTGCACGCGGGCGATTGCGGCGGCGATGTCTGTATCCTCGATGCTGCTGCGTTCTTCGGTCAACACAGTCGCGGAATCGATCAGGCGGTCGCGCAAGGCATCGAAGCGCGCGGCGCGGGCGCCCTGTTCGCCGCGCACGGCGCTCAAATGGTCGCTGGCCGCCGTCACATCGATCAATGCTGCGGCGCGTCCGGCAGTGTTGGTGATGATCCCCGTTGCAGCATCGCGAAGGGTTGTCGCAATATCGCGCCCGCCGACGTTGAAAGCCTCGCTGGCTGATGTCGTCGCGGCGAGTGTCAACCGGTCACTGACGGGCAGGCGCATCGGACTGGCCGGAAACACCGGCTGCCCCGTCGCATCCGTGCCTGCTTTCTGACTGTCGACTTCATCGGCAAGGCTGCGCAATTCGAGTGCGATTGTCGCGCGGTCTTTGTCGTTCAGGGTTTCATTCGCGCCCAGCGTTGCCAGTTCCCGCGCACGATCAAGCAGAGTGGCGACATTGCCCAGCGTCGCATCAGCACGCGCGGAAACCGCAATGCCGATATCGACATTGCCACGCCACGCGGCTTCGCTGGTTTGCAACCTGCGGAGCTGAGAAATGCGGACAGCGGCGGCGGGATCGTCCGACGCCGCTTGCAGGCGCTTGCCTGAACTTATCTGCGCCTGCCCCCGCGCAATGCGCGCGGAGAGCGCCGATTGCCGCGCGATATCGGCGTCGATGCGGAAACGGATGCCGGTCACCGGAACAGCCCTAGGATCGTATCGACTGTTTCCTTCGCCATCTGGATGACGCGCGCTGATGCTTCATAAGCCTGTTGATAGCGGAGCAGGTCGGCAGCTTCGCGGTCGAGATCAACGCCTTCGACGGCATCGCGCGCGGCGTTGGCGGTGTCTTTGCGCGCCGATGTGCGGCTTTCGTCGGCGCGGGCGGAAGCCGTGGTTTGCGCTTGGTTGGCGACCAAGGCAGCCCATTGCCCTTCGACGCCGCTGGCGCTGCGCACATTGGTTAGGGCGAGCATATTGCCGTTCTGCGTCCCACCCGGGTCAGCGGCTGCAACTTGTGTCGGATCGCTGATCAAAGCAGCAAGGGCAATCGCACCGCCCGACGCATCGAGCAACGGCGCGCCATTGCTATTGCCGGGCGTCCTCCCGCCCGCGTGCCAATTGTTGAGGGCAGTTGCGAGGTTGGTCGCGAGCGTATCGAGCGCGGCGCGGCGGTCAGCGACCATGTTCGCTGAAACGGTTAGGCCGCCTAATGCGCCGCCGCTTGGTGCGAACGCGGTGGTGGAGGCATTGAACGTCTGCGTGAATGACAAGCGTCCATCCGGTGCGATAGTGAGTATTAGAGTGGCGGCATCACCGTTCGCCAGCAATGTCGCGCCCGCGCGGGTCAGCGTCGCGATACCATCGGCGGTAATCGCGACTGATACATCGGTTTGCGCGGTGATCTTGTCGATCAGGACGTCGCGTTGGTCGGCGAGTTCGGCGTTGGCCGTGCTCCCGGCGGAGGTGCGGCGGATCGCGAGATTTAGGTCGGCAAGCGCAGCGAGATTGGCGTTCAACCCGTCGACTGATGCTTTGGCGGCGTCGGCAACGCCCGCGCTGACTCGTGAGAGTTCGGTGGCGTTGTTGCGGATCGACGCAGCGGCATCGTCAATACTCGCGAGGAAAGAACTGCGCGGCGCGCGACTGAGCGGATCGGCAGCCAGCGCATCGCCCGCTGCGAACATTTTTGCTAATGCGACACCCGTACCCGTTTCGCCGTCGGCCAATGCGGTTTCCGTGTTGATCATCCACGTCGCCTTGGCCTGAGCGCGTCCATGCGACGATGCCGCAAGCCGCGCGTCGCCGGTGCGCCATTCGTCACTCGCGCGGACCGTGGCGCTGATATCGACCCCGTCAAAGCGTGTGCGGTTTCTGTACCGGAAATCGGGGAGGCCACCGATGGAGACTTCAGAAAGCCTAAGTGACCGGCGAGCATAACCCGGCGTTTGCGCATTCGCGATGTTGTCGCCCGTCACCGCGAGCGACGCACGGTAAGCCCTCAGGCCCGACGCGCCGATGTTGAGAAGGTCGCTACTCATTTCGCGAGTTGTTTTTCAAGGATTTGGGCAATGCCGAGCTGCCCGGCCATCGCGTCGGCGAGTCGAGCGTCCGACATATCACGAAACTGATTCGATGCATCGGAACGGAAAATGTCGTCGCCCAACGATGGCGCGCGCATCGTCGCGATCATCTGGCGGAGGAAGATCGCTTCGAATTGTTTAGCGACCTCCGTCACACCGTCGCCCCGGCGCAGGCCGGGGCCGCTGCCGGGTTGGGTACCTCGGATCGCAGAGGCCCTGGCCTCCGCCGGGATGACGATATTGTTCATAACACAATCAACTCCGCTTTCATGGCACCCGCTGCTTTCAGCGCCTGCAGTATCTCGACCAGGTCGCCCGATGACGCGCCGATGCGGTTAATCGCGGCGATAATGTCCGATAACGACGCGCCGGGGCTCAGCTTAAACATCGGCGCGCGCGCTTCTTCGATTTTGATGTCGCTATTGGGTTCATTCGTGGTTTCTCCGCGTGAGAAAGGCGCGGGTTGCGAGACGCGCGGGTTTTCCTCGATGCGGACGGTCAGCTTGCCGTGGCTGACTGCGGCGGGCGATATGCGGACCGCGCCGTTGATGACGACGGTGCCGGTGCGGGCGTTGACGATGACGCGGGCGGGGGCTTCAGCAGGGTCCACGTCGATGTTTTCAATGAGCGCCATCAATTGCGCGCGACTCTCCGCACCCGTTGGCGCTTCGATGGCAATCGATACAGCATCAATGGCGCGGGCGGGAACAAGGCGCTGGATCGCCGATGCGACGCGCTGGGCCGTCGTCAGGTCGGCTTCGGCGAGATTGAACGTCAGACCGGCTGTCTCGCCAAATCCCGTTGCGACCGCGCGTTCGACCGTTGCGCCACCGGGAATGCGGCCTGCGCTTGGCACATTGACGGTCAGCTTCGATCCGTCGGCGGCATCAACGCCGAGCCCGCCCACGGCAAGATTGCCCTGCGCCATTGCATAAATCTGTCCATCGGCTCCGCGCAACGGGAGCATCACCAGCGTGCCGCCGCGTAATGACTTGGCCTTGCCAAGCGCCGAAACGGTAATGTCTACCCGCTGGCCGGGTTTGGCAAATGCGGGAAGTTCGGCGGTGACGATGACCGCCGCTGCGTTCTTGAGGCTTGGGTTGATGCCCGGTGGTAGGGTGACACCGAAACGACTGACCACGCCTTTCACGCCTTGCGTCGAATAATCGAGGCTGTCGTCGCCCGTGCCCGCTAGGCCGACAACAACGCCGTAGCCTGTCAGCTGGTTGGCGCGCACGCCTTCGAAACTGCCCAGATCTTTGATTCGGTCGGCCTTGGCGGGGGTGGGGACGAGCGCGAGGAGAGGAAGAAGAAACCAGCGCATCAGAAGGGGCTCACTTGACTGAAAAATCGTTGCAGCCAGCCTTGGCGGCTCGCGCGGGCCATTTCGCCCTTGCCAGTATAGCTGATGCGTGCGTCCGCAATGCGTGTGGAGGCCACGCGGTTGTCGCTGCTGATGTCTGCCTCGCGGACGATGCCAGAGACTTGGATAAACTCGTCACCACGGTTGAGCGTCACACGCTTTTGCCCGCGCACGAGCATCGTGCCGTTCGAATAAACCGCCGCGACGGTGACGCTGATCTCGCCCGACAGCGCGTTTGATTGCGCGGTCTGGCCCTGGCCCTTGAATGCGTTGGTGCCGCTCGCGCCAATGTCGCTTGGGTTGAACAGCGACAACAGCCCGGTCGTCGGCGGCGTCAGACCGATTGACCCGCCCCGGTTGGTTGTCTGCGATGTCGATTTGGTGGCCGCCGTGCGTTCGACGAGCGCGATAGTTAGGACATCACCGACCATCGACGCGCGCGCGCCACTGGTCAGCGGGGCATAGCCCGACGCGGCCTGAAAGATGGCACCGTTCGCGGGTGCAGATGCGGCGGGCGCGGCGATGCTGGCGCTGTAATCGGGCTTGGGGGCTTTGCCTGCTGTGAGGAGAAGGGCTAATGGCAGTGTTCCCCTCCACACCTTTGTGGAGGGGCTAGGGGTGGTTCTTTCTGCCTTTGCGAAGAAGGAAGGGGCCACCCCCGCCCCCTCCACGAAGGCGTGAAGGGGAGAAGAAGCGCGCATCCCCCTAAAGCTGCTGATTGACATATTTCAGCATTTCATCGGTCGCAGAGATCATTTTGGAGTTCACTTCATACGCGCGCTGCGTTTCGATCATGTCGACCAGTTCCTCGACGACATTGACGTTCGACGCTTCGAGCGCGCCCGAGCGCAACGCGCCGCGGCCTTCGCTGCCGGGTGCGCCGACTTGCGCGGTGCCGCTCGCGGCGGTTTCGATCAGGAGATTGTCGCCGATATTTTCCAGACCTGCCGCATTCACAAAACGCGCAGTTTCGATTTTGCCGAGTTCGGTGCTGGTGCCCGCAACCGTCGCGGACACAGTGCCGTCGGCGCCGATGCTGATCGATTGCGCGCCATCGGGAATCTGGATTTCGGGCTGGACCGGCATCCCTGTGCCCGTGACCAGCTTTCCTTCGGCTGACAGACTGAAATCGCCAGCCCGCGTGTAGGCCGTGCGGCCATCAGGCGTCAGCACCTGGAAATAGCCAGTGCCTTCGATGGCGAGATCAAGCGCGTTTGCTGTGGTCGTGAACGACCCTTGCGTATCGATCCGCGCAGTGCCGGTCATCTGGACGCCCGAGCCAAGCGAGAGGCCGACCGCATATTTATTGGCTTCGGATGACGGCGCGCCGGGGCTGGTGATGTTTTGATAGGCCAGCGTTTCGAACGTCGCGCGGTCGCGTTTGAACCCCGTCGTGTTTACGTTGGCGAGATTGTTGGCGATCACGCGCATGCGCTGGTTCTGGGCATCGAGCCCGGTGCGTGCGACGTGGAGAGCAGAATTGGACATTTCGGGGTTTCCTTAACTGGGCAGCCGCATGAGGCTGGCGGTATCGGTGTCGAGTTCGCGCGCGGTGGTGAGCAACTTGATCTGCGTTTCCCACTGGCGTGAAGCATCGATCATCGCGACGAGCACTTGGGTGGCATCGACGTTCGATCCTTCGAGCGCGCCGGGCGTAACCGATGCCGTCGGATCGCCGGGCAAGATGCCACCGCCTTTCACCCTGAACAGGCCATCGATATGTTTGACGATGTCCGACCCAGCGGGATTGGCAAGTTTGAGCCGGTCGACTTTCTGCGGTGCCGTCGGATCGCCGCCGGGTGGGACGATCCAGATTGTGCAATCCTTATCGATGCGGATTTCGTCAGCAGGCGGGATCGTGACGGGGCCACCTTCGCCGATCACCGGATGGCCATCGCCCGTCATCAGCAACCCCGACGCCGCCACCATCAAATCGCCACGCCGCGTATAGGCTTCCTCGCCATCGGGGGCCTGAACGGTCAGCATTGCATTGCCGTTCACCGCAATGTCGAGCGGTTTACCCGTCGGTAAGGTCGGGGCGGCCTTCATGTCCGCTGCAACCACTTCCTCCGACGCAAAGGCGCGGTCGGCTAGGCCCGGACCATTCAACCACAAGGGCCGCACGCTCGTAATTTCGGCGCGGAACCCAGTGGTCGAGGCATTGGCGAGGTTGTTCGCTGTCACCGTCTGTCGCGCCATCGCCGCTTTTAGAGCGGAGAGGCCGGTGTGGATGAGTTTATCCATTTCATTTTCCTTCTTAAGCCCCGCCCCTGAAGGGGAGGGGCTAAGTGGTTACGTCCTCAAATTGATAATCGCCTGCGTCATGGCGCTGGCGGTTTCGATGGCTTTGGCGTTCGCCTGAAAGTTCCGTTGAGCCCCGATCAGGGCGACCAGCTCCTCGGTAATGTCCACATTCGCGCGTTCGATGGCGCCGGAACGGATGGTGCCGAGCGGCCCGTTGGTCGCAGCGTTGATGGCTGGTGCGCCGCTGTCGCCGGTCGATTGCCAATGCGCGTCGCCGATGGGACGCAGGCCTTCGGGCGCAGTAAAGCTCGCCATTGCGACTTTGCCGAGCATTTCATTACTGCCGTCGCCATAGGTTGCGGTGACGAGGCCATCACTGCCGATGGATATGTTCGCAAGGCTGACGGTTGGTGCACCAGGTTTGGTGCTGGGTAGTGTCAGCGGCGTCAGGTCAGTCAGAGCAGTCCCGGTCACCGTGCCATTCGCATCAACCGGCAGAAGCTGGAGAACCGAACCAATCGTATCGACCACGCGACGGTTCACATCGACCTGAAACGCGCCGTTGCGGGTATAGCTTAGTTCACTGCGCGGCGGATCGCCTTTGACGAGGAACATGCCTTCACCGGCAATGGCGAGATCGAGCGTCTTGTCGGTCGCCTCCAGTGTTCCTTGCGTAAACTGCTGGGTGATACCATTGAGCCGTGTGCCTTGACCGGCAATCATCTTGGTCGTTTGCGTGGGGGCGGAGGCGAAGAGATCGCCAAAAACGGCGCGGCTTTTCTTGAAGCCGGCGGAACCCACGTTTGCGACATTGTTCGATATCGTCGCAAGATCAGTCTGCGCAGCCTTCAGGCCCGACAGCGATGTATAGAATGACATGGTTTAGGCTCCTGTTTTGGGGGTCTGCGCCGCGATCAGCGCATCGAGTTTGGTTGCGATGCTTTTCAGCGTCGTGTTCATTTCGGCATTGCCGCTGACCTGACTGAACTGCGCCATCTGGGCGACCATCTGCGTTGAGTCAGTGGGTGCAAACGGGTCTTGCGTCTGAAGCTGCGTCGTCATCAGTTTTAGGAAACTGGTCTGGTCCAGCGTCGCGCTGCCTCGGGCCCGCGAGGTTGCATTCAGCGCGGAAACGCTGTTCGTTTCGATGTTCATCGTCCGATCCTTATGGTTTCAAGAATGAGGGATTTTGCGGTCTCAAGGACCTGCACGTTGTTTTGATATTGCCGCGCGGCTTCGACCATTTCGACCATTTCGGCCTCGGCATCGACGCCCGCTTCCCAGACATAGCCGTCGCCGTCGGCCAGCGGATGGCCGGGCATGTGGCGACGCACGGGCTGGGTGTCGGAGGCGATAACGCGATCGACTTGAACCGTGGCGAGGCCCGCTTCATTGCTGATGGCGCGGAAGACGGGTTTGAGCGCGCGGAAAGCGTCTTTTTCGCTGCCCGAAATCGATCCGGCATTGGCGAGGTTCGATGCAGTGGTGTTCAACCGCACGAGCTGCGCCGACATGGCACGTCCGGCAATGTCGAAAACATTCATGCTCATCTATTCGCCTTTCAATGCGCGCGTGATGGTGGCGATGCGCCCTTCGAGGAACGCCAGCGTTGTGCGATATTGCACTGCGTTTTCGGCAAAGGCGGTCTGCTCGGTCGGCAGCTCAACGGTGTTGCCATCAAGCGAAGGCTGGACCGGCACACGGTAGCGCACAGCTGACGCCTCACCGCGCAGCGCCGCGGCGAAATCAATGTCACGCGCTTTGTAATTGGGCGTTGCGGCATTCGCGATGTTGGACGCGAGCATCGCCATCCGCTGCGACCGTATCGCCAGCGCTGTTCCGTGAATGCCGAACAATTCGTCTGCCATTTTTCCGTCAGCCCTAAAGTTTCGTTGGCCCCAGCCGTTTATCGTCGGCGTGGACCCGCATTCGGTTCAGCAATCGCCGTGCCAGTTTTGGTTTTGGCGGATTTCTGGCGTTTCTGCCGTGGGGGCCAGTCGGTGGGCGGCAAGAAATTGCCGCCCACCGGCAAGAGATTGCCGGTTTCGGGCGGCTGGCATGGTTTGTGCTGAACTATTGTCACACGATGCTTGGAGTGCATGACGATGACGACTTTCCGACACTTGATGATAGCGGCGGCCATGCTGCCCACGATGGCAAGCGCGCAGTCTTTCCAAAGCCATCACGCTATTGATGTGCGCGTGGCGGCGTCGCTCGTCGGCACCGGCCTTGCCGCATGGCCCGTTGATCGCCGCTTGAAACTTGCGGCCTGTCCGCAAGGCTTGGTGGCCGAACTGCCAGTGGGTGGCCGCGTCGAAATTCGGTGCGAGCAACTTGGCTGGCGCATTTATGCGCGGATCGATGGCCCGCCCGCGACAGTCAGCTATGCAACGCCGATCATCATCAAACGCGGCGATCCCGTGACGGTCGATTTCATCGCCCCCGGCTTTTCGGTCGCGGCGCGCGGGATTGCGGAAAGTGATGCCCGCGCAGGCGAGCGCGTCCGCGTGCGTGTCGAGCAGAAATCAGCGCTGGTGATTGGCGAAGCGATGGACATGGGCCGCGTTCGTGTGAGCGCGTTAAACTAATTTACATGCCCGCCGTTAACGTCAGCAAAGGAGTTAAGACTATGGTTGATGCGATTGGAAATTCAGGCGCTGGCCGCGTTGATCGACCACGCACGTTGCCGCCTGAAAAGGTGGAGACCGATGTTCACAAACCGGTAGTGCGCAACGACAATACAAGGCCCGCCGCGCGCTTTGCGAAGCTCGGGCCGCCGATTGATGTGACGCACGTATCGGAGATCAAAGCCGCCATTGCCAGCGGCAGTTACACCGTTGATGCTGACCGCTTGGCCGCCGCAATGCTCGCCCTTGATCTTCCTGCGAAGAAAGCATGACCGAGGCGGCGCTCGAAGCGTTTGGGCAGGCGCAGGCAGCGCTTGATCTTGCGCTTAATGGGCATGACCCGCGTGCCATCGAACGCGCTTGCGAGAGTTTCCGCGCCGCAATCTTTGATGTCCGCGCGGTCGGGGCGTGGCGCGCGCAGCCTGATCTCGCGCGCCGTGCCGCCGATATGCTCGGCCGGGTCGAGCTGGCGCAACAGCGCGTCAAAAATCTGACACGCGAGACGCGCGAACGGCTTGCTGCACTCCAAGCGGCACGGGGCGCGACCGGCCTTCGCCTCTACACCAAAAGCGGCACGACGCTGCGTTAACCCTGTTTGGCACGCCCCTTGCTGATCGGTTCCCGAACATTGGGGACTTGTCATGGTTTCGACAATTCAGGCTTTCAACACGCCCGGTCAGGTGCATCGCGCGATTTACAATGCGGCGTCGGCAACCGGCGTCGATTTCAATTATCTGCTCAATCAGGCGCGCGTCGAAAGCAGCCTGAACCCTGACGCCAAAGCGCGGACATCGAGCGCAACGGGGTTGTATCAGTTCATAGAACAAAGCTGGCTGGGTGTTGTTGCAAAGCATGGCGACACGCATGGACTTGGCTGGGCGTCATCAGCGATTACCCGCGGAAACGATGGGCGATATCGTGTTGCCGACCCGGACATGCGCGCGGCGATCCTCGACTTGCGGCGTGATCCCGATGCAGCGGCGGCGATGGCGGCGGAATTTGCCAGCGACAACCGCGACCATCTCGAACGGCGGTTGGGCCACAAAGTTGAGTCCGTTGATCTATACCTCGCGCATTTCCTCGGCGCGGCAGGCGCGACGAAGTTCCTGCGCAACTTCGATGCGAACCCGGAGGCCAACGCGGCAGACCTGTTTCCGTCCGCCGCGCGGAGCAATCGCGCGGTGTTCTTCAACCGCGATGGTTCGGCGCGAACGCTGAACGACGTGCGCGAGCGGTTCGCCGCAAAGTTTGATGGCCAAGAGCCCCTCCCCTTGAGGGGAGGGGTTGGGGTGGGGATTGTTAGCGCAAACCATCGACCATTGGATGGGTGGACACTCCCCACCCCCAACCCAGTTCGGCCCGTCTTGGGTCATCCGGGGGATGACCTTGGCCGAACTCCTGAAGGGGAGGGGCTTAAAACGGAATTGGGTGCAAAAGCCCGCCTCGCCTATCTCATGCTGGCGTCGCTGGGCGTGTCGGCATGATCCCCAAATCAACCAACTGGCGCATCTGGCTGAGCGTAAGCGGGGCGGCGATCCTTCCACTCGCGACGCTGGCGATCATCGTTCTGATGGTCGTGCCCGTGCCGAGCATTGTCCTCGACATCGGCTTCATTGCCAATATCGCACTCAGCCTGGCCGTCTTGATGATCGCGCTCAACGCAGCGCGCCCGCTTGATTTCTCGTCGTTTCCGACGGTGTTGCTGTTCGCCACGCTCCTCCGTCTTGCGCTCAATGTCGCGTCAACCCGCGTCGTGCTGGTGAGCGGCCATGAAGGACCGGGCGCGGCGGGGCATGTTATCGAAGCGTTCGGCAAGTTCTTGATCGGCGGCGATTGGGCGGTCGGTATTTTTGTCTTCCTGATCCTGATGATCATCAATTTGGTTGTCATTACAAAGGGCGCAGGCCGCGTGTCCGAAGTATCGGCGCGCTTCACGCTCGATGCGCTGCCCGGCAAGCAGATGGCAATTGATGCCGATCTCAACGCGGGCCTGATGACCGCTGACGAAGCCAAGGTCAGGCGTCAGGACGTGGCGACCGAAGCCGATTTCTATGGCTCGATGGATGGCGCGTCGAAATTCGTGAAAGGCGACGCGGTTGCGGGCGTCATCATCTTGGTCATCAACATTGTCGGCGGGATGCTGCTCGGCATGTTGTCGCACGGGATGAGCGTTGGCGATGCGGCCAAGACTTATGTCTTGCTGGCAATTGGCGACGCGCTGGTCGCGCAAGTGCCCGCGCTCCTCCTGTCGATTGCCGCCGCAGCCGTGGTGACGCGGGTCAGCTCCACGCTCGACCTTGCACATCAGGTGACGAGCCAGTTTGGCACCGCAGGAACTTGGGGTCCGGTCGCGGCAATCCTTGGTTTTCTTGGGTTCCTTCCGGGGATGCCACATTTTGTCATTCTTCCTGCTGCGGCGGGGGCAGGGATCCTCGCTTGGCGCTTGAACCGCGAGCCCAAAGTCCCCGAAGTCATTCTCCCACCTGCGCCGCCGCTGAGTGTCATTGAATGGCGCGATGTGCATGATGGCGCGGCGCTAACGCTCGACATCGGCTATGCGCTCGTTGGTCTGGTCGATGAGCGCAAGAATGCGCCGTTGATGGCGCGGATCACTGGCATTCGTCGTCAATTGTCGCGCGAGCTGGGTTTTGTCGTGCCGATGGTGCGGGTGCGTGATGAGCTTTCTCTCGCGCCAAACCAGTATCGTATCACGCTGTCGGGCATGATCATCGGCGAGGACGAGGTGTTCCCTTACGATCTGCTCGCGCTCGATTCAGGCGATATTGAGGGTGTGGTTGAAGGGCGCGCGGTCAAGGACCCGACCTTTGGCCTTGATGCGCTGTGGATTGGTGTCGATCAACGGTCGGAAGCGATTGTTGCTGGCTACACAGTAGTTGATGCCTCGACAGTCATCGCAACACATCTGAACCGCGCGATCATGGCTGGCGCCGCCGACCTGTTCGGAGTCGATGAAGCGCAATCGCTGCTGGATAGCCTGAAAGAAACCGCGCCCGAACTCGTCAAAGGCCTCGTGCCTGCACCCTTCACAACGGCCGCTGTTGCCGCGTTGTGCCGCGCGTTGCTGACCGAGGGGGTGCCACTTAAAGACTTCCGCCGCATTGCCGAAGCGATGATCGAAAGCGCGGGGCAAGCGGCCAGCCCGCACGCGCTGGTCGAAGCAGTGCGGATGCGGATCGGCGCGCTGATCGTGCAAACGATTGTCCCAGTGCAAATGCCGCTGCCCGCCATCACGCTCGCGCCTGATCTGGAGAGTTTGCTGGCCGACGCAGTGCGCCTCGCGCCCGAAGCGGTGCATCCGTTCGAACCGGGCCTGTCATCGCGGGTGACGGCAGCCATTGGTGAAGCCGCAGCACCAATGCTCAACGTCGCGCGCAATTTCGCGGTCGTCACATCGCCTGCCGCCCGCGCGCCACTCGCCCGCCTCCTGCGTCCGCATCTGCCCGAAACGCCAGTGCTGTCCTTCCTCGAAATCCCCGACGCGAAAGCGGTCGACGTCGTTGCAGTCGTCGGTCGCAGCGACGCCATTCCCCATTTGACTGAAGGAGCCGCCTGATGGCGCTGAACGATCCTGAATCCATTGTGTATGACCGGCGGGGGAAAAGCCCCGCTGATGTGCTGGTCCGCGACCATATGCCGCTCGTTCGCAAAGTTGCGTGGCATGTCCACGGACGGGTTTCCTCCGCGATTGATGTCGAGGATTTGATCCAGACGGGGATGGTCGCGCTGATCGAGTCCGCGCGGTCGTACGAGGATCGTGGTCACGCGTTCTCGACTTATGCGACCATGCGCATTCGCGGTGCGATGATTGATGCGCTTCGGCGCGGCGCGGCACAGGGGCGAGCAGCAATGGGCAAGCGTCGGGCCATTTCGACCGCGCGTACGAAGTTTGAGCAGACTTATGGGCGCGTGCCGGTTGATGCCGAGATGGCGGATGCGCTGGGGGTCGATCTTGATACCTATCAAGCCGACGCCGAAACCGCGCGCGGGGTTCGCCATGAATCGATCGACGATCTTTATTCGGATCATTCGATGTGGTTCGCCGATGTCGAGGACCGCGCTGACGCTGTCCTCGAACGTGCGCAGCTGCAAGGGCTTGTCGCGGGGGCCATCCGGACATTACCCGAGCGCGAAGCGATGGTACTCCAACTCTACTTCGTCGCGGAAATGAACCTCGATGAAATTGGGGAGACCTTGGGCGTTGGCGCTGCGCGGATTTGCCAGATCAAGAAGTCCGGACTGGATAAAATCCGCGCTTTGCTGGGTGGTGCCTAGAATTTGAAGCCCGCTTCAACGCCCCAAACCCGCGGTTCGTTGACGAAACCGGTCAAGTTGTTGAAGTCGATCCCGCCCACTGCTTCGGTCGTGTTGGTGATGTTGCGGACAAAGCCCGACAGGTCGAAACGCTCTGTTTTGTATCCGATGCGCAAACCGCCTTCGAGCAGGCCTTTGCTCTGGAACTCGACCGACTCATACAGGAAGAAGTTGATCTTCGACCGGTATGCCCAATCGGTGTAAGCATAGACTTCGCCGTTGCCAACGGGGACACCATAACGCGCGGTCCAGTTGGCGATCCAGCGTGGTGCCTGAGGCAAGCTGTTGCCGTTGATGTTCACAATCGCTGCCGAGAAGGGTGCCGCCGGCGTCACAATTGGATCGAGGATCGTGCAAAGTGACACATTGGGGAAGGTGTCGACACGCACGGCACCACAGGCTGCGGTCGTCAGGCCCGGATCGCGGATTTCGGTGTGGTTATAGCTGAGGCCAGCCGTCAGCAGCAGCGCCGATGTCGGCTTCAGTTCCAGATCGGCTTCAAAGCCATAACCACGAACCTTCTTGGCATTGATCAGGCGGTTGGCGTTGACGCCGCCACCGACCGCCGTCAGCTGCGCATTGTTGAGATCATAGAAAAAGCCGTTGACGTTGAATCGCCCGCGCCCGTCAAGGAAGGTCGATTTGACACCGGCTTCATAGGATTGGATCGTTTCCGACTTGCCGATGGTCACGCCCGATTCAAGTGGCGTTGCGGTTGCGGGTGGGAACAGAATACGGCCCTGAATGCTCGGCGCGCGGAAACCCTTGGCGACGCGCGCATAGAGGTTCACATCGTCGGTTGCGGCATAAGTCGCGCTCAGATCCCACGTGATGTTGTCTTCCTTCACCGAACGGCGGACGGTGCCGAGCGGGTTTTGCAGGAAACCGGGGAACTGTGTGTCGCGGCTGCGGACGACAACATAATCGCGCTTGTCATTGTTGTAGCGCAGGCCGCCAGTAAAGCTCAGCTGCTCGGTCGCTTTGTAAGTCAGCGAGCCAAAGATGCCATAGGCTTTGCTGCCCTGATTCTGGTCAACAAAGATGTTAACGCCGCCCGGCGCATTGTTGGGATCACCCAGCGTCGAATAATTCTCGCTGACGATGCGGAGCTGTTCGTCGAAATAGAAGAAGCCCGCTTGATAGCTCAGCGCATTGTTCCCGTTGCTGGCCACGCGGAATTCCTGCGTGAACTGCTTCAGTTCGGGAACGCTATCACGCGTTTCTGCGGTGAAAGGCAGGTAGCCCGGACCCGTTAGCGCAGGCGGCAGGAAGCTGGCACCAAAGCCACCATCGACATCGCCAACCGAGGTGGCGCGGCCTTTCCAATAGCTCGTGACCGAAATGAGTGAGACCGGCCCGGCGTCATAAGTGAGGCGCGCGGACAAGTTCCATGTATCGACCGACTGGTCGTTTTTAGCGTCCGTCGATACGCGGTTGCGAACGAAATTGCTATTGAGACCCTGTTGTCCACGCGTGAACACGTTGGCGCGGAACAAGCGGGCTGTCCCGTCGAGTGACCGCACTTGACCGCCGAGCAGGATGTCGAAATTGTCGCTTGGTTTCAGCAAAAACTGAACGCGACCGGCGAATTCTTTATATCCTTCGAAGCGGTTCTTGGTTGTGCGCGAAGGGAGAACATTATCGACATAGCCATCCTGCCGCTGAAAAATCGCCGAGATGCGGGTCGAAATTGCATCGCCCGCAATCTGGCCGCCGACGGCGCCCTGCGCAGTGACGGCGTTATAGCTGCCATAGGAAATGCGGCCATAGCCGTTGGTTTCCTTGCCCGGCTTTACCGAATCAAACTTTACGATTCCAGCGGGTGTATTGCGGCCAAACAATGTGCCCTGTGGTCCGCGCAACACTTCGACACGGTCAAGGTCGAAAACCGGAAATCCTTTCAGGATCGGGTTTTCGAGGACAACATCATCATAAACAAGGCTGACCGGCTGCGATGCGTTGAAATCAAAATCGGTGTTGCCGAGACCGCGCATATAGAAGCGCGGGAATGTGCGACCGAATGATGATTCGACGATCAGGCTTGGCACGCGGCCCGATAGAAAGCGGATGTCCTGACCCGCCGCTGAAATCGCGTCGAGCTTGTCGCCGCGAACGGCCGTGATCGACAGCGGCACATCCTGCAGATTTTCCTCGCGACGCTGCGCCGTGACGACGATTTCGCCAAGGCCCTGCTCTTGATCCGCGGGCGTCTGGGCCATGGCTGATGCGTTGATCAAAGCGATTGACGAGATAGCGAGATGAGCGAGCATGCGAGCGCGGTGCATGAGTGATTCCCTGTTTACGACTGTTGCGTCTCGCCTGACAACGGAGGCGTACGAAATCAATTGCGGACCGGGTTGCGGAGGCACTTCGTCACGGAACTGTTGCTAAAATGTGACGTAGAAACCCCCGACGCGGTGGGAATCGCCGGGGGTTTCGGTTTTTCGGGATCATCAGAGGGGGACCAAACCCTTGGCGACCCCAAACTCGTTCAGGTTTAGCCCCGGATCAGGCTCAATACGCCCTGCTGCGACTGGTTGGCCTGTGCCAGCATTGCGGTCGATGCCTGATTCAGGATTTGTGCCTTCGCCAGCTGCGTCGTTTCCGACGAGAAGTCGGCATCTTCGATACGGCTGCGCGCTTCGGTCAGGTTGGTGACAGTCGAGGTCAGGTTGCTGACCGTCGCTTCAAAGCGGTTCTGAACCGCACCGAGACCTGCACGGCTTGAGTTGACTGTATCGATTGCGGTGTCGACCAATGCCAGCGCGGCCGATGCCCCTGCCTGTGTGGCAAGCGAGATGGTGCCGACACCAAGGTCTGCCGTCCGCATCGATGCAATCGCCAAGGTCACAGTGTCGCCGGAATTGATCCCGGTTTGGATCGACAGCGCGGTCGCGGTGCCGTCAACCAGCTTCGTGCCGTTGAACGTCGTCGTGTTGGCAATATCGTTGATCTGGCCGAGGAGCTGCGTGACTTCGGCTTGGATCGCGGTCCGGTCGCTGGTGGCGTTGGTGCCGTTGGCGGACTGTACGGCGAGTTCGCGAACCCGCTGAAGCATGTTTCCGACTTCGCCCATCGCACCTTCGGCGGTCTGCGCCAGCGAAATGCCGTCATTGGCATTGCGCATGGCGGCGGACAAGCCACGGACCTGCGACGTCATGCGGCTGGCAATGGCGAGGCCGGCGGCATCGTCCTTTGCCGAGTTGATGCGCTTGCCGGTCGACAGGCGTTCCATCGCGGTGTTGAGGCCCATTGTGGCCTTATTGATGCCATTCTGCGAGCGGATCGCAGCGACGTTGGTTCCGATATATGTCATGTTTTCCATATTCCTTTCGATTTGGCGGGCGGTCCGGAAAAGGCCCAGCGCCGTCACGAAGTCAGTAACGGCGGGCAATGTCGACGCTTTAACGGCGTCGGTTTTTTGACTCTTGGTGCGACGTCCCGCCGTCATCATCGCAATCGCCCGAAGGGAGGGCGAGTTGGCACGGTAATTGCTTAATTAACCACGGTGGCATGTTGCCGATGTGGGGACCGTTATGACGGTGATTGCGATGTCCAACAAAGTTCGTGCCGATTGGCCGACGCTCGCGCCTGCTTTGGCAGGGGCGGGAATATCGGTCGATACGGCGTGCGGTTTGCCCACACTTTATTCTGTCAAGGAAGCATCGCTGGCGAAAGCCGGTGATGTCATCCTCGAGTCCACAGCCCCCACGACCGCTCCCTACCTGGTCTCTCTCAGGGACGGTCACCCTGCGCGGATCGGCTTTGCTTTTCAGGATATGGCCTTTGGTCATGCCCTGATTGCTGAGCTGGTCCGCGCCACTTCTTCGATTTCTTATGGCGAACCCGTGACGGCAGCGCTTCTCGATCAGGCAGCGCGAATTGCGCAGACAGACGCGCCGGTGTTGATCGAAGGTGAAACCGGGACGGGTAAGGAAGGCCTTGCGCAGTTCGTACATGGGAAGTCATTGCGTGCCGACGGGCCGTTTGTGGCCATCAACTGCGCGGCGCTGCCCGAGACGATGGCTGAAGCGATCCTGTTCGGCCATGCCAAGGGCGCATTCACTGGTGCGGTCAGCGAGGGCGAAGGCCTGTTCCGCGCGGCGGATGGCGGGACGTTGTTGCTCGATGAAGTGGCTGATTTGACGCCTGCGCTTCAAGCGAAACTCTTGCGCGCGCTACAAGAAGGTGAAGTCCTCCCCGTCGGCGCAACGAAACCGGTCAAAGTTGACGTCCGCATCATTGCGGCAGGCAATCGTGATTTAATGGGCGAAGTTGACGCCGGGCAGTTCCGTTCTGATCTTTACTGGCGGGTGGCAGTGATGGCGCTGACGCTCGCGCCGTTGCGGCAGCGGCGGCAGGATGTTCGGGCGATTACGGCGGCGCTGTTGATCCGCCACGCGCGGACAGGGCGGGAGTTCGCCTGGCCGACGGCGCGTGCGCTGGATCAGCTGATGGCGCATGACTGGCCGGGCAATGTCCGTGAACTGGATGCAGTCCTCCAACGCGCGATGCTGACGGCGTCGGCTGGGCGGATTAATGTTGATGATCTCAACATCCTACGGCGTCCGAGTGTTTATGATCGCGACCTGAAATCGGTTGGGCGATCATCGCAGGCATCGGCGATTCAGTCGGCGCTTGATGAAGTTGGTGGCCATCGCGCGAAAGCAGCGGCGCGGCTTGGCGTTTCCGAACGGACGCTCCGCTATCGGCTCGCTGTCATGCGAGTGGCGGCATGAGCGGGATCGACGCCAATTCGGTGTTGAGCCTGCGCAATGCGGTCATCCAGCGCAGCGATGCGCTGAAATCGGCTGCGCGGCCCGAGGCGGTTGCGAAAAGCGAATTTGGCAATCTGCTCGGTGTCGTCAACGCTGCACAGACCGACGCCAGTGCTGCCTCAGCGGCTTATGAACGCGGCGACACCAGCGACATTGCCGCCGTCATGCTCGCGCGCCAGAAATCGAGCGTTGCGTTTGAGGCCACACTGCAAGTGCGCAACAAGCTGCTCTCCGCATACCGCGACATCATGAATATGCCGGTCTGATATGGCAGATAACGCCCTCATCATTGATCCCAAACCGGTGGCGCAGGCTAAACGCTTGTTCGCGCAGCCGATCATTCAGCGGAGCCTGCCCGCCTTGGGTGTGCTAGGTATTGCCGGGGCGGCCGCGCTCGCGTGGACCATGATCAGCGGATCGCCGCAGCGGGATGTTGTGGCGGGGCTGGCGGAAGCAGACAAAGCCGCGGTCGTTGCTGCGTTCGATACAGGGGCGATGCCTTACACGCTAGACAGCGCAACGGGTGCGGTGCGGGTTGCAACGGGCGATTATCACAAGGCGCGGATGTTGCTGGCCGCGCAGGGGTTGCCCAAAGCTGCGCCAACCGCTGCATCGACGCTGGAAAGTATGCCGATGGGATCGAGCCATGCGGTCGAGACCGAGCGGTTGCGCGGAGCCCGTGAAAATGATCTGGCGCGCACCATCGAAGCGATGGACCCGGTTGAACAGGCGCGGGTGCATTTGGCGACGGGTAGTGCTTCGCCCTTCCTGCGTGATGAAGTAAAACCATCGGCATCGGTAATGCTGACGATGCGTAGCGGGCGCAGCTTGAGCGAAGAACAGGTTCAGGCCGTGCTGCATCTTGTCGCGTCATCTGTGTCGGGTTTGACGCCCGATAACGTGTCGCTGACCGATCAGGCGGGGCGCATGCTGACTAATGCTGGTGCTGACGGGATCGGCGCCGAGGCGACCCGCCAAATCGATATTCAGGCGCGGGTTGAAGAGCGCTATCGCATGGCGCTCGTCAAGCTGTTGACCCCGCTAGTTGGTGCCGGCGGATTTACCGCCGAAGTCCACGCCGATCTCGATTTCGCCGAACAGCAATCGACGCGCGAAACATTTCCGCAGGAACAGCGCGCGATTGCCCGCGAAGAAACACGCTGGTCATCGGCAGCAGGCGAGCAACCGGCAGTCGGAATACCGGGCACGCTATCGAACACGCCACCACCCGCTTCAACAGTTTCGACAACGCCGCCACCCGCGACGCCAGCAGGCGCAACGCCGCCGGGCCGCACATCGCAAGATATGGTGCGCAGCTATGAATTGGGCCGCGAAGTTGCAGTCATCAAAAACCCCGTTGGCACAGTCAAACGCCTGTCGGTTGCCGTTGCCCTGCGCGATGTGAAGGGAGCGAAGGCGCGGAACACTGTCGATATCACGGCCATCGACGGCCTCGTGAGACGCGCCGTCGGCTTTGATGCGGCGCGCGGCGATGATGTCGTCGTGTCATCGCGCCCCTTTGCTGAAACCGCGCCGGTTGAAACGAACTGGAAGGACGGGATCGACTTTATGGCCATCGGGCGGATCGTTGCGGCGTTGGCTGCGGTGGCGTTCGTGGTGTTTGGCATTGGTCGGCCGTTCCTGAAATCGCGTGCGAAAGCAGCGGCGGAGCGCAAAGCTGAACTCGCCCCCATGCTGGCCGATGAAGTCGCGCGGCAACAACGCGATGCCCCGATTACGCTCGACATGATTTCAGCGGCACCGAGCTATGCCGACCGCGCCGCTTTGGTCCGCGATTTTGTCAGTCAGGATCCCAAGCGCGCCGCCGCCGTGATGCGCAGCTTGCTCGAGCCGGAGAAAGCAGATGGCTGACATCAATCCCGATGCCGCGATCCTGTTGATGCTGCTCGCCGATGATCAGGCTGCGCAGATTGTCGAAGAACTGTCCCCGCGCGAAATCGAATTGCTGGGCAAGGCGATGGTCGGCCTGAACGAAGTCGGGTCGGACGATGCCGAAGGCGCGCTGAATCGCTTTGTTGAGTCAGCGCGCAACCACAGCAGCGTTCGTGTCGATGGTGCCGAACGTGCGCGGACGGTGCTGACCAAGGCGCTGGGCGATGATCGCGGTGATGCGGTGATGGCAAAGCTCGCCCCGCCAACGCCCTCGGCCCAACTGACGCCGCTCAAATGGATGCGCGACGAGGAAATTGTCGCAGTCATCGAACGCGAACATCCCCAAGTCGGCGCCGTTATTATGGGCGACGTCGAACCCGAACGCGCTGCTGCGTTGATGGCGAAATTGCCGCCTGCGCTTCAAGAGGATTTGGTCCGGCGGATGGCGCGGACGGGGCCGATTGGGCTGCTCGCGATTGAGGAACTGGCGCGTTTGCTTGGTGATGGCGCAGCGAAACCTGCACCGATGCCGGTCCAGCGCTCGGCGCGTGTCACGGCGGCAGCGGCGATCCTTAGCAAAATGCCGAAACCGACTGATCAGGTGCTGCTCCGCGCCATCGGTAAGCGCGACAAATTGCTGGCGCAGGACATTGCCGACGAGATGTTCATCTTCGCCGATGTCCTGAAACTCGGCACAAAGAATTTGAGCGCCGTCGTTCGTGCAGTCGATACCAGCGTGCTGGTGCTGGCAATGCGTACGATGAGCGAAGTAGAGCGCGAGAAGATGCTCGCCGGACTGTCGGCGCGTGCGGCGGACACAATCCGCGACGAGCTCGCCGAAGCGGCGCCCGTTGCCCTTGCCGACGTCGAAGCCGCGCAGAAAGCGATTGTCGGCATTGTCCGCCAGATGGAAAATGACGGATCACTGCAAATTGGCGGGAACGCGGCCTATGTCTAGGGTCTGGGCGCGTGCTGATTTTTGGCCGACCGACCGTGGGTTTGCGCCGGTTGCAGATGATTATGCGCGCGGTTTGGCCGATGGGCGGCGCGTCGTTGAAGCGGAGTTTGCAGGTGACCGCGCGGCGTTGGCTCAATTGGTGGCGAGCCTCGAGGTGCTGACGCCGCCGTCGCCTGAAGTGCTCGTTTCAACGATGCTGGCCACCGTTGAGCGGTTGGTTCGCGATATTGTGGGCGCAGCACCGATCGATGCTGCATTGCTCAACGACCGCGCGGTGGCGCTGGCAGCTTTCGTGGCGTGCGAGGTGGAGCCGGTGCTCGCGCTCCACACCGGTGATGTGGCGTTGCTTGATGATGCGAAACTGACAGTGCGGCTCGTTGCTGATCCTACGATGGCACGCGGCAACGTCGAGGCGCGGAGCGGGGCCATGCTTGTCGAGGACGGCGTGGGTCCGGCGCTGGCACGATTGCACCGCGAATTTCTTCGTTTGGGGATGGCGACATGATCGCGCTTGAAGCAACGCTCGACGCCTGTCGCCCATGGCCGGTTGCCCCAACGCCGGTTGGGCGGCTGAGCGGTGTGCGCGGGCCGCTGATGCTGGTGCGCGGGTTACCATGCGCGGTGGGCACATCGGCAGTGGTCGATGACTGTTTGCCTGCTGAAGTGATCGGCTTCGATGGCGATGATGCGATGCTCGTGGCGCTTTGTAGCGCGACATCGCCAAAACAAGGCGCGCGCGTGATCGCGACCGGTTCTGCAATGCAGATTGCGATCGGCGCAAACTTGTTGGGACGCGTCATCGATGGAACTGGATCGCCGATCGATGGCCGGGGCGCCATATTGTGCGAGGCTACCCTCGACCTGCGGGGATTGTCTGGGAACCCGCTCAATAAATCGTCGGTGCGGACGCGGTTCGACACGGGCATTCGCGCGATTGACGGGCTGATGACGCTGGGCCGCGGTCAGCGCATTATTCTCGCGGCGGGGTCTGGCGTCGGCAAATCGACTTTGATCCGCGAGATGATCAATGGCGCCAAGGCGGATGTCGTGGTGGTCGCGCTGGTGGGCGAACGCAATCGCGAGATTTCCGACTTTGTTGCGGCAACGCGCGCAAGCGATGCACGTAAACATACGATCATTGTTGCCGAAGCGGGGGACCGCTCGCCGCTCCTCCGTATTCGTGCGGCGCAACGGGCGACGACAATTGCTGAACATTTTCGTGCTGAAGGGCAAAACGTCCTCCTGATTGTCGACAGCCTGACCCGCGTTGCCCATGCGCAGCGCGAACTGGGCCTCGCGCTGGGCGAGACGCCGACAATGAAAGGCTATCCACCGTCGGCGCTGTCGATAATCCCGGCTCTGATCGAACGCGCGGGCAATGATGCCGCGTCGGGCGGGTCGATAACGGCGCTTTATTCGGTGCTTGCCGATGGCGACGATGTAGACGATCCGGTTGTCGATGCGGCGCGTGCGATTGCTGACGGGCATATCATCCTGTCACGGTCGCTTGCTGAGCAGGGTGTGTTTCCCGCCATCGATCTTGGTCGGTCGCTCAGTCGAGTTATGCCCGACATCACCGACACTGCCCACCGTGCCGCTGCGTCGCGGGTCCGCCGCCTGTGGGCGATTGCCGAGGAAAACCGCGACCTGATGCTGATGGGTGCCTATCGTGCCGGGGCCGATCCGATGATTGATGAAGCGTTTGAGGCGCGTCCGGTGATCCTTGATTATCTAATGCAATCGTCGGGATCGGTTTCGGCTGATGACGCGACCGCGCGCTTGATCGCCGAGTTCGGCGCGTGAAAACCCGCTATGACAAACTCGTCGTGGTCCGCCGCGCCGAAAACCGGATTGCTACGGCGACATTTGCTGCGGCCAGTGTGGACGTCAGCACGCAACACGCGCTCGCCACCCGGTTGCGGAGTGCCCTTGACAGTCTGGCACTCACCAGCGGCCCGACGTCTGCCGTCGAAATTGCCGCGAGGATGGAGCTCGCAAGCCGGATGGCCACAGCGCAGGGGGTGGCGCGCACGCGGATCGACGCAGCGCAAGCGGCTCAGCTTGATGCCGGGATTGTACGCAAGTCGGCCCGCCGCGCGCTCGATGCGGTGCACGATATCCGGCGGGTGGCCATCAATGATTTAATCCGGCGACGCGCGGCGAAGGCAGTAGCGCCGAAGCTCAAGGCACCGTTCAAATGATGCCGCTGAACCTTGAATCAGCCAATGTGCTTAGCGGTGTTCTGACGGGCAACGCGCCGAACTCGGCACCCGATGCGCCCGATTTTGCCAACATGGTCGCGGCGGCGGGGAAGGGTGAACAATCGACATTGCCGGTCGTCGCCGATTCCGAACCGAATGTGCCAACGCTCGATTTCGCAAATATTTCTCCAGAATTGGCAGATGAACAAGCAACCCCACGTTCACCCGTAGCGCAGTCAAAGGTGCCAGACTTCGAAAGTGTCTGGACTACGCTCAACACGAACGGCGTGGCGACTTCAGATATCCCGACCGCGACCGCAAAAATGGCGGAAATTGAATGTGGAAAAGCGGGAACAGCACCAACGCTTCTGTCTGCGGAGCAACCGCAATCTGCAACGCCGATACCGCAGAATTTGATCGCAGCGCTAGTCATGCCCGTTGTTTCACCAGTAACTGTTAAAATCGAAGCCAGCGCTTCGCCCCCTGAAGCCGAACCGGTTTCGGTGACGCCAGCCCGTTTGCGCCTGCTGAACATGGCTGGCTCCAATGACAAACCGGCGGCAAACATCGTCGAGCCGATGGCGACTCCGATTGTGGTATCGGTTGTTACGTCCGCATCGGAACCGCAACGTCCGATGTCGCTTCAGATTGAGCCGGTCGCGCCGCCACCCGCTGACATTCGAATGCCAGCCCCCGCGACAACACAAGTAATCGAACGCGCACTGCCAACGCTTGTTGAACGGATGATCGCGTTTACGCCGTCCATTATCGACGCCGCCCGCGACGTCGCGCAGGTTGGCGATGCGCGCGACTTGCGGTTCAATGTCCGTCCAGAGACTTTAGGGCTGGTTGCGGTAACGATTGAGCGCACCGATGCGGGTCAAAGCCTTCGTCTAGGCGTTGAAACGCCCGCTGCGGTCCAAGCGGTTCGTCAGGCGGAGCCGACGTTCACAGACGCACGCAGCGGCAATTCGTTTGTCAATGTGACGGTCGATATGACTGCCTCCGACCAGCGCGGACGTGTGCCTCGCGTGGCAACTGCAATGCGGCCGAACCACCTCGACATCCCCGATGACCAAAGCACAGCGCCGGCATTGGCCGGTCGCTATGCCTGAAGGAGTTTGACCCATGAGTGACGACGCAAAGGCGGAAAAGCCGACCAAAAAGAAGGGGCTGATCGGCAAACTGATGCCCGTCATCGTCGGCCTAACGCTGGGCGCGGCGGGGGTCGGCGGCGGACTGTATACCATTAATCCTGGCGCGTTTTCGGCCTCTGCCCATGCTGCGCCCAAGGAAGACCCGAATGCGCCGAAGAAAGTGAAGCGCGAAGGCGGGCGCGAGGGGCAGTATGAAGCGAGCTATTTCGCGATCAGCCAACCCTTCACCTCTAACCTAAAGGACAGCAGCCAATTTGTGCAGCTGTCGATATCGCTCGGCACTTTTTATGACGAAACATTTCTCGAAAAGCTCAAAACGCATGAAATGGCGCTGCGTTCGGCGGCGCTGCTGACGATTGCCGACGAGCATTATGAGTCTGTCTCAACCATCGAGGGCAAGCAGGCGCTCGCCGCGAAACTCAAATCGGTGCTCAACAAGACGCTGAAGGAACGCGGCGAAGTGCCGGGCATCGACACCGTCTATTTTACGGGGTTCGTCGTTCAATGACGTTTGGTGCGCCCCTTGCGCCAGTCGCGTTTCCGGCAACCGACCGACCGTCGGCGAATTTCGTGGCGCGGATCGAGCGCAGCCTGCGTGGTGTTCCCGATGATGCGTTGGGCGTGCCAGTCACGTTGTCGCTTGGAGGCTTTGTTGAAGCGCCGTTTGCGGATTGTCTCGCTTCGCTGGGCACGGTTTCGCAATATGCAGTGCTGTCGGTCGGCGGGATGCACGGGCTGCTCGGTATTCCCGATGATGTGCAACATGCGCTGGTCGAGTTTGCCTATGGCGGCGACGGGAGCGAAGGGCTTGGTGCCACGACAGTCCCGACGCGGTTGGGCACGCGGTTGGGGTATCGTCTTGCGTCTGTGCTGGCGACCGCGATTGCACCTGCGTTGCCGGGTTCGGGCATTTCGGTCCTCGGCGCGACCGACAATCCGGCGGAAGCGGTGCCGATGAAGGCGCTGGCGCTTGCTTGTGGTTTCGAAATTTCGGCGGGCGACGTTTCGCTTGGGGCCATCGGTTTCTGCGTCCCTATGCGCGCGCTTGCCGCGATTGAGACGATCACAGGCGGCAACGCTATTGACGACGCATGGGCAGACAGACTTTCGGCGGCGGTCGCCAACGCCCGGATCAATGTCCGCTGCGTCCTCGCGCGCCCGACACTCAGCGCAGGCGAGGTCGCGCGGCTCGTGCCCGGATCAGTCATCCCCATACCCAATCTCAACGAAGTTACGCTGATTGCAGGCGGTTACCGCATTGCGACGGGCGTCGCCGACGCGCGCGACGGACGCGCGGCCATCACTATCAACCGAGCGGAGTTTATATCATGAGCGAAGAATTAATCACGCATGAGCAAGCAGGGAGCGAAGCGGGCTGGGGCCTACTCGCGCAAATCCCGCTACGGTTGTCGGTCGAAATCGGATCGGTGTCGCGGACGATGCAGGACCTGCTTGATATGAAGCAGGGCGCGGTAATCGAACTGGATCGTCCTATCGACGAGCCCGTCGACATCCTGGCCAACGGCACGGTCATTGCGCGCGGCGAAGTGGTGAATGCGGGCGACCGTTATGGCATCCGCATCACCGAAATTGTCGACGCCGAAATGGCCGCGCCGCGCAAGGAACGGCGTCAGTGATTTTTTCCTATGTCCTGACGTTACTCGGCGTGTGCGGGTTGGCGGTTGGATCGCTGGTCATTTTGCGCGCGGCGAAAGGCGGGGGACTTTCGTTATCGGGCGTACAACCGATCCGCATTATCGGGCGGCAGTCGGTCGGGACGGGATCGACGCTGATGCTTGTCGAGGTTGAGGGCGAGCGGTTGATGATCGGCGTGTCGCGGGGCGGGATTGCGGTGCTTGAACGTTATGCTCCTCAAAAAGAACCGTTGGGGCTGAGCTTGTCGAAGCCTTGTCCTTCTTTTGATTTGCGCAAAGAAAGGACAACTCTTCGACAAGCTCAGGGTGAACGGTTCGGGGGAAGTTTCCGCACCACTCTCCATCGCGCCGGAGAACGCTGGTGATCCTGTCCACGATGGCCACCGTCGCGGCATCGCCGTTAAGTGCGATCAACAACGGACAGCCGCTCGCGCTGTCGTTGCAGCTTCTTCTGCTTATGACGGTGCTCGCGGTCCTGCCGTCCATCCTCCTCATGATGACCAGTTTCATGCGGATCATCATTGTCCTGTCGATCCTGCGTCAGGCGCTGGGCCTTCAACAAACGCCGCCCAATCAAGTACTGGTCGGCCTTGCGCTGTTCCTGTCGCTGTTTATCATGCGGCCCGTCGTCGATCAGGTGAACCAGACGGCATACCAACCCTATCAGGCGAAACAGATCCCAGTTGAAGAAGCCGTCGCGCGGAGCGGCAATGCGCTCCATAAGTTCATGGTCGGGCAGACACGCAAAGCCGATCTCGACCTGTTTTTCAAACTTGCCAAAGCGCCCAAAGTCGAAAAGCCGGCGGACATTCCCTATTCGATCCTTCTCCCCGCTTTCGTGACCAGTGAGTTGAAAACTGCTTTTCAAATCGGCTTTCTGATCTTCCTCCCGTTCCTCGTCATCGACCTCGTGGTTGCGTCCGCGCTCATGGCGTTGGGGATGATGATGCTCTCGCCGACGATTGTGTCGATGCCGTTCAAACTGCTGCTTTTCGTCCTCATCGACGGCTGGGCACTGACGATGGGTTCGCTGGCTGCATCGTTCGGGGTCGTGTGATGGGAAACAGTGCCGATTTTTTCATGGGGATTGCGCAGCAAGCACTGTGGACGACCGCGCTTGCGTCGATGCCGATCCTGATCCCGGTACTTGTTGTCGGGCTATTGATCGGGATTGTCCAAGCCGCAACATCGGTCAACGAAGCGACCTTGTCCTTCGTCCCGAAGCTGGTGGTCGTCGCAATCATCCTCGCGCTGTTCGGCGGCGCGATCATGGGCGTGATGGTCGATTTCACCCGCGAGATGTTCATGCGCGCGGCGGAGATCACGCGCTGACCGGGGCGGATATCCTGAATGCGCAGGCAATGCTTCCAGCGCTGATGCTCGCATCGGTGCGACCAGGGGCGGCATTTCTTGCGGCTCCGGTCTTTGGTGCGCCGCAAGTGCCAGTGTTGTTGCGTTTCGTTCTAGCGGTGGCAGTCGGTGTGCCGGGGAGCTTGATGGCGACCGTCATCCTGCCCGCCGAAGGACTGGCGAGCCTTGCGGGGTTCTTCTTGATTGCGGGTGAAATCTTGATCGGTCTCGCGCTCGGCTTCGCGCTTCAGATCGGCTTTGCTGCAACGTCTATCGCCGGTGAAACCATCGGGAACGCCATGGGCCTTGGCTTCGCCGCGACGATTGATCCGATGAGCGGCGCGGGGACGCCTGCGGTCGGCCAAGTGCTGACGATCCTAGCGACTTTGCTGTTCCTTTCCATGGATGGGCATTTGGCGTTCATCACGATCATTTTGGAGAGCTACCGCACGCTGCCGGTCGGGGGCGGGCTGCTGTCGGGTGAAGCCATCTATGCCGTCGTCCGTATGGGTGGCGCGATGTTTGCGGCGAGTGTATTGCTCGCGTTGCCTGTGGTTACGGGGATCATCCTGATCCAGCTGGTAATGGCTTTACTGGCGCGGTCGGCCCCCGCCTTGAACCTGTTTGCGGTCGGGCTGCCAGCAGCGTTGCTTGGTGGTCTCATCCTCTTTGCTTTTGCGATTCCGGTCCTAGGTCAAGCGATCAACCGCACGCTTGTTGCTACACTCGAAGATACCGCGCGGATCATCGACCGATGAGCGAAGGCGACAAAACCGAACTGCCGACCCCCAAGAAACTGCGCGATGCGGCGCAGAAGGGGGATGTTTTGCAATCACGCGATTTGTCGACCGCACTTGTTGTAACCGTCGGTGTAGCCTGGGCGATTGTTGGGGGGGCGTTCATTGTTGGCGCGCTGAAAGCGATGCTGGCAACGGGATTGCGCATCGAAGCGGGAAGTGTTTCCGCCTTCAGTTCGGACATCGCCATCATCCGCGCGGTGCGCACGATCTGGGTGCCGGTTGCCATCCTCCTCGCGATCACAATGCTGGCCGCGATCGTTACGCCAATGTTGACGGGTTCATTCGGCATGCGCTGGGGCAATGCCGCACCAAAATGGTCGCGCGTTGATCCGCTTGCGGGGTTGAAGCGGATGCTAGGCGTGGTGGCCCTCGGCGAGTTGGGTAAGTCCGTTGCAAAGGTCTTGCTGATCGGGGGTGTCTGTATCGTCGCGCTCTACGCAATGCGGTGGAGCGTCATCGGCCTCGCCGCCAATGATCCTCAAACAGGGGCGGCAGCAGCGGGCAAGATGGTCAACCGGACGCTGGCCATCGGCGGGGTCATGCTTGGCCTCATCGCGCTCGTCGATGTGCCGTGGCAGGCATCGCGCCGTCGTAAGCGGTTGATGATGACCAAAGACGAAGTGATGCGCGAACATCGCGAAGCCGATGGCTCGCCCGAACTCAAACGCGAACGCCGCAGCCGCCAATATGCGCTGGCCACGATGTCAGCGCGTGGCGCGATGAAGGAAGCGACAGTTGTCCTGACCAACCCGACGCATTTTGCCGTGGCACTCCGTTACGATCCTGATCGCGATGCGGCACCTGTGGTGGTCGCACGGGGTGTCGACGAAGCCGCAGCGGCAATCCGCGATCTGGCCAAGGGGCATGATGTGCCTTGCCTCGACTACCCGGCACTGACCCGTGCTATCTATTTCACCAGCAAGGTCGGTGACCGGGTGCGCGAAGATTTGTTTCTTGCCGTCGCCACGGTGCTTGCGTTTGTTATGAATATTGAAGCCGCTCTTGCCGCTGGACGGCGGCAGCCCGACATCGATGTCCCCGAGGACGCGCGTTACGGCGTGGACGGACGGCGCGAGGCTTAAGCGCACCCTAACCATGCCGTTACGATGGTTATGGAACAGCCAACATCCGACTGGATCGACCAGATTGTCATCGCACTTGCCGATGCGCGTGCGGCGCTCGCGTTCTTTGGCGTGCATCACCCGGTGCTGGTGCGACAGATCGAAACCGCGCTGGCACGTGCCGAGCGCCTAAAGCCGCGCGCGCCACGACCGTGAATAGGATCATGGAGACACAAAGATCATGATGACATCCATCGCCAGCAGCCTCGGCATCGGCTCGGGCATTAATACGCGCTCGCTCGTCAGCGACTTGGCGGCAGCAGCGCGTGAAGGCCGCGAAACGCAGATCATTACCAAGGAACGATCGAACGGGGCACGCATTTCGGCCATTGCGCAGCTGAAGGCGGGGCTCGCCTCGCTCGCGACGGACTTTACCGAAAGCGCCGTTGGTGTCGAAACGGCGGGGCTAAAAAAACTGGCTAACGCGTTCATCTCGGGGTTCAACAGTCTCCAGTCCTCATTGAGCGATGCGATGCGCGGCGGATCGGTTTTGGTGTCGGCCGGGGTGTTGACGGGCGACAGCGCAGCGCGTGCCGTGCAGAGCGAGTTTCGTCGGCTCCCGCTTACGGAACTGGTCACGGCCGGAACTTATAAATCGCTCTCTGACATCGGGATCGGGGTCAGCCGGTCGGGCGCTTTGACGCTGGACACTGCCAAGTTCGATGCCGCCGTAACGGCTGCGCCTGCTGAAGTCAGTGCGTTGCTGGTCAGCACAACGGGATTGTCGAAAGCGCTGGGCGACATGAAAACACGGTTGACGCAGGCCGATAGTCCGCTCGCGATTGCATCATCACGCTATGAACGTCTTGGCACGACGATCGCGAAAGAGCGCGTCCGAATGGAGGACGAAAATGCTCGCCTTATCGACCGCTTGACCAAGAGCTTTTCGGGCATGGACCGCCGCGTCGCGCAGCTGAAAGCGGTGCAAAGCTATGTCGAGCAACAGGTCGCGGCGTGGAATTCGAACAGATGAACGCCGCCGCTGCCTATCGCCGGATTGACCAAGCGAGCCGTGTCGAAGGGGCGTCGCCGCACGCGCTGGTCGGCATTTTGCTCGACGAAGTGCTCGACCAGATCGACGCGATGGCCGCCGCATTCAATCGTGGACAGCGACCGCATTTGGCGCAGGCACGGGCGCACAGCATTCTCCATGCGCTTGAGGCAAGCCTTGATCACCGATCGGGCGGGACAACGGCGGCACTGATGGCGCAGGTTTACCGCGAAACCCGGCGTTGTTTGGGTCGCGCAGCTGAAGAGATCGATCCGTTTTGGTGCAAACAAGCGCGGCAAACCGTGGAACCAGTTGCGCAGGCTTGGGGACAAATCGGCCGGTCGCTTCCTTAGGCGGCGTGACGGCGCATCTTTTCGATGAGCGTCGTGCGTTGCAGGCCGAGTAGCCGCGCGGCATCAGCGACCACACCGTTACTGCGGGTCAGTGCTTCGCCGATATAGCGCCCCTCGATCTCGTGCATGATGGCGCGAAGGTCGATGCCGTGCTGTTCGAACGGCGCTTCGGGCACAGGCGATGGCGCAGCAACAAGCGGCTTGGGCTCAAGGGGAACAATAGCGGCGGTGGGTCGGAGGAGGAGCGCAGCCACATCGTCGGCCTCCAATGTTTCGCTGCCGTAAAGGATCGCCGCACGCTCGACGAAATTACGCAATTCGCGGACATTGCCCGGCCAGTTATGCGCTGATAGTGCAGAGATTGCAGCGTTGGAAAAGCGGATATGCGCACCGCCGCCAAGCCCTTTCAGGAAATGATGCACAAGCACCGGCAGATCTTCCGGTCGCGCCGCCAATCCCGGCAAATGGATCGGAAAAACCGCGAGCCGGTAATAAAGATCTTCACGAAACCGTTGATCGGCAATGGCAACGCTTAAATCGCGGTGCGTGGCGGACACGATGCGGACATCGACCGCGATACTACCGCGTCCGCCAACGCGTTCGATCCGCCGTTCCTCAAGCACGCGCAGCAGCTTCACCTGCATGTCGGGTGGCATGTCGCCGATTTCGTCGAGGAACAGCGTGCCGTTATGCGCTTCCTCGAACCGCCCTAGTCGTTGAGCGTGCGCGCCGGTGAAGCTGCCTTTTTCGTGGCCGAACAGTTCGCTTTCGAGGAGATCGCGGGGGATCGCACCACAGTTGATGGCCACGAATGGCCCCGATGCGCGGTCACTTTCGACGTGGATGGCGCGAGCGACGCGTTCCTTGCCACTGCCCGATGGCCCCATGACCAGCACCGAAGTGCCACCCGGCGCAACGCGGCGGACGAGCGCGCGGATGGCCGCCATCGTCGGACCCGTGCCGAGCAAAAGCGCATCAACTGTCGCCGCGCCGTCCCGCGCGGGCGTCTCCAACTTGCTCATCTGCAGCCCGGCCCCCAAAATGGTCACAATGCCCAATCAAGGAATCTAGCCGAGTCGCGGGCTTCGCCTAGGGAATGTTGATCCGAATTCGCACCAATAACGCCTGACAATGCGCCGAATTGGTCACAAGCTGGACAATATTAGTTTGGGGGTTAACAATGATATTCGACCTGTATCCAGACGAGGTAGCAAGTTTGGCCAACTATAATCCTGAAGAACGGCGCGTTTCTATATTTGCTGACAATGAGGTAAGTATCGCGGAATTACAATCGATTGTTGCGTCGATGGGGCTATCTGTATTGTTTAGTGGGTCCACGAATATCGGTCAGAAACGGCTGACCGATTTTCCGGTTGGTGATGCTGTCCTGCTCAATGTCGAAACGGATTGTGATCCGGCGCTCGATCTGTTTCTTGATCGCCTTGATGCGCTCGCGGCGACCGATGATTTGCCGGTGTTGGTCAACTGCTCGCCCGAATGTCTGGACAGTGTTGCCGCGCGGCTGAATGCGCCGTCAGTGACTTTGATGTGCCAGGCAACAGCGGCGGACTGGATCATGTCGCTGGCAATGACGGGCGTACGTGGGCCGGCAGTGCTGCACGATGTCGCCGTTGACGAAACGATGCGGCTGCATCGACTGGCAGAGGAAGTGCAGCGGATTGCCAAGACGCTTGCTGATCTGGCCGGGCCGGTTGGCAATGACGGCATGATCGGGTTCCGCGCGGGGACGGCCCCATACACCCCGCCGCTGGCCGCGAGCGTGAGCGCAACCGATGTGCGCGCGATCATTCGGTTGCGGCGGATGCGCGAGCGGTATTTTAGAAGCGACCTGTTTGCCGATCCGGCATGGGACATGCTGCTCGACCTGATGGCGGCGCGGCTGGAACGAATGCGGGTCGCAGTGTCGAGCCTGTGCATTGCCGCCGCTGTCCCGCCGACGACGGCGCTGCGTTGGATCAAGACGATGTGCGACCACGGGTTGTTCGTGCGTGTTGCCGACCCGGAGGATGGCCGCCGCGTCTTCATCGAGCTGTCCGACGGCGCAGCTGGCGCAATGACCGCGTATCTAAGCGCGGCGAAAGCAACCGGGGGCCTTGCGGTCTGAGGTTGTGTGCGGGTAGGGGAAAGCGACGCGACCCCAGCGGCGCGGGCGATTAGCTCAGTTGGTAGAGCGCCTCCTTTACACGGAGGATGTCGGCGGTTCGAGCCCGTCATCGCCCACCACATTTGGCGAACATCAGGCATAAGCGACCTCGCAGGGCCGACCTCCCTTGACGCAAAACTGCGGAAAATCGAGCCGAAGTTCTCGAAGTTCTCACTACTTTCCTACAGGATGCGAAGTTGACAAAGCCTGTCCCGAGCGACGTCGAAGGGTTGACACTGTGACGGCCACCCGAAATTTCTTTGCACGGGCGGATTTTCGGGGCGGTGCTTTGGCAAAGGTCAACGGCGGCACAAATGGGCATTTGGTGAGCTAAGCACAGGTGCGGGTCTGTAGGACAGGGGTCTTTGTGATCGCGATGGCGAGTTTGTTTGGGGTTTCCGGACAGTCAGGTTTTGTACGACAGAATCGAAGTGCAGACATTCACACGGTCGTCACCCGGACTTGATCGGGGGTCCAGCTTCCTTCGCCGCTGCCGAAAAGAAAAGCCCGGCCCCGGCTCGGGGGCCCGGGTGACGACAGAGCGCTGTCCTACACAGCGCCAATTTGCCATTCTCCACCCGCTCTTTGAACCGTTGGACTTTTCGGCGATCCGCCCGCTGGTTGCGAACATGATGAACCACGCGACCCGCGCGTAGGGAAGCAGTGAAAACTTCGAGAACTTCGAGAACTTCGCGCCTCCCCCGTGACAATCCCCTGCCCCCGCGATATGCCGCCGCCATGCGTATCGATCTCATCCCCGCCGGCGACAATCCGCCTGATTCCATCAACGTCGTCATCGAAGTGCCCATTGGCGGCGAGCCAGTGAAATATGAGCTCGACAAGGCGTCGGGCGCTCTGTTCGTTGACCGCATCCTCCACACATCGATGCGTTATCCCGCGAACTACGGTTTCGTGCCGCACACATTGGGCGAGGATGGCGATCCGCTCGACGCGCTCGTCATTGCCCGGTCACCGATCATTCCAGGGGCCGTCATCCGCGTGCGGCCGGTCGGCGTTTTGCTGATGGTTGATGACAAGGGTGGCGATGAAAAGCTGATCACGGTGCCCGTCGATACGACGTTCCCCTATTACAGCGAAATCGGCACGCATGATGATCTGCCGCCCATCGTGACGCAGCAGATCGAACATTTCTTTGCACATTACAAAGACCTTGAGCCCGGCAAATGGGCGAAGCTCAATGGCTGGGGCACGGCGGACGACGCCAAACGCATCATCCTAGAGTGTATCGAGCGCGCAAAAATGCATGGCTGACTTGCGCGGCCAAACCATCGTCCTCGTCCACGGCGCGTGGCATGGCGGGTGGTGCTGGCGCGATGTTGCTGACCGGCTGAGTGCGCGTGGCGCGCGGGTGTTCTGCACAACGATGACCGGCCTCGGCGACCGCCGCCATCTTCGCGCGGCTTACAAGGGACTGGAAACCTTCATCGAAGACGTCACCAGCCTCATCGAGCGCGAGGAACTGAGCGGCATCACCCTCGTCGGGCACAGCTTCGGCGGGATGGTCGTGACGGGCGTCGCGGACCGGATGCAGGACCGGATCAAACATATCGTCTATCTCGACGCGCATGTGCCCGCCGACGGCCATTCGATGGTGTCCAAACCCGACACCCCGCCCGAGGCCGTCAAGGCGACCATTGAAGGTCTAAAAGCGCTGACGACCGATGGCGAATGGATGGCCCCGATCCCGCTCGATGCGCTGGGCCTCGCCGGTGCCCCCGAAGCCCTGCGCGCGCGGATCACCCGCGGCCTGACCGAACATCCGCTGTCGAGTTGGACCGATGTGCTGCACTTCAAAAATGGCGGACCAAAGGGGCCGCGCACTTATATCTGGTGCAACCAGCCCGCGATGGACCGCACTGCCTTCCCCAAGCACTATGAAAATGTGAAGGCTGGCCGCTACGGCCCCGACTGGCGTGCGTACACACTCGCAACAGGGCATGAAGCGATGTTCACGATGCCGGCGGAGACGGCCGAGATTATTGCGTCGGCGGCTTTGGCTTCTTAGATTTTTTAGGCGGGGCCCGCCGTCCCGCTTCCAGCCCCAACGCCGACCACCGTCGCATCGCGTCGGCATCGTCATAAACATCGTCGGGCGCGCGGCGGTAATTCATGCTGCCGGTTTTGCCCCCCATCTCGAAGGTAAAACGCGCGCATCCCTCGGCGTCCCAGATCGCATCGCTCACTTTGTCCGATTTGAACCACAGCGCGTCATCATCGACAATCGCAAACACCGTGCCGTCGAGATAGATCGTCGCCCCGCCCATCATCGCGCGCTTGGTCAGCGTGCCAATCGGTTCGCATGCCTCGGCAATCCAGCTCATCAGGCCCGCGTCAACACTCATATCATCAACGGCCCGCGCACAAAATCCTCTGCGCTAATGCGATAGATCAAATGATTGATCACTTTGTCCGCCATCGGCCATTCCTGCCGCCGGTCAGTCAGCACGCCGCCGATTTTCTCCATTGCGCGACATGACCGCAAATTGGTTTCACCCACAAGGAAAATGACCGCCTCAAACCCGCGTTCGAACGCATAGGCCAGCATCAGCCGCTTGATCGATCCATTGGCCGCCCCGCCCCAATGCGCGCGCGCCAGATAGGTCCAGCCAATCTCGACTTCGCCTTCGTCGCAAACACGGATATCATAACGCGAACTGCCGATGATCGCGCCGGTCGCCTTGTCGATCACCACCAGCCCGCCATTCGACGCCAGCCCTTCGGAAAAATACGGGTCAAAAACGTCGCGCCGCCACCGGTCGTGCGCCGGATGGATTGCCCAAATCTCCGGATCGCTCGCCACCTCAAACAAAGGCGCGCGGTCCGCCTCGGTCATCGGACGCAGGATGACGCGGCCGTCCTCCAAAACCGGCTGCATCGGCGGGACCATCATGCGTGCGCCAGCGCGGTCAGCGCGTCCCCATCCATGCGGAACACTGTCCACTCATCCATAGGCTTCGCCCCCAGCGCTTTGTAAAACGCAATCGACGGCTCGTTCCAGTCAAGCACAGCCCATTCCAGCCGCGCGCATCCCCGCTCCATCGCCAGCTGCGCCAGCCGCGCGAGCAATGCCTTGCCCAGCCCCGACCCGCGCGCTTCGGGCTCGACAAACAAATCCTCGAGGTAAATCCCCGGTCGCCCCTCGAACGTCGAAAAATTGTGAAAGAACAACGCAAATCCCTGCGCCATGCCATCAATCTCGCCAATGATCACTTCAGCCATCGGGCGCTCGCCAAACAAATGACATCCCAACAGCGTCCGATCCAAAACCACTGCATCCGCCAGCCGCTCATACGCGGCCAGCGCCCGGATAAACCCGATGATCAAATCAAGATCATCAACCACTGCATTCCTGATATTGATCGTCATGCCACCGCCCTAACGCGCATCGCGATCCGCGGCCAGAGCACCCCGAATGCCAGCCCCGACATGACCAACACCGCCGCCAAAAGTTTCCAATCCTGCATCGGTTCACCCAACAACGCCGCCGATGACGCCATCCCAAACACCGGGATCATCAATGCCATCGGCGATACGGTCGCCGCTGGGTATCGCGCCAACAACCACCCCCACACGCCATAGCCGAACATCGTATTCCCCACGGCCTGCCAAGCGACCACCGCCCAAGTCGATACCGTCGCACGTTGAACCCCCGCCACCATCGCTGGCCACCCTTCAAAGACGAGCGTCATCGCAAACAGCGGCGGGATCGCAAACAGACTCGCCCACACGACATAACCGAGCATGTCGACCTTGCCCGCCGCGCGCGCGACCATATTGCCGCCGCCCCAACTGAGCGAAGCCACAAGGATCAGGCCCAGACCCAGCGGCGTGATGCTGCCATCAGTGTGCATCAGAATGACCCCCAGCCCCGCGACCGCAGGAACCAGCGCCACCATTTGATACCAATGCACCCGCTCACCGGTCAGGACGCGTGACAGGCCGATCGTGAAAAACAACTGCGACTGCATCAGCAGCGACGCGAGCCCCGGCGTCACATCGCTGCGCAACGCCACAAACAACGCGCCAAATTGCCCCGCGCCGATCAACACACCATAAGCCGCGAGATTGCCCCAACTGGCCGCCGGTCGCCTCACGAAAAACACCATCGGCAGCAGCACTGCCATAAACCGCAATGTCGCCAGCGTCAGCGGCGGCAGCACCGCAAGCCCATGCTTCACCACCACGAAATTGGTGCCCCAAACCGCCGTCACGGCAATCGCCAGCGCCAGATGCCCCGCCGTCAACGTCCCCCGCATGTCGGTCAAACCGCTGCCTCCAGCCTCGCTAGATCAGCCCTATTCCCGCGTGCTGCGACGATGCACCCGGTCACGATCAACACAGTGCCGATCAATGTCGTCCCCGTCACGGCTTCGTCAAAGAACGCCGCCCCCAACATCGCGGCCCAGATGAATGCTGTATATTCAACCGGCACCAGTACTTGCGCTTCGGCTCGACCATAAGCCCAGCTGAGCAGGAACAACGAGATAAATGCCAGCGCCGCCGACAGCGCGAGCAACCACCAGATATGCCCGCTCGGCACCGCGACCCAATCCGGCGCCACCACCAAAAACACTGGCAAAGCAAGCAACAGGAAAAACCCCGCCGTCAAACATTGGAAAAACGCCACTTCCATCGGCGGCGCCAGCAACGCCTGCTGCCGCATCAGGATGATGTTATAGGCATAGAACACCGCCGACAGGAAAATCGCTGCCACTCCGTCCAGATGCCGCGGCGCGCCGCTGTCGTCGTTCAACCGCGCGACGACCATCACCGCAACGCCTGCTACGCCCAGCACCGACGCAATGATGCTCGACCGCCCCACCCGCTCGCCCAAAATCACGGCGGACAGATACAGCGCGATCAGTGGCGCAATGAATGACAGCGCAATCCCCTCGGCCAGCGGCACCCGCGCAATCCCGTAAAAGAACGATACCGCCATGACCGACGCGACAAACCCGCGCAGCACATGCACGCGTAACCCCGCGCGGCTCGGCCAACCCTTGCGCGTCAGCATATAGGGCACAACGCCCATCGACGCCCCAAACGCCTGCCGCCACAGCATTGCCGAATAGGCTCCAACCGCAATCGCCACCCCCTTCATCGCGGCATCCATCGCCGAAAACAGCGCAATGCCGATGCAAGCCACCGCAAAAGGGATGGCAGCAGAGGTCATGGCGCGCGAAGTGGTCATGCGAGCCGCGATAGCGGGGGAATGAGGTGGGGGGAATGGGGGAGTTGGTCGGGAACTGATCACGATGATAAACCACCCGTCGCCCCGTGCTTGACACGGGGCTTGGCTAGCGTTCGTCTGTTTCCGACAAGTTTTAGGTCGTAGGTTCATCGATCCCCGACCACTCAAATCGGACGCGACCTTAATGCTTTGTCGCGCGAGAAGAGTGGCGACCAATGTTGGGAAGCTGAATAACGGCGACGGCAGGCCAAAGAGTTGGGCGGACCGTCTCTTGTCACCGTGCGTCTAGCAGGATGAGATTTCGAACTCGCTGACCCTCGGTCAGACCCGGCGATCTGCCTGTCTTCCATAGAGAAACAAGATCAACGTCTCGCGCGTGCTGCTGCAGGAAAGGGATGACAAGTGTCGCAATAAGGTTAGCCACCTCTCCTCCAATGCCCGCAACTGGAAGTGAGGTAACTGCCCACCACCTATCTTCATTTGCAAGCGCCAATTCGCCTATCCGACACCGCAAGTGAGCGCCCCAGATGTCCTCCTTCGCAAGGTCTTTCTCCGAATCCCACTTTCGAAGCAGTTCGCCGGAAACCACGCCGAGGTTGACCGTGAATTTGATCATCGACGCAGAGCTGTCGGAGCTCCGCTGAAAGTTAATTATCCGAACATTGCCGTCACCCTCGATGCGAAAACTGGTGCCGCGCTTGGTATAGCCGGCACGTTTCATAATGGCCCACGCGGCATTCAGCACGTCCTTAAACCGAGCCTCCACATCTGGCTTTGCGATGACTTTGCGCCTCCACGACCGCTTTTGAGAGCAATGGTGTATCTTGAGGATCGCTGCAAGTGGGCGGGGCCCAGCCGAATTCGATCGCCGTGAATGAAAGTCAGCTTCGGCGCTTTGCAGCCCAGAAGCCGCCTGTCAGCACCCCCCAACAAACCTGCCCCCTCAGCGCGCCATCAACAACCGGTCTAACGCCCCATCCCCGGCACCCGCCGCTTTCTCAAACCTCGGATAACGTAGACCGCCGTTCCACATGACATTCACATCCCGCACCCGAGTTTCGGTTTTGACCGTTAATCGGATCGCGTCCTTCCCGCCTTTTGCCGCGGTAATCGCAGCTTTGATGGCGTCTTCGGTGTAGGGGACGCCGTTTACCGCGATGATTTCCTGCCCCACGGTCAGCCCCGCTTTGAACGCGGGGCCTTCCCACGTCACCGTCGTAATCTTGGCTTTGGTCATCACGACGCCGATTGAGTAAGCGAGGCTGAGCGTCTTGCTGCTCTTCATTGCCGCTTTCATAAAATTGGTCGGGGTGTCGGTGTAGGTCAGGCGGTATCCGCTTTTCGTAAAGCCCGCGAGCGGTGCGCCGCCACCCGTCCGGTCGAGCCGTTCGCGCAGGAAGCCCGTCCAGTCATAGGGCATGACACCGTTCAGTGTCTTGACCACATCGTCGAACGTGTAGGTCACTTGCCCCCAGTCACCATCGTTGATGCCAAAGAAGGCGCGGGCGAAGTCGTCCATACCTTTTGCGCCGCCGGTGCCTTCGCGGATGACAGCGTCGGCTTCGATCCAGATCAGCATGGTTTCGTTGTAATAATCCTCGCTACGCTGCCACGATGCCCACCCTTTCGGACGGCGCGCAGAAATGATCGGGTCGTTGGTCGTGTCGATCAGCGGACGCCAGGCGCGACCGGGCAGCGTGTCGAGCGCGGCGGCAATCCCGGCGAGTTTGTCGAGAACATCCTGCTTGCTGGACAGGCCCGAGCGCGCCTCCAGGACATTGCCCCAGAATTGGGTTTGCCCTTCGTAAACCCAGAGCAAACTGTTGCGCATCGGCGTTTTGAAATCGGGGGTCCATTTGTCAGCGCCGCGTCGGAATTTGCCGTTCCAGCTGTGCACGAATTCATGGGGCAGGAGGTTGTGATCGACGATGCTGGCCGCCCAATCCGTGAAATAGCCGGGGTCGTTCTGGTTCTCGCTTGAGCGTTGATGCTCAAGCCCGATGCCGCCCATGCGGTCGGTGATCGCGTGGAGGAAATCATAATGGTCATAATGCTTTGCGCCGAAGAGTTTCAGCGATTGATCGACCAGATTGCGGTGCAGCTGAAGGATTTCGGGCTTGACCACCAGTTCCTTGGGATCGTCTGCAACCGTGTTGAGCGTCACGCCACCGCCGAGATCATCCTTGCGGAAATATTTGCCCGCGAACAGAGGGGAGTCCTGCAGTGTTTCGTAGCTGACTGTGCCGTAGGTGATCGTATCACCGTCGGTTTTCGTTGGGCGGAGCGCCGTCGCGGCCTGCCAGCCCTTGGGGTAAGTGACTGTTGCGGTCACAGGGATTTGCCGCGTGAAATAGCCCGCCGGATAGAGCGACACGGCTTCCCATTGCAGGTTCAGCATTTCCTGCGTCACGACAATGCGGCCCTGGTCGGCGGCGGTGGCAGAGAGGAACTGAAACGAGGCTTCGACAGTCTTCACGCCTGCGGGCACATCAATGTGGAAGGCGTAAACATCCACTGTGTCGCGCGTCCACGGGATGACTTTGCCGTTCGCGCGGAAGACGAGGCCTGCGAGTTTCTCGATTTGCCCGCGCGGGGCGTGATTGCCGGGCAGCCATTGCGGCATGAGCAGCGTCATGCGGCCAGACTGCGCAACCGGGATGGTCTGCGTGACGCGGAAAATGGCTTGATCGAGGTCCGTTGCATCGACTTTCAGGGTCATCGTGCCAGGGTAGGGGATGTCGCGCGCGGCGGGGATGGTCTCGACAATCGGCACCGGCTGCGGCGCGCTGTTCGCGGCAAGGGCAGGGGTTGAAATGGCGAGAGCGATCAACGCGAACAATGACTTCATAATGTGAAGCCTAGCGTTTCATTTCGCCGCTCGCTAGGGGGTTGCGCTTCATGGCAAAGATTGAAACTCCCCGCCCGATACGCGGCACGCAGAGCATGATAAGCTACGATGCGGAAAGGACCGCGGATCGCTTTCATCATGTCGTGCAGACGTTTGACCGCGTGCGGCGGCTTTATGGCTTTGGCCGGGTCGAAGTGCCGGTGTTCGAAGCCACCGCCGTGTTTGCGCGGTCGCTGGGTGAGACGACGGACGTCGTTTCGAAAGAAATGTATTCGTTCGAGGATCGTGGCGGGGATTCACTGACCCTGCGGCCGGAGTTCACGGCAGGGATCGCGCGGGCGTATCTGACCGAAGGCTGGCAGCAATATGCGCCGCTGAAAGTTGCAACGCACGGGCCGTTGTTCCGGTATGAGCGGCCGCAAAAGGGGCGGTTCCGGCAGTTTCATCAATTGGATGCCGAATTGATCGGGGCGGCAGAACCGGCGGCGGATGTCGAACTGCTGTGCTTTGCCGATCAGTTGCTGCGCGAACTGGGGATAAGCGAGGGTGTGACGCTGAAGCTCAATACGCTGGGCGATGTGGCGAGCCGCGATGCGTGGCGGGCGGCACTGGTCGCGCATTTCGAGGGATTTCGCGAGGAATTGTCGGAGGACAGCCAGCGGCGGCTAGAAGTGAACCCGATGCGCATTCTGGACAGCAAAGACCCGCGTGATCGACCTGCGGCGGACAGTGCGCCGAAGATGGTCTTGTCCGGCGAGGCCGAGGATTTTTTCGGGAAGGTCCGCGAAGAGCTCGACGCGGCGGGGGTGGCGTATGAAATCGCGCCGCATCTGGTGCGCGGGCTGGATTATTACCGGCATACCGCGTTTGAATTCGTCACCGACCGGCTGGGCGCGCAGGGGACGGTGCTGGGTGGCGGGCGCTATGACGGGCTGATCGAAACACTCGGCGGGCCGCATACGCCGGCAGTCGGCTGGGCAGCGGGGATAGAGCGATTGGGGATGATGCTTACGATAAATCGCGAACCTCCTCCCGCAGTCGTAATCGCGTTTGCTGATGATCAAGGTAAGAAGGAAGTTGCAAAGATTGCTCGGATTTTAAGGTCCGAGGGGATTTCGACACAATTTCGCTTCAAGGGTTCTCTCTCAACTCAAATTGCAAAAGGTTATGCCGACGCTGAAAATCACCCAGGCCAAACCATGTTTGCTATCGTGGTCGGCGCCGAGGAGGTTGCAACAAAGCGTTACAATTTGCGCGGGCTATCCAAAGATCGAAATCAAACCGAAGGCACTATTGAAGAGATCGTCGCTCTATTGAGAGATCAGATCAACTTGATGCCAATAAGTGCGCTTGATCGATGACCCCCCAAATTTCCGACGAACGCATTGCCGCTATCGAAGCGCGGCGCGAAACTTTACAAAGCCAGTTGTCGGCGGGTGATCTTGCATTCCCCACAATAGTGTGTATATAAATACACATGGATCGAGATAGCCGCAAAATCGTCAAGCGATTGCTTGGTGACGGCTTCGTGCTCGTTTCGGTTAAGGGATCGCATCACAAATTTGCTCGTGACGGACAAATGGTGATCGTGCCGCACCCGAAGAAGGATTTGCCGACGGGCACCGCGCGGGCCATCGCTCGCCAAGCAGGATGGATCGACTGATGCGTTATTATCATGCCGTGGTTCACAAGGAAGAAGACAGCGCGTTCGGGGTGCAGTTCCCCGACTTGCCCGGCTGCTTTTCGGCAGCAGACCGGATCGAAGATGTCATTCCCAACGCTGTTGAAGCGTTGTCTTTGTGGTTCGAGGACGCGGACGAGACCGAACCGAGCGCTGTCGAGGCGATCCGGACCGAAGCGGCGGACGACCTCGCTGAAGGTGCCTTTCTGGTGATGGTCCCCTGGATCGGGCGCAACAGCAAACCGGCGCGCGTGAATATCTCGCTGGATCGCGGGATGCTCGACGCGATTGACACCGCGGCGGCGCTGCGGCGGTTGACGCGCAGTGCGTTTCTGGCAGAGGCAGCACGCAACGAAATTGAAGGTCGTCGATAAATTTAATGACTCCAACCATTTCCGACGAACGCATTGCTGCCATCGAAGCGCGGCGCGAGGCTTTGCAGGGGCAGTTGTCGGCGGGTGATCTGGCGACCGACCGGCTGATTGCGTTGTCGAAGGAATATTCGGACCTCGACCCGGTCGCGAAGTCCGCGGCCGAGCTTCGCCGCCTGCGTGCTGAATATGTCGTCATGGGCGAAATGCTCAAGGATGCTGACCCCGAAATCCGTCAGATGGCGGAGGAGGAGTTGCAGGACATTCGCGAAGCCCTGCCTGCTGCCGAGCGCGAACTGGCGCTGAAGCTGCTGCCCAAGGACGCGGCGGACGAGCGCGCGGCGATGCTCGAAATCCGGGCGGGGACGGGCGGCGACGAGGCGGCGCTGTTCGCGGGCGACTTGTATCGCATGTATCAGCGTTATGCCGAGCTGCGCGGGTGGAAAGTCGAGACGATTTCCGCGAGCGAAGCTGATGTCGGTGGCTATAAGGAAGTCGTGGCGTCGGTGACCGGGCAGGGGGTGTTCGCGCGGCTGAAATTCGAAAGCGGGGTGCACCGGGTGCAGCGGGTTCCGGCGACAGAATCGGGCGGGCGAATTCATACCTCGGCGGCGACCGTGGCCGTGCTGCCCGAAGCAGAAGAAGTCGATGTCCAGATCAACGATGCTGATTTGCGGATCGACGTTTATCGCTCGTCTGGGCCGGGGGGGCAGTCAGTCAACACAACCGACAGCGCGGTGCGGATTACGCATTTGCCGTCGGGCCTGGTCGTCATCCAGCAGGACGAGAAGTCTCAGCACAAGAATAAGGCGAAAGCGCTGAAGGTGTTGCGGACGCGGTTGTATGAACTGGAGCGTTCGCGACTGGCCGACGAACGGTCGGGCGCGCGCAAGGCGATGGTCGGGTCGGGGGACCGCAGTGAACGCATCCGCACCTATAACTTCCCGCAGGGGCGCGTGACCGATCACCGCATCAACCTGACGCTGCACCGTCTGCCCGAGATACTGGAAGGCGCGATGGAGGAACTGGTCGGTGCGCTGATTTCGGAGGACGAGGCCGCGCGGCTGGGGGCGTTGGGTGATTGAGGCGCTGAGCGCGGTTTCCGACACGCCCGAACTCGACGCCCGCCTTCTCCGCGAAGCGGCCCGCGATGACGCCGAGTTTGCCAGCTTTATCGCGCGCCGCCTCAATTATGAGCCCGTCGCCTATATCACCGGCACGCGAGGGTTTTGGACAATCGACCTCGACGTAACGCCCGCCGTCCTGATCCCGCGGCCCGATAGTGAGTCGTTGATCGATGCGGCCCTAGAGCATTTCGGTGACAAAGGGCCTGAACATATTCTCGATCTTGGCATAGGTTCTGGCGCATTACTCCTCGCGGCGCTGGACCACTGGCCCGAGGCGACGGGCGTGGGCGTTGATGCGTCCGAGGCGGCGCTTGAGGTGGCGAAGCGGAATGCAGAGCGCATCGCGCCGGGTCGCGCCAAAATGCGGTTGGGCAATTGGACGGACGGGATCAACGAGATGTTTGATCTGGTGCTTTGCAATCCGCCATATGTGGAGACAGGCGCTGACCTTGACCCGCAGGTTCGGGATCATGAACCGGCCAGTGCGCTGTTTGCTGGCGAAGATGGTCTCGATGACTACCAAATTCTTGTGCCGCAATTGATGCGGGTAACCAAGGGAATCGCTTGTATCGAGATTGGTCACACGCAAGCCGTAGCCGTTGGTACGCTCCTCGAAAACGAGGGTTTTGCCGTCACATGCCGCAAAGATCTGGGCGGGCGCGACCGGTGCCTGATCGCAAAACGCAAATAACGCTTGGTTCGTTAAGCATTCGCCGCTAGAAAGTGTGAGAGCGATGACCGCATCTCCCCGCTTCACCAAGCAAATGCGCCGTCACTTCACCCCCACCAGTAACCGGCTTTAAGGCTTTTTGGCTTGAAGTTCGGAGAAGCGGCTGATCGTCCAAGGGTTGGATACGACAGCGGGCACGGGGCCACAAAGGGACGTTTGAACCCGCGTTGTTAAGGACGACATACTCTTGATCAACAATCGCCAGCAGAACGGTCGCCGTCGCGGCCGGA
>JANMPU010000073.1:0-91610 GCA_031369985.1 Sphingomonas sp. | reverse complement strand
CGCTCGACCAATGTCGGGCGCACCGGTTGGGGGCCGGGCACGGGGCGGCAATCCTCGATCCATTTCGCCGCCGATTGCATCAGCCGCGACAACCGCATCCACACCGAATGGCTGGTCCGCGACAATGGCGCGCAGGTGCGGCAATTGGGGTTCGATATTCACGACTGCGCGCGGCGTGTGGCTGAGAGCCCGCAGGCCGAGCATTTCATCGTGTCGCCCGAAACACGGCTGAACGGACAAGTGCCACGCCGCGCGCTTGATGGCCCGCGCGACACTGTTGAGGGATGGGCACGGCATTTGTTCCACGATCTGTGGGTGTTGAAGCGGCTCGACCAATTGCCACGCCACTATGCTGCCGATGCCATGGTCCATGCGGGCGGTGGCCGGGTCGCGAGCGGCATTCGCAGCATTGGTCAGCTGCTGATCCATATTCAGGCCGCGATGCCCGACGGCATGATGCGCGTCGATAATGTCTGCCATTCGGAGGAGACCGACGGCGTCATCGTCGCGGTCCGCTGGATGTTCGAAGGGACGACGCGCGCGGGCGGTGTGTTGGGCGAATGTCCCGCGGGGAAACCGGTGTTTATGATGGGCGTCTCGCACTTGCGCCTTGGTGCGGACGGTTTGATTGCTCAGGAATATATGATCTTCGACGAAGTTGGTGTACTCGCGCAGGCATATCGCGCGTGACGCGCTGGGACGACTTACCTCAAGTTCTGTCGCCTGTCGGGCGGCTGATTGCCGACGTGCTAGAGGAAGGACCGCGTCGGCAGGACCTCCCCGGCTTCGATCCCGTCTATCACGATTTTGTCGATTACATCATGCGCTGCACCCACCGCATCTGGGAAGAAAAGAATATCGGGTTGTGCCGCACGCATTATGGCGATGATTGCACGATGCACACGCTTGCTGGCCCGGCGGTTGGGGCGGAAACCGTGGTGCAGGGCACGATCAGCGCGCTCGCAATGTCAAGCGACCGGCAAGTGATCGGTGAGGACGTCATCTGGAGCGCAGATGATGATGGTCGCCTCTACAGCTCGCACCGCATCACCAGCCAGATGACGCATATGGGCGATGACGCGATGCTGGGCACGGCAACCATGCAACCGATCAGCGTGACCACGATTGCCGATTGCGCATGCCGCGAGAATCGCATTGTCGAGGAATGGCTGGTCCGCGACAATTGGCGCGCAGTGGCGCAGATCGGTGGTGATCCGTGGGCGGTGGCGCAGATCCAAGCTGCAGCGGACCGCGAAGGCGATCCAGCGCGTCATGACTGGCGCAAGGTTGCGATGAAGGTCGTGCATGAGCACGCCGATTGCGTGATTCCGGACGGACATCCGGCGCAATTGCCTGCCACCCTTTTGCGTGCTGCATTGCGTAATGACCTTTATGGCGACGCTGCCGAGACGCTTTCGGTCGCCGCCGAAGTCCGCTGGCCGTCAAACCGGCATGGTTTCGGGCGGGGATACTGGATCGGTTGTGTCACACAGCTGCGGGCGATGCTGCACGATCCGGCATTCCGGTTGGAGCATATCGCAGCACGGCCATTACCCGGCCATGATATTGCTGTTTCAATCCGTTGGTCGATGACTGGGGCGCACCACGGCGCAGGACTCTGGGGGCCGGCGACAGGGCGTGACATCCTGATCATGGCGGTGTCGCATTATCGGCTGCGCGGCGGGCTGATCGTTGAGGATGTGACTGTGTTCGACGAACTGGCGGTGCTCCGGCAGATTGCGGGCGGGCTGGGGGCGTGACCGCCTTGCAAACACTCCGTGCTCTTGCAAGCGCTGCGCCGTCTTTCACTGGAATCCTCGGCGCGTGCCGCCTCGAAAGCGGTAATGTCGATGCGTTCGGGATTGAAGCCGTTACCGATGCGTTTCGCAGCGCGCCGATGGCGGATGCGGAAACGGCGCTGGCCATCGAAGCGCTCGGTCATCTGGCTATATTCGGCGAACACGAGGCCATCATCGCCGACCTTTATGGCGACAACATCGGGCGATTGTGGCGCATGGGTCAAGTCGATGCGGGTGTGCCCGAACCCGCGGTCGGCGTCGCATTCGACACTGACTTAAAACAGGCGCGTGCCGATGTGTTCGCCTCCGCCGCCGAACACCCCGCGCTTTCACCCGATGCGATTGAGCGAGTCATGACGCTGGGCCGGACGCTGGTTCATGACACTTCGGTCGAGTTCGCAACATTCCGCGCGCGGGCTTTTGCTTTGCGCGCATTCGGAAGCCAAGCGCACGGATGCGTTCTATTTGCGGTGCATTCGCTCGCGCCAAATCCAACGCGCACGCCGCATCTCGGCTTTGCCGCTGCACGCTGGGATGGCGCCGCGACACAGATTGTTCGCGACCTCGTTAGCCCCCGCATTGAACATGTCAGGATCGTCACATGACACCGCCGCCGCTGACGAAACGTCTGAAGCTGTCTTATGGTTTGGGCAGCACAGCGGAGGCGATTGTTTTCACAACGACGTCGAGCTTCCTGTTGCTTTTCTACAATCAGGTGCAGGGTTTGCCCGCGAGCCATGTCGGGATGGCGCTTGCCGCTGGGTTGTTTGTCAACGCTGTGTTTGATCCGCTGGTCGGGTCATGGTCAGACCGAACGCGGTCGAAGCTCGGACGGCGGCATCCGTTCATGTATGCCTCGATCCTCCCCGCAGCGCTTTTGTTCTACGCCGTATTCAACCCGCCGTCGTTTGGCGAGATGGGACAGTTGATCTGGCTTGCGGTGATGAACACCGCGCTTTTGCAGGCAATGACGCTCTACCATACCCCGCATCTCGCGCTCGGCGGTGAGCTGTCCGACGATTACCTCGGGCGATCGAGCGTCATGGCCTATAATACATTTTGCCTGTGGATCGGCGATACGCTCGGCTGGCTATTGTCATTTCGCGTGTTCTTCGCCGCGACCGAAAAATTCCCCAACGGCGCGCTCGACCCGTCGCGCTGGCCGGTCTTTTCGACGACAATATCGATCGCCGTCATATTGCTACTCGCCTATTCGAGTTGGTCAACGCGGAGCCGAATCCCCTATTTGCCCAAACCGGGCGCCGAGACCCCCGGGTTCAGTGCGCGCGAGCTATGGCGTGATGTCGGTCGCGCGCTATCAAATCGAAACTATGTCATGTTGCTGTCCGGGCTGTTTTTTATCTCGATGATGGTCGGCGTGCGGGGTGGGCTTTGGCTTTATGGTGCGACTTATTTCTGGGGGCTAACCAACAACCAGATCAGCTGGTTCGCGCTAGGTAGCTTCAGCGGCTATCTGTTCGCAGCGTTCGCCGTGAAACCGCTGCATGCCAAACTCGATAAACGCTGGACGGGTGCCGGCGCGTTGCTGCTTTACAGCATTGGACCGGCGATCCCGCTTGGACTTGGATGGTTGGGCATCTTGTCGTCGGACACGCCGAACTTGCTACCGATCTTGATTGCCTTCTCGATCCTTCAGCATCTGCCCTACAGCCTGATGACGACGACGATCTACTCTGCGCTCGCCGACATCGCGGACGAGAATGAGCTGAAATATGGCATGCGGCAGGAGGGGGTTCTCTATTCCACGCGAACCTTTTTCGCGCGCGTTGACCAGGCGCTTGGCACGGCCGTCGCCGGCTGGGTGCTGACGACAATTGCGTTCCCTGCCAAAGCGGTGCCGGGTCAGGTCGACAACAGCGTTCTGATGGGTCTTGCCGCCGCTTTTGTGCTGTCGACCATACCCGGCCTCATCGCGACCATATTCTACGCCATGCTGCGCGTGACGCGGAGCACGCATGATGCAACACGTGAGGCGATCATAGCCGCTAAACAAGCTCGGCAAGAGGACGCGTAAATGACCGATTTTCAGGCCGAGAAGCAGCTTGTCAGAGACTATCACGCCGCCCTAGCCAGTGCGACGCCCGATAGTGTTGCCGACATCCTGACGCGTTATACATCGCCGGAATGGCACTGGCGCGGCATGCATCCGTTTCATGAGCAGCACGGGCCACAGGCGGTTGCCGATGTCTTCTGGAAGCCTTTTCTCGGCGCAATGACTCGCGTGCAGCGCCGCGCCGATATCTTCATGGCCGGTCTCAACGAGATTGATGGTTTTCACGGCCGCTGGGTTGTCCAGATGGGCCATCTGATGGCGCTGTTTGACAAGCCTTGGTTGGGTATTTTGCCGACCGGCAAGATCATGATGCTGCGCTTCGTCGAGTTTAACAAGGTCGAGGATGGGCGGATCACCGAAAGTGCGATGTTCGTCGATATCCTGCACCTAATGGCGCAAGCGGGGCAATTCCCTTTACCCCCGCAAACTGGCGCGCATATCGTCCAGCCGGGGCCAATGACGCACGACGGGTTGATGTACGATAAACAAGACCCGGCGGTTGGCGAACGATCGCTGGCGGCAATCAACGCGCTGCTCACCAATCCGCGGTCCAAGGACCTCGGCATATCCGAAGCCGAGCGACTGCAGCGCGTTTGGCATGATGATATGATTTGGTGGGGCCCCGCCGGGATTGGCGCAAGTTACACCATCCCCCGCTATCTAAAGCAGCATAGCGAGCCGTTTCACGACGGGCTTCATACTGGTTACAAATATAACGGTCATCTGTGCCGGATGGCGGAGGGCAATTTCGGTGGCTTTTTTGGTTGGGCCAATCTCACCGTGTTCAATTCGGGCGGCTATCTCGGCATGACCAAGGGGCCCGGACCGTCCGAAATGCGTGTCGTCGATCTGTATCGGGTTGAGGACAGCAAGCTCGTGGAAAATTGGATCTTTATTGATATTCTCAACTATCTTGCGATTCAGGGGCTCGATGTGCTCGCACGGATGCAGCGCATCAGGGAATATTGACTAGACTGCGTTTGGCTCGCGGCTCCTTGATCCACCTTCAATGATTTCGGATGCAACAAATAGCGTGATATTATCGCCACAGTCAGCGTGAAAATGACGGCTGCTGCTACAACGAAACCTTATGACTGCGATTGCAATTCCTGATTTGTCCGATAAGCAGAGGGATGAGATTAAAGATAAGGGGAAATTTTATGACCAATCAGATGAATCCATCGTTGCGTCGATTCCTGATGCTGTCGACAGTGGCCAGCTCGGTTCTTGCGTCGGCAACACCGGCGCTCGCGCAAACAACTGCACCCGCCGCTTCCACGACCGACGGTGTGCAAGACATTGTTGTTACGGCGCAACGCCGCGAGGAATCGCTTCAGGATGTTCCGTTGTCGATTGTCGCGCTCGGTCGCGACACGCTTAAAAACAACGATGTGACCGAAGCGTCACGGCTTGAGCAGCTTGTGCCTGGCCTGCGCCTCGGTCGTTCGGGCGCTGACCCCCGCCCCGCCATCCGTGGCATCACGACAGAGTCGAGTCAGGGTAATGCCGATCCGCGCATCGGCTTCTACATTGATGAAATCTATCAATCGCGCACCTCACAGTCGAGCGTGCCATTTGTCGATCTCGAGCGCGTCGAAGTGCAAAAAGGGCCGCAGGGCACGCTTTATGGCCGCAATAGCTATGGCGGTAACATCGCCATTTCTACGGCGAAGCCAAGCGACCGCCTCGAAGGTGGCGTTTCGCTGACGCTTGGTTCCTATCGGCGCGCCATGGTCGATGGTTATGTGAACGTGCCACTCAGCGAAGGCATTGCCTTTCGTTTGGCTGGCTATGCCGAAAAGCGCGACGGGTTCATCAAGAGTGTGACACGGCCCGGCTTCGCGGATCAGGACGACAAAAACCAATATTATCTGCGTGGCGCGCTGCGCATTGCGCCCCCGGGTAGCGGCCTTGAGATCATTCTGCGCGCGTCGCACTGGAATGATAATAGCAAGGGCAACGGCACATTCAACGCGAAGGCAATCGGCCAGTTTGTTGATCCAAAACTCGTCACCGCGCCCGGCGGTACGCTGACGATTGGGGGCGCAACATTCACGTTCCCCAATGGCTTCAACGGCCGCACGTTCCAGGGTCAGTTCTTCCCCTTCGCGACCTTCCGCGACGGCATTGTTGACACCACGATCAACGGCGTTCCGATTGACCTTGGCTATCCAGTTCTCGGGCCGTACACTGTGCTCAATGATGCGCCATCGAAACAGCGGATTAAGTCGACGCAGATTTCGGCGGTCATCAACTATGATATCGGTGACTCGGTTCGGCTGCGGTCGATCACAGGCTACAATAGCTTCGACGCCAACCGCAGCACCGACAATGATGGGACGCCAGCCAATTACGGGATCGGCTACTTCCTGACCAAGAACAAGGCGTTCAGTCAGGAACTACAAATCCAGTCGATCGGCGATGGGCCGTTGAGCTACACCGTCGGCGGCTATTATCTGAACGACGAAGTTCCCGATGGCTTCCTCTCCGAGCGTATCCGCGGTTACTCGACCGCAGGGGCGCTTGCCAATGCACCAGGCACGGGCGGATATCCGTTGTATTTCGGAAGCAATTTCACCGCATTGCCGAGTTCGGGCGGGGCGGTGGTCAATCCGCCGACGTCAGCGTTTATAACGCCCAACGCAAGCGATGCGTTCAACCCGCTGTCATGGGCAAAGAACGTCAGCTATGCCGCCTACGGCCAGCTATCGTATACGTTCAATGAGCGACTGACGTTAACGGGTGGTTTGCGCTACACAATCGATAAGAAGGACTTGCGGTCAGCGCTTTCGACGCCTGGCCTCGCTCTCGGCGGCGGCTATCTCGTCTACAAGCCATCGACTGATTTCAACCGGACTTGTGATGGTGTCACGGCGGCTGATCCGTCGTCAACGGCAACCGCAGCAGCCGTTGCCAATGCGTTGACAACACGATGCGGCAAGAAGACCTTCAAATATTTCACCTATCGTTTGGCGGCTGATTACAAGCTAAGCGACGACGTGATGCTCTATGCCAGCTATTCGACGGGCAAGCACTCGGGCGGTTTCAGCTATTCGCCGATTTCGAACACCGCTGGTCAACCATTGCCCCCCTATAACACCGAAAGTGTTCAGGCATTTGAAGCAGGGATGAAAGGCACGTTCCTTGACCGAAAATTACAGGTCAATCTGGCAGCATTCTACAACGTCTATTCTGACTTACAGGTTCAGACGAGCTTCCCGAACCCGCTTGTCCCGAACAGCGTCATCACGTTGTTGAGCAATGGCGCGAAAAACAAGTCACCAGGCGTTGACCTTTCGATTGTTGCGTATCCGGTCCCGAAATTGAAGCTCAACGCGGCGTTGAATTATCTGCGTGCGCGCGATCAGCCTTTCGGTGTGTCGGTCGGCCAGAGCGGCATTTGCGGAATTGTCGCACCTGGCGGCACCTGCACGACCAGGCCCGAGGTTGGGTTGGGTTATCTCGGCGGTATCCTGCCCAATCCCGTGAGCAATCCAGAACTGTTTGCGCCGATCAAGGATGCGAACGGCGTGCAGATCGTCGTTGGTGGTGTGCCGCAGTTCACGGCACTCGGCTACAACACGCCGACCCGTGTCCAGAATACGCCTGATATCACCGCACAGTTCGGCCTCGCTTACGAGTTCGATCTGGGCGAAGCCGGCACGATAACGCCTGAAGTGCAGACGCTCTATTCGGGCAGTTATCTGCTGTCGCGGGCTTTCCCGGATTATCTGCAAAAGGCTTATACGAAAACCGAATTACGCCTGACTTATCGTTCGGCGGATGCACGGCTTTCGGTGCAGGCATTTGTCGAGAACCTAGAAAACGAAGCGACAATCGGACGCGTGACCGTGGCCAGTGGTGGTGGGTTCAGCGGAAGCTATGCCGCGCCGCGCACTTACGGCATCAAACTCGGCTATAAATACTAACCAAGGCGGGGTCGGCCCGGGGTTGTTTCAAAAACAACCCCGGGCCATTTTTTATGCCTGAGCAGCGAGGATGATGGTGACCATGAAACATGAAGGCCTCCCGTTCGCGCTTCCCGAGCGCCCCTCTGTCACGCGCATCCGGCAACGCAACACCGCTGAATTACTCGTTCCGTCGGGACACCGCACGCAGCCCATGGCCGGGTTCGAGGATAATTTCACCGACATCGTCGATTACATCATCCGCATCACCGAACAGATCTGGGTCGAACGCGCCGTCGGGCGGATCTACGAGACCTATGACGCGAATTGTACTGTTTACACCACCAACGGCATTGTTCGCTCGGTGGAAGAAGTCATCGCCTCAACAGCAATGTCACTCCACGCCGCACCCGATGGTGAATCGCACCATTTGAACGTCGCGTGGAGCGGCGACGAGGTCGACGGCTTCTACACATCGCATCTCGGCTTCGCTCGCTCGACCAATATCGGCGCGTCGCCTTATGGCCCTGCGACGGGCAAGCGTATTGGCCGCTTTTTCGTTGCTGATTGCGTGAGCCGCAACAATTTCATCCACACCGAATGGCTGGTCCGCGACAATGGCGCCGCCGTCCGCCAAATGGGCTTCAATATCCACGAGACTGCGCAGCGGCTCGCCGAGAGCCACCTCGCCGAACCACCAGTCCTGTCGGTGCCAACGCGTTTGAACGGGCAAGTCCCGCGAAAAGTATATGATGGCCCAACAAATACCATTGAGGGCTGGGTTGAGCATCATTTCAGCGAAATCTGGAACCAGCGCCGTTTCGACCATATTCCCTTTCATTATGCGCCGAATGTTATTGCGCATTGGGCTGGCGGGCGGGTCGCCCACGGCGCGCATAATCTGGGCTCGCTCATCATCGCAATGCTCGCCAGTCTGCCCGATGCAACGATGCGGGTTGAGCATGTGAGCTGGTCCGACGAAACCGACGGCGTGGTTGTCGCGGTGCGCTGGATGCTCGAAGGGACGACGCGACCAGGCGGCCTTTTAGGTAGTGTTCCGTCGGGTCGCCCCGTCGGCGTGATGGGGATGAGCCATTTTCGGTTTGCCGGGCTGTTCGTCGTCGAGGAATGGACGATTTTCGACGAGGTCGCTGTTCTCGCTCAAGCCTATCGGGCATAACCTCGATACCGATGAGATAGAGGGGCGACGGCGATGGGCTTCAAACAAGATCTGCAATCGGGCGCAACGTTGCTCGGCACATTCCTCAAAACGCCGCACCCGCATGTCGTCGAAGTGTTATCCACTAGCGGACTCGATTGTCTTTGTGTTGATGCCGAACATGCGCCGTTTGATCGGCAGGCCATCGACTTGTGCGTCATGGCCGCGCGGGCGGGCGGAATATCAGCCCTCGTACGACCGGCATGTGGCTCGGCCCACGATCTGCTAAACGCCCTTGATTGCGGCGCAGACGGCGTGCTGGTCCCGCACATCCGGTCTGCTGACGAAGCGCGCGCGCTCGCCCGACAGGCACATTATGGCCCCGGCGGACGCGGCTATGCCGGATCGACGCGCGCGGCGGGATACGGCCTCGTAACGATCGCGGACCACATGGCAAGCAGCGCGGCACGGACGACCATCATCGCGCAGATCGAAGATGCCGAAGCGCTTGACCAGATCGACGAAATTGCGGCTGTCGAAGGCATCGACGCGTTATTCGTGGGACGGATCGACCTGACAATCTCGCTCGGCTGCACGTCGCCGGACGATCCGCGTGTCGTCGCCGCGGTGGACCTTGTTGTTGCCGCCTGCAAGCGCGCGGGTCGCACATCGGGCATGTTCCTGTCGCGCACGGCAGACGTTGTCGAATGGCGCGACAAAGGTGCAAGCCTCTTCCTCCTCGCCTCAGACCACGCATTCATCCGTGCTGGCGCAAGAGCGATGCGTGGGGATGCTGGGCTCGATTAAATGCTCTGGTTTGATCGGTGAGAATCGAGCCGCCGCGCGTCGGAACATTACGCCGAAGCGGCACGATCAACACAAGCGACATAATGGCGAGGACGCCCATCACCTAAGCGAGCAGGATCGAAAACCAGCCTCCTGCCTTCATGAACTGCCCTTAACAGTCCACTTGTCAGCGCCGGCGAGCAGCATGCGCAGTTGAGCGTTCTGAGCTCGAGCCAATAGTCGGCAATGGTTTTTGGAAGCAGTGCAATGAGATTCACGATGACGAAAGCAACGCGTCTAAGTCTGTTTACGCCACCAGATTTCCTGCCGCCTCTTCCCAGAAATAAACCAATCCCGCGCTGACGCTTGCGGGGATATAGGCATCGCACACATCCTCGCGCAGTACATGCAGGCGCACGGCGACGTGATGGATGATTGTCGCGGCGGTACATCCAACTGAAAAGGCTTGGTTTTCTGCGTCGAACACGCCGCCTTCCATAAGCAAGGGACGCCAGCCACGGCCCGACAGGCGCACGCGCACTAAGCCGCCGCCGATGGCGGTGAGCGCGCAGTCCTCGCCGAGGATCGCGTGCAGTGCGGTGGGATCGCCCTCGACGAGCCAGACGGTCGGTTCATAGCGAAGTAGACGAAATACATCGTTGCCAGCAGAACGCCCTGTTGGCGGGAGCGCGAAGCCAGTCGCTGCTTCGAACCGCGCAGCGACGGCTGCTGGAGCACTCCAGATTTCGAAAATGTGGAGCGGTGAAGCGGGATGGACAGTGATGATCACCTCAGTCACGATAACGATCCCCGCCAACATCGTAGAAATGCGGCGCGACGACGCGGACGCGCGCCTTTGTGCCTCTGGTGGGTGACGTTGCCATCAATTCCTCACCGTGACGCCCGAACCCGCCGAGCAGTTGACCCAGTGCAATCGAGCCACCTTCCGTCACGCGGACGGCGGCAGCGCTGACGTGGCCCTGCACCTCTTGGCTATTTCGCGCAACGAGCATGGCCCCCTCAGGAATGCTGCCCTCAAGGCTGTCGAGGCCGACAAGTTGGTGTCGGTTCGGCGAAAGTAACGCCGCGCGCGCGAGTCCCTGCGCACCGATGTATCCGCCAGCTTTGTTAAGCATCCCACCGAGCGCCAGATCATATGGACTCATCCGCCCGTCGATCTCGCCACCGACGACAAGGTGCCCCTTCTCGATGCGCAGGAACTCCATGGCCTCCATCCCATAGATACAGCCACCCTGCCGCGCGACCTCCGTCTCGCATGCGGCCCAGACCGTCGCGGCTCGGGTTGCCTCGACATAGACTTCGAATGCGCGTTCGCCGCTATAGCTGGCGGCGAGAACCATAACTGGAATACCGGCAATGGTGGCGGGAACGGTCGACATATGACGTGGCGGTTCTTCACCGATCAGCTTGGTAAGCACCGATTTCGCTTTCGGGCCGGCGACCGCAATCCCGGCATAATGCTCTTGCACATTAACGACCGAGATGCGCAGATGTGGACAAAGATATTGGCGAACATAGGAAAGATGTGTCGCCATTCTGTCCGCGCCGCCAGTTGAGCTGGTCAACAAATAACGGTTTTCGCCAAGGCGCCAAACTGTGCCGTCGTCAAAGACAAAGCCGTCTTCGCGCAGCATGAAGGTGTAGCGCCCTCGACCAACGGCCAGCTTGCTGACGGTCGTTGCGCAGATCATTTCGAGGAAGGCAGCAACGTCCGGCCCGCTGATCTCGAATTTCGCGAGCGTTGAAACATCGGTCATGCCGACGCTGGCTCGAACGCCTCGCGCCTCCCGCAATGCGGCCTGCGCTAACGTCTCGCCGCTGACGGGATAAGCGCGTGGACGAAACCAATAGCCCAATGGCTGCCAAATCGGGTTTTTTGCCGCGTGGACGTTGTAAAGCGCGAGACGCCGGACATGCGCGCCTGCATCTTTCGCTCCCGCGCCCGCCATCAATCCCATCGTCACCGAGGTGTATGGTGGACGGAATGTCGGCAGGCCCGCCTCCGGGATGGTAACACTTTGCTTTTCGGCTAAGCGCTCAAGAGCGACCATATTACCGAGCTTGCCCTGATCGGTCGCCATGCCAAGGGTCGTGTAACGTTTCAGATGTTCGACCGACCGATAGCCCTCCGCCCAGGCCAGATCGACATCGGCCAACGTCACATCATTCTGAAAATCGATGAAGCTCTTTTTCGGTACAGATAAGGGTGTGACGGTGAAGACCGGTTTGGGGTTGGCCGCGCCACCGATGGTCGTCACATTCTGGCGGCTGGTTGCCGGGACAAAGGCCTGCGCTGCGTCATTCCAATCCAGCGTACCACCAGCTTGCATGTGCAAATGGACGACCGGTGTGAAACCTCCTGACACGGCAAGCAGATCGGCATTCCAGCTTTTCGTCTCGCTGCCGACCCACGCGCTCACGATTTTCAAGCAATGGCGTGCGCCGTTTGTGGACATGGGCACAGCGTCGTTGTGAACGGAAAACCCACTATCTGCGCCCGCTGGTGCCGGCCGTGCTTCAAGTATCGCAAGAACCTCGGCTCCTGCATCTTTCAGTGATTCAGCCGTTTTGTAAGCATCGTCATTGTTCGTGGCGATCACCACCCGCTTGCCGGGAACCACGCCGAAGCGACGTACATACGTTCGGACGGCCTGCGAGAGCATCACACCGGGACGGTCATTATTTGCAAAGGCCATTGGCCGCTCGATACTCCCGGTCGCCAGAATCACTTGGCCAGCGCGGACATGCCACAATCTTTGGGCCACGCCGTTTGCAGGCACTTGCCCCGGCTCGGCAAGTCGCTGGGTCAGAGTGAGCAAGTCATGTTCCCAATAGCCCGAAGCCGTCGTGCGTATGAGAATGCGACCACCGGCTGCGGTAATCCGTGCGGCGGCGGCTTCGATCCATGCCGCGTCCAAATCCTGCGGATCGCGGATTAGCGAAGGGGCGAGGATCGAGTCTTGTTCAACAAGGATCACGTGCTTGCCCGCTTCGGCGGCCTCTACCGCGGCGGACAATCCAGCCGGTCCCGCCCCAACAACAAGCACATCGCAAAAGGCCGCCCGCTGGCTATAGCGATCCGGATCAGCCTCTGTCGGCGCCTCGCCGAGACCCGCCGCTTTGCGGATGAAATACTCGTAGAACATCCACCGCTTGGCCGGACCAAAGAAGGTTTTGTAGTAAAAACCTGCGGAGAAGATCGGCGCCGCGAGACCGAATATAGCGCCGAAATCAAACGATAGATTAGGCCAACGGTTCTGGCTGTGTGCGACCAGTCCTTCATACACGAATACGTCAGTCGCTCTTGTATTTGGCTCGCGCCGCCCGCCTTCGCCGACCGTAACCAGCGCATTGGGCTCCTCCACCCCCGCCGTCATAATCCCGCGCGGGCGGTGATATTTGAAGCTGCGCCCGACAAGACCAATGCCGTTACGCAAAAGTGCGGCGGCGAGCGTGTCGCCCGCGCGCGCCTGATAGGCTTTGCCGTCGAAAGTGAAGGTGATGACGGCCCTAATCACGGAAGTGCCTCTGGCCCTACGGCGCGGACTGCGCTGATTTCATTAGTCACCCGATGGCGGGTAATGACCATCCAGGCGCGGCAGCCATAAGTGTGCCGCCAGATTTCTTCGTCCAACCCGCGTGGGTTGGTTCGCGTGAACAGGATATTCATCGCTTCATCGGGTGAGGCATCAAGCGGCACAACGGAGTCGGCCGTGCGTTCATAGATGAATTCAGCTTGCGCGCGCGGGCCGCAATGGGGGCAGGTGATCTGCATCATTTCAGCGGCTATTCGGCAAGGGGCCGCTCCCGGTTTCATCAATGGTCGCGCCGCGCTCGAACCGCTCGAGCGCGAAAGGCGAGTTCAACGCATGTGGCTTGCCGGTTGCCAGCGTGTGTGCATAGGTCCAGCCCGAGGCAGGTGTTGCCTTGAACCCGCCATAGCACCAGCCGCCGTTGAGATAGAGGTTCTTCACCGGCGTTTCGCCGATGATCGGCGAACCATCGAAGCTCATGTCAGTCACGCCCGACCAAGTTCGGACCATGCGTAATCGCGATAGTGCGGGGACGAGCGCTAGGCCCTGCGCGATTGCTTTCTCCATAATCATGGGATCGCCGCGTTGCGCATAGCTTGGCCAATTATCGGGATCGCCACCGAAGACGATTCCGCCCTTGTCCGACTGACTGATGTAGCAATGGAGAGATTGGGTCTGGATGACGCTGTTGATCATCGGCTTCACGCCTTCGGTCACCATCGCTTGCAACGTCTGCGACTCAATCGGCAGCTTCAGGCCAGCCAGTCCTGCGACATGGCCGCTATGCCCCGCCACGCAAATGCCGATTCGGCCAGCACCGATCCGCCCGCGTGTGGTTTCGACACCGACCACAGCCTCGCCATCGCGAACAAAGCCGGTGACTTCGCACTTCTGGATGATGTCCACACCAAGGCTATCTGCACCGCGCGCATAGCCCCAGGCAACGGCATCATGCCGCGCCGTTCCGCCGCGTCGCTGGATCATGGCGCCTTCAATGGGGAAACGCGCCGTTCGCGACATATCCAGCAAAGGCTCAAACTTCGCCACCTGACCGCATGTCATCAATTCGGCATCAATTCCGTCGCACCGCATCGCATCGCCGCGTTGCGCGAGCATTGTCATGTCAGCATCGCTGTGACCAAGTGTCAGGCATCCACGCGGCGAAAACATAACGTTATAGTTCAGCTCGTCACTTAGGTGCTCCCACATTTTCAGCCCGAATTCGAATAGGTTATGAAGCGGTGCCGACCGATAGTTTGACCGCACAATCGTCGTGTTGCGCCCGGTATTGCCGCCCCCAATCCAGCCCTTTTCAAGCACTGCGACATTCTTCAGCCCGTGCACCTTGGCGAGATAATAGGCTGTCGCCAGACCATGCCCGCCACCGCCGATGATGATGATCTCATAGTGCGCTTTAGGGTCGGGATAGCGCCAAGCGGGCTGCCAGTGCTTCTGACCATTAATCGCACCACGCAACAGGCTAAACGCCGAGTATCGGCCCATCAGATTGGCATCCATCCGCGCTTCTCGCGCCAGTCGGCTTCCAACCCGTCGAACCGCGACAACTTGAACAGGCCGAGGTCAGCGAACGAACATTTGCCATCAACGACCAGATCGCGGATCGCATGGCCGGAAGCTGGCGACAGGCCAAAACCAACGCTCGACATGGAGGCGACCACGACATTTTCGGGGCTGGTCAACCGGTCGATGATCGGGCGGCCATCGGGCGAATTTTCAATGATCCCGGCCCAGCTGCGGATCACATTGAGATGTGCAGCCTTGGGCAGGAGTTCTGCCAATCGCTTCGCAAGATTTCGCGCGAGCGGCGTGGAGGGGCGTGCGACGGGGGCGGTCGCGTCAACATTGAGCCACTCATGTGGGCCGCCGCCATAGGCCAGATTGCCACGCATCGTCTGGCGGCCATAAAGCTTGTGCCCGTCAACCCCGCCAATTGGCATCATCGGCGCGGGCTCGGTGATGATCATTTCCGCCCGCGCCGCCGCCAACGGAACGTGCACCTCCAGCTTTGCCATCAGTTGCGGAATTTGGGGCCCCGCTGCAACCACAACAGCATCGCAACCATAAGTATCATTGGCAGTTTTTACTGCCGTCACTTTGCCACCGCTCATTTCAAAGCCTGTTACAGGGCTATGCTGAACGATTGTCCCGCCCAGATCTTGCAAAGCCCACGCATACGCCTGCGTGGTACGCTGTGGATTGGCGTGGCCGCCAAATTTGTAATGGACGCCCCCATAGCATTTTTCGCTGGCCAGCGGCACAGCGTCCAGCACCTGTTTGGTATCCAGCAGTTCAACTGGATGCTTCAGCCGCATGTGGCGTTCGGCCACAAAGCGATATTGTTCCCATTGCCGCTGAGTCATCGCGATGATGATCCGCTCTTTCTGATGCTCAGTCGGGTAGCCGAGCAACTCATCCATTTGTGGCCACAGGCGCTGTTCTTCATCAAACAGGGGGCTTGCATAATGCGAGGCGCCACCACCATTCCGGCCTGATGCTTCCCAACCGACGATAAATTTGTCGAGCACCGTTACCTTGACGCCTGATCGCGCCAGCCACCAGCCGGCGCTTAAACCAGTGACGCCGCCACCAACGATGACAACTTCCGACCCGCTCATTTGTACATGCCGGTGTAGAGCATCTGCCGGTGCTCATCTTCATGGCGTGTGCCAATATCCTCATGCGGAACCCACGCCGTTGGGATGCCGAACCAAACATCCCAAGCCGCATCCATCGCAGCAGGCTCATCCCATTCGGCCATGATTTTCATCGGCAACGGGCGAACCGGGGCGCGGTGCGTAGCGAGTGGAATGGTGCCGAAGGGCGAACCCGATTCCAGCGCAAGCAGCATCGCTACCTGATCGCGGCAGCGGCGCCCTTGGCACACGCCCATGCCTGCGCGGGTAAGCCGCTTGATCTGATCCTGATTGGCTGGGCCATCCTGCAACAGTGTTTCGAGTGACCGCGCACACATTGGCGTCGGACGAGCGAGATAGTTGGGCGGCTGTACGCCGATCAGATCAGCCCGCGTGACCTCTTCGCATTGGCAGATGATGGTGTTGTCAGCACTGGCGTTGGACAGCGCCCGCATCCATTCCATTCGGTAGGCGATATGGTCAAAGTTGCCTTCAGGAAGTCCGGCACAAAGCCCGACAACAGAAACATTGGATTCGCCTGTCGGGACATAACCGCCACGAGTAGGTTCAAGCGAGCGCGGGCCTTGCATTGCATCGACGAGTTCAATTGAGGGGACGAGGCCAATGGCAACGCAAATAGTGTCGCAGGCGATCATGTCATCATTCGAAAGTGTTGCCGACTCTACGCCATCAATCCCGCCTTTTGCGTAAGCAATGCTCTGGCTGCATGTGATGGTAAACCCTGCCGCTTCGACTTTTGCGATCAGTTCAGCGCTTCCCTGCGGCGCGTCTCGCACTTCAATAACACCTGCGATTTCAATGCCGCGTTCATGCGCAAGCAACGCCGTCTCCAACGCCAGATCATGCGATCCCAATACAAGCAAGCGCCGCCCGGCGAAGGCATCATAGCGCGTGAGCAGCATTTGCAGCGCTGCCGCTCCCATCACTCCCGGCTGATTCCAGCCCGGAAAAGCCATTGCCAGATCGCGTGCACCAGTGGCGAGCACTATGTGCCCGAAACCGACCATCCAAGAACGTTCGGTATCGGCCAACCCAACGACCTGTTCGGGCAAGCTCGCGACGCCCGATCCGTTTCGATACACGCCCCATGCAGTGGTGCCGAGCAGCAGTTCAACGCCCGCCTCCATTGCCGTTTCCAACGCTGGCATGCTCATGAAAATGGCCTCAAGCATACGCTTGCTATTCTGTGTAGCGGCGGTCATCCGCCCACCGAAATATAACGGCGTGTCATTGCCCATCAGGCTACTCGAAACTGGATTTTCATCGACCAGCAAGACGGACGATCCCGCCTCGGCCGCTTCGATTGCTGCTTTAATGCCGCTGGGCCCCGCGCCAACGACGACGACGTCGTAACGCGACTCAGGCGCGCTACGTGTACCATTGATCGCGCACAGATCGGTCCCGGTAAAGTTCAGTTCCATCACACCGCGTCCAGCGCCTGTGCCAAATCGGCGATCAAATCATCGATATGCTCCAACCCAACCGACAACCGCATCGTGCCATCGGTGATGCCACCAGCAAGTCGGTCAGCAGGCGCGACGGCATAATGGGTTGTGCTGGCCGAATGGCAGATCAGTGTTTCCGAACCACCCAGACTGACCGCGAGCTTCATAAGTTTCAGCCGGTCGAGCATACGGAAAGCGTCAGCTTCGCCACCGTGCAGGTGGAACGAGAAAGTCGAGCCCGCCGCCTTGCACTGGCGGTCATAGACAGCGCGTTGTGGCGTGCCACCCTCCAGAAACCCAAGATAGGTGACAGCCGCAACCTTGCGGTGACCACGCAGATACTCAGCGACGGCCCGCGCATTGACCATCGCACGCTCAGTGCGGACATCCACCGATTCAAGCGACCGCGTGACGAGCCAGGCGGTGTAGGGATCAAGATGATTGCCCCATGTGGTTCGCAGAATCCGCAGCTGCTCGATCAGTTCCTTGCGCCCGCTGATCCCGCCGGCAAGCAAATCGCTGTGTCCGCCGCAATATTTGGTCAGCGAAGTCATGCAGAGGTCTACACCATGTTCGATTGGGCGCTGAGCGAAGGGGCCAAGCAGCGTGTTATCGACAACCACAAAAGGACGATGACCTTGCTTTGCTCCAACCTCATCGGCAATTCGCACCATCAAATCGAGATCGACTATGGCCGCAGTGGGGTTCGCAGGGGTTTCAGCGACGATGAGTTGCAACGGTCCTTTAGCCATCGCGTCGCACGCTGCACGCCGCACCTCAATCTCATCAGTTCCGTCGAGATAAGCCGAAGCGTGCGACCCATATTGCGGCATGATGCTGTTGTAGAGCATGTCGACACCGCCATAGATCGGACGGCCGTGAATCACGCTGTCGCCCGGTCGGACGTAGGCGAGCGCGATCGAAGAATGCGCGGCCATCCCGCTGCAAAAGGCAACGGCGCTCTCGGCGCCATCAATCGCAGCAAGCCGAGCTTCCAGAATATCAAGCCCCGGGTGGCCAAGCCGCGAGTAGATATGGTTACCTTTCCCGACGAGCGGTCCGGTGCCATCAAAAAAGGCTTCGTGCACCTGCTTGGCGTGCAGCGCCGATGGATAGACGAAGGTTGATGTCATGAAAACGGGTGGTTTCACTGCTCCCATGCCCATTGCAGGATCATAACCAAAGGCGACCGCAAGCGTTTCCGGTCGCAGGTTTGCGCGATCAATCGCCATGTGATCTCAGAAAGGCTTTGCCAGTGTTGCAATACCAGTCGGTAAAGCGCAGCGCGAGCATCTCGGCATCAGGTGAATAGGGCCCGGCCGTGAATCCCGGGCTGTTCACGCCAAGCTGGTTGTTTTCGGCCAATTCCTTGTCCTGCAGATTTGTTTGGGTCCACAAGTCTGTCAGATTATCTACTGTATAGTCGACCCCTTCGACCGCGTCTTTGTGGACGATCCATTTGCCCGTGACGTGCGTTTCAGTGGGACTTATTGGCATTGCACTGAACATGAAGGTGTGATCCGCCGTTGCATGGACGAAACAATGTGGATCGATCGCCATCCGCATCGACCCTATCGAGCCTCCGTTTAAATCGCACATCAGCTTTTTGACGGCATGCTGCCCATCCATCGTGATTGAGACGCAACCCGCGCTCAGCGCAAAGCGGGCAAGCTGCCACCAGTCCCCTTCGACTGCATCGGTTGAAAGGCCAATAGCGGCCATGTCGTCGAGGAACATTTGTGCGGCCGCATCGCCGTCTACGTCGAAATGATTCGACATGGTGACGGGAAAAGTACGGGCGAGTTCGGGATGGCCTGTGGCGCAATGATAGCATTCGCGGCCGTTTTCCATCACCAACTTCCAGTTGGCGTTCTCAACAAGTACGCTCTTGAACGCGATTTTCGCGTCTGCCCATTTGTGCGGCGACGCGTAGACGGCAAGTTTCTCAGCGAACTCGGCAAACGCTGGAGGTTCGTCGGCAAAGCAGATGAACATCGCCCCCGCCACGATTTCTAGTGCAATTGGGTTCAGTCCATGTGCGCTCTTGTCAAAATCATCGGCCATCCGGCTGGCCGCGAACAGCGAACCATCGAGATCATAGGTCCAGCGGTGATAAGGACAGACGAGTTTCGGCGCCGAGCCGCTGCCCGGCTGACATAGGATTGACCCGCGATGCCGACAGCTGTTGTGAAAGGCTCGGATGACATCGTTGCGATCGCGAATTATGATGACGGGCCATTTCCCGATCATCAGCGCCACATAGCTGCTTCGTTTTGGCAATTCGCACGTAAACCCCGCCATCAGCCAGGAGGTGCCAAACACGACCTGCTGATCGAATTCGAAAACTTTTAAATCCTTATATAGCCCCCCGGGCAAACAATGGCCGTCGCGGCGGGCATCGAGCAGATCGCCGATTCGGACCAAATCCATTCCGTCACCCCTGAAGCTAAACCGCTGCTGGGCGTGGACCAAGGCCCGAAATGCCGCCAATCGGATTTTCGCATAAGCCTATATCAAAACGGCACTGTTCCGCGCTAGCAAGCGCTTTGTAGCGCATTCCGAAAGGGTTTCTGTCATCGTCAACCGCAGCAGTATCAACCGTCGCTGGCTGCCGCTGAATGCGTTGCGCGCATTCGATGCCGTTGGTCAGAATTCGAGCTTCACGCTGGCTGCCGTGGCACTTTCGGTGTCGCAAAGCGCGATCAGCCGTCACGTCATCGGTCTTGAAGAACTGCTCGGCAAGCCGCTCTTCCTGCGCGAGGCGTCGAAGCTCACTCTAACACCGGAAGGTGAAGCGCTGCTCCCCATCGTCAGCAAATCGTTCGACCGGATCGAACAGACGATGAATGCAATCCGCGACGACAGTGTGACGCGTCCACCGCTGCGGCTTCACATTCCGCCCTCGCTGCTACAACAGCTCTTCATGCCCATGCTGCGCGATTTCCGCAGTGAGCATTCCGAGGTGAGTATCGATGTTTCGAGCGCCCATGTGACAGGTCTGCCATCGACCCATTTCGACATGGCCATTGTTTATGACCGGCCCAATGTCGATGACCGGATCACTGATTTATTGTGGATGGTCCGCGTGTCACCGTTGTGCTCGCCCCAAACCGCGCAGGCAGCTGACGGAAAGTCACTTGATGCCTTTCTTGCGGGCCAGGAACTGTTGCACCTAAAACTCGAAGGCGAGCCGCGCGATCTGCTCTGGTCATCCTATTTGCGGCGGGGGGGGATCATTGTGCCGACATCGGGCGGCTTGGCATTCGACACTGCCGTTGCTTCCGCTCAATATGCGATGTCGGCAAGTGGCGTATTTCTCGGCGATGTTGATATGTTTGCCGAGGAGATAGAGGCCGGCCGGCTGGTAAAGCCCTATGACCTAACGGTTGAAGACGGTTACGGCTATTATCTAAAGCTGCATGCGGACGACCTCTCAGACCCCGACATTGCCATGTTCCGTCGCTGGCTAATCAACCGGTTTAGCGCTTTTCCGCGAAAGGCGAAGCCCGACACAGCTTAAAGCGGGCCGCTCCCCGGAAGCGCCACGACCAGCGGCGAATGTCCCACGTCCGTCAGGAACGCAAGCAGGTCAGCTCCGGCCAGACCCAACGTCGCCGTGTTGCGCAAAGGGTGAACATTGACACGCACGGCACCAGCGAGGCGACTATCGATTACCACGACCACCCGCACATCGGTGTCGTTCATCGCGGCCAGCGGCGTCACCGATCCGGGCTTCACGTCGAGCAGCCGCACCATGTCGTCAGCCTTACCAAAACTCAGTTTTTTCGAACCGATAACGGCAGGCAGCGCTTTGAGATCAATCTGTGCGTTATGCGGCGCGCTCACCAACCAGAAGCGCGCGGAGGCATCCTTCAGAAACAGGTTTTTCGTGTGCACACCAGCGATCCGCTCGTGAAGCACAGCGCTTGTTTCCACCGAAAATACAGCTTCATGTTCGTGCAGTTCGGCCGCAATGCCCAGACGCTCGAGTGTCACGAATAACCGCGCTTCATTTGCCAATTCCGCAGTCATTTGAAGATCACAGTCCGTGTTCCGCTGAGCATCACGCGATGCTCAAGGTGCAGCTTCACCGCGCGCGCGAGGACGCGGCTTTCGGTGTCCTGACCCTCGGCAATCAGATCGTCCACCGTATCGGCATGATCAACGATAGAGACGTCTTGCGTAATGATCGGCCCTTCATCGAGGTCGGGCGTTACATAGTGTGCGGTCGCGCCGACCATCTTGACGCCGCGATCATAGGCGCGGTGATATGGTTTTGCTCCTTTGAAGCCGGGAAGGAAGCTGTGGTGAATATTGATCACGCGCCCATCGAGCTTGCGGCAAAGCTGGTCGCTCAGCACCTGCATGTATCGTGCAAGGATAATCAAATCGACCTGTTGCTCCTCGACCATCGCCAGCAAGCGCGCTTCCTGCTCGACTTTGTTTTCCGGCGTGACGGGCAAGTGAACGAAGGGGATGCCTTCATGGCTGGCGCGGGTCTGCCATGTCGTGTGGTTCGACACGATGCTGGCGATGTCCATCGGAAGCCGCCCAGTCGATGTGCGATAAAGCAGGTCGTTCAGGCAATGGCCGCCGCGGCTCACCATGATCATCGCCCGCGCCTTTTGGCCAAGTTTATGGACCCGCCAGTCGAGCCTAAACGCGGTGGCCACGGGCATGAAGGCTTCGGAAAAGCGCTCGCATGTTAACCCGGCTGGTCCGGCAAAGGCCATACGCATAAAAAACCGTGCCGTGCTCTGCTCGTTGAATTGCGCACTTTCGACGATGTTGCAGTCTTGGCTCAGGATCGAATTGGATACAGCGGCGACAATCCCTTTGCGATCATCACTCGCAACCAAAAGGACGAACTCGTTTGCGGTCAACATCGGTTCCCCCTTGTTGGATGACAGCAGTTTTGCCTCTAGTCGGCTACTCGCTTGGGCGTCGATGCGTCGCGTTAGTTTTTCTGATTCGTTGCGAAAGAAAATCTCAATTTTTTGACCATCGCGCGTGCAGTTTCATCGCGTGATCGTGGCGGCGAAAGCAGCCCATCCGACCTGTAGGGATCAGGGTTTACGATCGAGAAGATGGGGCGGTATGCCTAAATTATATTTGCCAATGAAGAAAAATAGGTCAGTTGCTATCGACGCGTCCCAAAGCCAGCCTCATCGCTAGCTCGGGAGCTCCGGGAAAAACTGGCCAGAACATTTGGCGGAAAAAAAGGGGGAGGCGATCGACATGAAAGCCAAATTGAAGTTCTCGACGGCAACGGTTGTTTTGGTTGCCCTTGGCGCCGGTGCCGCGCCTGCGTTTGCGCAATCGACGCCCATCAATTCCGCTTCTCAGGGTGTACCTGATATTGTTGTGACGGCAACGCGTCGCGAAGAGTCTATTAATCGCGTGCCTCTCGCCATCCAAGCTCTCAGTGGTGATACGCTGGCCGATCTGAACGTTACGAACTTTGAAAAACTCGTCGAATACCTCCCCAACGTGCGCACGGCTTCGCGCGGACCCGGGATTTCCTCAATTTATATCCGCGGTCTTTCAACCGATACGGCAGGCTCGCAGATCCTTGGCGTTGCCGGCGTGCAGCCGAACGTTGCACTTTACATCAACGATGCGCCTGCTTCGACGCCCGGTCGCAATCTTGATATCTTCCCGACCGACCTTAGCCGGATCGAAGTTCTCGCAGGCCCCCAGGGCACATTGTTTGGCGCAAACGCGATGGGCGGCGCCATTCGCTACATCACTAACAGCCCCAATCTGACAAAATTCGAGGCCGGATTCACGGGCTTGGCTGCGACCACAAAGGGTGGCGCGGCCAGCTTTGGCGTTGAAGGTTATGTGAACATTCCTATCGTTCAGGATAAACTCGCTGCACGCCTTGTGTTCTACAATAATCATCAGGGCGGATATATTGATAACGTCGCGGGCACATACCGCATGCCGTGGGATCCAGGCGGCGCTGGACGCTTGCCAACGGGTAACCCTCTCCTTGTCGCGCAGGCGATCCAATCGTGCGTTGGTGTCGTTAATTGCGTAGCGACGGCGACCGGGACCACGGGTGGCTTCCGAGTGCCGCTCCGCCAATCGATAAATAACAACGCGTTTATCGAGGACAATTATAATGACGCCAATTATGTTGGTGGTCGCGGGAGCTTGAAGCTCCAGATCAGTGATGACTGGTCGCTTGAGGCGATGGGGCTGTATCAAGAGCTGAAAACCGATGGCGTTTTTGACTATTCACCGGCTGTCGGTGATCTGAAGGTCCAGCAATTCGCTCCCAATACGCTGCGCGATACGATCACTCTAGGAACCCTGACCCTTAAAGGACGCTTGGGCATTCTCGATATGATCTACACTTCATCATATCAGGACCATCGAGCGGTCCAGCAGTCCGACTATGCGCGTTATGCCAACATTGGCCTCTATATGCCGTTTTATAACTGCGATCGCGGCGTCTATTATCAGGGCTACGCCACTTCGGCTGCGCAGGGGCAGACTTGCTACGCACCTCAGAACTTTTACAAGGTCAACAACCGAAATCGCCGCTGGACGCAGGAATTCCGGATCACAACGCCGTCCGACAGCCGGATCCGCGGCACCTTGGGCGCGTTCTACGATGTCAACCGTATCTATGACGTCACGCAGTGGAACTATGTCCTGCCGCAGGCAGGATTTATCTACAATCTGCCCCCAAACCCACAGGTCAATGTTCTGAATACTGGAGCGTTGCAGGGAGCTGGCTTCGTCAACACCATCCTTCGTCGTGATCGACAGTTTTCAATTTATGGCGAAGCGTCGTTCGACATTATACCGGAAAAGCTGACGCTGACCGGTGGTGCGCGCTACTATAATGAAACCGCAGCGATGTATGGCGGTTCGAGTTCCAGCTTCTCGGGCTCGGTTCGGGCTCGCTGTGCAACGGTCAGTACCGATCCAGCAACAGGTCTTACGACGTGCAACTATGTGCCACTGGCAACGCCGCCGACTTCATTGACAGCAAGCTCGATCCTGACAACGCGGCTCGCCGGCATCAATCCAGCACAGTATAATGGTGTGATTCTGAAGGGAAACTTGACATATAAGTTTAGCCCGACGTCACTGGCGTACATCACTTATTCGGAAGGTTTCCGGCCAGGCGGCTTCAACCGCAAAGGTTGCAATGACTCAGTTGCCGCGCAGCCAGCGCTTACTGCTGCATGCGCAGCCAACCGTGCCTATGCGCCTGACAAAGTGAAGAATTATGAAATCGGCGCCAAGTTCGGCTTGCTTGATCGGCGGCTTCAGATCAACGTTGCCGCTTACAAGATCGACTGGAGCGAAATTCAGATCGCATCGTTCGATCAAAATATTTCGAACCAGACGTTTGTTGGCAACCTTGCTAACGGTCGTATCAAGGGGTTCGAAGGGGATATCACAGCACGGCCCACTAACGGTCTGACGATCGGATTGGGCTTTTCGTATAATGATACTGAGGTTACGTCCTGCACAAACAATGCGATTGCGAAGTTGCTTTGCGGTCGAGGTGTTATCGTCCCCGCTGGTTCGCCTCTCGCGCTCAGCCCCAAATTTCAGGGCAACGTCCGTGTTCGCTACGAGTGGGAAACGAAGTCGGGGCTGCAACCTTTTGTCCAAGCCGGCTTCCACCATGTGGGCAGCACAGTCACATCGGTTGTGTCAAACACAAACATTTTGCTCGCTTGCAATGCGCCATACACAAATTGTGGGCGGAACGCGACGATCAACGGCGTGCTCGTACGACCGGGGGATGCGATCCAGCTCCAACCAACGGCATTTAGCCAACCGAGCTATCGGACACTTGATGCGTCGTTCGGTATCAGCAAGGATAACTGGTCGATTTCTATTTATGGCGACAATCTATCCGATGCCCGTCCTCAGCTTTTCACCAGCGCAAACGACGGTGAAAAGCGTGTGACGACGTCGCGGCCAAGGACTTTGGGACTACGCGTTTCATACAAAATGTAAGGGGAATGTAAGAGGTGAGTGCAGCCTCTCTTGGGACGCGTGATGTCTTTTGAGATAAATGGGGGCGGCGCAGCAAACGCGTCGCCCTTGTTGGTATGAATCGCAATATTGGCGTTGGACAATCCAGCAACTTTGGTCAGATTGGCAAAATGACAGTCGTCACGAAATCGAGACCAGAGGCATTATCCGGCGACGAAGAGCGTGATCGGCTGGTTGAGGATGCCAAAGCCGCGCTCCAACGCGGCCAGCTTAGTGAAGCGGAACAACTGTGCCTTCAGGTCGTCGGTGATGATCGCGAACATCGCGACGCGCTCTACCTCCTTGCGGCGATCCAGCGCTATGCGCGAAAGCCAATCGAAGCGCTGGCAACAATCAACCGACTGATTACACTTGAGCCAGGCTATGGCCGGGCGCATCAGGAGCGCGGCCATAGCCTACGCGCGCTAAGCCAGACCGAAGAGGCGTTGTCAGCCTATAAGGATGCGGTTGCCTATAATGTCGCCTTGCTCGCCAGTTGGCGCGCGCTGGCTCAGATGCAGCAGGATGCTGGTCGGACGGAAGCGGCAAGTATCGCACGGGCGCAATGCACCTATTTGGAAAGTCTCCCCGATGCACTGCAAGCGGTTGTCAGCCTTGTTCAGGAGAACCGGCTCGGCAAGGCAGAACGGCAGTGCCGCGCCTTTCTTCAGCAGCATAAGCGCAATACCGAAGCGATGCGTCTGCTCGCGGACATTGGCATCAAGTTCAATGCCTTTGACGAAGCCGAGTTTCTGCTTGAATCGTGCATGGTGCTCGAACCAGAAAACACCAATGCGCACTTTGACTATGTGAACCTTCTCCACCGGCGGCAAAAATACGAACAGGCGCTTGAACAGGCCGGGGCACTTCACGCCAAGGCGCCCGAAAATGCGCAATTCGACCTGCTCTATGCGAACCAGCGGTTGGCAGTGGGCGAATTCGACACCGCACTATCAATGTATCGTCGCCATTTGGAGCGCATGCCCCAAAACCCCGCGCTGCACCTTTCCATCGGGCATGCGCTGAAGACCGTTGGCAAGCAGTCGGATGCTATTGCGTCCTATCGTCAGGCTTACGGCGTTCGTCCCGATTTCGGCGACGCCTATTGGAGCCTTGCAAACCTGAAGACATACCGGTTCGAGGACCGCGAGATTGCGCAGATGCGTGAAATTGAGGGACGCCCTAATACCAATCTTGCGGACCGTTATCATCTTTGCTTCGCGCTCGGAAAGGCACTCGAGGACCGAGAGGAATTTGAAGATTCCTTTGCCTATTACGAGCGCGGCAACCGTCTCAAACGTGACGAGCTGGGCTATAAATGGCAGCGCGTGACGGAAGAAATGGGGCGTCAGCACGAACATTGTGGGGCCGAGCTGTTCGAAAAGATGGCAGGAAGCGGCAGCATGGCGGCCGATCCAATCTTCATTCTGGGCCTACCACGCGCAGGGTCAACGCTGCTGGAACAGATATTGTCCTCGCACAGCCAAGTCGAGGGAACGCTCGAGCTTCCCAACATCCTCGCCCTTGCGCACCGGATCGACGGGCAGCGGCGCGTTGGCGAAGAAGCGAATTATCCGGCAAACCTCGGGACGATCAACCGTGAGCAGTTGGCATTGTTCGGCGATGGCTTCATCCGCGACACGCGCATCCACCGCAAACGAGGAACGCCGTTCTTCATCGACAAGATGCCAAACAATTTCCGTCACATCGGGCTTATTCACTTGATCCTGCCAAATGCAAAGATCATCGACGCACGACGCGGCGCGATGGGATGCTGTTTTTCAGGGTTCAAGCAGTTGTTCGCCGAAGGGCAAGAGTTCACCTACGGCCTGACAGAAATCAGCCATTATTACAGCGATTACGTGCGCTTGATGGCGCATTGGGATACGGTATTGCCAGGTCAGGTCTTGCGCGTAACCTATGAAGATGTGGTGGCTGACCTTGAGGGCCAAGTACGCCGCATGCTCGCGTTCCTCGGCCTGCCATTCGAGGATGCCTGCCTGAATTTTCACCAGACCGAACGCGCAGTGCGCACAGCCAGCTCAGAGCAGGTGCGCCAGCCTATCTTCAGGAGCGGCGTCGACCAATGGGAAAACTATTCGCCTTGGCTCGATCCGCTTCGGGAAGTGCTTGGCGCCCAACTTTCAGCGACGTGAAGGAATAACGATGGCAATTGCACCAACTGCGACCGGAACAACCGACGAAACGCAACTGCCGTCGGTGGGCGTACGCTGGTATGTGCTTGTCATCATGATGCTGGCCTATACGATTAATATCGCTGATCGCTATGTCATGTCGACAGTGCTCGAGCAAATTCGGCTGGAACTAAAACTGACAGATGGCGGGGTTGCCTTTCTAACGGGCGTTTCACTGGCATTGTTCTACGTTACAATGGGTATTCCACTGTCTTGGGTTGCCGATCGGTTCAACCGCCGCAATCTGCTCGCTGCGTCCATCACCATTTGGTCGGCGATGACAACGCTCTGCGGCCTCTCCCAAGGGTATCTCCAACTTTTGCTCGCACGCATCGGGGTTGGGATTGGCGAGGCCGGCGGCACGCCAGCGTGCGCGTCGATCGTGTGTGATAATTTTCCGGCAAGCCGCCGCCCGATGGCGCTGACCATATTTGCGCTTGGCGCCCCGATCGGCGCATGGCTGGGCGCCGACATGGCTGGCGCGGTTGCAGCCGCCTATGGATGGCGTGCCGCATTTCTGGTTCTGGGCATTCCGGGTATCCTACTGGCGGCAATTATCATGCTAACCATCAAAGAACCGAAGCGCGGTTGCCTCGACGCCGTCTCAGACGACAAAACGCCAAGCCTTGCCGAAACTTTAAAGTTTTTGTTCTCTCAGAAGTCTGCCGTGCACGTCATGATGGGAACTGGCGTGTCGGCGCTTTGGGGCTGGGGACTGATGTGGTTCACCCCGACATTCATCCAACGCACCTATGGCCTCGATGTGGGTGCCGCAGGCGGGATCGTTGGACCTATTCATTTGGTGATGGGGATCGCCGCTTCAATCTTGACGGCGTGGCTGCTCGCGCGCCCCTCATTCGTTGATCCGCGGCGCATTGTCTGGCTGCTTGGGGTCGTCACGGCCGTATCGACGATCCCTTCAATCATTGCATATTACACTCTCTCGCTACAGCTGGCGACGGTCATGTGGTGGTTGTTCATCCCGGCAATTTATTTCTACATCGGCCCGGGTTTCGCGCTTGGTCAGAATCTCGCACCGCCAAAGATGCGCGCGATGTTCAGCGCTGTCGCTCTCCTGATCGCAAACGTCTTCAACCTGATCGTTGCACCGCAGGCCGTGGGCTGGATGAGCGATTACTTCGCGGGCCCTTCTGGTGCTGATGCAGCGTCATTGCGGATGGCTTTGCTGATCCTAGCCCCAACCGGCTTTTGGGCTGCATTCCATTACTTCATGGCTGCCAAGAACATCGTTGCGGACCAAAAACGGGCGATTGGTTATGTTTGAGCGACACATGCTAAAATCCTTTATCAACGGCGCGTGGGTTCTTCCGCTTACGTCAACCTCGATTGTCGATTCGATCAATCCAGCCACCGAAGAGGTCGCCGCGACCGTTGCATTATGTGGACCCGATGACGTCGATCTTGCCGTCAACTCGGCTCGCGCCGCATTTGATAACTATGCGGCGCTGCCGCTCGACACGCGGATCGCGCTCGTTGAAAAGCTGATAGCGGTCTTCGAACGACGCTATGACGAAATGGTGACCGCAATCTCAACCGAGATGGGCGCACCCTATGACCTCTCCTATAACGCGCAGGCGGAATGCGGGCCTGGGCATCTGAAGGAAACGATTAAGGCCGCGCGTGCCTTTGCGTGGGAGCGGAAAATTGCTCCCGGTGCCAATCTGGTGCACGAACCAATCGGGGTCGCCGTGTTGATCACGCCTTGGAACTGGCCGATAAACCAACTTGCCGCCAAGGTCGGTCCAGCACTTGTTACCGGCTGCGCGATGGTTCTGAAACCGAGCGAAGTAGCGCCGCTATCAGCCCAGCTGTTCGCCGAATTCGTCGAAGAGGCGGGCTTTCCGCGGGGGGTGTTCAACATGGTGCATGGCACAGGGCCGGGCATCGGCGACGCACTCACCAGCCACTCCCAAGTCGATATGATCTCATTCACCGGGTCGACACGCGCGGGCGTCCAAGTTGCGAAATCTGCCGCTGACACTGTCAAGCGCGTCAGCCAGGAACTGGGCGGAAAATCCGCGAACATCATTTTTGCCGACAGCGACTTGGAAGCAGCAGTGACGCGCGGCGTTCGGCATTGCTTCGAAAATGCCGGGCAATCGTGCAACGCCCCAACACGCATGCTGGTCGAGACGACAGTCTACGATAAAGCTGTCAACATCGCCGCACGGGTCGCAAACGAAACGAAACTGGGAGACCCCACCGAAAAGGGACCGCACCTCGGCCCCGTCGTTAGCGCCTTACAATTTGGGAAGATACAAAAGCTGATCCAAGCCGGCATTGACGAAGACGCAATTGTCGTTGCTGGCGGCGTGGGTCGTGCCGACGGTTTCGATTGCGGCTATTACGTAAAGCCAACGGTGTTTGCCGGCGTCCACAATCGGATGATGATCGCGCAGGAAGAAGTGTTCGGCCCTGTCCTCGTCATGATCCCGTTCACGACCGAAGCCGAAGCAATCGCGATCGCCAATGACTCGCCCTATGGCCTTGCTGGCTATGTCCAGAGCGGTGATATCGTCCGCGCGCGCCGCGTCTCGCGTGCGATTCGCGCAGGCAGCGTGCATATCAATGGCGCAGGGCAAGGCTATGAGTCGCCGTTTGGCGGCTACAAACAGTCAGGCAATGGTCGCGAATGGGGCGAATATGGGCTGCACGACTTTCTTGAGGTTAAGGTAGTCAACGGCTTTTTCCCAGCATGAAGCTGGCCGACATAGAGACATTTGTCGTCGGTAATCCGCCACCCCATTTTGGGGGGCGTTATTTCGTCTTCGTGAAGCTGACGACCGCGTGCGGAATTTCGGGAATCGGCGAGGCCTATTGCGTTCCATTCGAACCATATCTCGTCGCCAAAATGATCGAGGACGTGTTCGCGCGCTACGCGGATGGCAACGACCCGCACGACATCGAAACGCTTTGGCGACGGGTCTATTCAAGTGGATTCACGCAGCATCCCGACTTGACGCTAATGGGCGTGCTCAGCGCGCTGGAAATGGCGTGCTGGGACATTGTCGGCAAGGCTGCAAACCAACCAATTTACAAGCTGCTCGGTGGGCAGGTGCATGAGCGGCTACGCGCCTATACTTACATCTATCCGCGGCCCGGCGATGCAACCGATGTGTATCATGATCCTGATCTTGCCGCGACACGCGCCGCCGAATATCTCGGCCAAGGCTTTACCGCGCTTAAGTTCGATCCCGCCGGTCCATATTCCGCATTCGACGGGCGACAGCTTTCTCTCGAATCGCTGAACTTGAGCGAACGCTTCGCGCGCACCTTGCGTGAAGCAGTGGGAAGCGGCGCCGATCTGCTATTCGGCACGCATGGCCAGATGACGGCGGCGGGTGCGATCCGGCTGGCGAAACGGTTGGAACCCGCCGATCCGCTTTGGCTCGAAGAGCCGGTGCCGCCTGATGCGCCGGAGGAAATGGCTAAGGTCGCACGCGCCACCAGCATCCCCATCGCAACCGGCGAGCGACTGACAACGAAATATGATTTCGCGCGACTGCTCGATTGCGGCGCGGCGGCGATCCTTCAGATGAATCTCGGCCGCGTCGGCGGACTGCTCGAGGCGAAGAAGATCGCGGGCATGGCCGAGGTTCACCATGTCCAAATCGCACCGCACCTTTATTGCGGGCCGATTGTCGGCGCGGCGAACATTCAGATCGCCACCTGTTCGCCCAATTTTCTGATCCTCGAAAGCATCGAGCAATGGGGTGGATTTCACAGCGAAATCCTTGAAACGCCAATCCGTTTCGAAAACGGTCATGTGATTCCCTCTCCCTCGCCGGGCCTCGGCGTTGTACTCAACGAAACGGTGGCGCGCGCGAACCCTTACAGGGGGACAATGCTGCACCTCGAGATGACGCAGCATCCCGTTCGGTGACGGAAGAGTTCGACTATATCATCGTTGGCGCGGGCACGGCGGGCTGCGTGTTGGCCAACCGACTGACTGAAGATGGCAAGTCAACTGTCCTGCTGCTCGAAGCCGGGGGCAGTGACTTGTCGATCTGGATCCAGATGCCAATTGGCTATGGCCGGACCTTTTTCAATCGACGGATCAACTGGATGTACGATACCGAGCCGGTTGAAGCGCTGAACGGGCGACGCAGCTACTGGCCACGTGGTAAGGTGATAGGCGGATCGGGCTCGATCAACGCAATGGTGTATGTGCGTGGTCAGCCACGCGATTATGACGACTGGAAAGCGCTGGGCAATCTTGGCTGGGGATGGGATGACGTTTTCCCATTCTTCAAAAAATCCGAGGATTTCGACTGGCACAGCGCCCATCACGGGCGCGGCGGTCTGCAGCATGTCACCGACATTTCGCCCTATGTGCATCCTGTATGTCACAGCTTCATCGAGACTGCACGAACGCTGGGCTTCAAGCCAAGCGCTGACTTGAACGGCGCCGACAGCGAAGGTGTGGGAATGTACCAGATTAACACGCGCGGTGGCTGGCGCGCTTCGACTGCCAATGCCTTTCTTCACCCCGCGCAGTCACGCAAAACGCTTAAGATCGAGAAGCATTCGCTCGCGACAAAGATTCTGCTGGAAGGAAAGCGTGCGGTTGGGATCGCTTATAGTCGCCGCGGAAAAGCCATTGAAGCACGCGCGCGACGAGAAGTGATTTTGAGCGGTGGCGCAATCAATTCACCGCAGCTGCTGATGCTATCGGGTATAGGTGACGCCGCCGCGCTGAAAGCGTTGGGGATCGAGCCAGTCGTCGATGCGCCACATGTCGGTCGCAATCTGCAGGACCATCTGGCCATATCCTATTTTTACAGGACTCGAACGGCGACGCTGAACGACCTGCTGCATCCAATGATTGGAAAGATGCGGGCGGGACTGCGGTACATTGCCGACCGCGCGGGACCGCTGTCGCTCAGCGTCAACCAAAGCGGCGGCTTTGTGCGCAGCGATCCGGCCAAGCGCAATGTAAATCTTCAGCTCTATTTCAGTCCGATCAGCTACACCAAGACACCGCTTTCAGAACGCAAACTTCTGAACCCGGACCCGTTTTCTGCATTCCTGCTGTCGCACAACCCCTGTCGACCGACGAGCCGGGGTCACCTCGAACTGCGCTCCGCAGACCCGACCGTTTATCCGGCGATCCATCCCAATTATCTGGCAACACAAGAAGATATCGACGATGTCCTCGCTGGCAACAGGCTACTCCGTCAAATCGCAACAACGCGCCCGCTGGCCGATATTATTACGGAGGAAATCATTCCGGGAAGCGACATCAGCGGCGACGAGGCCCAACTTGCCGACTTTCGCGAGCGTGCCGACACAGTGTACCATCCGACCAGCACCTGCTTGATGGGCCCCGATGCCGCCACGTCGGTGGTAGACCCGCAGCTACGGGTCCACGGGATCGAAGGACTACGCGTAATTGACGCATCTGTTTTCCCGACCATCACATCCGGTAATACCAATGCCCCGACAGTGATGGTTGCCGAAAAGGGGGCTGCCCTGATCATTGAGCAGGCCCGCAGATACTAAAAGACGTCAATTTATTTTACCGGTTGCAGATTGCCGGAAACCTGCTCAAACTCATGCGCAAATGAGTGGTCATTCCAAGATAAATTTGAGACAACTCCCGCCGCTCAAGGCGCTAAAGGGCTTTGAGGCGGCCACGCGTCGGCAAAGCATCCGCGATGCCGCCGACGAACTCTGCCTGACGCATCCTGCGGTTAGCCATCAGGTCCAGCTAATCGAAGACGCGCTGGGTGTGCAGTTATTTCAGCAGGACGGACGGCATATTGTTTCAACCGAAGAAGGCCGCGTTCTTTATCCCTATGTTCGGTCGGCATTTGAATCGCTGATCGAGGGCGTCGAAGCGGTCCACCGCAACACACTGGACAAGCCATTGCGCGTTCAGACCTACGTGACCGCCTCGATCCGCTGGCTGGCAAAACGCGTGCCACATTTTCTCGCCGAAAACCCGAAGGTGAAACTGACGCTAAGCACATGCGCTGTTGAATGGGAATTCGACGACGTCCATGCAGACGTCGGGCTTGTGTATTGCGAAACGCTGCCGGATCCTGCGCGCTACCATTGGGTGCCGCTGTTCGAATATGCGCTTTATTCGGTTTGCAGTCCGGCGTTTGCAGCACGCCTTGGCAGTTCGTCGGCTCCGGCTGATTTGCTTAGCCATCCGCTCGTGACGATCTACACCGAAACGCGAAACTGGGAGACTTGGTTTACCGCCGCAGGTGTGCCGTTCGATGCGTGTTCGCCCTATCTGGTGGTGGATACGCTGGCGGTTGCGCTCGAAATGGCGCTGAACGGAGAAGGTATTGCACTCGTCAACGGGCCGTTCGTCGAGCAGGATCTGGCCAGCGGTCGCCTCGTCAAGCCCGTGAACCACACTGTGATTTGCCCAGGTGAATGGGGCTTGATCTGCCGCAAGGAGATGAAGGAGAACGTGCGTGTACGCACCTTCATCGACTGGGTTGTTCAGCACACCGGCAACGTCGGCTAACGCCTCGGCACAACCTCATAGCCCGGCTCCTCGGGTTCATCGTCGATCATCTCGGCGGGAAAACCACTGCCCAAGACCTTGATGCCCAGCGGCTCTTCATAGCGACGAATAATGTTGGGCGAATGCTCACGCGGACCGAACATGGCCTCGCCTTCCTTGAACAGGCGGACAATCAGAGGCGAAATTTCGACCGGCACACTCGCTCCCTGCGCGATTTTGTTGAACAGGCCGATGTCCTTCGACACGAGGTCCATCGTAAAATTGATGTCGCGGCTGCCGTTCAGGATCACCTGAGATTCGGTTTCATGGACAAAGCTGTTGCCCGAGGAAATTCGGATCGCCTCATATGTCGTGTTCATATCGAGGCCGATGGCCTTACACGTCGTCAAGGCCTCGGCGAGCGCAACAAGGTGAACAGTGCACAGATAATTCGTCATGACCTTCAGTTGCGACGCCGTGCCGTAATCACCCGTATGAAGTATGCGGCGGCCCATCGTTGTCAACACCGGCAGCACTGCTTCGAATGCGGCACGCGGGCCTCCCGCAAAGATCGCAATGTTGCCGGTATCGGCGCGGTGGCAGCCCCCCGAAACTGGGCATTCCATGAACAGAGCGCCGCGTGCCTCGACCAACGCACCGAGCCGGATGATCTCCGCGCAGTCAGTCGTGCTCATCTCAAGCCATATCTGGCCGGGACGCATGACTTGAAGAAAACCGTCCTCCCCTTCGGCAACCGCAGCACTGGCGGCGGGTGACGGCAGGCAGGTGACGATCAGGTCGACCGCTTCGCCAAGCGCGCGCGGGCTACCGACCGATTTGGCGCCGCGCGCCACATAGTCTGCGACCAGCGTGTCATTTAGATCGCGTACAGTTACGTCATGGCCGTTGCGGATAAGGCTTCCAGCCAGTTTGCCCCCGACGTTGCCCAAGCCGATGAAACCAATCTTCATATGCCCGCCCGTCGTTCCTACCGAATACTTCTTTTCGTTACGCAGACCTTTTACGTCTGTCGATTTGGTTGAGTAGAATAGCGGCACGCAAACGCCACAATTGAAAAAATTGCGATCACGGCTGAATTTTTTTCGACTGGTCACCGGGTCAGCGGTCAGAATCAGAAACGCGCTGTCCAAAAAAATTTTATTCGATCCGGCGAAACGCTCATTTGTCGGCTCGCAGTACTCGGGACTAAACTCGCAATCCAAGAGATTATGCCAAGGAGAGGGTTTGCTGATGCAGACGAGCGCACGCGTGGTGATCATCGGCGGCGGCATCATGGGGGCATCGTTGCTCTATCATCTTGCAGAACTGGGCTGGACCGATTGCCTGTTGATAGAAAAGGATGAGCTAACGTCGGGGTCGACTTGGCACGCGGCGGGGCAATGCCCGAACATCACAGGCAGTTATAATCTGGCGAAGATGCACGCCTATTCGAACTGGCTTTATCCGCAATTGGAAGAGCTGACCGGGCAATATGTCAGCTGGCATAAGTCAGGCGGCATCCGTCTCGCCACCAATGAACGCGAGCTGGCGTGGATGCGCTATATTCAGGGGTTTTCAAAGATCATCGGCTTCGAGATGGAGATCATCCCGGCTCAGGAAATTTTGCACCACAACCCCTTCATGACGTTGGATGGCGTGATCGCGGGTGCGCGCACCACCGAAGATGGCCATGCTGACCCATCAGGCATTTGCAATGCGCTTGCCATTGGTGCCAAAAACATGGGCGCGAAGATAATCCGCAAAAACCGCGTTACTGGCCTCTCTCAACTGCCCTCGGGCGAATGGGATGTGAAGACGGAGCAAGGCACAGTCCGGGCTGAAATCGTCGTTAATGCGGCAGGCTGCTACGCGCGCCAAATTGCACAAATGGCGGGGATCGACATTCCGGTGACTAATATGGAGCACCATTATGTAGTCACTGATCCCATCCCCGCTTTTCAGGAGCGAGATGAGGAAATCCCCGTCATGCGCTGCCCTTATGTCTCTGGCTATTTCCGGCAGGAGCAGAAAAGCGGGCTGATCGGCGTTTATGAGAATGTCGGGCTGGCCGAGGCCTGGGCGCCGCGCGGAGGGCATCCGGAATGGGAGTCGACCAGCGAGCTTTTCCCCGAAGATCTGGAACGGATCGCCCCATGGCTTGAACGTGCAATTGAGCGGATGCCGGTTTTTGGCGAAGTCGGTCTGCGGCGTTTCGTCAACGGCGCGATTCCGCATACGCCCGATGGCGGGCCGCTGCTTGGGCCTGCGGTTGGCCTTAGGAATTTCTGGCATTGCTGCGGCACTAGCTTTGGCATTGCTCAGGGCGGCGGCGCTGGCAAATATATGGCGCAGTGGATGGTGTTCGGCGATGCTGACATTAACATGACCGAATTCGATCCGCGTCGCTATGGCCCCTATGCGGATGAAAATTACAGCCGTGACAAAGTATTTCTTGATTACCGGATGACCTTCACGACGAGGCTTCCCGGCGAAGAAGAGCCCGACGCGCGCCCGCAAAAGACCAGCGTGCTTTATGAGAAGCTGAAGCATCAGGGCGCGGTTTACGGAGAAACTTACGGCTGGGAACGGCCTAAATATTTTGCACTTGATCGGGCCGAGGAAATCGGTGGCTATCAGCGCACTAACAGTTTTGAAGCCGTGGGCGCTGAAGTGAAAGAGGTCGCCGAACGCGTGGGCGTGCTCGACCTTTCGGGCTTTGCCAAATATGATGTGACGGGGCCGGACGCGGAGGCGTTCCTCAACCGGATTTGCGCCAACCGGATGCCCAAGAAATTGGGCGGGATCGGCCTTGTCCATCCGCTGTCCGTGCAAGGCCGCATTTACGGCGAGATGACGGTGACGCGCTTTGCCGACGATCATTTCTACTGCCTCTCCGCCGCCGCCGCCGAACAGCGCGACTGGGATTTGCTGATCCAGAGCAAATTGCCGGGTGAGGATGTGACCTTCCGCAATCTGACGATGGACCTTGGCGTGCTGGTGATGAACGGCCCGCGCTCCCGCGATGTGCTGGTGAAGTTGACCGATGCGGATTTGAGCAATGAAGGCTTTCGCTGGTTGAGCGGACAGGAAATTGTGATTGCGGGCATCAAGATGCGCGCACTCCGCGTCTCGTATGCAGGCGAGCTGGGCTGGGAATTGCACCCCAGCATGGATGACCTGGCCGCGCTTTATGATGCCGTGTGGCAAGCAGGGCAGGCGTTTGGAATCGTCAATTACGGGCTCTACGCGGCCAACACGATGCGGATGGAAAAGGGCTATAAGGCGTGGGGTTCCGAACTCACCAATGAGCTAACGATGATTGAGGCTGATATGCCGCGCTTCATCAATTTCAAAAAGGATGATTTCGTCGGCAAGCAAGCGACTCTCGATGCGCCTGACCGGTTCCGCATTGTCTACGGCGAAGTCGCTGCGACGAACGTCGACGTGCGCGGTGCGGAGCCGTGCATGATCGGCGACATGTGCATCGGCCTCACCACATCGGGCGGCTATGGCCACCGAGTCGGCAAGAGCTTGTTTTTCGCCTGTGTGCCAATTGAAAACGCCGCACCGGGATCAACGTTCGATATCATGCTTCAAGGCCAACGACGCTCGGGTACTGTACTTGAGAGTCCCGCTTATGATTCCGACAATGCAAAAATGAAGGTCTAACGTGCGTGGCTGAACTCCCCAAAAAATCAAAAGTCGTCATCGTGGGTGGCGGTGTCATTGGCTGCTCGATCGCTTATCACCTGACCAAGATTGGCTGGGACGACGTCGTTCTGCTCGAACGCAAGCAACTGACCAGTGGCACGACGTGGCATGCGGCGGGACTCGTCGGGCAGCTGCGCCCGAGCATCAATATGACCAAGCTCGCCAAATACACGGGTGAACTCTATCGAGGTCTTGAGGCAGAAACGGGTCAGGCGACGGGGTACCGCCAATGCGGATCTATCTCGATGGCGACCAATATGGAGCGCTTCGAGGAACTGAAACGCAGCGCCTCGATGGCCAAAGTGTTCGACTTGCCGGTCCATGTTGTGACACCTGAAGAGATCAAGGCGCTGGCCAACATCGTCAACGTTGATGATGTCGTCGGCGGTATTCATATTCCGAGCGACGGCTATGCGAACGCCGTCGATATCACGCAGGCGCTGGCCAAGGGTGCTCGCAACGGCGGAGCGCGGATTTTCGAGAACACCAAAGTCACCAAAATTCGCCACAATGGCGACCGCGTGACGGGAGTTGATACCGCAGACGGCTCAATCGACGCGGATCATGTTGTCATCTGCGGCGGGATGTGGACGCGCGATCTGGCGGCCAGCATTGGCGTCGCGGCCCCCCTTCATGCCTGCGAGCATTATTATGTGCTGTTCGAAGGTGTTGAAGGGATCGACAACACGCTGCCGGTGCTGCGTGATTACGACTATTGCGGCTATTATAAATATGATGCGGGCAAGCTGCTGGTCGGCGCGTTTGAACCCAATGCCCGACCCTGGGGCATGGACGGCATTTCAGAAGATTTTTGTTTCGATGAAATCGCCGGGAGCTTTGAGCATTTTGAGCCGTTGCTGATAGATGCGATACGCCGAGTACCCGCGCTTGAGAAAGCAGGCATTCAGAAATTCTTCTGCGGCCCGGAGAGTTTCACACCGGACGTGCGCTATCATTTGGGCGAAAGTGCCGAGCTGGGGGGTTGCTTTGTAGCCGCCGGCCTCAATTCAATCGGCCTGCAATCTGCGGGTGGTATTGGCAAAGTGATGGCTGACTGGATCCGCGATGGAATCCCCCCGGCTGACCTGTGGGCGGTGGATATCCGTCGTAACATGCCCTTTCAGATTAACCGCAAATATCTACGCGAGAGAGTGACAGAAAGTCTGGGCCTGCTCTATGCGACGCACTATCCGTTCAAGCAATATGAAACCGCGCGTGGCGTGCGGAAGTCCGCCTTGCACGACCGGCTGGTTGCAGCGGGCGCGTGCCATGGTGAAGCGTTCGGTTGGGAACGGCCCAATTGGTACGGCGAACCCCGCAGCACGCCAAAGTACGAATACAGCTATGGTCGCCAGAACTGGTTCGAAGCGAGTGCATCAGAATGCAAAGCTGTGCGTGAAGCGGTCGGCCTGTTCGACCAATCGAGCTTTGCGAAGTTCCGGCTTGAGGGCAAGGACGCAATGGCCGCTCTCAATCGGGTATGCGCCAATGATATTGATGTTGCGCCAGGCAAACTCGTTTACACACAATGGCTAAACGAGAAGGGCGGGATTGAGGCGGATTTGACCGTCACGCGCCTCTCCGAAACCGCCTATCTGATCATCACCGGCGCTGAAACCGAGACCAAGGATTTCAACTGGCTGAAACGCCAATTGCCCGACGAGACACACGCAGTACTGACCAATGTGTCTTCAGGCATGGGTGTTATCTCGATCATGGGGCCAAAAGCCCGCGCGCTATTGCAATCGATCTGCCCCAACGATCTGTCCCACGAAGCATTCCCTTTTGCCACGTCGCAGGAAATCGAACTTGGCTACGCCATCGTGCGTGCCTCGCGGATCACCTATGTTGGCGAACTGGGCTGGGAGCTGTATATTCCTACCGAATTCATGACCGGTGTTTATGATGAGATCGTTGCGGCGGGCGAAGCCTTCGGTCTGAAGCATTGCGGATACCACGCATTGAACGCTCTTCGAATGGAAAAGGCCTATCGCCATTGGGGCCATGATATCACCGACGAGGACACGCCGCTCGAGGCAGGCCTTGGTTTCGCGGTAAAGATGGAGAAAGCGGGTGGTTTCATTGGACGCGAAGCGTTGGTCCGCCAGAAAGAAGACGGACTCAAACAGCGTCTCGTCCAATTTCTGCTCAAGGACCCCGCGCCGATGCTCTATCACAACGAGCCGATTTGGGAGGGCGACCGGATTGCGGGCTATATCCGTTCGGGCATGTACGCCCATACGTTGGGTGGGGCCTGCGGGCTTGGTTACGTAACGACCGCCGATGGCGGCGTGGTAGGGCCGATTGGCGCGGATGACTTTAAAATCGAGATTGCGGGCATTCGCTACCCTGTCACCGCATCGCTCAAACCCATGTACGACCCCTCCAATGCCCGGATTAAAATCTGATGTTGCACACAGAACTAACAAGCCGCCTCGCTACCGGTGCGCGTGCTGGATATAGTTTACCCCAAGATTTCTACATCAGCGACGCGGTATTCACGGCCGATATGGACCACATCATCAGCCGGAAATGGCTTCTTGCGGGTCATATTTCACGTATCCGGAACAAGGGCGACTACTTCCTCTTCAAGATTGGCGCTGAACAGATCATCGTCATCCGCGAAAATGAGGGCAGCATCCGTGCCTTTTTCAACGTGTGCCGTCATCGTGGATCAACCATCTGTCAGACCGAAAGCGGCAACGCGCCGCGCCTTGTCTGCCCCTACCACGCTTGGACCTTTGGGCTGGATGGTCGCCTCATTTCAGCCCGGCTAATGCCGGAGGATTTTGACAAGGCAGAGAACGGCCTGCACCCCTGCCATATCCGCGTCTTCCACGGCCTGATCTTCATCAATATGGCCGAAGATCAACCCGACGATTTCGATGCGACCTTTGGCGATATGGGACCGATCCTCGATTATCACGGCATAGCCGACGCAAGGATCGCGCATGCTGGCAGCTACCCGACCACGGCCAATTGGAAACTGGTCATCGAGAATTTCTTCGAATGCTATCACTGCGTTCCATCGCACCCTGAATTCTGCTCGATGCATGCTGCGGAATCGCTGGTGGCCGTGGGGGCTGGGCCGAGCTCCGGCCCCGCTGATGCTATTGCCGCTTACGCGCCCAAGGTGCAGGCATGGGAGGATAGCGCCGCTGCACTGGGTCGTCCCATAGGCACTATCGACGATGCACCCGACAGCAGCCACCTCCGCCTCCTCATGCAGCGGATGAATAAGGACGGCTGGGCCGCGGAAACGCAGGATGGCCGCGCACCTGCTCCCTTGATGGGTAAGCGCAGCAAGCCAGATGGCGGGCGCATGCATTTGAGCTTCAGCCCTTTCACAAACATTGTCGCCGACGATCATTTCGTGATCCTGTTCCAGTTCACCCCGCGCTCGGCGTTAGAATCGGACGTCGAGATGATCTGGCTCGTCGATGGTCGCGCGACTGAGGATCAGGTTGATATCGACAAGATGATCTGGGGCTATCACGCCACCACGACACAGGACAAAATCATCACCGAGAATAATCAGAATGGCATCATGTCCAGCCGCTATCGCCCGGGTCGCTATTCGAATCAGGAAGGCAGCGTGATAAAGTTTCAGGAGTGGTATTTGGCGCAGCTCGGCTTGGCGCGGACAGGGTGATTTTGTTGATCATTGAGGATCGGGTTTGCTGACTCGCCTAGGCGGCTAACGCCCCCAATTTTCGCCAAAGGTTAGTCAAAAGTTACACTAAGCGTGGAATTTTTTTCGGCCGAAGTTGACGAAGTTGACACTATTGAGGCCACGCAAATTTGTGTGGACCGCAGCTCTTGCCGAAGAGCAAGATTGCCAAGGCTACACGGTGAAGTCGTGTGACATATCCTAGACATCGGATCAGTTAAGATCATGAAAAATATTGATATTTTTCTTCGAGTTAAGAACATGTCATGAATATATTGTGTAGGAAAGGATTTGTGTCAGGACATGTCGATAGGGCGGCTTCCGACAAGTTTTTGGACGAAGTAGCCGTTCGCAATTCCTCGCAAAAGCGGACATAAGAACGACTTATGGAAACCGTTCTCTTTGAAGGCGCGTCGTTGCGACTGGCCGGGGTCGCGACGGCACCAGTTGTGATCACAATCCACGGCTTTGCAGATGACTCATCGGCATTCACGCCGCTTGCCGACACCGCGCTGAACAAGAGCTTTCGGCTCGTCTTTTGCGACCTGCCAGGGTTTGGCATGTCACCGGCAAAAAATAGGTCTCGCATCGGCGACTTAGCTGCATTTGTTTTGAGACTGGCAGATGCGATGTCCCCATCGGAGCCTGTCGGGCTGATGGCTCATTCAGTTGGATCACCAATTGCTGTTGCAGCAGCACACGCTGGCCCCGAACGTGTTGGCGCAATATTATCGATCGAAGGAAATCTGACCCATCAAGACGCCTATTTCTCTGGCAGGGCGGCAAAATACGGCGAACCTACTGCTTTCAAAGCTGCCTTCTGCGATCAAGTGGCCGCGATGGCGAAAGAGAATCATTCTATGGATCGCTACAGGGCAGCTGTTGAAACAGCCGATGCTCAAGCGATGTGGGAGCTCGGCAAAGATGCGGCGACTCTCGGCCTAAACGATGGGTTTGGGCTTGCCTACCGCCATTTGGCAGTGCTCGGTATCGAGACTTTGTACCTTTGGGGGCGCCACAATTCGCCATCGGACACGATCCAATTCGTGGACCAAAACCAGCTAGCAAATGTCGAGTTTGTCAGCTCTGGCCATTGGAAGTCGGTCGATGATCCAAATGCGACAGGTGCCATTGCCAATCGCTTTTTCGCAAAGTCTTTGGCACGGCACTAGCCACCGTTACGCAAACCGCTTTGTCCGCTTTGCCCTCTCGCCTGGCTAAAACCGGACAGTCAGCTGCCCCCAACAAATCAGTCAACCCCCTCCACCAGTTCCCCAATACGCCCGACCATTTCGTCAATATGCACCTTCTCCAAAATCAGCGGCGGGGACAGCGCAATGATGTCTCCGGTGGCGCGGACGAGCAGGCCGGCTTCAAAACATTTGATGAACAGCTCCATCGCGCGTTTGCTTGGCGCGCCGGGGCGGGGTTCGAGCTCAATGCCAGCAACGATTCCCATGTTCCGAATGTCAATGATGTGGCGCTTGCCCTTCAGGCTGTGGACCGCATCTTGCCAATAGTCATGCAGGCCAGCGGCATGCTCCCAGATACCCTCGGCTTTGTAGAGGTCGAGCGTCGCGATTCCGGCCGCGGCGGCGAGCGGGTGCCCTGAATAGGTATAGCCGTGGAACAGCTCGATCCCTTCGGGGCCGCCTTCAACGACTGTGTCGTGGATTTCGCGGCTGACGGCAACCGCACCCATCGGGACAGCAGCGTTGGTCAGCCCCTTCGCCATCGTGATCATGTCGGGCGTCACGCCTAATGTCTCTGTTGCCGTCGCGCCACCAATTCGGCCAAAGGCGGTGATGACTTCGTCGAAAATCAGGATGATGTCATGCTTCGTACAAATTTCGCGCAGCTTTTCGAGATAGCCCACCGGTGGGATGAGCACCCCGGTCGATCCTGCCATCGGTTCGACGATCACCGCTGCGATTGTCTCGGCACCGTGAAGCGCGACGATCCGTTCAAGCTCCTCGGCCAAATGCCCGCCCCAGGCCGGTTGCCCGCGCGTAAAAGCGTTATGCTCGATGCTGTGCGTGTGAGGCAAATGATCGACGCCCGCTAGCAGCGTACCGAATTGGCGGCGGTTGTTAACGATCCCGCCCACGGAAATGCCGCCAAAGCCGGTGCCGTGATAGCCCCGCTCGCGACCGATTAGGCGCGTTCGTGTCCCCTGCCCCCGCGCTCGATGATAAGCGAGCGCAATCTTCAACGCGGTATCGACCGATTCCGAACCAGAATTGGTGAAAAAGATACGGCTAAGCTCATCGGGCATTAACGCGGCGACGCGTGAAGCGAGTTCAAAGGCCAGAGGATGGCCCATCTGGAAGGTCGGGCCGAAATCGAATTCGTTGGCTGTCTTGCGGATCGCTTCGACGATTGGCTCGCGGCAATGGCCCGCATTGACGCACCATAGGCCCGCAGTCCCGTCGAGGATCTTGCGCCCGTCGCTCGCTACATAGTGCATATCCTTGGCGCTAATCAAAAGGCGAGGCGCTGCCTTGAACGCACGATTTGCCGTAAAAGGCATCCAGAAAGCGGCCAGCGGATCATTTTCAAGTTTCACTGGCAAGTTCCTCCTTAATTCTGATACGCGCCGATTATGGCGCGACGGCGCGTGGCCGTTCGACTGAAAAGAATATGGCGACCGGAAAATTTCATGCTGCAACTTGTGCTGAAAATCTCGGGCACAACCGGCCGGACGCGCTGATCACTGTTCTTTCACAGCAGTTCCGAGCGCCTGCCACAGCCAAGGCGCGAAGCTGCGCCAAACCTCGACGTGCCAGCGGGCATCGGTTTCTCGCGTGACGATGATCTCAACGGTTTCGAAGATCGTCCGCGTCGTGCGCCCGACCGCAAAGCGCGCCAAATCAAGCGGACAACCGGCGGCGAGCAGGTCGACAGCCCGCTCTCCCTCAACCACGATGCCCACCGCACGTGCGCTGACATCGACGATACTCACCGGTTGGCCCGCACCGCCGGGAAGGGTCCGATGGACCGGGAGACGCGCATAAAATTCATCAGGGCCGAGGCAGGCAATCCCCCCTTGCGTCTCGCCAATTCTTTCGGGAAGCGCATGACCGATGACCGCCGCCAAGATCGCCGGGTTGCGTGCACGCAGCACAAAGCGACGCATCGGCCCGGCCGTCGAAATCGTCACGCCGGGACGCACGATAATCTCGCCGAATGCGAAGCCTTCAGACATTGAGCCTTGTCCCTTCGGGATCAAGAAAAACCATATCACTCACCACCACTTTATGTGTGCGATCCGGCATAGGAACATGGAGCGTTTCACCCATTCTCCCCTGCCCGCCCGCCACCAGCGCCAGCGCGATAGAGCGGCCCAGCGTGGCACTCCAATAAGATGAGGTAACATGGCCTATCATCGTCATCGGCACCGCCTGAGCCGGATCGGCGACAATCTGCGCACCTTCCTCCAGCACGACATTGGGGTCCTCGGTCAGCAATCCAACCAATTGCTTGCGGCCCAGCGCCACAATATCGGGCCGCGCGAGTGAACGCTTGCCAACGAAATCATATTTCTTCTTGCCTATCGCCCAGCCGAGCCCTGCATCCATCGGCGTCACTGTGCCGTCGGTGTCCTGTCCAACGATAATGAACCCCTTTTCCGCGCGCAGCACGTGCATGGCTTCCGTGCCATAGGGCGCGATGCCGTGCGGCTGTCCGCTGGCGAATATGGCGTCCCACACAGTCCGGCCCTGATCCGCGGGCACGTTGACCTCGAAGCCCAGTTCGCCGGTGAAACTTATTCGGAACAGCCGCATCGGCACCCCGCAGATCATGCCTTCACGCACAGCCATGTGCGGGAAGGCGCCCGCCGACAGGTCGATGCCCGAAACCAGTGGTGCGAGTACATCGCGCGCGCACGGCCCCTGCACCGCGATAGCGGCCCATTGTTCGGTCGTGCTGGTCAACCACACGTCAAGATCGGGCCATTCGGTCTGAAGATAGTCTTCCATCATGTTGAGCACCCGCGCGGCACCACTCGTCGTGGTCGTCAGATGAAACCGATCTGGCGCGAGACGGGCCGATACACCGTCATCGATGATGAATCCGTCTTCCTTGAGCAACAGCCCATAGCGGCAGCGACCGGGTTCGAGCGCCTTCCAAGGGTTTGTGTACATGCGATTGAGAAACTCGGCGGCATCGGGGCCGACAACCTCGATCTTGCCGAGCGTCGAGGCATCGAACATGCCGACACTGTTTCGCACAGCAAGGCATTCACGGTTGACAGCAGCGAGCATTTCTTGTGACCCGCGCGGAAAGAAGCGCGCGCGTCTCCACTGCGCAACATTTTCGAAGACCGCCCCTTGCTCCTCCGCCCAGCCATCGATCGCGGTCTTCCGCAACGGCTGAAACAGCGCGCCCTTCGCATGGCCCGCGAGGGCACCGAAGGTTTGCGGCGTGTAGGGCGGGCGAAAAGTGGTGAGGCCGAGCGACGTCACTGCCTGTCCCGACGTCCGCGCGGCAATAGCAAGCCCGTTGATGTTTGAAGTCTTGCCTTGATCGGTCGCCATGCCGTTGGTCGTGTAACGTTTGACATGTTCGACGGCGCGAAACCCCTCGCGCACGGCCAGATCGATGTCCTTGGCCGTCACATCATTCTGGAAATCGACAAATGCTTTGATACGCGACGCATCTTTGGGGGTCGGCAAGCGTCCGATGTTTTCGCCCTGCCCGAAATTCCACGTTCCGGCGCAGGCACCGACGCAGCGCACCCGGTCCAGATGGGCACGTGGCACGAACGCACCCAGATCGTCCCGCCAGTCGAGCGAGCCGCGCCCATGCGACCAAAGGTGGACACTCGGCGTCCAACCGCCCGCCATCAGCACTGCATCGCAGGCCAGCTTAACCACGCCCTTGCCGTCAACCTTAGAGACCGTAACGGCCAAAACTTCATGGCGCCCCGACACGCCTATCACGCTCTTACCGATGTAAACCGCAATGCCGCGCTGCTGGGCGGCTTCATTCAGCGCGGGATCAACGGCGTCGCGCGCATCTATGATCGCAGCGACGGTCATGCCTCCATCGACCAGCGCAAAGGCGTCGCGCCAACCACTGTCATGCACCGCCATCACGACCACATTCTCGCCAATTGCAACGCCATAACGGTGCAGGAATGTTCGGGCGGCAGACATCAACATGACGCCCGGCACATCATTGCCGGAAAACACAAGCGGCCGTTCGATCGCGCCTTGCGCCAGCACAACTTCGCCCGCACGGATACGCCACAGCCGCTCGCGGGACCCACTTGCCGGATGCGGCACATGATCGGTCAGCCGCTCGACGGCGCCAACAAAATTGTCATGGTAATGGCCAAACGCCGTTGTCCGTGCGAGGATTCGGACATTACGTGCCGCTGCCAACGCTGCCTGGCTGCTTTCCAGCCATGGCCAAAGTGCAGGACCGGACAGCGCGCCACCACCGATTTCCTCCTGATCGTCGATCAGGATCACGCGTACGGTGCTGCCGCAATATTCCAGCGCAGCATCAATTCCTGCTGGTCCCGCGCCAACGATCAGCACGTCGCAATGCGCATAGGTTGCCGAATAGCGATCAGGATCTGGTGCCGACGGCGAAGCACCCAGACCGGCCATACGCCGGATCGCGGGTTCATACATCGCCTCCCATGCGGCGCGCGGCCATTTGAATGTCTTGTTGTAGAATCCGGCAGGAAACAGCGGACCGAGCCGATCGATCATCGCGCCCAGATCATTTTTAAGTGACGGCCAGCTATTCTGGCTGACAGCCTCCAGCCCCTCGTACAGTGCGACGCTGGTCGCGCGTAGGTTTGGCGTCACACGCCCTTCACCTCTGCTGACGGTGACAAGCGCGTTTGGCTCCTCGACTCCGGCCCCAAGCAGCCCTCGCGGGCGGTGATATTTGAAGGAGCGACCGAACAGCATAACGCCATTCGCAACCAAGGCCGCCGCCAGAGTATCGCCGGCAAACCCGCGATAGGCCTTGCCGTCAAAGGTAAAAGCGATCGGTCTGGAACGATCAACGCGCCCGCCCGAAGCCATTCGGAAACCGCTCATGCGGGCGGCTCCCCGGCTTTGTAGGTTATTTCGAATTTGTCGGTCACGGTGTCACGCACCGCGTTGAAAAACCGGCCGCAGCCATGGACGTGGCGCCAGCGCTCGTGATGGCGACCGCGCGGATTGGCACGAATAAAGAGGAACTCTTCCCATTCGGCATCGCTCAGCTGCGACGGGTCGGCGGGACGAGCGATATGTGCCTGTCCGGCATTTGCGAATTCGATTTCGGGGCGCGCCTCGTCGCAATAGGGGCAATGGATCAGGAGCATTTCAGTGCGCCACTGCCGCTGCTGCCGCCTCATCAATCAGGCGACCGGTGCGGAAGCGATCAAGGTTGTAGGGTGCGTTGATCGGATGCGGTTCGTCACGCGCCATTGTATGAGCGAGCAGATCACCCGCCCCTGGGGTCGCCTTGAACCCGCCGGTGCCCCAGCCACAGTTGACATAGAGTCCCTTGACCGGTGTCTTGCCCAAGATCGGCGAGCGATCAGGTGTGACGTCGACGATCCCGCCCCAACTGCGCAGCATCCGCATCCGGCCAAAAATCGGGAAAATCTCGCAGATCGCTGCCAGCGTGTGCTCGATGACATGAAGCGCGCCGCGCTGCGAATAGCTGACATATTGATCAGTGCCGGCCCCGATAACCAGCTCGCCCTTATCCGACTGGCTCATATAGGCGTGCACGGTGTTCGACATGACGACACAGGGGAAAATTGGCTTGACCGGCTCCGATACCAGCGCCTGTAGCGGGTAGCTTTCGAGCGGAAAGTTCAGCCCCGCCATCTGCATGATCACCGATGTGTTCCCCGCCGCCGACACACCGACCCTGCGCGAAGCGATGAACCCGCGTTCGGTCTCAATCCCTTCGACAGCACCGTCGATGCCGCGCCGTATACCGGTGACGGCACAATTCTGGATGATATCGACGCCCAGTGCCGACGCCGCACGCGCATAGCCCCATGCCACACTATCATGTCGTGCCGTGCCGCCACGGCGTTGCAGCGCGGCACCGAGCACGGGATGGCGCGCGCCGGGATCGATGCTCAGGGGCGGGCAGAAGGCCTTGGCCTGTTCGGGCGTCAGCCATTCATTGTCGACACCATTCAGCCGGTTTGCATTGATGTGGCGCTTAAAGCTCTGCACGTCATGAACGTTGTGCGCGAGCATCATCACGCCGCGCTTCGAATACATGATGTTATAGTTGAGTTCCTGACTGAGGCCGTCCCACAGCTTCACAGCATGATCGTAAAGATGCACACTTTCATCATAAAGATAGTTGGAGCGGATGATCGTGGTATTGCGGCCAGTGTTGCCACCGCCAAGCCAACCCTTTTCGATGACTGCCACATTAGTGATTCCGTACTTCTTCGCCAGATAATAGGCCGCGCCAAGACCGTGCCCGCCCGCTCCCACAATGATTGCGTCATAGGCTGGTTTCGGGCCCGCGTCCGGCCATTGCTCGGGCCAAGATTGATGACCGCCCAGCGCCTTGGCGAGTAAGCTGAACGCGCTAAAACGCGTCATGCGGGGTTGACCTTTTCCATCGCCTCGCGTGCTCTGTCCACATAGAAATCCTTGAAATCCTCGACCAATTTTTCCTCAAGAGCATAGGGGCCGGGGCGGTAACCATCAGTCGCAATGCCACGATGATTGATCCCGGAAAAATGGCCGTCCTGCGCATTCGTCCGCCGCCACAGGGCGGTTATGTGTGCAGGGTCATAGTCGACACCTTCGACGGCATCCTCGTGAACCAGCCAGCTTGTCCGCAAAAGGGTCTTGTCGGCAGCGACCGGCGTCAGCGAGAAGGTGACGACATGGTCGCAGCAGAAATGGTGCCAGCTATTGGGTTGAGTCCAGACCGACAGGCTAGAACTTTCCGCCGCGGTGAAAGGGCCGATCAGCTTCTTGCAAGCGAGTTTGCCGTCAATCGACTGGGTAACGGCACCATTCGCCAATGGCAGCCGCGCTAGGCGGTGCCACCAGCCGTCGGGAAACTCTATCAGGTCACGGAAAATGCCGAGCGTCTTCCAGTCTTCGCGTTTCGACGTCAGCATCGCTTCATAGGCCGCATCGTTCGCAGCCTCGGCTTCGCTATCCTCGGGTAACCCCTTGCCAAACCCATAAGTGCCAAGCACGCTGATCAGCTCGGGATGACCGACATCGCAATGATAGCACTCGCGGTTATTCTCCATAACGAGCTTCCAGTTTGCATCCTCGATAAGCTCGTCCTGCACGGCTACTTTGCACCGTTCGAGGTCATAAACCGCAGTCTGATCAGCGATGTCGGCCTTCACCCGGTCGATCGGTGGCGGCGCATCGCTCATACAGATAAAAATCAGCCCGCCAACATTCTCAAGTGCGACCGGCGACAGGCCGTGATCCTTTTTGTCAAAATCAGCCGCCATACCTCGAGCCGCCAGCAGCGCACCGTCAACGCCATAAGTCCATTGATGGTAGGGACACATTAGCCTTGGTGACCGCCCACGCTGCGCCTCGCAAATCCGCGCACCACGGTGGCGGCAACTGTTCCAGAATGCGCGCACTTCCATATCGCGCCCACGCACAATGATGATCGAATTGTGTGCCAACTCGAAAACGAAATAATCACCCGGATTTTTCACATGGGCGACGGTGCAGGCATAAAGCCACACCGATTTCAGCATGACTTCGGTGTCGAACGCGAAGGCCGCATCGCTGACGTAGAGCCCGCGCGGCAACGAATAGCCTGCGCGGTCCTGCCGCAGCCATTGGCCGATAGGTTCGAAGCGGGACATCTGCTTAGCTCCTCAAGGCCGTATTTTCGGGATCAAATGGAGAGTCCGTGATTAGGGTCGCGCGATGCATATTGCCGAGGATCGCGATTTCGAATTCGGCGCCGAAAGTGGCCAGTGCCGGTGGCACCATCGCTAGTGCAAGTGACTTGCCAACGCGCCAGCCATAGCCGCCCGAAGTCGTGCGTCCGACGATCTTGCCATCATGGAGTACCGGCTCCGAACCCCGCGCATCGGCGTCGACAACGTCATGGACTTCGAGCGTCACAATCTGGTTGGCGAGACCACTGTGCCACCATTTTAGGAATCCTTCGCGTCCATAAAAGGTCGGCTTTTTGAGGCTGATGAAGCGGCCCAAATCACTTTCGAAGGCGTGATATTCCACCGAGAGCTCGCGCGGGATCAGCTTGTAGCTTTTCTCGAGCGCCATCGCGGTCATCGCGCGAATGCCGAACGGCCTGATCGAAAACTCTGCACCGGCATCCATCAGTCGGTCGAATATGTAGTTTTGCATCTCGATCGGGTGATGGATTTCCCAGCCAAGTTCGCCGATGAAATTGACGCGCAATGCTTCAACACGGGCAAGGCCGATACTGATCGTCTTGCCCGTCAGCCACGGAAAGGCGTCATTCGACAAATCGGCGTCGGTAAGCGCTTGCAAAACGTCGCGTGCTCGCGGCCCGGCGAGCACGAGCACGCCCATCGATGTGGTCAGCCGTTCAAAACTGACCGAGCCATCACGCGGCATCGCCTTTTTCAGATAGTCATGGTCATGCCGCTCAAAGGCGCCCGCCGACACAAGATAATATTGCTGCGGCGCCATCTTGTAGACGGTAAATTCGCTGCGAACCCCACCCTTCGCGGTGAGCAGGTATGATAGCGAGACACGCCCTATCTTCTTCGGAATGGCATTGGTCAGCAGTCTATCGAGCCAGCTTTCCGCGCCCGGCCCCGAAATCGTACATTTGGCAAAAGCGCTCATGTCCTGAAGGCCGACATACTGATGCACATGGCGACATTCGGCGCCGACATGCTCGAAATAGTTGGACCGGCGGAACGACCATTTCTCGCGAACAGCTTCACCGGGCACAACGGGGTGATTGTCGTTCAGCAGGACATCCGGTTTATCGAGATCGGCCTCGGTAAGCGCGTAGCCTTCGGGCGCGAACCAGTTGGGCCGCTCCCAGCCGAATACACTGCCGAAAACCGCGCCCAGCGCCTTCATCCGGTCATAACATGGCGTGCGGCGCAGCGCCCTACCCGCTTCGCGCTCCTCGTCGGGGTAGTGAACCGTGAAGACTTTCGCATAAGCCTCCTCATTCTTCTCGATTAAATAGCCCCGCCCCGCATAGTCACCGAAACGACGCGGATCGACGCCCATCATGTCGATGGTCGGCTCACCATCGACGATCCAGTGCGCCAGTTGCCACCCCGCGCCGCCTGCCGCAGTCACACCGAAGCTGTGGCCCTCGTTCAGCCAAAAGTTTTTCAGACCCCATGCCGGACCAACAATCGGTGAACCATCAGGCGTGTAGGCAATCGCACCATTATAGATTTTTTTAATGCCAACTTCGCCAAAGGCAGGCACGCGGCTCATTGCTGCCAAGATATAGGGCTCGAGCCGTTCAAGCGCGTCAGGGAAAAGTTCATATTCGCTGTTCGTTGCGGGTCCATCGATGTAGCAGGCTGGTGCGCCGATCTCATACGGCCCAAGAAGAAGCCCGCCAGCTTCCTCGCGCATGTAATAGCTCGCGTCCGATTCGCGTAGTACGCCCATTTCAGGGAGCCCTTTGGCGCGGCGTTCCATAATCGCCGGATGCTGCTCGGTGACGATGTATTGATGCTCGACCGGGATCACGGGAATGTCGAGCCCGACCATCGCGCCTGTCTGACGCGCAAAGTTGCCCGAACAGGAAATCACATGCTCGCAAGTGATGTCACCCTGATCAGTGGAGACCAGCCATTCACCGTTCGGCTGTTGCGTGATCGCCATCACCGTGGTGTTGCGATGGATGGCAGCCCCCCGCTGGCGCGCGCCCTTGGCCAGCGCTTGGGTCAGGTCGGCAGGCTGAATATATCCGTCATCGGGATGCTGGATCGCGCCGATAATGCCGTCAATATTGCAAAGCGGCCAGATCGCCTGAACGTCTTCGGCGGTTAGGAAATTGACATCGACGCCGATCGTCCGCGCGACACCGGCATAATAACGATACTCATCCATCCGATCCCGCGTTGTCGCGAGGCGAATGTTGGTGACCCGTGAAAAACCGACGTTCAGCTCGGTCTCGGCCTCGAGTGACGGGTAAAGGCTGACCGAATATTGGTGGAGCTTGCCGACCGAATAGCTGAGGTTAAACAGCGGCAGCAGCCCAGCAGCGTGCCACGTCGATCCCGACGTAAGTTCCTTGCGCTCGATCAGGACGCTGTCGCTCCAGCCCATTTTGGCGAGGTGATATAGCGTGCTGACGCCGACCACGCCGCCGCCAATGATCACTGCCCGTGCTGTCGATTTCATAGCGTCTACTTACAAAAAACCCCACCTTCGCTACTTTGGTTCAGGCCGACAGGGCAACTGCACCAGCCAGAATGTACATCATATGTTGTTTTCTAATATATGATATTAGTAAAACTGCTTAAATATTGGAGGCTCTAACCTGATCGCATATTGCGACTGGACGAGCATTTCTGACATCAACTAAGCTACGGCGACAGGAGGATCAACGTTGACGGGACTTCCGACCATGAGAGCAACAGACGCAGTTGCAAAGACCAACCAGGTTCCGATTATTGAGGCACTGGAAGGGCGGTTGCGTTGGCTCTCGTCGTGGACAATCCACAACGCCAACCACCTGCGGGCAAAGCGCGACGGGTTGAAAGTTGGCGGGCATCAGGCGAGCTGTTCGTCGATCACGGCGATTATGGCCGCGCTATATTTCCATGCATTGCGTCCGCGGGATAAAGTGGCGGTCAAGCCGCATGCAGGGCCGGTGTTGCATGCAATCCATTATCTGCTTGGCACTCAGTCGCTCGATCAATTGCAGCGGTTTCGAGGGCTCGGCGGGGCACAAAGCTATCCGTCGCGGACGAAGGATCATATTCCCGTCGATTTCTCGACCGGCTCAGTCGGCCTCGGCGTCGCGATTACGGCCTTTGCAAGCCTTGTGCAGGATTACTTGATTGCGCACGGGCAAATGCAGGCTGCGGATGCGGGCCGCATGATCGCTCTGATGGGCGATGCCGAGCTCGATGAGGGCAATATCTACGAATGCCTGATCGAGGGATACAAGCACAATATCCGCAATTGCTGGTGGGTGGTCGATTACAACCGCCAGTCGCTCGACAGCACGACGGCAGACCGAATGTTCCGCCGCTTCGACGACATCTTCGAAACCTGCGGCTGGCGCGTCATGACGCTGAAGCATGGGCGAATGCAGCGCGAGGCCTTTGCGAAACCGGGTGGCGCATCACTCGAAGACTGGATCGAAAACTGTCCCAACGCTGAATTTGCCGTGCTAACCTATCAAGGCGGCCCGGCATGGCGCGCGCGGTTGCTGGCAGACATCGGCGCAAAGCCGAATGTGAAAGTGCTGCTCGACGGCTATGACGATGACGCTCTTGCTGCGATGATGACCAACTTGGGTGGGCATTGCATAGAAACGCTCATCGATGCCTTTGACCGGGCTCAGGACGAAAGGCCGACATTGTTCATCGCCTATACGGTGAAGGGCTATGGCTTGCCGCTCGCAGGTCATAAAGACAATCATTCAGGGATGATGAACCCGCCACAGATCGAGGAGTTGCGTGCGCGGATGGGCATTGCCCCGGGCGATGAGTGGCTTCCCTTTGCAGGCATCGGCGGCAATCTGGCGACGGAAGTCCGGGAGTTTGTCGGCAACTGCGCGCTCAACAATCGACCGCCCGAGCCAATTGCTCCTCCCATCCCCGTGCCTGTGCGCTTCGCCATTCCCGATGGCGCTGAACAGTCGACTCAAGCCGCCTTCGGGCGCGTGCTGCTCGATCTTGCCAAAAGCGGAGATGCTATTGGCGACCATATCGTGACGACGGCGCCCGACGTGACCCAGACCACCAATCTTGGCGCGTTTGTCAATCAGCGCGGACTGTTTCGCCGTCAGGAGCTTGCAGACGTGTTTCGCGAGGCGAAGATCCCGTCTGCGCAGAAATGGGCCGCGCATGCTGCCGGTCAGCACATCGAACTTGGGATCGCAGAGAACAACTTCTTCCTGATGATGACTGCGCTTGGCCTCGCCGGGCCGCATTTCGGGACGCGCTTGCTACCCGTTGGCACGGTCTATGATCCGTTCATCGCGCGCGGCCTCGATGCGCTAAACTATGGCTGTTATCAGGATTCGCGTTTCCTGCTCGTCGGCACGCCGTCAGGCATCACGTTGGCTGCCGAGGGCGGAGCACACCAATCGATTAATACGCCGCTAATCGGAATGGGGCAGCCCAATCTTGTCAGTTTCGAACCCGCATTTGCCGACGAGGTTGCGCTGATGATGCGCTGGGCATTTGATTATATGCAGCAGCCCGACGGCAGCGCCGTCTATCTGCGCCTGACGACGCGCGTGATTTCGCAGATGACGCGCGCAGATGACCGTTGGGAAGCCGATGCGCTAAAGGGCGGATATTGGCTGCGCGAGCCCGGTCCAGACGCCGAACTAGCGATCGTGTTTTCAGGTGCCGTTGCGCCCGAAGCGATTGCGGCGTTCAACATGCTGGCAGATGATGTGCAGGGCCTCGGTTTGCTTGCCATTACCTCGCCCGACTTGCTCCACCGTGATTGGTCCGCAAACCATGCCAGCCGCTGGACGGGCGGCAATGCTCGCACTGTAAGCCACGTCGAAACCCTTCTTAGCCGTCTGGCACCGCATGCCGGTCTGGTCACTGTCCTTGATGGGTCACCAGCAGCCTTGTCTTGGCTCGGCGGCATCATGGGGATGCGCGTGAGCCCACTCGGCACTGATCGCTTTGGCCAGACGGGTGACCTGTCCGATCTTTACCACACCTACCGCCTTGATCCAGACGCGATCGTCGATGCGGTCGCCGAGCTATTGCTGCGCGGTCGTCAAAAGAACCAGTAATAAGTTGTATTAGAACAACTACATGATAGCGTCTTTCGATGCGATTCCCGCCCGAATTCGATCTTCACAATCTGGAAACCTTCGTGCTGGTCGTCGAACTCGGAGGCATGTCGCAGTGCGCGGCGCATTTGCAAGTCACTCAGTCAGCAGTTTCCCAGACGATCGCCAAGCTCGAAGCCGGGCTGGGCACACAATTGTTCGACCGCAGCCTTCGTCCGTTGGGGCTGACGACTAGCGGCCGAGCCTTATTTGAACGCAGCGAACGTCTGATGGCACAGGCCAAGCTCACCTATGATGCGGTTCGCGAGCAGGCGACGCTGCCGATCGCACAAGTTACGGTGGCTATGTCCTTCAGCCTGGCCAACCAGCTGACCGCGCCGCTGCTTGAGATGCTTGGTACGCGCGCGGAACGATGGAGCATTCGATCGGGGATTTCGCGCGAACATCAGGACGAATTTCTGGCTCGCGACATCGACGTGCTGGTTACAGGGAGCTTCAATCTCGAGCATCGCCACATGGTAGAGCTTTATCCGGTCTTCGAGGAAGGATTTGTGCTCGTATTCCCAATTGGATTCGAGGGATCAATCGACATACTCGCCAACCCTCCTCCCCTGCCCTTCATCCGATTTTCGCATCTGACCGGTATGGGCCAGCAGATCGAGCGTCAGCTTGTGCGCATGAAACTCAGAATGTCTCATACGGTCGAAGTGGAATCGGCCGACCAGCAATTGCGCACCGTCGCCGCGGGATATGGCTGGACCATCACGACCCCAGCCTGCCTTGCGGCGCAGCACGACCTCTTCAATCGACTTCGAATCGAATCGATGCCGCGCGGCCAGTTTGCGCGCGCAGTTCAAGTGGTTGCGCGTGTCGGTGAGCTGGGCACTCTTCCAGGTGACATCGCAAAGCTGGCGACGCGCGTCCTGCGCGAAACGACGCTTCCACCACTCCTTGTTAAATTTCCCTGGGTTGGCGAGCAACTGAAATGGACTACCTAGCGTTTGGCTGCACAGCACATCCAGACCCGATTATTCATTGAAATAAAGCGACCTTAAAGATCGGCATCTTTAGCGAGCAGGACGATGCGAAAGCTGCGCAAAGGCCGATTGTATTTTTATGGTGCGGGCGGTGGGAATCGAACCCACACTCCTTGCGGAACCGGATTTTGAATCACCTTCAGAATCACATAAATAATTGTAATATATACGAAATATGATGAACTATTACCCAAGCGTGCTAATCTCTGTGCGAATTTAGACGAGTCAGTTTTCCTGAAATTCGCCCACCAGCGCACGGCAAGGCCGGTTTTGATCCTTTCGTGGGAATGGTGCAGAATCCTCGTTCTTGCGCGCTTGTCTTATTTGATGGGCGATCAAGCCCGCCCTTATCGACCTTTAAAAATTCCAGCTGCTTCCCAGCAAGCGGACACCAGCAGGTCATGCCTTCATGTCGGCAATGTTGGACGTTGCGGACAGTCCGGCAACAGGATGCCAATGGCATAAGCTGTCCTTCGTTCATTTCCGGCTGAACGAAATGGTCTTTGCCGATATTGGCCGACGCGAAATGACGACTGGCAGAGGCATACCTGATCGAAGTCGCCGTGCGGCCACCAGAGCATTGGCATGAAGGGCTGATGTTTCCTCTCGCAGCTGTCGGACGCGATCTTGATCGTCATTTCGCAAAGAAAATTCATGCAACGCCAATAACGACCAAATGTTGCAGCGCAACGGAACAGTCTCAAATCAGCAAGGTTTGCGCCACTCCCACAAGGTGAGTGGTGATTTAGATTTGGAGCATTTGAAATGTTGAAGTTAACAATTGCGGGCACGTTGCTCGCAGGTATCTCGACTGTCGCGATAGCGCAGGTCGTTACGCCGCCGACGGTCACTCTGACGGGAAATCAGAGCGCAGTCCGCGCCGTCATCAACGCGCCAGTTTCGCCAATCGATGCTGACATCGTCGTATTGCAGAATGCGCTCAACGGTGCTTCATCCACGCAAAATAGTGCGCTAAGCCAATTAACGCCGTCCTCGTATAGCTTGTTGCCCGACATTTCGTTGAATGCAGCAGAAGTGCAGGAAACGAACATCGAGCGCTATCTGCGCGACCTTCGCGGCAATGCCGAAACACCTGATGGCAATGCACGCACGATTGACGAGGCCGGTCGCGTCGGTGCGTTCGTGGTCAGCGGCGCACGTTTCGGGAAATACAAAGCCGATGTAGATCGCCCGCTCGCAAAAAATGACGAGTTCCATGTCATGGGTGGATTGGATTACCGTCTGTCCCCAAAATCACTGATTGGCGGCTTTGGTGGCTATAGCCGTACGGACGCCGATTTGTCGGGACCGGGCATTGTAGCGCCTTCACGACTTAACTCGTGGTTTGCGGGTGGATATGGCACTGTCGGTGTCGGACCATTTTATATCGATGCGTTCGGCAGCTACACCGATCTGCGCTGGGACTTGTCGCGAGGCTATGCGTTCGGCGGCGTGAGTGGTGTTTCCACGGCGCGGACGAAGGGTAATGTCTGGACGGCAGGTGGATCAACTGGATTGAGCTTTTCGGCCGGCAACTTTGAAATCGAGCCCTATGCTGCGCTTCGATATGCTAAGATCAAGATCGACGGGTTTAGCGAAACCGGATCAACAGCAGCGTTGAATGTTGGACGCATCGATGCTGAATCATTGCGGCTCAATCTTGGTGGCCGCGTCGGCACCAAGTTCAATGCCGGTAGTGTGGTTGTGCGGCCGCAGCTTCGCGGCGGATGGTATAAAGAATTCGAACTGGACGATCCGCGAACGATTTCCGCAGCGTTCAGGAACGCCACCATCTCGACGCCATTTCAATTCCAAACGACACCACTCAGCAGCGAATATTATAATGCGGGTGCAGCGCTGAACATTGCCGGATCAGGACCTTTGTCGATGGTCGTCGATTATGATGTTCAGTTTGACAAGGAACGGGAATTTCATGCGCTCACGCTTGGTGCGCGCTTGAAGTTCTAGTTTTACGAATCGATTGGTGAGTGCGCCCCGCACGTGCGGGCGCGCTCACCGCCGGTCTCATCTGACTTTTACGATGTGTGCAAAAGCCGATCAAGTGGCACGGTGATAAGAAAACAGGTGCCCTTTTCCTGCGGGACAATGGACAGCTTGCCTCCAATCTGGCCGACAAGGGCGGTCACAATGAGCATTCCGAGGCCAGTTGATAAGGCCGGGTCGAAATTGCCAGGCAAGCCTTTGCCGTCATCAGATAGGGTGATGCAAACATCCGCGTCTTGGCGAACGATGCTAATCAAAATGTTTCCTGCTTGACCCTCATCAAAGGCGTACTTCACGGCATTCGTCAGGAGCTCGTTGACGATCATCGCAATTGACAATGCGTCATCAAGCAACACGGGCAATTTGTCACGGCTTTCAAAATTCAGCTTGATACGTTTGTCGCCATCAAGTGCTGCTATGGTTTCACGGGCGAGTTCATCGAGATACGCCGACAGGCTCACACTCTCTTGGCCAGACGAGGTGTAGAGGCGTTCGTGCATGCCAGTTACAACGCCGACGCGCGAACACGCCTCGAGCAGACTTACCTTGACCTCGGGTATCGCCGTTCGTTCTGCCTGTAGCGACAACAACGACGTCACCAATTGCAAGTTGTTTTTAACGCGGTGATTCACTTCTTGCAGCATAATGTCTCTGATGCGTACGGCTTGTGCCGTTGCTTCCTCGGCTGCGTGCCGCATCGTATCGTCGCGTATTGTCAGCACAGCACCGATCAGGGAATTGTCATCGGCATAAATTGGTTTGGCATTTCCCAATGCAAGCACTTCGCTGCCATCGGGACGGCGTATTCGCCACCGCGCCTCGACAACCGTTTCGTGATTGCGGACGGCACGCGTGAGCGGCAGGCTTTCGACCGGATGCGGTTGACCATCCTCGGTCCACAAACTGTAGGCTTTCGTGTAATCCTCCGGCTCGACATCAAGCCGGGCAACGCCGTGCAGCCGCGACGCGGCTTCATTGACGAATGTGATGCGCCCTGTCGGATCGGTGACGATGACGCCCTCACCCAACTGGCTCAGTGTTGCTTCGCGCTCCGCAGCGATGGCCTGGCATTTTTGACTGCTCAAGCGAAGCTCGGTTTCCGCCTCGACCTGAGCCGTCACGTCAACATTGGTGCCGAACCATTTTTGCGCTTTGCCATCTTCGTCCAGCAAAGGAACCATGCGCGTCAGGAAAGGCCGGTAAATCCCGTCGGAGCCACGCAGGGGAAAGGTCATCTCAAAAGGCTCACCTGTGGCGATGCAAACGGCCTTGCGTTCCAAAACCGACGGCAACACTTCCGGGTCAAGCACTGATTGCCAGCCCCAGCCCTCCATTTGCTCGGGCGTCGAGCCACAATAGTCGTGCCATCGCCGGTTATACCAAAAGACATAACCGTCAGCTTTTGCCATCCAACATAAGTTCGGGAGGTTATCAGCGAGCAGGCGAAACTGATCATCTTCAATAACAGTGATATGGTTACGCCCGAATGAGACGTCGGAACGCGCGGACATCAGCCCGGTTTTTACCGCCTGTTGAGTGATCATGCCGTCTGCCATCTGTGGTCGGAGAGGTTAGATGTAATTGTGCCAAAACACTATGACCAATGCATATGAATAGATGTTCGTCGGCAAGCTGGACAATGCCGAGGCCGTCGATTATCCGGAAATCGCATACTCAATGGGCTTGAACGATCCACCGTTTGATTGCAGCGCGGAACACGCGGTGAGGCCGATGATAATATCCATCTCGGCAACAAAGACGATCCGGTCGTGCGCCTTGCTCAGCGGCGATTCGACAGTGAATTGGCCGCTTTTGCCATCGATCACGACATTCATGAAACAATTGAACGCTGTGGGGATCATGTCCGGCGTGACGCCCCACGGTGCCAGCGCATTGGCCAGATTGCCGAAGCACCCGTGGTGCGGATCGGTATCTCCATAGATGATGCGAAATGTATCTTTCGAACAGGGCGTTAGCAGGAAATCGTGGCGACCGACATCATCGTGCACGATTTCAAGCATCGGATTGCTGCGGTTGGAATACAAAACGTCGCCGGCCGAGAGGAACAGTTTGCTGGCGTAGTCGAATGTGCGTCCCGATGAAATGACTTCGCCTGCATCGGCGGCATTGTACGCGAGCAGATCGGCCACCTGGCCACCGCGCGGATCCATGACAGTAAGTTGCTGACCCTTTCGAAGCGTGAACCCAGCACCTGAGCGCGGCGCGATCTGGAAAAAACTCATGCTGCGCGACGGCTGTAAGGGCATTCCCAGTCTTCATCGACGGGGCGACCGCTATATTGTCGGGCTTCGGATATTTCGCCGTGGCGCGCGAGCATCGGATTTTCATCGCCGGCCAGCGCGACATCGCGTTCGAGGATCGACGCGCGCAGCTTTTCGTAGCGACCCTCGGCGCGAAGCTGTTCGAACTGGTCATGTAAGTTGAAAACCAGCGCGGGATGCGCAAAGCGGCGAGCGGGGCGGCTCGACGCGGGATGCAAGCCCACGACGAAGAATGCCTTGCCGCCGAAACTCAGCGAAAAATGCGGACTGTCGGGATCGGGACTAACTGTGTCGTCGACCGGAAAACCTTTCCAGTCGTCCTTGTCGGCGAGCGACTGGACACGCTGCCACAGCGCTTCTTCGAATGCGTCCTCGGACAAGGTCGGCGATTGTTCGAAAATGACGACAAGCGTGCGGAAAATGCGGTTATCGGTGGTGTAGCGGTCGATCACTTCGAGCAACGCCGGATGAATGCGCAAGTCGTCCCATCCCGATGTGATGTCGCGGCAGACGAGTATATCCATCTGTTCCTTTGCCAGCGCAGCCTTCGCGCCCACACAGGGGAACTCGGGCGTTTGGACCATGTCGCGAAATGCCTCGGCGACAGGATGGTCGTTATCGAAATCAACAAAATGCATGATAGTTCCCACCAGTTGCGGGGCGCAGCCGGATGGCAGCGCCCCATACCGGATTATTCAGCTTCGAGGCTGTGCTTCAGGTCACGCATCTGGTCATGCCCCTGCTTCACCGACGTGTAGCAATCGGCGATCAGGCTGCGGGTCGATGGCGACAGATCGGTGTCTTCAAGCGCGGCTTCATACTTTGCCTTGATAACATCTTCACCGCGTTCGACTTCGCTGACGACGGCCTGCTCGTCATTGCCCATGACGGTTTCCTTCAGACCCATGAACGAGCGATGCGCACTGGCAAGGAACGAGCCATCATCTTCGGGATCGCCGCCCATGACGGTGACGGCTTCCTGGAGCCGTTCGGCAACATTTTCACGTTCATTGGCGCGGTCGAAAAACATCGGAACAAAACGGCCCGAGTCTTTGGCTTCGGCAGCAGCACGGTACCCATCAACGCTGTCGATGGTAGTTTTGATCAAGCCGTTGAGGACGCTCACGTCGTGCTTGTTTGTATCGGTCATCATCATAGTTCCTTGGTTGAAGGTTCGTGCAGAACCGCAACCGGACAAAAATGTTCGGGCAATTTGAGAAAAATTGCGATGAACCGAGCGCGATTTCAGGTCGCCGCAATGGGCCAATCCCGAGGATCGATGCTCGGCAGAATATCGATGGCCCGGCGTTCCAGCGACGTTTCAAAATGGTCATCAGCGATTGAAAGATTGGCCCACTCAATGGCCACCAAGCGCTCGCCGATGCCAGCGATGCCGCCAACCCCCACGACAGCAAAAGCAATCACACCACGCTCGCTTTCTGACATAATACCCACGATCTTGCCGATGTTCTCGCCTGCAGGATCAAAAACCTTGCGCCCGACGAGATTGCTGACCGCGACCAGTGTTGGCGCTTGAGCATCTTCGCTTTTGCTTTCAGCTGCGCGGGCGCCATCTTCTTCGACAGCAACATGGCCCAGCCAGCGCCACACGCCGATCGCGTTGACCACAACAAGAAATCCATTGGTCAGCAACAGGCTCTGCTGCCCTGACACTAACGCAACGGTGCACCATGCCAGCGAACCTAATGTAAACAGCACAAAGCCCCAGCCCGTTGCGCGCGCGCCCAAGTTGGCCGCAGTCATAATTGCAGCGATCATCGTTGCGGCAGGGGCGATGAATCCGGCAATATTGTCCATTGTAAACCAACCGAGGCCATTGACCTGTTGTTCCCGGCTAACCAACCAACTGCATACCAAAATCACGCCATCGGGAACCGCGCCGCCGTGATGATGTTTATCCCGCCGATTAATCGGGAGTAAAATAATGAACATCATCGTCATGCTTATTGTCGGCGGGATCATCGGCTGGCTCGCTAGTATCGTCATGCGCACCGATGGTCAGCAGGGCATCATCCTCAATGTTGCCGTCGGAATTGTCGGCGCGATGCTTGCCGGGTTTTTGATTACGCCATTGCTTGGCGGCGCGCCGATAACATCAGGCGCGCTGGACATCCGCTCGTTGGTTGTATCCTTCCTTGGAGCGCTTGTGTTGCTGGCCATTGTCAATCTTATCCGCCGCGGGTCCATCCGCTAAATTTTTAGAAACAGGAGTTATTATGAAGAATTTTGCAATGAAGATCGCCGCATGCGCAGTCGTTTTGGGTTCCGTTGCGGCGTGCAACAACACACCCGCCGAGAACAAGGCAGACGTTATGGAAGTTCAGGCAGACGCCGTTCGTGACAATGCCGAGGCGACGGCGGACAACATGGAAGACAAAGCCGACACGCTCGATAATCGCGTCGATGGCGTTGATTCAACGGCTGAACAAAACATGGAAAATCGCGCTGCCACTGTCCGCGCAGCAGGCGAAAACAAAGCGGACGCCATGGAAGACAAGGCCGATATGGTCCGCGACAACGCGACCAAATAAAAAATTCTGATGAATTATAAAAAAGGGGGTCGTCGTTTCACTATGCTGCGACCTCCTTTTTTTCATAACCGAAGCTAAAGCCGCATTGCATCACATTTTCGACGTCCGACGGGAACAATGTTCGTGAAAGCGGCTTTATCCTCGGCAACGGTCACCGGAAAATGGCAATTGGCTTTCATCCAGCTTCCCGAATATCACCCCGAATTGACAGCGGGTGGAGTGCGTTAAATGACCAAGCGGAGCAAAGATGTGCAGTCGAGCGTGACGTTTAAATTGCCAGTTATGCCCGGACATTCGCCCCGCAATGCATTCGATCCAATTGCCGCAGCCTTGCAGCAAATTCACAGCAAAGTGACGGACGAAGAAATCCCCGATGATTTTATGCGTTTGCTCGATAAGTTCGATGTTGAGGACGCGACATAATGAATGTTGCGGTAACTGTGCCTTCTGAGCGCATCGCGATTGATGATCGCGAATTCAAGGACCAAATGGTTGCACTGATTCCTTCACTGCGTGCGTTTGCGCGCAGCTTGTGCGGGAATCCCCATATGGCAGATGATCTGGCGCAAGAGGCGATGACGCGGGCGTGGAAAGCGCGTGCAAGTTTTACGATGGGGACAAATTTTCGTGCGTGGATGTTCATGATCGTCCGCAATTTATTTTACACGACTGTGCGTAAAAATTCGCGGATGGTGTCATGGGATCCAGAAATTGCCGAACGTGTTCTTGTTGAACCGGCGACCCAGCATGTCGGTATTGAGCTCAACGATGTTCAAAAGGCACTCAACAAACTTCCTCCTGTTCAGCGCGAAATGTTGATGCTCGTTGCTGCTGAGGGCGTATCCTACGAAGAAGCTGCGACGATTGCGGGTTGCGCCATCGGCACTGTGAAAAGTCGCGTTGCTCGTGCGCGCGCGGCGTTAACGTTGCTACTTGAAGGCGAAGATATTGACGACGACGAAGTTGACCGGAAACCGCCAAGAACGCAGCTACCCGCCGGTTTTGGCTTTGCCGAACGCGCTTAGGTCGTGAGCAAGCCGGGGGGTAATTTAGACAGAATGAGAAGTGTTTGGGCCGCGCGTACTTTGCGCAACGGGCTTGTGCTCGTCGTCGTTACTGCATTGCTACCAATTGCGGTCCTGAGTGCGCTACAAGGGAAGGCCGCTTGGGACGATGCTCGGTCTCTTGCCACGAACCAACTGCGTGCAAATGCCTGGTTAATTGCAGAGGGCGAACGCGATGTGTTTGTGACCGCGCGCCAAGCGGTTCTTTTCGCGAGCAGCACAAGTGCCGTTCGGAATATGGAGGGCACATGCAGCGACGTTCTTTCCAACGCTCGTCTGGGAACAGTTGGCATTATCAATTTGACCCGTTCCGACTCCTTGGGGCGTGTGCGATGTTCGGCTTTGCCATTCAAAGCCAATGAAACATTCGCCGGCGAGCCATGGTGGCAACGCGCCATTGGAATCGACGGATTTAGTCTGAGTGCGCCAGTTATTGGCAAGATTTCAGGGAAGTCTGTCCTCGTCATGGCGATGCGCGTGCGCGATGCAGGCGGGAACCAAAATGGGATTGTCACTGCGTCGATAAGTCTGGATGCCTTGCGCGCATCACTGGCGCAGCGGAGTGTCGCAGATCCGAGGGCTTTGGTCGAGATCGTGAACGCCGACGGCACCGTGGTGTTGAGCAATCAAAAGGCAACGCTGAAACTAACGCGGAATGCGCTTGCCGACGATCAACAAACTTTGGCGCCATCACCGGATGGAACCCAGTGGCTCTATGCGACTGCTCCACTTCAGGCCAAGGATTTGACAATCGTTTACGCCGTGCGGAGCAATGACATGCTCGCTACGGCGCTGTGGCAAGTGCGGCAGAGTATCGTGCTACCGCTGATCGCAATAGCGCTGGCGTCATTGGCGATATGGGCTGGCACACACTGGCTTGTCGTGCGCTGGCTGCGCAAACTTCAGGCGCTGGCCGCGCAATTTGGCCGTGGTGACTTTGCGGGCAATCGTAATGCCTACGACAATGCCCCGCGTGAAATTGCTGCGCTCAGCGATGACCTTCATACAATGGCGGAGACAATTGACGCACGCGACAATGCGTTGAACGCAGCGCTGGCCGCAAAAACCAACTTGACTCGCGAGGTCAATCATCGGGTCAAAAACAATCTCCAGATCGTGACAAGTTTGTTGACACTACAAGCGGACCGTGTGGCCGATGCTTATGCACGCGATGCTTTGGGTCAGGCGAGGGCGCGGATTGCCGCGCTCGGGCTGATCCACCGCGTCCTTTACGATCATGACACCTACAATGCGCTAGGAACAGTGGACATGCGGTTGCTGACAGATGAGCTTTGTCCGCAGTTGCGCGCTGCTAATCCAGCGCAAAACAGTATCGAGCTGCGTTGTGATTGTGACGTGTTTCAAGTGTCAGTCGATCAGGCAGTGCCGCTGACGTTGTTCATTGTTGAGGTCGTTACCAATGCCTATCGCCATGGTTATGCGAACAAGGGCAACGGACTAATAAACGTCAGGATAGTGATCATGAGCGGCGACGTGCGGCTTAGTGTCGAAGATGATGGCATGGGTTACGATAGCGTTGATCCGGTCGGCAAAATGGGTTTCGAACTGATCAATGCCTTTGCGTCTCAACTTGGCGGGACACTGGGAATGGCAAGTGATAGCGAAGGAACAAAAGTCACCCTGCACTTTCCGCTCGTCCAATATTAACCCGCAGCCAAAGCTCGCTTCAGCGCATCGCCAAGCTCTTCGCGCGTGAAGGGCTTCGCGAGCGTTACCCACGAACGCCCTGTGCTACTCTTCAAAATTATGTGGCCAGTGGCAATAACGACAGGCAGATCGGGCCGACGTTTGCGCGCTGCCTCGGCCAATTCGATACCCGACATGCTTGGCATCTGAAAATCTGTGAGAACGACGCTGATCTCTGGATGACCGCTGAGCGCTTCGAGCGCAGCAGCCCCTGAACTTGCGCGAAGCACACGATACCCTAGTGATTCAAGAAGGGCAGCGGTGCCCCAAAGAATAATGACTTCGTCATCAACGACAAGCACGACGCATCGCGCTTGATCAACATGCGTCGGGGCATTCATGACATTTTCCGAAAAAATGAATATGATAAATTAACATGGTGGCGAAGGCGTTGTTCCTGCCAACTGAATTGATGAACGGGAATTGATTGCATGTCCGGCATCCACTTTGTTCGAAAGCTGGAGTCATTCCAGTCCTTTTCGGAAGCAAGCGAGGCTGCAATCCTCGCGCTCGCCGCAGAGCGCACGCGCATAGTGAAGCCCGGCGAGGATTTGATCAGTGAAGGCGATGAGCCGCGCACCATCTATCTCGTCGTCGATGGATGGGCGTGCCGCTACAAAATGCTTGAGGATGGCCGACGCCAAATATTGTCGTTCTTCGTCCCCGGCGATCTTTGCGATCTGCATGTCTATATTCTCGACCAAATGGACCATTCAATTGGCGCGCTGACGCCGGTTAAATATGCAATGATTACGCCGACTGAGCTGGAGCAACTTTGCGATGATCATCCGCGGGTCGTGCGGTCGCTGTGGTGGGAATCATTGGTCAGCGCATCGATCCAGCGCGAATGGCTGGTCAGCGCCGGGCAGCGTTCTGCCTACGAAGCGCTCGCGCATTTATGCTGTGAGCTATACGTCCGGTTGAAGCTGGTCGGGCTAGCGACAAAGGGGGAATGCACGTTTCCGCTTACCCAATCGGATATTGCCGACGCGCTGGGGCTGACGCAGCCGCACGTGAGTCGCACCATTGCAGAGCTGAACAACTCGGGTTTGGCAAAGCTAAGTCGGCGGCACTTTTCGGTGAAAAGCCTCTCTGGCCTGATGGCCGCGGCGAGCTTCAACCCCAACTATCTCCATTATCGGTAAATTGGCGGCAACGCTTTGCTGGAACTTCAAGAGCAGGTCGCAGTTACTTCCGCCGATAGGTCCGGACCACCAACCGGCGCTTTTTTGAGGGAGACCACATGATGACCACCGAAGCAAAAATCACCGACCGTTTTTGGGAAGAACTGCAAGCAAAACCGATGGTCATGTTGGGTATTGTCAGCAATCGCGATGGTCACACCCAACCGATGACCGCGCAGTTTGAAGGACGCTTGGGACCGATCTGGTTTTTCGCCGGCAAAGATGATGATCTCTATCATCTTGCGGGGTCGGGCGCTCGAGCGATCATGAGCTATACGGCGCCGGGCCACGATCTTTATGCCAGCGTTCACGGTCCTGTTTTTCAAGAAGAAAATCGAAAGGTCGTGGATCGCTTTTGGACCCCGCTTCTGGCGGCGTGGTATAAAGGTGGCAAAGATGATCCCAACCTTGCGCTGCTTCGGTTCGAACCCGAAAGCGCGAAAATCTGGCTTGCCGAGGCGAGCTTCGGAACGATGGTAAAATCGCTTTTCAGGGGGCCGAAAGCGGCGGCGGATAGCATGGTTGCTGAAGTGCAGCTTTGATTTAATTGCCATAAAAAGGGGATTTTCGATGAAATCGGTTCGCTTAGTTTTAGTGCCTTTGATTATTTTATCTGCCTGTCAGAGCTCTGACCCTATCGAAAGACAAGCAGATGGTTACGAAGCCGCTGGGCGCAATGCAGCTGATGCCATCAAAGCGGAGTCGGCATTACGCGCAACGGCAATGGAAAATCAGGCGAGCATGATAGAGCGGGATGCAGGCGCAGCAGGTGGCTACACCGAGAAAAAGCTGGACGTTCGCGCTGATGCGTTGAGGCGCGAAGCTGAAATCATCAAGGACCAAGGCGAAGCGCGTGCCGATGCGGTTCGGGCAGATGCCAGCGCAAAGGCTACGGACCTGCGTTCTCGTTGATCACCCGGCTTTCTTGCGACCGAACGACAGGCGACGAAACAGACCCCTGTTCGCTGGACTTTCAAACATTTCATCTGGCCCCTCAGGATCCAAGATCTCATTTTCCGCTAGCCATGCCGCGACATCGTTAACTTCAGGGAGTTGGTAAGGTCTCAGTTTGTGCGTGCGCGGGCGCAGCGATTCTATCGTTCTGATCAACGATCCCGTCGATGCGATCATTTGCTTAACAGCGGCTTCGCTTTCGCCGAGATGCTCTGCCAGTAACGATGTCCTGATCAGCGCAATCTGATCAATCTTTGCCGCATTCTCGCCATAACCAGAATCAATCACGACATCGCATTCGGTGTCGAGACGCATGGATCGGTTGTTCAAATTCGATGAACCAATCCGCAATATGCACTCATCGACAATAAAGATTTTAGCATGAACATAAATCGGCGTGCCGCTAATTGTGTGTGGATGATAGATTTTGAATCGGCCGTGTTTGTCATGCTGTTTCAGGGCCCCGAACAGATGCGCCCGCGCGCTATCCATCGCGATGGGCTCTAGCCACCCTTCCGCCGTAACAGGATTGATGATCACGATTTCCGGCCCGTCTGCTTCGTCCAGCCGCCGGGCCATCGCTTCACAAATGCGGCGCGACGCGAAGTACTGGCTCTCGGCATAGATCCATTTTTTGGCGCGGGCAATCTGATCCAAATAGAGCGCTTCGATTTCATGCACCCCTGGATCGTCGGGCATATCGGGGGCTGATCGTGCGATAGCGACAGCTACGTCCTTAAACTGAACGACAGTGCTTTCGGGCCATATCGGCTGGGGATCGGTGACAGGTTCAAGCGGACGTCCGCCAGCGCGTAACCAGCGCATCCGACATAGTTCGCCGAGCGCGGCGGCAACCGGCCCCTGCAACGCTGTGGTCGCATCATGCCAAGGGCCATAAGGCTCGCCGTTCGGAAGGACGCGGCCTTGATCATCATCATGATGCCCGCGCGTGTCCCAGCGCGCGCCGGTCATGTCGATACCGCCGCAGAACGCAAAACCGTCGTCGATCACCACAATTTTCTGATGATGTGATCCTCCCGCTGGATGCATGCCATCGAGCTTTGTCGATATCCGCGGATGACGCATCCATTTCAGAACTGTGAAAAATGTCGAGCCGCGCGCCAGCGTTTTCAGAGCACCTAGATCCCACCGCAGCAAATAGACGTGTAGGGTCGGCGTTTGTTCGACAAGCCAGTAGATGAATTCGCCCACAGTCTCGGGCCCCTCGTCTTCCTTATGGTCGCCGAACTTAATCCGTGCGTCAAAATCCCAGCCGACCAGCAAAATCCGGTCGCGTGCGCTTAACATCGCTTCGCGCGCTGCCTTAAAATAATCTGCAGCATCGATAATGACGGTGGCACACGTCGCCTGCTCGATCCGCCAATATGTGCTTTTCGGTTCATTTTGCGCAGGTTCGTTGGTTGTCAGCATCGGCAGAGCCTAGGTTACAACCCCAAACGTAGCAAAGCATCAAATGCGTCGAATAAATTGTGCGTAGCCGGGAACGACCGCACACCACCCCTGTTACCACTTCACATCTATAAGTTGCCGAAAAGGATGAAAGACATGAATAGCGATCAACTTGCCGGAACGGCAAAAACAGTGAGTGGGCGCTTCGAGGAAGCCGTTGGCGTCATCGCCAATGATCGCGATCTTCGGGCCGAGGGTATCGTCGATCAAGTCAAGGGCGCTGCCCAAAATCTGTATGGCGATGCAAAAGAAAAAGTCCGCGATACGCTCGATCACATGGCACCTGTAGCTCGCGAGCGCATCGCCAAGGCGGCAACTGTCACACGCGAAAATTCGCTATTTATAATCTTGGCCGCCGGGGCCGTTGGTTTCGCGCTTGCTATGGCGTTTCGTAATTCGGGTGAGCCAACGCGTGACACTTGGACAGCTTGATCGCCCGTCCTTTTCTCATAAATGGTTTAGCAAAGGATTGGGTTATGTTTGTTGTTGCTGATTTGCCCTATGCCTGTGATGCGCTTGCCCCGCATATTTCGGCTGAAACGCTTAAACTGCATCACGGCAAACATCATAAATCCTATGTGGACAAGCTGAACGAGTTGACCGCCGAAACGCCGATGGCGGACCGCGAGTTGGAGGCGGTGATCGAAGCAACGTATCGCGATCCTCCCAAGCAGAAGGTCTTCAACAACGCCGCGCAATGCTGGAATCATGATTTTCTTTGGCATTCGATGACACCTCGTGGCGGCGGCCCTGCGACCGGCGAGATCAAGCGTTTGATCGACGCGGCGTTTGGAAATGAGGAGGCGTTTCGTAAGGCCTTCACTGAAGCCGCCCTTGCGCATTTCGGATCGGGCTGGGCGTGGTTGGTCGTCGATGACAACAAGTTGGCCGTCATGACCACCCATGATGCTGATTTGCCGCTCGTTCATGGTCAGACGGCATTGCTCACCTGCGACTTGTGGGAGCACGCCTATTACGTCGATTATCAAAATCGCCGTCCAGATTATGTGAAGGCGTATTTGGAACACTTGATAAATTGGGATTTTGCCAATGCAAATTTGGCGGCGGTGCGATTGTCCGAGAGCGCGTAATACCCGCGTGAATTAATTGCTTTTGGTTGGAACAATGGTTGAAAGCTGATGTTTTCGCTGTTCGACCTGAGGAGCATCTATGTCACTTAAAGCAGCGCTATTGCCCGAGCTTCCTTTTTTGCGTCGTTATGCGCGCGCCTTGACGGGGTCACAAACGCTGGGCGATGCTGCCGTGCGCGAGACGCTTGAAGCCTTGCTCTTGGCGCCGAACGAATTTGATTTGGCAAAACCGGCTCGGCTCGAACTTTATCGGGTTTTTCACAAGTTGTGGCGGGGTATGTCAGCGATTGGCCGCGATGGCGGGCCAGTCGCCAGCCTTGCTGTCCACGCCCGGCAATCGTTGCTTTTGACGGCTGTCGAAGGATTTAGCGTCGCACAGACGGCTGATATTCTTGGGAGCACTGTCGAGGATGTCACGAACGAAATCGGGATTGCGCGCCAAGCGATCACTGACGATCTTCAAGCCAGCGTGATGATTATTGAGGATGAATCAATCATCGCATTACATATCAAATCGATTGTTGAAGCGTTGGGTCATAGCGTCGCCGGTGTCGCCCGAACGCGGCAGGAAGCGGTTGATCTAGCTAGCCGCGTCCGTCCAGAACTGGTGCTTGCGGACATCAGCTTAGCGGATGGATCAAGCGGCATTGATGCTGTGAAGGACATTCTCGGCGTGATGGACGTGCCAGTAATATTTATTACGGCTTTCCCCGAACGGCTCCTGACCGGAGAGCGGCCAGAGCCCACATATCTGATCACCAAGCCATTTGAACCCGAAACCGTGACGGCGACTATTGGTCAGGCATTGCTTGTGCACCGCGAGCTCAATGGCGCCCAAAACACGATTGCTGCCTGAGCGGGGAACATATTGTCGCGGCTCTGGTTAATATTGCAACGCAGCATTTGCGCCACTGAGCGCTCGACAGTCAAAACGTCGTAAGTAGCCTTTTTCAGTGGTTGCCCGTCCGCGCGTCAACAGGAGGCGTTTGCGATGTATGAGTCAGTCAGCGTTCGAGCGGTTCAAGACGAATATATTGCCGTCGTCGATAGCGCCCTGTCGGCACCGGTCAAAACACGCATCGCTCTTGTGGGCGGATTTACGCCGCGGCGCTGCGGGATCGCGACCTTCACGGCTGATATTTATGTTAGTCTTGGCGCAGCCTCACCCGATGTTGCAGTCGACGTTTATGCCATGACGACAGCAAATAATCATTCGACATTCGACACCGCAGTTTGCGGCGTCATATTGGACAATGATCCCGTCAGCTTTCGAAACGCTGCAACCAAGATAAATCAGAGCGGCGCAGACATTGTGTGGCTTCAGCACGAATTTGGCCTGTTTGGCGGGGCGGCGGGCGACATGGTGCTCGAGCTTATCGACCGGGTCGCGGCCCCGCTGATCGTCACGACGCACACCGTTATTGCCGATCCTAATGCGGATCAGATGCGCGTCATGAAACGCCTCGTTGCACGCGCATCAAAGCTGATGGTGATGTCTGAGCACGGTCGCAACCTGCTACAAAATCTCTACGGCGCTGACGCTGACCAAATACTGCTGATCCCGCACGGCGTGCCTGACCGGCCGTTTGGTCGCTCGGCGCAGTTCAAGACTGAGTTTGGTTTTGATGGCAAACAAGTGATGATGACGTTCGGATTGCTATCGCCCGGCAAAGGTATCGAAACCGCCATTGCGGCACTGCCCACAATTATTGAGGATCATCCGGACCTCCTTTATTGCATCGTTGGCGCAACGCATCCCAACTTAGTTGCGCGAGAGGGCGAAACGTATCGCGAAAAGCTGCATGCTCAGGCCGATGCGCTTGGTGTGGCCGACCACATCCACTGGATCGATGCCTTTGTCGAAACGCCTGAACTTCTGAATCTGCTTGAAGCAGCGGATATTTATGTAACACCATATCCCGGTGCTGCTCAATCGACCTCGGGCACGCTGTCCTATGCAGTCGCTCTGGGAAAAGCCGTGGTGTCCACGCCATATGTCCATGCTGTTGAACTACTTGCCGACGATCATGGTGTGCTCGTCCCGTTTAACGACAGTGACGGGATCGCATTGGAAATCGGCGCGTTACTTGACAATCCTAATCGCCTGTTGGCGCTCCAGCAGCGGGCCTATCGTCGCGGGCGGGATATGATCTGGCCGCAGTTTGCCGCGCAATGCCTCGCTATGATTGATGAAACCAAATCGACCGTACAGCCGTTACCAGAAAGCCTGAACATCGGCCTGACTGGCCTGCTGCGCATCTGCGATGACACAGGTATTTTGCAGCATAGCATCCATTCGGTGCCGCATCGCGCGCATGGTTATTGCGTTGACGATAATGCCCGTGCGCTGATGCTGATGAATCGCCTTGGCGTTCAGACGGAACCGCACCGTAGCCGGATGGCCTCAACATTTGCGGCGTTTGTCGAAAGCGCATGGAACGACGCGACCGGCGAATATCGCAACTTCATGGACTATCGCCGTAACTGGCTGGAGGATGTCGGGTCGGAGGACAGCTGTGGCCGAACGCTTTGGGCGCTGGGCGCGACAGCTTGTGAAGGCAAATCCGCTGGTATTAAGGCTTGGGCCCAAGGGCTTTTTGATAAGACTGCAACATCATCGCGAGGGTTTGGGTCACCGCGCGCAACGGCTTTTGCAATGCTCGGTGCGGATTACCTTCTTCGCGCCGAACCGACAAATGCACTGGCGCACGGCATCTTGGACCAAGGCGCAGAACGCCTGCGCGGTCTTTATGTAAATGCTCGCACCATTGACTGGGACTGGTTTGAAACCGTGCTTGCCTATGACAACTGTCGATTACCGGAAGCAATGATACGAGCGGGCCTGCGCCTAAACAGGCCTGAGTATCTTGATTGCGGTCTGGCCACGATGACGTGGATTTTTGACCAACAGACTGCACCGAAAGGCCATTTTCGCCCTGTGGGTTCCGACAGTTTCGGCAAAGAAATGCAACGGCCAATGCCATTTGATCAGCAACCCGTCGAAATCTGGGCGGCGGTCGATGGCGCACTGGCAGCATTTGACGCGACCGGCGACGCGATTTGGCTCGTGAATGCGCAGCGTGCCTATGACTGGTTCAGCGGGGCCAATGATCGCGCTGTGGTTGTCGCAGATTCCGTCAGCGGCACCTGTCACGACGGCATTAACCCGCGTGGCCTGAACTTGAACGAAGGTGCGGAATCGGTGCTCGCCTATCAACTCGCGACCTGCACGATGCGGACCTTGGCGGGCAAACTCGCAGCTTCATGATTGATCTTTTTCAGCACGAGCTAAAACTTCATGCTGATCCGGCGCGCGTCGTCGTGCGGCCATTCCACCTTGCATGGCAAGCCTCCGGGCCAGACCTTGAACGCGTGCAGAAGTTGGCGCGTGACATCCTCCAGCTTGATGCGCGCACAGTGCGCGCGGAGTTAAGCGTGGTCCTGCGCGATTTCGAAGATCGACATTGGCAGATCGAAAAAGTCTTCGATGATCGCTATGCCGAAATTGAGCCCAAGCTCGGTCTCGATGGGCAAAACATAAAACGCGAAACACGCCGTCTCATCGGTGCCTATTTCTGTCACGAATATAGTTTTGCTGCTGCTGCCCTGATGAACCCCAGCGTTGTCCGCCACCCCGACCAGTCGGGCTTGCAAGATGGCAGCGTTCGTATTCTCCTATCGCTCCGCGCGGTGGGCGAAGGACATATTTCGACTATCGCTTTTCGAGAAGGGATTGTTTCGGCGGGCCGCACGCTGATGTTAATGGCCCAACCCGCATTCGCGACCGCAGCTATGGAAGGCACGCGCAAAGAAAACGCAGTGACCGAAAGCGTTTCGCTCTATCGCCACCGCGACAGCACAATTTCGGGCACGGTCATTTTCCCGATTACTGAAGCACAGCGCAATGGCCTCGAAGACTTGCGCCTCGTCGAGTTTCAGCGTGACAGCGGCAAAAGCGAATGGATCGGCACCTATACCGCTTACAGTGGTCGCGACATCCGGTCCGAATTGCTCCGGACGCGCGATTTTCGTGACTTCACTCTGACACCAATCCGTGGATCCGCAGGGCGCAACAAGGGCATGGCGCTGTTTCCCCGCAAGATCGACGGTCAGTTCCTAATGATCGGGCGACAGGATGGGAAGAATCTCTACCTTCTGCGTTCAGACAAAATCGATGAATGGGATGGCGGCGAATTACTTCTTGAGCCGCGTTTCCCGTGGGAACTTGTTCAGATCGGTAATTGTGGTGCCCCCATTGAGCTTGATGAAGGCTGGCTTGTCCTGACCCACGGCGTCGGCGCGATGCGAAAATATGCCATTGGTGCCGCACTACTGGACAAGAATGATCCATCCAAAGTCATCGGGCGCACGCCAAATCCGATATTGTCCGCAGCGGATGAGGATCGTGAGGGTTACGTGCCCAACGTCGTCTACACATGTGGAGCAATCCGCGTGGGGGCTGATTTGTTCATGCCTTACGGGGTTGCGGATAGCTCGGTTTGCTTTGCGTTCATCGCGATCAACGACATTCTTTCCCAGATGTAAAACCCGCTCAGAGCGCCAACCGTAAGGAAATTTCATGGATAACGAAGAAATCGAGCGCACTGAAGTGCAGGCAAGTGGTGGCATCAAGCTGAATGTCGTGCGCTACATGCTGTTTGCGTCCACAGGCTTGGCAGTTGTTGTCTTGACGATGGTTGTGATCTGGATTTCGTCACGACCTGTTTGAACCTGTCGTGTAATTAAAATGGCGGCCAGTTGCTGTCCCGAGCAACGAAAAAGTTCGGACTGGCCGCCACTTTCATAAACCCGTGACTGAATGGTGCCGGGGGAGGAACCGCGATCAGTTTCTGGGCAATGATCCAAATGTCTGCAATCTTTCGATTACAAACGTGGGGATTTGATTTCCTGTGATGAAACCTGAAAATCCGACAAATGATCCGTGGATAACATAATTTTTTGCCGAGCACGGTGTGTCATGCAACATTGTCAATTAGGCTAACGTTTATTTGCGCAGTTGAACCGTTCGGTGATCACCGCAGAGACATAAAGGCTTGCCGCGCTTTTCACTCTTCACTGCCTTGAAAGATGCCTAAACGCTGTAGCCCTTTAGTTTTCCTATCCAACTTAATGATCAATAGCTTACGAGAATTGTCCTTAAAAATTAGGACGCACGGAATGGAGGTGAAAATGGCCAAATAGTTTGCCCGCGCCGTATGTTCGCTTTGCTCTTTTGAATTTTGTTTTGGGACCGTCCAGACCCGGTAAAACGCAATAATGCGGTCAGAAATCACCGCCATGTTCGGCACGCTCGCGCAGATTAATGACGAAATTAGCGCCAGCGCCGCTTGCAAGCAAAAAATCGCACGGCGAGTTATCAAGGAACACCGGATGCGACCGCATCGGAACAATGGTGCGCTAACCGAATCTGGCCAAGTTTCTAACGAAAAAAATCACAACCGAGGCGAAATGAGTTGAGCAGTCCACCACAATTAGTGTGTGACATCGCCCTCATACCATTCGTCGAAATACACGGAATTTTATTTCGTCATTCTATCAATCGACGCCGCTAAATCTAAAGAAATTATTTCCGACGCGTCAGGCATTCGTCGTGCACGTATGCTCCAACAGCTTCGTATTTGTTCGGTAACGTATTGATATTTTTTACAAATATCATTGTCTTCTTCAACACTTCGTCGTATTTATGGTGCGGGCGGTGGGAATCGAACCCACACTCCTTGCGGAACCGGATTTTGAGTCCGGCGCGTCTACCAATTCCACCACGCCCGCGATGTCTGCGTGCACTAGCCCTCGTTTTCGGCTTCTGCAATCCCACCTTTGGGGTCGGGACCATATGCATTGTCGCCAAGATTGCCCGGCTGAACCAGCAGTACCAGCAAAACAACACACCCGATCAGCAGCGCTATTGCTGGTACAACGGCCTGTGCGCCGGTATGCGCGGTGTAGAGCCACGCCGCGTAAGGTGCGGCAAACAACAGCATCCACCAGCCGCGCCACCCAATATCATGCAAGCGACGAATACCAACCGACGCCGCTGGCAGGAGTAGCACCAACGTCACAACCAGCGTCAATGGGCCCATGCCCGCCGCAACAGCCGCCAGCGATTGCGCCGCATCGACGAACCCTGCGACCATCTGAAGGACCAGCGACACCAACCAGAATATCCAGAACTCGGTCCGCCGTGATCGCCCCGCAAAATCCGTTATCCGCTGAAACGGCATCTGCAACCAATTCATACCCATCCCCTCTTTACTTTTTTCAATTCCGTGGTGCCTGCCGTCGATAGCTCAAGGCCTCTGCGACATGAATTCTTGTAATGCCGTCGCTGCCCGCCAGATCGGCAATCGTCCGCGCCACTCGCAGAATGCGCGTGTAACCGCGTGCTGACAAGCGCATCGCTTCGGCAGCTTGTGCCAGCAAACGGCGGCCGGGTTCGTCAGGCGTTGCGTGTTCTTCGAGCAGTTTGCCGTCAACCTCCGCATTGGTCCGCGGCCCGTCGGGACCGTAACGTGCCGTCTGAATGGCGCGGGCTTCAGCTACCCGGCTACGAACTTCAGCGCTTCCTTCGGCAGGCGGCGGGAGAACGAGATCGGCGGCGCTGACTGCGGCCACATCGACGTGGAGATCGATCCGATCAAGCATCGGCCCCGACACTTTCGCCTGATAATCAGCGGCACAGCGCGGTGCGCGAGAGCATGCCAAGGCCGCGTCGCCCAAATGCCCACAGCGGCATGGATTCATCGCCGCAATCAACTGAACCCGCGCTGGAAAGGTGACATGCGCATTGGCACGGGCGACGCTGACAGTGCCCGTTTCAAGCGGTTGACGCAGCGAATCGAGCACCGCGCGTTGAAATTCGGGCAACTCGTCGAGAAACAACACGCCCAGATGCGCGAGACTGACTTCGCCGGGTTTTACTTTCAAACCGCCTCCCGTCAGCGCCGCCATTGATGCGCTGTGGTGCGGCGCCCGAAATGGCCGCGTCCGCACCAGCCGCCCGTTATTGAGCGCCCCCGCGACGCTTGCGACCATCGAAACTTCGAGCGCTTCGGCCGCTGTCAGGTCGGGCAATATTCCCGGAAGACACGACGCCATCAGTGATTTACCCGCGCCCGGCGGGCCACACATCAACAAGTTATGGCCGCCCGCCGCCGCGATCTCCAACGCGCGCTTGGCGGTTTCCTGTCCTTTCACTTGTCTCAGATCCGGTCCATGCTCGCGTTCGTCGGCAATGCCCGCGTCCGGCGGCGGCAACAGTGCCTGCCCCTTGAAATGATTGAGCAAGCTCAACAGATCGGGCGCGCCGATGACCTCAACTTGTCCGGCCCACGCCGCTTCGGACCCCTGAACAGCTGGACAAACCAACCCACTCCCGATTTCCGATGCATGCAGTGCTGCCAGCAACACACCGGGCGATGCCGCTACCCGCCCATCAAGCCCGAGTTCCCCGACAACGACATAACTCGACAGAGTCTCCGCATCGACAATCCCCATCGCACCAAGCAGTGCCAAAGCAATCGGCAGGTCATAATGCGACCCCTCTTTGGGCAAATCCGCTGGTGACAGGTTCACGGTAATACGTTTCGGTGGCAGCGACAGGCCCAGAGAAGCAATCGCCCCGCGCACCCGTTCACGACTTTCGGCGACCGCTTTGTCACCCAAGCCAACAACATTAAAGTTGGGAACTCCTGCGATCAACGAGCATTGAACCTCCACGGCTCGCGCTTCGAGGCCGAGATACGCCACTGTCGGCACCGTCGCGACCATATCCCGCTCTCCCCCAACCCCAATTCAATAAATGATCTACCTGCACCACCCCACTCTTGCCAAGCGCCCCTGCGCCAACCACATGAATACTCATGACGTTGGGTAGCCGTTGGCGCATGTTTGAACGCAACCCGACCGTCCGGTTCGGTCTGTTCATTGTCGGTATCCTGCTGATGATCGTATCGCCGATTGTCGGCGCGCTGCCCGGACCCGGGTTCATCATTGTCTTTCCTCTGGGCCTCGGCTTGACGCTGAAATATTCGCGTTGGGCGAAAAAACGCTATGTTCGGTTCAAACGGCGCTGGCCCAAACAAGGTATCTGGGCCGATTGGGGTCTGCGGCGGGGAAGCGCCAAACGCCGGGCCGAGTTGAAGCAGAACAAGAATTGACTTTATCGGTCGCCTTGCCTAACGGCGCTGCACAGCGGTCGTTCCTCGCGGGGCGGCCTTTTCTTTTCAAAGTTTCGAATTAGGGCATGAGCGATGAAGCGCACCTTTCAGCCGAGCAACCTCGTCCGCGCACGGCGTCACGGATTCCGTCACCGGATGTCGACCGTGGGCGGTCGCGCCGTGATCCATGCCCGCCGCGCACGCGGTCGCAAGAAACTGTCGGCGTAGAGCAATTTCTAGTTGAACCGCTTGGTTCAGCGACTCGGAAATTGTGGCCACAAAAGCTCTCTACCATTTCTGCCCGCCGGGATTTTCTGGCGGCCAATTCAGCCAAGCGCGCCCCGATGCCGGGATTCGTCCTGTTGATTCGTGATCGTGCAGATGGTGATCCCGCCAAGCGGGTTGGCTACACCGTGACCAAAAAAATTGGCAACGCAGTCGTCCGTAACCGGATGAAGCGCCGCCTCCGCGAACTCGCGCGTGATGTGATTGCGTCGCAGGGCGCAGTGGGCAGCGACCATATCCTGATCGGTCGTGCGGGCGGGATTGACCGCAATTTTGCAACCTTGCGCGCCGACCTCGCCAAAGCGGTTGCGAAACTTGGCGCATGATTGCGCGCCTCATGATCTGGATCGCGCGCGGCTGGCAACTCGGGCCCTCGCGGGTCCTGCCGCCGTCATGCCGTTATTTGCCGACCTGTTCGGCCTATGCCATCGACGCGATCCAGAAGCATGGCGCGACGCGTGGTGGCTGGCTCAGCTTTCGCCGGATCATCAAGTGCCACCCCTGGGGCGGGCATGGCTATGATCCGGTGCCTTGATCTTGATTTTGGGGAATAACTGAACCGTGGAAAATCAGCGTAATATGATTTTGGCGATTGTCCTGTCGGCACTCGTCCTGTTCGGCTGGAGCGCGCTGTCGGAGCGTTTCTTCCCCGCGCCGCCGCCCGCAAAGACGGGCAGCACGACAACAACGAGCAGCACCGTCCCTGCGGCCCCTGTCAGCAACACGCTTGCTCCCGCGCCCGCCATTCGCGTGCAGGACCGCACCCAAGTCATCGCCGCAACCCCGCGCGTCGCGATCAAAACGCCCAAGCTCACAGGCTCGATCAACCTCACGGGCGCACGTATCGACGATTTGGTGCTGATCCAATATCGCCAGACCATAGACACAAAATCGCCGCCGATCCGTCTGCTTTCGCCAAGCGGCACGCCCGAGGCTTATTATGCCGGTTTCGGTTGGGCGGGCGAAGGCATTGCCCTCCCCGGTCCCACGACTGTCTGGCAAGCCGACAGCACCGAGCTGACGCCCGCAAAGCCTGTTACGCTGCGATGGTCGAACCCAAATGGCCAGAATTTCACGATCAAGTTCACGGTCGATGCCAATTATATGTTCACGGCGGAACAGACCATCGGCAACGCCAGCGCCGCGCCCATTGTCGCCCGCACCTATGCCTATGTCAGCCGCGACGGCGTGTCGAAAGATCCCGACACATGGACGGCGCATGTTGGGCCAATTGGATCGTTCAACGGCAAAGTCGATTACGGCATTGACCATAAAGACCTCGATACGGCTGGCGCTGGCGGCACCCGCTTCCAGTCAAAGGGAGGCTGGATCGGCTTTGGCGATCACTTCTGGCTTGCCGCGCTCGTGCCGCCGCAGGATGCTGGCGTAGACACCGGCTTCCGTGCAAGCGGCAAAACCTATCAGGCCGATTATGCGCTCGCGCCCGCCACCATTGCGCCGGGCCAGCAAAAGATCGTCAAATCGCACTTCTTTGCCGGTGCGAAGGAGATGAACACGCTCGACGATTATGAAGATAATCTCGGCATCCTGCACTTCGGCAAAGCGATTGATTGGGGCTGGTTCGAAGTCATCGAAAAGCCGATTTTCAAATATCTCAACTGGCTGTTCGACCTCACCAAGAATTTCGGTGTTGCAATCATCCTGCTGACGATCACGGTCCGCGGCTTGATGTTTCCCATTGCGCAGAAACAATTTGCCTCAATGGCTGCGATGCGCGTCATTCAGCCAAAAATGAAAGCCATCCAAGAGCGTTACAAAGACGACAAGCCGCGCCAGCAGCAGGAAGTCATGGCGCTGTATAAATCGGAAAAGATCAATCCGATGGCCGGATGCCTGCCGATTTTTCTCCAGATCCCGATTTTTTATGCGCTTTATAAAGTGCTGCTGCTTGCCATCGAAATGCGGCACCAGCCGTTCGTCGGCTGGATCAAGGATTTGTCCGCGCCCGATCCCTTCTTCTTCGGCCTGTTCCCCGATCTCGGCCTGCCGCACTTCCTCGCGATTGGCATGTTGCCGATCATTGTCGGCATCACACAGTATATCCAGTTCAAGCTGAACCCCGCGCCGATGGACCCGACGCAGGAACAGATTTTCAAAATCATGCCCTTTGCGTTGATTTTTGTCATGGCCCCCTTCGCGGCGGGCTTGCAGGTTTATTGGATGACCACCAACATCCTGACGATCCTGCAGCAGAAGCTGCTCTATTCACGCTACCCCGGCCTCGCTGCGCCGGTGGTGAAGTGAACATTCCCCTGTCCGCTTTCCCGAGCGAAGCCGAGGGGCTTGTTCGAGCGAAGCCGAGAACAGCGCATTTGCGGCAGCACACCTCGGCTGCGCTCGGCGATGCCCCTCGGCTGCGCTCGGGGACACGTGCTTGTGGATGACACCCTCACCGAAACCGCGCGCAAACTGTTTTCAGGGCCGATCAACTTCCTGAAATCAGCGCCAACGCTTGAGTTTCTGCCCAATCCCGACTTCCCCGAAGTCGCGTTTGCGGGCCGGTCAAACGTGGGCAAATCGTCGCTGCTCAACGCGCTGACCAATCGCAATTCGCTCGCGCGCACGTCCAACACCCCGGGCCGGACACAGGAGCTGAATTTCTTCGATGTCGGCGATCCGCCGCAACTGCGCCTTGTCGACATGCCCGGCTATGGCTTTGCCGAAGCGCCCAAGGACATGGTCAAGCGCTGGCGTTTCCTGATCAACGATTATCTGCGCGGGCGGCAGGTTCTCGGTCGTGCTTTCGTCCTGATCGACAGCCGCCACGGCATCAAGGCGGTCGACGACGACATCATGGACATGCTCGACAAGGCCGCGGTGAGCTATCACCTCGTCCTGACCAAGGCCGATAAGATCAAGGCAACCGAGCTTGAAGCGGTCACGCAGCGCACCACCGACAGCGCCCGCAAACGCCCCGCTGCGCATCCGACGATCTTTGTGACGTCAAGCGAAAAGATGATGGGGATTGCGGAATTGCGGGCGGCGGTATTGGATGCGGTGCAATAACCTTTCCTACACGGAAAATTTTACATAGCTAGATCTAGCTCTTTGAAATTATTATCAAAATCTCGGATATTTGACCGATAATTGCGTAGGAAAATAGTGAGAACTTCGAGAACTTCGCTCAGACTCGATTCGCCATATAATCGGTCTCATCCTTGCGTATGTACCGGCCATCAGCCGTGAACAGCATGTCGATATCCGAATAACCGCCGCCGGTCCGTTCGCCGCCACCGATGGCGACAAAGCTGCAATCAGTGTCACTGCGGTTAATCAGATGATGCCCGTTGGTGCTCCCCTTCGGCCACACCGCGCAATCGCCGGGCTTCATAACAGTCTCGCTATCATCCTCGATCAGCACCGCTTCGCCCGACATCATAATGACCATTTCATCCTCGCCATTATGCCAATGCCGTTGTGACGACCAAGCACCCGGTTTGAGCACGACATGACTCGCGCCAAAATCGGTCAACCCACTGACAGGCGACAACCGCCGATACCATCGCCCTTGCACTTCGGCATCAAATGGCGGCGGATAGCCAGTGGCGTTGCTTTGCGGGATGGCATCAAGGTTTATTTTGGGCATAGAGGCATCATGACTGACACGCTTGCGCTCGCCAAGTCCCTAATCGCCGCGCCCAGCGTAACCCCCGCGACAGGCGCGGTGTTCGATGTGCTGGAAGCGGCACTGGTGGCCCAAGGCTTCGACGTCGAACGCTTCATCGCCGGCGAAGCACCCGATGGCCCCGTCGAAAACCTGCTCGCGACGCGCGGTAGCGACGTCGGCCCGCACTTCGCTTTCGCCGGGCACCTTGATGTTGTCCCGCCAGGCGAAGGCTGGGTCTCCGATCCCTTCACCCCTGAAATTCGTGGCGATCTCCTCCACGGGCGCGGTGCCGTGGACATGAAGGGGTCCATCGCTGCTTTCGTTGCCGCCGCAGCGCGACACCGCGATCACCCCGGACGTCTGACGCTCATCATCACGGGTGACGAGGAAGGGCCAGCAACTTACGGCACGGTCGCCCTGATCGAACGGATGCGCGCCCGTGGCCTGATCCCCGATCTCTGCCTCGTCGGCGAACCCACCTCAGCCAACCGCCTCGGCGACACGATCAAGATCGGGCGGCGCGGCTCGGTCAACATCTGGATCGAAGTCGCGGGCACGCAGGGCCATGTCGCCTACCCGCACCTTGCCGACAATCCGATCACGCCGCTGATCCGTATTCTATCGGCCGTCGAAGCAATCCACCTCGACGACGGGACCGACTGGTTCCAGCCCTCGAACATCGAAATAACAACGGTCGACATCGCCAACCCCGCGACCAATGTCATCCCCGCCAAAGCCAGCGCGCGGCTGAGCATCCGTTTCAACGACCTGCAAAGCGGGCAAGCCCTTGTCGATCACATCACCGACTTAGCGACCAAGGAAAGCCCCCGCGCCACGGTCACCGCGCGCATTTCAGGCGAAGCATTTCTGACCCCGCCGGGACTGCTCAGCTCGCTGATTGCCGATGCGGTGACCGACGTGACAGGCCTTACCCCCGACCTCTCCACCACTGGCGGCACGTCGGATGCGCGTTATCTCGTCAAACTCTGTCCGGTCGCTGAATTCGGCCTCTGCAACGCCACAATGCACAAACTCGACGAAGCCGTTGCCATCGCCGACTTGGAAGCACTGACCGAAATCTATGCCCGCATTTTGACGCGGGTGTTTGTCCAAGCGACATAGTCGGCCTCGGCCATCGGCATTGCAATCGCATAACCCTGAATCACGTCGCAGCCCATGATGCGCAGCACATCAATCTGAGCATCATGCTCGACCCCCTCGGCGACGGCGGTACAGCCCAGCCCATGGATCAGGCCAATCACGGCCTGCGCAATCGCGCGCGCATCAGCATTGGTCGCGACATCAACAATCAAGCTGCGATCAATCTTGATCCGGTCCACCGGCATCCGCCGCAGCCGCGCAATGTTTGAATAGCCCGCACCGAAATCGTCGATCGACACTGTGGCCCCCAGCGCGCGCAGGGCAGCCAGCTCGACTATCACTGTCTCGCCGCATTCCATCGCGACGGTCTCGCTGATTTCGACCTCAAGCATTTTAATCGGTGCGCCATGCCGCAACAACGCACCGCGCAATTTCGGAAAGAAATCGGCGCGTGCGATCTGGCGCGGACTGAGGTTGATCGCCAACCGATGATCGAGGCCCAGTTCAGGCCACCGCGCGAGCGCTTTCGCTGCTGCTTCAATACCCCAATCGCCAAGCTCGTAAATCAGGCCGCTTTCCTCCGCCGCAGCAATGAACGCGCCCGGCATCCGCAAGCCATCGGTTGGGTGGTTCCAACGGAGCAACGCTTCGGCAGCAACGACCTCACCACTCTCTACCGACACCTGCGGCTGAAGCACATAAGTGAGTTCGTCCCGCTCGACCGCCCCACGCAAATCACTTTCCAGCTTCGTCCGATGCGCCAACTGCTCGCCAAGCGCATCAGTGTAAAACTGGAATTGCGCCCGCCCCTGATCCTTGGCATGATACATAGCGACATCGGCAGCACGCATCAGCGCCGTCAGCGTCTGGCCATGCTCAGGGCGCATCGCCACGCCCAACGACGCACCAACTTCGACATTGTGGCCAGCAACATCAAAAGGTTCCATCAACGTCCCCAGCAACGCCTCACAAATCCGCGTTACGTTCGCGGCATCAACCACCGTTGGAAAGAAAATCGTGAACTCGTCGCCCGCCAAGCGCCCCACGATGGCGTCGCTTGTTTCTTGTCCCCGCGTCACTTTTCGCAACCGGTTGGCGACTATCGCCAGCAGTTGATCCCCATGCGCATGGCCCAGAGTATCGTTGACGAGCTTGAATTGATCGAGATCGATAAAAATCAACGCTGATTGCTGGGCGGCAGGAAGCGTCGTCAACACCCGTTCAACGTCACTGCGGAAACTCAACCGGTTTGGCAGCGCGGTGACCGGATCGAACATCGCCAGTGCATGGACGCTTTCCAATCTGGTGCGGACCTCACGGAACAAAGCATCAATCGCCTGTGACAATTCGGGCAATCGAACCCCGACCGTTGCGGGCGTCGCTGTCGAAAGATCGCCTCCAGCCGCCGCGACGAGCCGCGCAGTTGCCGCGTCCACAGAAGCGGTAACTTTAGTGCTGGCGCGCTCGCCCATCGTCCACGCCATTGCGCCGCTGATCACCGCAACCACGACCGCGCGGATCAGCGAAACGGCATCATGCGCGCCGCCAAATCCCACGAAAAGCGCCAGAAAGAATACGGCGCCCCCGATGCAAACGGCAAGCGATATCGCACGTAATTTGAGTAAAAACTCTTCCATCCGACTCCGGCAATCATGTCCCCGTCGCGCTTGTTGTCCAGACAAGAGCGTCCCCACGTATCCGCGTGACAGCTTCGCATTAAAATTGTGTTGCGCCCGGTCAGCGGATGCGACGAAGCACGATGTAGAGTGCGCCTGCGCCACCATGACGCGGGTGGGCATTCCGGATTGCGGCAATACTCGACGCGTGGCGCGACGCAGCGAGCCAGTCTCCGACTAATTCTCGGATGATACCGCGAAGTGGGAGATCGAGGCGACTTGCCCCGGCGCGCGGCGGTCGTCCGGTAACCAGCAAAATCACGCGTGCACCGTCGCGGATTGCTTGGTCTAGGCCAAGGTCAAGCCTGTGGTGCGCAGCGACGAGGTTGTAGCCGTGAAGGTCAATGGTGCGGTCGGGCGTTACGCGACCCGTGTCTATTTTTTTGTCCCAAGTGCCGTCGAGAGTGTTTTGAGGTGACGAAGAAGAAATGCCACCCCCAACCCCTCCACGAAGGCGCGGAGGGGAGTTTCCACTGCGCTTGTAATCCCCTTCAGCCCTTGCTGGAGGGGTTGGGGGTGGCCCCTTCGCATGAACTTCGAATTGCACAGGGCGAATCCCCCGCACCGACCCCGCCACTCGCTGCCACAGCGCAGCCTCTTCAGCGCTAAGGCGTCGGCCCGCCACTTGCGACTCCCAGCCGTGCAAGCGTCCCGCGCGGGACGAGTATGAAAGCGGTCCCTCGGGCGGTCATCCCACCCGCGATCCGCGCCGCTTCGTCGCCCGCGCCCCAGAAAGTATCAAACCGGTTCGCACCCTTGATCGCGCCGCCAATGTCCTGCGCCACCCACAGGCCGGTCGCGTCGGTCCGGTCCATCGATAAAAACACCGGTGCGCCCAGCGGCACATACATTGGGTCGGTTGCGACGCTTGCTTGACGTTTGACGACGACATTGAGCGATCCCAGTGGCCCTTCGCCGTTCAGTTCAGCGAAGAAGACGAAGCTCTTGTTCTGACGCATAATCGCGCGGCCCGCTTCGGGATTTGCGCGCATATAGGCCATCACGCCCTGCATCGTATACTGTCCCGTTTGGAGCATCGCGCGTTCACGCATATAAGCGCCGACGCTCACATACGTCCGGCCATTCTGCCCTGCATAAGTTAGGCGCATGATTGAGCCATCGGGTAGTTTCAGCCGACCCGACCCCTGTACTTGCAGCATGAAAAACTCGACCGGATCGGCGGCATAGGCGAGTTCAAGCCTGCGCCCAGCCAGCGCGCCATCCTCAATCTCGCCACGCTCCGCAAAGGGCACCAACGTGCCATTTGCCATGCGCCCGCTGACTTTGCGACCCCTTAGGCCGTCATTGAAAGCACCAAGATCGATCTCCACGAGTTCTGGCGGTTTCTTATAGATCGGCGTGTTGTTCGCCGTTGAACGCGTTCGGGATCCGGCAATTTCGGGTTCGTAATAACCCGTTGCAAACGCCGCGCCGGTGCCAACCTGAACCGCTTCGAACTGTTCGGCAAAAAAGTCGCGCGCGCGAGAAACGTCAGCGCTACGGGCCGCAGCGCACACGCGCACCCAATCCTCGTTGCGCGTCAGACCACTCAGGTCAGATCGTTTCGAAACAGCGGGACAGCTCGCGATGAATGACGCCAACACCCGGCGCGCGGCGGAATCATCAAATGGCAATGCCCCGACCGACGGCCCCGCAGTTAAGCCAACCGCACGTGCGTTCGTTCCTGTGGCCACCGTCGCAGGCCTGGCCGTTATTGGCGTCGATGGTGCACCAACAATCGCTTTTGGAATCGGCGCTTGCGCCTCAATCCGTGGCGCGGGCATCCCGGTTCCGCGCGGCACAATCGAACCTGCGCAAGCCGACAGAGCCAGCGCGGACGCAAAGACGGGAACAAACGGCTTCATGCCGATTCGTCAGTATCCACCAAAATCCAGTTCGGATCATCGGACTTCAACGTCCGGCTGAACGCCCAAACGTCATGCGTGGGTACCGCATCGCTCATCGATCCAGCGATGACTTGCCCATCCGCATCGCGAGTCACTGCGGCAATGTCGGCGTCGAAACGCACAGTCACTGTTGCAACCTTGTTCTCCACCGATGCCTCAACAATCGTCGCCGCCTCGATCGTCATCAACCGGTTATCGAGCACATGACCCGCTGCCTGCCGCTCAGCAATGGACGCAGCGAAGGCCTCACGCACATCTTCACCCACGTAAGGCGCAAGCGCTTCTTCGTCACCGCGCCAATAGGCTTCTAAAATCATGCGATAGGCCGCCTTTGATCCTTCAAGAAAACGCGCGACATCAAAACTGCCGTCAGCCGCGATAATGGCTTTTACGCCCGCTGCCGCCGCTGGCTCGAAAACCGTATCGGAGGCCAATGGCGTGACGCCGCGGCTTTCCTCAACGGCAACCGCCGCGCCCGCGCCCGGTGAATCGAGTGGCGCGACGAAAGGCTGCTCATGGCCCGTCCGTTTGCCCAACACCGAATAAAGGCGCAGGCCGAGAAACGCAGCAACCATTGCTAGAAGGACAATTCCGACCACAAAACCTCCGGTTATTCAACGCTCATATAGAGTGCATGACGCCACAGTTCAAACGGCCATTGCCCTTATGACGTTCCTCCTGCTAGGCGCGCGGCTTCGATATTCCAATCTATTTTGCAGGATCAAGACGACATGGCCGACGATCAGGGCACCGAAGCACTCCCCAATGGCGAAGACACCAGCCCGCAGGCCGGCGTGATTTCCCAATATGTGAAGGATTTGTCGTTCGAAAACCCGAACGCACCGGCGGTTTATCAATGGCAGGGGCAGCCGCAAATCGACGTTCAGTTCAACATCGCGTCGGGCCAGGTCGGCGACGATATGTATGAAGTCGTCCTGAAAATCGAAGTGAAGGCGACCGCAGCCGACAAAACTGCGTTTCAGGTCGAACTGTCATATGCGGGCCTGTTCGCGCTTCGCAACATTCCCGAAGACCAGCTTCAGCCCTTCCTGCTCGCCGAAGCCCCGCGGATCCTTTTCCCCTTCGCGCGGCGGACGCTCGCTGATGTTGTCCGCGATGGTGGCTTCCCGCCGCTGATGCTTGAGCCGATTGATTTCGCGCAACTCTATCTGGCGCAATCTGCGCAGGTAGAGGCGATGGGCGAACCAGTAGGTCAGGCCTGAAAGGCACCGCGGACGCAATGAACCTCGTCCGCGCCACGGCCTCCATCGGGGGCCTCACGCTTGTCAGCCGCGTGCTCGGCATGGTGCGCGACATGTTGATGGCGCGTTTCGTGGGCGCAGGTTTTGCGTCAGATGCGTTTCTGATTGCGTGGCGGTTGCCGAACCTATTCCGCGCGCTGTTTGCCGAAGGAGCCTTTGCCGCTGTTTTTGTGCCGATGTTCAATCGGCGGATGACCGAAGCGGAAAAGGAAAAGGCGGAGGTAGGCCTTGCCGCCGCCAACGAATTTGCGGGACAAGTGCTGTCGGTGTTGTTCCCGTTCCTCGTCCTATTCACCGTGATCATGATGGTTGCGGCAGGGCCGATTGTTTACGCGATGACCGGCGGCTTCCCCGATGGCGGCCCGGAAAAATTCGCGCTGGCCACCCATCTGACGCAGATCACCTTTCCCTATCTCGCGCTGATTTCGCTCGTTTCGTTAATGGGCGGGATCCTCAATTCGCTGAATCGTTTCTGGGTAAATGCCGCAGCACCTGTGCTGCTCAACATTTGCATGATCGTCGCGATCCTTTTTTTCCGCGGCGATACACAAGCCGAAACAGCGGAAACGCAGGCGATTGCGGTGACAGTGGCTGGTTTCCTGCAACTTCTCTGGCTCATCTGGTCCTGTCGCCGTGCGGGTGTGACGCTTAAACTGACGCTGCCCAAACTCTCGCCTGATGTGAAGAAAATGCTCTGGCTCATCGGCCCCGCTGCGATTGGCCAAGGGGCGATTCAGTTCAATCTGTTCATCTCGACCTCGCTTGCCGCCCGCTATTTGGAGCAAGGCGCGGTCAGCTATCTTTATTATGCAGACCGGCTCAACCAGCTCCCGCTCGGCCTGATCGGGATTGGCGTCGGCACCGCAATCCTTCCCAGCCTGTCGCGCCAGATCAGCGGCGGGAACGATGCCGCCGCCGCGCATACGCAAAACCGGGCGCTTGAATTGGCATTGCTGCTGGCTTTCCCGGCCGCTGTGGCATTGGTCATCTCTGCTGTCCCACTCATCCGTGGCGTATTCGAACATGGCGCTTTCACCGCCACTGACACGGTCGGCACAGCGGGTGCGCTCGCTGCCTTCTCGCTCGGCGTCCCGGCTTATGTCCTCATTAAAGTACTGACCCCCGGCTTTTACGCGCGGCAGGACACAAAGACGCCGGTTCGCATCGCGCTCGTGTCGATGCTGTTCAACCTCTTCGGCAATCTCCTGTCGGTGCTTTACCTGAACGCGGGCTTTGTCGGCATTGCCCTGTCAACTGCTGCTGCCGCTTGGGTGAACGTCATTTTGCTTTACCGGCTTTTGCATAAGCGCGGGCATTTGCAAGTGGATGCGCGGTTCAAGAGCAAAGCCCTACGGATCGTCGCGGCGGGTGCAGTAATGGGCATCGCGCTCTTTTTCCTCAACCCGTTCCTCGACCCGCATATGGCAAAGGACTGGAGCGAACGGATTATCGCGCTGGTCATCCTATGCGGCACGGGCGCGCTCGTTTATGGCGGAGCGGTGCTCGCGCTCGGGGCGGTCAACCTCGGTGAGTTGCGCGATCAGTTCAAAAGGAAAGCCAAATAATGCGCGTCGTTTCGGGCATTCAGCCCACGGGAAATCTTCACCTCGGCAATTATCTCGGCGCGATCCGCAATTGGGTGCGGATGCAGGATGAAGTGGACGGCGAGTGTCTCTATTTCCTTGCTGACCTTCACGCGATCACGGTTTACAATGACCCCGCCACGCTCGCCGCAAACACGCGCGAAATGGCGGCGGCGCTTATTGCCAGTGGCATTGATCCGCAGAAATCGATCCTGTTCAACCAAGCCCGCGTCCCTGCGCATGCAGAACTTGCCTGGCTGCTGTTCTGCACGGCGCGGATCGGCTGGCTCAACCGGATGACGCAGTTCAAAGATAAGGCCGGCAAAAACCGTGAAGGGATGAGCATCGGCCTGTTCGCCTATCCCGTCCTGCAAGCCGCCGATGTGCTGATCTATCAAGCGACGCATGTGCCGGTGGGCGAGGACCAGAAACAGCATCTCGAGCTCGCCCGCGACATCGCGAGTAAGTTCAACACGGACTTCAATACCGAACTCTTCACCCTTCCCGAACCGATCATCCCGCCCGCCGCCGCGCGGATCATGAGCTTGCGTGACGGCAATGCGAAAATGTCGAAGTCGGACCCGAGCGACATGAGCCGCATCAACCTGACCGACGATGCCGACACGATTGCCCAGAAAATCCGCAAGGCAAAGACCGATCCCGAACCACTTCCGTCCGAAGCGGTGGGGTTGGAAAGTCGCGCCGAAGCCCGCAATCTCGTCGGCATCATGGCCGCGCTTGAAGACCGCAGCGTCGATGCGGTTCTCAGCGAATTTGGCGGATCGCAATTCGGGCCGTTCAAAGCGGCGCTGGCGGAACTGCTCGTCACAACCCTCGAACCGATCCGCACCCGGTTCGAAGGCTTGCGCGGCTCAAGCGAAATTGACGCCATCCTAGTCGAAGGTGCCGCCCGTGCCTCGGGTTTGGCAGCACCGACGCTTACGAAAACCTACGCCGCACTCGGCCTGCAAAAATAACGACGGTCCGTGGCGTTCAAGCGCCGTTCAGTGACTCGCGCGCAATTTCGTTCCATTATCTTCGGAGTCGCATTCAAAGGTGTATGCCATGTTGTCGAAACTGAAATTCATTGCGCCCCTCACTCTCCTCGCGCTCGGGGCCTGCGCCACGCCGTTTCAGGCGAAAGTATCGCGGTTCCAGGCGATGCCCGCTGCGCAGGGCCAGACCTATGCCATCCGATCGGACAATCCCCGGCTTGATGGCGGGCTCGAGTTCCAGAATTACGCGAA